>NZ_CP087184.1:4545751-5195144 GCF_024749045.1 Pseudomonas sp. B21-028
CCAGCAGCAGGAACGGGCTGATGTGCTTGCCCAGGTTGTCGTAGGAAAACAGCGTGCGAACCGGGAAGCCATCACCGACCCAATGGGGTCGCGGGCTGGTGTACAGACCAATGATCTTTTTCATGCTGTGTCTCCCAATCAGGTGTTGCGATTCGATGGGTACAGCTTAAAACTGAGACCTTTGAGGCACTAGACTGCAAAAATCGGCTTTAGCGTTCTATCTGGAGAACGATCATCGAAGACCTGAACACGCTCTACTATTTCACCCAAGTGGTCGAACACGGCGGTTTCGCCGCCGCCGGCCGGGCGCTGGACATGCCCAAGTCCAAGCTCAGCCGACGCATCGCACAGCTGGAAGAGCGCCTGGGCGTGCGCTTGATCCACCGCACCAGCCGGCATTGTTCGTTGACGGAAATCGGCCAGGCCTACTACCAGCGCTGCCTGGCGATGCGGGTCGAGGCCGAGAGCGCGGCGGAAGTGATCGAGCGCAACCGCTCCGAACCTCAGGGGCTGGTGCGCATCAGCTGTCCGACGGCGTTGCTCAACAGTTGGGTCGGGCCGATGCTGACCCGCTACATGATCCGTTACCCACGGGTGGAATTGTTCATCGAAAGCACCAACCGCCGGGTCGACCTGATTCACGAAGGGTTCGATATCACGTTACGGGTGCGCTTCCCGCCGCTGGAAGACACCGACATGGTGATGAAAGCGCTGGGCAAGAGCACCCAATGCCTGGTGGGCAGCCCGGTTTATCGGGAACGCTTGTCCTCCCCCGCTTCCCCGGCCGACCTCAACGGCTTGCCCAGCCTGCACTGGGGAGCGGCGCAACGGGAGTATCAGTGGGCGTTGTCGGGGCCGGACGGCGCCAGCGCGCTGATCCGCCATGCGCCACGCATGGTCACCGACGATTTGCTGGCCCTGCGCCAAGCGGCGCTGGCAGGCATCGGTATTGCTCACCTGCCCTACGTGCTGGTTCGCGATGACCTGGCGGCCGGGCGACTGGTGGAACTGATTCCGGGCTGGGCACCGAATTGCGGGATTGTCCACGCGATCTTCGCGTCACGTCGCGGGTTGTTGCCGTCGGTGCGCACATTGATCGATTTTCTGGCCGAGGAATTCAGCCAGAGTGATATGGCGTAGTGCAGCTTCATGTGGGAGCGAGCCTGCTCGCGATGAACGATAACGCGGTCTGCGGATAGACCGAGTTGCCCGCATCGCGAGCAGGCTCGCTCCCACAGGGAAAAGCCACGACTCAGAGGTGATTGCGCTTGGCGAAATCCGATAAACCCACCAGGGTCTTCAAGCCAAGCTTTTCCAGCAGCCGGGTCTTGTAGGTGCTGACGGTTTTCGGGCTCAGGTACAAGGATTCGGCGACATCCTTGCCGCGCATGCCCATGGACAGCATTCGCAGAATGGACAGTTCGCGAGTGGAAAGGCTCTCCAGGGCCTGCTGTTCGGTGCGCTGCTGGAAGTCCAGCCTGACAGGCATCTGGGGGAAATAGGAATAACCGGACTTCAAGGCATGAATGGCCTTGGTCAGTTCCTTCAGATCGCTTTTCTTGGTCACGAAGCCCCTGGCCCCAGCCGAGATGCAGCGGTTGCAGAAGTGCTGCGCATCCTGGGAGGTGAACACCAGCACGCCGCACTCGGGGTACTGGGCCATGATCCAGACCAGCAAGTCCAGGCCATCGAAGCCGTTCATCACCAGATCCAGGATCACCAGTTCAGGCGTGCGCTCCTTGATCAGGGCCCTGGCATCGAGCACGCCATTGGCGTCCCTGATCTGGGTAAACCCCTCGTTCTGGCAAATCAGCCGCAATGCCCCCCGTATGACAGGGTGGTCATCCACGATCAACACGTCTTTCAAGGCAACTCCCCAGATGAATACAAACTACGCCGATGCCATGCTCCAGCGGACTCTTGCACAAGCCACAGGCCCGGCCACCTGTCAGGTCTGACAGTGCCGACCAATGGTCAGGATCAGCCGCCGTGGCTGTGCCTGAGGGGACGGCTCCAAGAATGGCCCGCTTCGCGGTCCGCTGGATCGACCCGTGCCATCAGACGCGCCAGGGCGGCGAGATCCGGTAGCGGCGCAGGATGCAACTGCACGCTTGCCCGACGCGCGACAGGGACCGACAGGAGCCCGCCCTGTTGCGCGTTGTAGATCATTCCATGGCGCACCTGCGGGTTATCGAGGAAGAACCCCGGCAGATCCAACACCCCTTCCGCCAGGCAGGCGTCGACGACCAGCAGGTCGAACGGCTCGATACCGAACGCCATCAATGTCATCAGCTCCTGCGCACTGCTCACGGGCGCAATCCGGAAATAGCCCTGTTGATTGAACAGGTACTCAAGCTTCATTCGATGAGAAGGGTCTGTATCGGCAATCATGATACGTAGTGCTTTATTCGGCATGACAGGCTTCCCAATGACAACGCGACGGATATGAACCGGCTCGTAAACGTTAAGGGGCCTCAGGCTAGAGGAAGCTTTTGAGGGACGCTGTAGGACGAGTCTTAAAAACAGTCGGAAAAAGCCCTCCTCGATACACGGTTGTAGGAAGTCATTCGCGCAAGGCGCCGGGAGGAGCAAGGTCCTTCGCCACATGGGTCTCCAATTGTTCGCTGAGGAAGTCCATGACCTGGCGCAAGTCACCCACCGCATTGGCGAGCAACATGCCGTCAGCGCTTCGACAGGCGCTTTCCACCGACTCGCATGCGGCGACCAGGCCTTGCGCCTGGATGATTCGCGCCCCGCCCTTGATCCGGTGCGCCAGATCCGCGAGCCCGGAGACATCGTGTCGGCTGAACAACTCGATGAGTCGTACCTTGTCGTCAGCATTGCTGCTGATCAATTCCTCCAGCAGTTTCTTGATCGAGACGATGTCGCCGCCGGTCAGTTGTTCGAGACTGGTCAGATCGAAACTGTCGGTCAACGCAACGGCCTCCTCCTCGTCAAGCGACGCGCTGAGCGAACCCAGGCGCGCCTGCAGTTCCTTGAGGCCGATGGGTTTGAACAGGCAGTCATCCATCCCGGCGTCGATGCAGCGCTCCTTTTCCTCGCGCTGGGCGTTGGCGGTAAATCCCAGGATCACCCCACGGGACAAGCCTTGGGCCCGCTCTTCGTCGCGAATGGCGCGTGTCAGTTCATAGCCACTCATCAATGGCATGTTGCAATCGGTGATGACCGCATCGAAGTGTCCGGCGCGCCAGACCTGCAAACCCTGGATACCGTCCCCGGCCTCCTGGACCCGGTGCCCCAGGTAGCTCAGTTGCCGCGACAGCAGCAGGCGATTGGCCGGATGGTCATCGATCACCAGGATGTCCAGGGCCTGGGTCGGCACCGACGCCTCGACCTCGGCCGACGGTGCTTGCACCTGGGCGTCGAGCAAGGGCAGGCGCAACAGGATCTCGATCTGCGTGCCCGCCCCCGGGGCGCTGCTCAATGCCAGGGTGCCACCCATCATTTCGCACAGAGTGCGGCTGATCATCAGCCCCAGCCCGGAACCGCTGCGGGCGGACTGGCGATTATTGCCAGCCTGGGTAAAGGGGCTGAACAGGCGTTGCTGGTCCTGCTGGGAAATCCCGCTGCCGGTGTCCTCCACCCGCAGGCGAATGCCCAGGCGTTTGTCGTCATGACCGGAGGTTGCTTGCACGCTCAGGCGTACCTGGCCTTGATCGGTGAATTTGATCGCGTTGCTCAGCAGGTTCGACACGATCTGCTTGAAGCGCAAGGGATCGATCAAGACGTCCTTGTCGATCGCCGGGTCCAGGTCCAGCTGCAGACGCAGGTGTTTTTGCCGGGCCAGGCCTTCGAACATCCGCGTCAGCGACTCGACCAGTTGCGCCAGGTTGGCCCGCTCCGGCGCCAGGGACAATCGCCCCGACTCGATACGAGCAATGTCCAGGATGTCGCCGATCAAGCCCAGCAACCCCTGGGCCGCGTCGGAAGCGACTTCGATGGCAACCCGGTCCACGACACCCTGGTCGGCTTTTTTCAGGGCCAATTCCAGCATGCCGATCAACGCATTCATCGGCGTGCGGATTTCATGGCTCATGGTCGCCACGAAGGTGGTCTTGGCCCGATTGGCGTCGTCGGCGCTTTCCTTGGCAACATGCAGCTGCTCCAGCAGCCGCCGCAGATAAACGACCCAGCCCAGGGCCAGCAACAGCAACAGCGCGGCGATGGCAAACCCCTGGAGGATGGTGGTGCGGTTACGCAACCAGTAGCTGTCGTCGATCACCACTTCACTGCGCCAGCGATTGGTCAGCTCATCCATTTCTTCGGGGGAGATGCTCAGCAGTGCCTTGTCCAGGATCGAATGCAGCTCCAGCGCATCCCGTCGGGTCGCCAGGGCGACACGCGCCGGCAGGGTGCCCACGGTGCTGGTGATCTGCAGCCTGTCGCGGTACTGCCGCGAAATCAGGTAACGGGCGCTGATCAGCGAATTGACTGCGCCGTCCACCGTGCCGGCGGCGACCATGGCCATGGCATCGGCAGTGTTTTGCGCTGGAACCAACTGCACACGGGGGAACTGCTCCAGCAGGTATTCATGCAGCACGTTGCCCCGCGTCAGTGCCAGACGCTTGTCGTCCATCCGGTCCAGAGTCGGCGGGAGCTTGGCCTTGCGCGGTGTCACCAGCACGAATGGCGCGCTCAGGTAGGGTCGGGTAAAGCGCAGGGATTGCTCGAGCTCAGGGGTCACGGGCGCCGCCGCCAGGACATCGGCCTGGCCACTCCTGACCTGTTCGATCAGGCCGTCAAGCGAACTGCCACGCTGGAGATTGAACTTCAGGCCGGTACGCAAGCTGATCCTGGCCAGCACATCGGCGCTGATGCCGCGGACATGGTCCTGGTCATCGACGAACGTCAGCGGCGGGAAATGTTCATTGACGGCCACCGTGATCCGCGGATGCGCATCCAGCCAACGCTGTTCATTAACACTGAAATGCAGCGCCTGCTGCCCCGGCATGCTGGCGCCACCGGCACTCCAGCGCCGCAGGATGCTCATGCGTTCAGGGGTGGGGATCGCTTGCAGGGCGGCATCGACAATGCGCAACAAGCGCGGGTTATCACGCTTGATCGCGAAGGCGAACGGTTGCACCTCCATGCGGGAAAAATCCGCCAATTGGATATTGTTCAGGTAGTTCTTGCTGATCAGGTAGTTGGCGCTGATCGAATCCCCCAGGTAGACATCGGCCTGACCGAACGCCACCGCGCCAATGGCACTCAAGGTCGAGGGGTACAACTGCAAGGTGGCATCGGGATAGAACGCCTCGACCTTGGCCGGCGGCAAATAGTGGTACAGCATCGCCAAGCGTTTGCCCGCCAGGTCCGGAGGCAGGTCCTGGCTGTCATCAATGCGCGCCACGAGGGTGGGCAAGTCATCGGCATAGGCCTGGGACATGATCAGGTCCGGGTCAGCGGCCTCGAAGCCGTTGGCGGTACCGAGCAGGTCGATCTCACCGCCGTGCAACGCCTGGAGCGATTCGGGACGGGACGGGTAGCGCCGCACCTGCACCTCGACCTGCAACAACTGCCCGAGCAACTGGACATAGTCGGCGGTCAGACCTTCGTAATCGTTGTCATTGCCGGTGATGCTGAACGGTGAGTAATCCGGTGCCGAGGCTCCCACCAGCAACCTGCCCTTGCGCCGCAACCAGACCCGGTCGGCCTCATCCAGGGACACCGAATAGTCATCCACATGGGAGCGCCCGAGCACGTGCAGCGATTCGGGAACTGCGCCAACCCGTGGCGCCACACTCAGTAAGCCCAGCAACAACGCCACCAGGCCCGTGCGTAGAAGCAGCATCATCGGAATCAGGTTTTCGCCTGGCGGAATCGGCCCCGACACCTCTTTGTTTTCATATCGGGTCAGGGGGACGCGGCTGATAGGTTCAGACCCGCGCTCGGTTCCCGCTCAGGTCGGCGCCGAAATCTTGCTCGCGGCGATGGCGAGGTCAATCAAGACCTGCTTGTCATCGGCGTCCACATCGTTGTCACGATCGATATCGCCATGCGCCGAAACCTGGTTGAACGGCCCTTCCGGCGCCCTCCTGGAAACACGCAAGCTGTAGGACGAGATGATCGAGTCGTGGAATTCGTTATCCGGGTCGTCATCGACGAAGCCCGCCATACGGGTCACGAAATCGATCTCTACCGCACGGTAGGTCTGGCCGGTTTTCTCGGTCAATGTAATCAGGATGCCCTTGCTGGTTTCCATTCGATGACTCCTTGGTGGATGCCCCTCATGTCATTGGGCAATGTATTCCGGGTCAATCGACCTGTCTGCTGTAAGAACTAACAGGTACGCGCCTCATCCCTCTGGCACCTTTATACTGCGGCGACCCGATTCGATTTCGACGAAGGAGAACCCCATGAGCTGGTCCGCCAGGCAATACGTCACGTTTGAACAGGAACGCACCCGCCCTGCCCGGGACCTGCTGGCCGCCATTCCCCCTGTGGAAGCACGCTCGGTGATCGACCTGGGTTGCGGCCCCGGCAACTCCACGGAACTGTTGGTGGAGCATTTCAGCGGGGCAACCGTGCGCGGCCTGGACAGTTCCGGCGACATGATCGACGCCGCTCGCCAGCGCCTGCCCGCCGTGGCGTTCGACATCGCCGATATCGGCCGATGGGACGAGCCCGGACCGTTCGATGTGATCTTCGCCAACGCCGTGCTGCAATGGCTGCCCGACCATTCCACCCTGCTGCCGTCGCTGGTGAACAAACTCGCGCCGGGCGGCACCCTGGCGATCCAGATGCCCGACACGCTCCATCAGCCTTCCCACCGCCTGATGCGCGACATCGCCGCCAGTGGACCCTGGGCCCAGCAATTGGCCGGGGCGGCCGATACCCGCACGGAAGTGGCGGACGCAAGCACCTACTATTCGATCCTGAAACCCCATTGCAGTCGCGTCGATGTGTGGCGTACCACCTACCATCACCCTTTGGCCGGCGGTGCCGCGGGTGTGGTGGAATGGTTCAAGGGCAGTGGTTTGCGGCCGTTTCTCGAGCCATTGGACAAGGGGCAGCGTGCGCAGTACCTGGAGCAGTACCTCCGCGCCGTCGAACAGGCTTACCCGGCCCTCGACGACGGTACGGTGCTGCTGCCGTTTCCACGGGTGTTCATGGTTGCGACGCGCCAGGAAGCCGCGTCGGGGAGTTGAGCCCGGGGAACATGAAGACTGCCTCCCCTAAATGAACTCTGCATGCTCCACGCCAGTCAGCAGGTAAAGCCCTCAGTTCAGGTGCTAAGCCCATGCAGATTTCCCTCGCGCAACAAGTTGCCCTCGTCACCGGCGCCAGCTCCGGCATTGGCGCGGGCTCGGCCAGGGCGTTGGCCGCCGCCGGCGCCGCCGTGGTGCTCAATTACCATTCCAACGCGGCCCCGGCCGAAGCGCTGGCCCGCGAGATCAATGACAACGGCGGCCGCGCCATCACCCTCGGCGCCAATGTATCTCAGGAGCAAGAGGTCGAGCGGCTGTTCGCCCAGGCCGTGGAGGCCTTCGGCACGCTGGACATCCTGGTCGCCAACTCCGGCCTGCAAAAAGACGCCGCAGCCGTCGACATGAGCCTGGACGACTGGAACACCGTGATCGGCGTCAACCTCACCGGCCAGTTCCTCTGCGCTCGCGCCGCGCTGCGGGTCTTCAACCGCCAGGGCATTCGCCAGGGTGTTTCCCGGGCAGCCGGAAAAATCATCCACATGAGTTCGGTTCATCAGCGCATTCCTTGGGCTGGTCACATCAACTACGCGGCGTCCAAGGGCGGTATCGACTTGTTGATGCAGAGCCTGGCCCAGGAAACCAGTCACCATCGCATCCGCATCAACAGCATCGCCCCTGGCGCCATCCGCACCGCCATCAACCGGGAGGTCACCGAGGGCGAACAGGGGCAAAAGCTGCTGGAGCTGATTCCTTATGGTCGTATCGGCGACGTGGAAGATGTCGCTAACGCAGTGGTCTGGCTGGCGTCGGACCTGTCCGATTATGTGGTGGGCACCACGCTGTTCATCGATGGCGGGATGAGCCTTTATCCGGGGTTTCGCGGCAATGGCTGACCATGACGAACCACAGAGCCCCATTGAAAACCACGGCATCATCGGCGACATGCGCAGTGCCGCGCTGGTCAACGACCGGGGCAGCGTCGACTTCTTCTGCTGGCCGGAATTCGACAGCCCGTCGATCTTCTGTTCACTGCTGGACACCCCGCAAGCGGGCATTTTCCAGATCGCGCCCGACCTGCCGGACGCCCGGCGCCAGCAGATCTACCTGCCCGACACCAATGTGCTGCAAACCCGCTGGCTGAGCGACGGCGTAGTGGTGGAAATCACCGATCTGTTGCCCATCGGCGACACCGAAGATGACCTGCCGTTGCTGATGCGCAAGGTGCACATGACGGTCGGCCACGCGACGTTTCGCATGCGCTGCGCAGTGCGCCATGACTACGCCCGGGCCACCACCACCGCGCACCTGGAAGGCGCCCACGTCTGCTTCAAGGCGCAGGGGCAACCGAGCCTGCGCCTGCGCGGCGACCAGGCCATGAGCCTGGACGGCAACGCAGCGGTGGCCGAATTCACCCTGCAGGAAGGCCAGAGCGCCGAGTTCCTGCTGGGCGGCATCGACGATCCCCGGCTTCAGGATGATGTCAGTGCAATATGCCTGGAGCGGACCCTGGCGTTCTGGCGCGGCTGGATCGGCCAGTCCAACTACCGGGGCCGCTGGCGGGAAACGGTCAACCGTTCCGCCCTCGCGCTGAAGCTGCTGACCTCACGCAAACACGGCGCCATCCTGGCTGCCGCCACCTTCGGCCTGCCGGAAACACGCGGCGGCGAACGCAACTGGGATTACCGCTACACCTGGATCCGCGATGCCTCGTTCACCGTCTACGCGTTCATGCGCCTGGGCTTCGTTGAAGAGGCCAACGCCTACATGCGCTGGATGCACGGTCGTGTCAGCGATTGCCGCGGACAGCCGGTCAAACTCAACATCCTGTACGGCCTCGACGGCAGGCAGGAGTTACCGGAAACCGAACTGACGCACCTGAGCGGCTTCGGCAATGCGCGGCCGGTGCGCATCGGCAACCTGGCCTACGAGCAGGTACAGTTGGACATCTTCGGCGAGTTGATGGACGCGGTGTACCTGGTCAACAAATACGGCGAAGCCATTTCCCACGAAGGCTGGAAACACACCGTCAACGTGATCGACCAGGTGTGCGAAATCTGGCAGGACAAGGACGTAGGGATTTGGGAAATGCGCGGCGATAAACAGGATTTCCTGCATTCGCGCCTCATGTGCTGGGTGGCCGTCGACCGCGCCATCCGCCTCGCCGTCAAACGCTCCCTGCCCGCGCCGTTCACCCGCTGGGACGAGACTCGCCAGGCCATCTACAAAGACATCTGGACCCGTTTCTGGAACGATGAACGCCAGCATTTCGTCCAGCGCCTGGGCAGCACCGCCCTTGATGGTTCGATGCTGTTGATGCCGCTGGTGCGCTTTGTCAGCGCCCGGGATCCGCGCTGGCTGTCCACCCTCGATGCCATCGAAAAGCATCTGGTGCGCGACGGCATGGTGTACCGCTACCGCAACGACGATGATCCCATCGATGGCCTCAGCGGCATTGAAGGCTCGTTCGTCGCCTGCTCGTTCTGGTACGTCGAATGCCTGGCCCGTGCCGGCCGTGTGGAAAAGGCCCAGCTGGAATTCGAGCAACTGCTGCGCTACGCCAATCCCCTGGGGTTGTATGCCGAAGAATTCGACGGCCATGGTTATCACCTGGGCAATACCCCGCAGGCCCTGAGCCATCTGGCGTTGATCAGTGCGGCGAGTTTCCTGGATCGCAAGTTGAGTGGGGAGAAGAACAACTGGCAACCGTGAGACGGACTGACGTCACTCTCGAGTAAACACCGCCTTGTGGCGATATGTCAGGCCGCTGGCTCGATGTCATCCAGCGCACGATTGGCCAGCAACGTACCCAACTCAATCAACTGCTGAATTCCTAACGCCACATGCCGCCGGGACCCTTCCAGCTCGAACGCCAGGTCACTGGCCATCGCATTGGCCGACGCCAGGGTTTCGCTGAGGCTGGTCAACACCGATTCGGTATTGATGCCCGGAACCACCGAAAAGACCTGGCCGTCGTGGGTGTCGGGTTTAGCTTCGGTGGTTGGAGAGAGATGCACGCTCAGCGCACGATCGGCGGCCTCACGAAGTTTTCTTGAATCAAGGTTTGTGTAGGCAGAGAGATTTTCAGCCTTGGGCGGATTGGGGGTAATTTTGACCACTGTGAAACTCCATTCAAATGTGGAGTTCGCCATTTCCGCGACCAAGCAGAGGGTGGCGAACTGTACGCAGGTTGGTCGACCAGGGAATGGAAACCCGGCAGGGCCCGAAGCCCTCCCACGCACAGCCAGCCATAAAGCAGACAGCCGCTTGCGCGGCATCGTGCGCCATTCTAAACCCGGACGACCAAGCCCGGTCGCTGATTTTGCAGCGACCGGCAGAGCCTATCTCCACTGCTTCCTAACCGACAACCGTCGCGACTCGTCAGAAATTTCTTGTTCCCGAACTTTTCTGTAGGAACACACAAGCACCAGGGGCATTCGGCCCATTCATTTGTCATGGGGCCTTTCAGGTTGCCAGTCCTCCAAACCCCTCCTAAGATCGATGCTCTCACGGGTGCAGCGGAGCTGCCCGATAAAAACCCGACTCAAGGATCAGGCATGACCAACGTGAAATGCACCATCGACACCCCGCCCCGTACCGGCTTGACCCGAGAAGACCTCTGGGAAGGCCAGGACAAGGGTTTGATCAAGTGCTGGGAAATCGGCCGCGACCGTGCAACAAAATTCCCCGAGCTGGCGCAACGTTGCCTGGCCGGTGAATTGCCGGTGCTGGGTTGGAAAGGCGGGGTCAACCGTAGCCTGAAGAAAAACGAAAAATTCGGCTGCCTCAAATACCTCGCCCAATGGCAAGGCCTGCGCGGTGAAGACCTGGACATCGACTTGTCCCAGGAACGCACGCTGACCTGTACCAGCACGAAGATGATCGTGACCTTCACGCCGGACCGGGCCAAATACGTGAATCAGGAACCCGCCTGAGCGCAACCGGGCGCTGCCGGAGGCCGACATGAATCAGGATCTCAAAATCAGTTTCGCGGTGACGCCGCTGTTGCGCATCGCCTACGAAGAGCACGGTCCCGCCAGCGGCGAGCCGGTCATCCTGCTGCACGGTTTTCCCTATGATCCCAGGGCCTTCGATGAAGTCGCTCCGGTCCTGGCCCGGCGTGGCTACCGGGTCATCGTGCCCTACCTGCGCGGCTACGGCCCGACCCGGTTCAACAACCCGGCGATCATGCGCTCCGGCCAGCAAGCCGCGCTGGCCCAGGACCTGTTGGACCTGATGCACGGACTCGACATTCCCCAGGCAGCGCTATGCGGCTATGACTGGGGCGGCCGGGCGGCGTGTATCGTGGCGGCGCTGTGGCCCGAGCGCGTGCGCTGTCTGGTCACCGGCGATGGCTACAACCTGCAGGACATTCCCCGTTCAACCCAACCGCTGGACCCGCAGACGGAACATCGCCTGTGGTATCAGTATTACTTCCATACCGCCCGGGGCGTGGAAGGTCTGACGCAAAACCGGCGTGAGCTGTGTGAGTGGCTCTGGCGCCTGTGGTCACCGATCTGGAAGCGCGGCCCGGAACTGTATCCACTCACCGCGCCCTCTTTCGACAACCCGGACTTCGTCGACGTGGTGATCCATTCCTACCGCCATCGGTTCATGTACGCACCGGGGGATCCGACCCTTGAATGGCTGGAAGAACGGCTCACGGCGCAACCGGACATCAGCGTGCCCAGCATTTCCCTCTGCGGGGCCGACGACGGCGTGGGGCCTGCCCCTGAACAGGATGAAGACGCCAGACACTTCAGCGGCCCCTACGAGCGTCGAGTGCTGAGCGGCGTTGGCCATAACATTCCCCAGGAGGCTCCCGAAGCCACCCTCAATGCCCTGCTGGATCTGCTTGAAGGCTGACAGCGAAACGCTCGCGATACGCCTGTGGCGTCACCCCCATGGCCCGCAGGAAACTCCGGCGCAGGGTTTCCTCGCTGCCGAAGCCACATTGCACCGCCACCCGCTTGATCGGCACGCCGGTGTCGGACAACAGACGGCGGGCGGTTTCCACGCGAATCAATTCCACCGCCCGCGCCGGGGTCTGCCCGGTCTCGGCGCGGTAGTGACGGACAAAGCTGCGTTCGCTCATGCCCGCCTGGGCGGCCAGGTTGGGCAGTCCGAGGTCCTGAGTGAGGTTCTCGGCGATCCAGGCGTGCAGTTCGTCAAAACGGCTACCCTGATTCTGTAGCGACAGGGTCACGCTGAATTGCGATTGCCCACCCGGCCGCTTGAGGAAAACCACTAACTGCCGGGCGACTTCCAAGGCCACGGCGCGACCCAAGTCGTCTTCCACCAGCGCCAGGGCCAGGTCGATGCCCGCTGTGACCCCGGCCGAGGTCCAGACCGGACCATCGTTGATGAAAATCGGATTGGGTTCGACGCGCAACTGAGGATGCTGCTCGGCCAGTTGTTCACAACGGGTCCAGTGGGTGACCACCCGACGCCCGTCCAGCCAACCGCTGGCGGCCAGCAGGAACGCCCCGGTGCACACCGAGGCCACCCGCCGCGAACGCCGGCCCTGGTCTTTGACCCAGGCCACCAGCATCGGATCCTTCGCCGCCTCGTACACGCCCCAGCCGCCAGCGACCAACAGGGTGTCGCTGCCTTCGGTCGGTAGCGGCTCGGCCATCAATGCCAAGCCCGCCGAAGACACCACCGCGCCACCACCGGCGGCGATCACCGTCGGGGCGTACGGCAATGGCAGGCCTCGCTGGCGGGCCATATCGTTGGCCGAGGCAAATACCTGCAAAGGCCCGGTGACATCGAGCACTTGCACGTTGGCGAAAGCCAGGACATGAACGGTTTTCGGTGAATTGGGCATGTTGGCGTAATTCGTGGGCTTATTGGCGTATACGCCAGAGCCTACGGACCTAAAGTGGAACCGTCCACCCCCCGGGCATTAGCCAAAGGAGAACACCATGACATTGCAGATCGGTTTGCTGTTATTCCCCCAGGTCCAACAGTTGGACCTGACCGGCCCTTATGATGTGCTGGCCTCGTTGCCCGACGTGAAGGTGCATCTGATCTGGAAAGACCTGGCGCCGGTCACCTCCAGCACCGGGTTGGTGTTGTTGCCCACCACCACCTTCGAAGACTGTCCGAAGCTGGACGTGATCTGCATCCCCGGGGGCACTGGCGTTGGTCCCTTGATGGAGGACGAACAGACACTGGCGTTCATCAAGCGCCAGGCCAGCCAAGCGCAGTACATCACGTCGGTGTGCACCGGGGCGCTGGTGCTCGGTGCGGCGGGTCTGTTGCAAGGGAAGCGGGCCACCACCCATTGGGCCTACCACAGTTTGCTATCAACCCTGGGCGCCACCCCGATCAAGGACCGCGTGGTGCGTGACGGCAAATTGATCACCGGTGGCGGTATTACCGCCGGAATCGATTTTGCCTTGACCCTGGCGGCCGAACTGTTCGATCAGGACACCGCCGAACTGGTCCAGCTCCAACTCGAATACGCCCCGGCCCCACCCTTCGACGCCGGCTGCCCGGACACCGCGCCTGCGCAGATACTGGAAGAAGCCAAGCGGCGAGCGGCGGAATCATTCCGGGTGCGCTCGCAGATCACCCAGCGTGCCGCGGCGCGGTTGGAAATTTCTGCCTAGCGCGGGCCACGAGTGGTTTGGGGCGAGAGGATCAGTTCGCTCGCCGTTCGGTCGTTCCACTCAGTACGGACTGGCCGTCGGCCGTACGACCAGTTCGCTGACGTCCACATCCGCCGGTTGCTCGATGGCGTAGGCAATCGCCCGGGCAACGGCCTCGGCGGGTATGGAGATCCTGCGAAACTCGCGCATTTCGGCGCGCCCACCTTCATCGGAAATGCTCTCGGCCAGTTCCGACTCCGTCACGCCGGGGGAAATCACCGTCACCCGCACATCACCGCCGACCTCCTGGCGCAGCCCTTCGGAAATCGCCCGCACGGCATACTTGGTGGCGCAATACACCGCGGCGGTGGGGCTGACGGCGTAGGCACCGATGGATGCGATGTTGATGAACTGGCCGCTGCGCTGACGCTGCATCAAGGGCAGGCCCGCCGCAATGCCATGAAGCACGCCACGGATGTTGACGTCGATCATGCGGTCCCACTCCTCGACTTTCAGTGCTTCGAGCTTGGAGAGCGGCATGACGCCGGCGTTGTTGATGATCACATCCACCTTGCCAAAACGTTCGACAGCGAAGTCGATCAGGTCCTGGACATCGTCGCGGCGGGTCACGTCCACGGCTTTGCAGAAAGCCTGCTGGCCAGCGGCTTCGAGCTCCTGGACCAGCGCTTGCAGACGATCGACGCGCCGGGCGCCAAGCACCACGCGGGCCCCACGGGCGGCCAGCAGACGCGCCGCGGCTTCGCCAATCCCGCTGCTGGCACCGGTAATCACGACTACTTTATTCTGGATATCGGACATGATGGTTTCCTCGTCTGGATGTGTTCGCCCTCGGTGGGAGCGCTCTGACAGGTCCAGATTAGGGAAGCAGCCACTGGCTGGGTTAGCCGGATCCTCCTGCGCACTTGCACGATCCTGTAGCAATAAAACCGGCTATGGTCGCCGGCCGTGCAATCGGCTTTACTAGCGCGATCCAATTATTTGGCCCGGGAGATTGATCGGATGTCGGTATCCACGTCCATACAGGTTGCGCCAGACGACAGCGTCAACCAACGCCGCACCGAACTGGCGGCGCTGATGAAACGTTTCGCGCCAGAAAATGGAGTGTTCCCCACGGCCATCGGCTCCTTGAACCTGATTCGCAGCAACCAGCCAACCGATGCCCTGCACGTCGTGCACAAGCCCGGCCTATGCGTGATCATCGAGGGAAGCAAGGAGGTACGGCTGGCAGATGAGTGCTACGTCTACGATCCACTCAATTACCTGGTGGTCTCGGTCACACTGCCATTAGCCGGACAGGTCATCGAAGCCAGCCCCGAGAGACCTTATCTGTGCATTCGCCTGGACATCGACCCGGCCCAGATCTGCCGCCTGATCGCAGACGCCAGCCCTATCGGTGTACCGGCTCAAGGGGCCGGGCGCGGATTGTTCCTGGACCGCATTGATGCGCCACTGCTCGATGCGGTGTTGCGCCTGCTGCGATTACTCGACACTCCAGACGACATCGCTACCCTGGCCCCTCTGGCCCAGCAGGAGATTTTCTATCGCCTGTTGCGCGGCGCCCAAGGCCAGCGCTTGCATGAGATCGCCATCCCGGACACCCAGGCCCATCGCATCAGCCGCGCCATCGAGTGGCTCAATACCCATTACGCCGAGCCGTTGAGCATCGACAGCCTCGCACACATGATCAACCTCAGCCCTTCGGCATTGCATCACCGCTTCAAGGCCGTGACCGCCATGAGCCCACTGCAATACCAGAAGCAACTGCGCCTGCAGGAAGCCCGGCGGTTGCTACTGTCGGAAAACAGCGACGTTTCGTCAGTCGGCTACAAGATGGGCTACGAAAGCCCTTCGCAGTTCAGCCGCGAATACAGCCGTCTGTTTGGCGCTTCCCCCAGCAAGGACATCGCTCGCCTGCGTGCCCAGGTGCTACCGACCAACGGCGCCTGATTCCCCCAGCACGGGTGTCGATACACCGCCGTGACACTTTTTCACAGACGAAAAAAAACCCGCCGAAGCGGGTTTTTGAGGACCAATTTGACTCCCTGTCTGGCATTCCATGCCTGGTCCCGTCATCCATGATCCCGAGCACTCCCTGTACTCAGTGGATGGATACAGATTAAGCCCATGACCGGCCCGGGAAAAGACGAGAACGCAGCGCCGATGTGTAAGCCTTTCGCTATACAGCGCCGTGGTACCTTTTAACAGGCGAAAAAAAACCCGCCGAAGCGGGTTTTCCAAGACCATTACGACTCCCTGTCGATAGCCATCCTTGCAAGGTCGATCGTCCCTGATCCTGAGCACTCCCTGTGCTTCAGTGGATGAGCACAGATTACGCGTCGGATCCAAAGTGCAATAGTCGACATAACTACCATCGCGTGTAAGACATTCGCTATACATCCCTTCCGAAAACCCTTAGCTCCCTCAGGTGAGCCCCATGAAGCCCGCCGATGGCACCGACTCAAGACCTGTTCAGGAACTCTTCGATATTGGCCATCTGCTCATCCCAGCCGCGGCTGTCCATGCGGAATGCCTTGAGTCGGCGTACTTCGGGAATGCCGTCAAACCCCGACTCTACCACCTTGAGCAAAGTGCCTCCGTCGATGTCTTCCAGTTCGAACTGAACTCGTGTTTCGGGCTCCTGGGAGTAATCCACCTGGGGTTCGATGGCGTAGGGATGCCAACGAAACGAGAACACCCGTTCGGGCTCGACCCGCTCCACCAGCACGTCCCAGGTAAGGTGTTCATAACCAGGATAAGTAATCTGGCCTTGGGTCCGTTCTCCCGCCACAAACCGTTTGCCGTCCAGAGCCACGCCAAACCACTGGCCAAAGGCTTCGGCATTGACCAGGGCTCGCCAGACCTGGGAGCGGGGAGCCTTGAGCAAGATCTTTCTTTCGATGCGATCGGATAAATGCATGGGTCACCTCCTGTGTTCAACAGTAGGCTTTGTAAGACCACAAGGCCAACAGGAAAGTTGTATCAGGCCGTTGTTTGACCCTGCACTGACGCCAGATCCAAAGGAGCGATGTACACTCCCCCGGCATTTTTCCAACCCTTTCAAGGAGAGATCGACCATGCCCTCACGCTTGTTTTTGGCCCTGACACCGTTGCTCTTTGTTGCCGCCGCCCAAGCCGACGACTGCGCCAATGCCACCACCCAAGGCGAGATGAACCAATGCGCGGCCCAAGAGAAGAATGCCGCCGACAACGAGCTGAACAGCTTGTACAAACAGATCACAGCGCGCCTGAAAGACAATCCCGAGGCCAAGCAGTCACTGGTCAAAGCACAGCGGGCCTGGATAGGTTTCCGTGATGCCGAATGCACTTTCTCTGCGTCTGGGGTCAAGGGTGGCAGCGTCTATCCGCTGATCTACGGCAACTGCATCACAGCGCTCACCAAGGCGCGAGTCGAGACCTTCAAGACTTACCTCAGATGTAAGGAAGGGGATCTGAGCTGCCCGGTGCCTGAGGCATAAACGTCTCACCTACGTGGTTAAACGGGTGCCCATCGACGCAGTAGGCACCTGGTCTCATGCGCCCACAATGGTTACGAGTTTTTCACGAACAAAAACAAAACCCCTACCTGCGTCAGCAGATAGGGGTTTCGGAATTTAATCTTGACGATGACCTACTCTCACATGGGGAAACCCCACACTACCATCGGCGATGCATCGTTTCACTGCTGAGTTCGGGATGGGATCAGGTGGTTCCAACGCTCTATGGTCGTCAAGAAATTCGGGTACTGACTCGTGACCGGCTGGCCTCGCTTCAGCAAATTGGGTATGTGACAGCTTTCGGTGCTTTGTGAGCGTCGAACTTTCGGTTCATTTCGTCTTCACACACCGCAATCTGGTGCCCTTGCGCTTCTCAGCTCGGAGCAAGCAAATTGCTTGGGTGTTATATGGTCAAGCCTCACGGGCAATTAGTACAGGTTAGCTCAACGCCTCACAGCGCTTACACACCCTGCCTATCAACGTCGTAGTCTTCGACGGCCCTTCAGGGAGCTCAAGGCTCCAGTGAGATCTCATCTTGAGGCAAGTTTCCCGCTTAGATGCTTTCAGCGGTTATCTTTTCCGAACATAGCTACCCGGCAATGCCACTGGCGTGACAACCGGAACACCAGAGGTTCGTCCACTCCGGTCCTCTCGTACTAGGAGCAGCCCCTCTCAAATCTCAAACGTCCACGGCAGATAGGGACCGAACTGTCTCACGACGTTCTAAACCCAGCTCGCGTACCACTTTAAATGGCGAACAGCCATACCCTTGGGACCGGCTTCAGCCCCAGGATGTGATGAGCCGACATCGAGGTGCCAAACACCGCCGTCGATATGAACTCTTGGGCGGTATCAGCCTGTTATCCCCGGAGTACCTTTTATCCGTTGAGCGATGGCCCTTCCATACAGAACCACCGGATCACTAAGACCTACTTTCGTACCTGCTCGACGTGTCTGTCTCGCAGTCAAGCGCGCTTTTGCCTTTATACTCTACGACCGATTTCCGACCGGTCTGAGCGCACCTTCGTACTCCTCCGTTACTCTTTAGGAGGAGACCGCCCCAGTCAAACTACCCACCATACACTGTCCTCGATCCGGATAACGGACCTGAGTTAGAACCTCAAAGTTGCCAGGGTGGTATTTCAAGGATGGCTCCACGCAGACTGGCGTCCACGCTTCAAAGCCTCCCACCTATCCTACACAAGCAAATTCAAAGTCCAGTGCAAAGCTATAGTAAAGGTTCACGGGGTCTTTCCGTCTAGCCGCGGATACACTGCATCTTCACAGCGATTTCAATTTCACTGAGTCTCGGGTGGAGACAGCGCCGCCATCGTTACGCCATTCGTGCAGGTCGGAACTTACCCGACAAGGAATTTCGCTACCTTAGGACCGTTATAGTTACGGCCGCCGTTTACCGGGGCTTCGATCAAGAGCTTCGCGTTAGCTAACCCCATCAATTAACCTTCCGGCACCGGGCAGGCGTCACACCCTATACGTCCACTTTCGTGTTTGCAGAGTGCTGTGTTTTTAATAAACAGTCGCAGCGGCCTGGTATCTTCGACCGGCGTGGGCTTACGCAGCAAGTGCTTCACCCTCACCGGCGCACCTTCTCCCGAAGTTACGGTGCCATTTTGCCTAGTTCCTTCACCCGAGTTCTCTCAAGCGCCTTGGTATTCTCTACCCAACCACCTGTGTCGGTTTGGGGTACGGTTCCTGGTTACCTGAAGCTTAGAAGCTTTTCTTGGAAGCATGGCATCAACCACTTCGTCACCCAAAGGGTAACTCGTCATCAGCTCTCGGCCTTAGAATCCCGGATTTACCTAAGATTCCAGCCTACCACCTTAAACTTGGACAACCAACGCCAAGCTGGCCTAGCCTTCTCCGTCCCTCCATCGCAATAACCAGAAGTACAGGAATATTAACCTGTTTTCCATCGACTACGCTTTTCAGCCTCGCCTTAGGGACCGACTAACCCTGCGTCGATTAACGTTGCGCAGGAAACCTTGGTCTTTCGGCGTGGGTGTTTTTCACACCCATTGTCGTTACTCATGTCAGCATTCGCACTTCTGATACCTCCAGCAAGCTTCTCAACTCACCTTCACAGGCTTACAGAACGCTCCTCTACCGCATCACTTACGTGATACCCGTAGCTTCGGTGTATGGTTTGAGCCCCGTTACATCTTCCGCGCAGGCCGACTCGACTAGTGAGCTATTACGCTTTCTTTAAAGGGTGGCTGCTTCTAAGCCAACCTCCTAGCTGTCTAAGCCTTCCCACATCGTTTCCCACTTAACCATAACTTTGGGACCTTAGCTGACGGTCTGGGTTGTTTCCCTTTTCACGACGGACGTTAGCACCCGCCGTGTGTCTCCCATGCTCGGCACTTGTAGGTATTCGGAGTTTGCATCGGTTTGGTAAGTCGGGATGACCCCCTAGCCGAAACAGTGCTCTACCCCCTACAGTGATACATGAGGCGCTACCTAAATAGCTTTCGAGGAGAACCAGCTATCTCCGAGCTTGATTAGCCTTTCACTCCGATCCACAGGTCATCCGCTAACTTTTCAACGGTAGTCGGTTCGGTCCTCCAGTCAGTGTTACCTAACCTTCAACCTGCCCATGGATAGATCGCCCGGTTTCGGGTCTATTCCCAGCGACTAGACGCCCTATTAAGACTCGCTTTCGCTACGCCTCCCCTATTCGGTTAAGCTCGCCACTGAAAATAAGTCGCTGACCCATTATACAAAAGGTACGCAGTCACCCAACAAAGTGGGCTCCCACTGCTTGTACGCATACGGTTTCAGGATCTATTTCACTCCCCTCTCCGGGGTTCTTTTCGCCTTTCCCTCACGGTACTAGTTCACTATCGGTCAGTCAGTAGTATTTAGCCTTGGAGGATGGTCCCCCCATATTCAGACAAAGTTTCTCGTGCTCCGTCCTACTCGATTTCACTTCTAAGATCCTTTCGCGTACAGGGCTATCACCCACTATGGCCGCACTTTCCAGAGCGTTCCGCTAAAATCAAAGAAGCTTAAGGGCTAGTCCCCGTTCGCTCGCCACTACTAAGGGAATCTCGGTTGATTTCTTTTCCTCAGGGTACTTAGATGTTTCAGTTCCCCTGGTTCGCCTCTTGCACCTATGTATTCAGTGCAAGATAACCATCTTATGATGGCTGGGTTCCCCCATTCAGACATCTCCGGATCACAGTCTGTTTGCCGACTCCCCGAAGCTTTTCGCAGGCTACCACGTCTTTCATCGCCTCTGACTGCCAAGGCATCCACCGTATGCGCTTCTTCACTTGACCATATAACCCCAAGCAATCTGGTTATACTGTGAAGACGACATTCGCCGAAAATTCGATTGTGCTCAAAGAGCCACTCACAAATTTTACCTTAGCCTGATCCGTTACCAGTGAAAGTAACGTTCAGTCTATCTTTCTATCACATACCCAAATTTTTAAAGAACGATCTAATCAAAAGACTAGAAATCAACATTCAGCATCGTCTTGATGGAATGCTCATTTCTAAGCTTTAACGAGGGTCACCAATCGGTAATGGTGGAGCCAAGCGGGATCGAACCGCTGACCTCCTGCGTGCAAGGCAGGCGCTCTCCCAGCTGAGCTATGGCCCCGTATCGCTACAGGGTGCACCAGTAATTGGTGGGTCTGGGCAGATTCGAACTGCCGACCTCACCCTTATCAGGGGTGCGCTCTAACCAACTGAGCTACAGACCCAATCGTCTTCTTCAATGAATCAAGCAATTCGTGTGGGAGCTCATGAAGCAGCTGCCGTCGTCGATTAAGGAGGTGATCCAGCCGCAGGTTCCCCTACGGCTACCTTGTTACGACTTCACCCCAGTCATGAATCACACCGTGGTAACCGTCCTCCCGAAGGTTAGACTAGCTACTTCTGGTGCAACCCACTCCCATGGTGTGACGGGCGGTGTGTACAAGGCCCGGGAACGTATTCACCGCGACATTCTGATTCGCGATTACTAGCGATTCCGACTTCACGCAGTCGAGTTGCAGACTGCGATCCGGACTACGATCGGTTTTGTGGGATTAGCTCCACCTCGCGGCTTGGCAACCCTCTGTACCGACCATTGTAGCACGTGTGTAGCCCAGGCCGTAAGGGCCATGATGACTTGACGTCATCCCCACCTTCCTCCGGTTTGTCACCGGCAGTCTCCTTAGAGTGCCCACCATAACGTGCTGGTAACTAAGGACAAGGGTTGCGCTCGTTACGGGACTTAACCCAACATCTCACGACACGAGCTGACGACAGCCATGCAGCACCTGTCTCAATGCTCCCGAAGGCACCAATCCATCTCTGGAAAGTTCATTGGATGTCAAGGCCTGGTAAGGTTCTTCGCGTTGCTTCGAATTAAACCACATGCTCCACCGCTTGTGCGGGCCCCCGTCAATTCATTTGAGTTTTAACCTTGCGGCCGTACTCCCCAGGCGGTCAACTTAATGCGTTAGCTGCGCCACTAAGAGCTCAAGGCTCCCAACGGCTAGTTGACATCGTTTACGGCGTGGACTACCAGGGTATCTAATCCTGTTTGCTCCCCACGCTTTCGCACCTCAGTGTCAGTATCAGTCCAGGTGGTCGCCTTCGCCACTGGTGTTCCTTCCTATATCTACGCATTTCACCGCTACACAGGAAATTCCACCACCCTCTACCATACTCTAGCTCGACAGTTTTGAATGCAGTTCCCAGGTTGAGCCCGGGGCTTTCACATCCAACTTAACGAACCACCTACGCGCGCTTTACGCCCAGTAATTCCGATTAACGCTTGCACCCTCTGTATTACCGCGGCTGCTGGCACAGAGTTAGCCGGTGCTTATTCTGTCGGTAACGTCAAAACCATCACGTATTAGGTAATGGCCCTTCCTCCCAACTTAAAGTGCTTTACAATCCGAAGACCTTCTTCACACACGCGGCATGGCTGGATCAGGCTTTCGCCCATTGTCCAATATTCCCCACTGCTGCCTCCCGTAGGAGTCTGGACCGTGTCTCAGTTCCAGTGTGACTGATCATCCTCTCAGACCAGTTACGGATCGTCGCCTTGGTGAGCCATTACCTCACCAACTAGCTAATCCGACCTAGGCTCATCTGATAGCGCAAGGCCCGAAGGTCCCCTGCTTTCTCCCGTAGGACGTATGCGGTATTAGCGTCCGTTTCCGAGCGTTATCCCCCACTACCAGGCAGATTCCTAGGCATTACTCACCCGTCCGCCGCTCTCAAGAGGTGCAAGCACCTCTCTACCGCTCGACTTGCATGTGTTAGGCCTGCCGCCAGCGTTCAATCTGAGCCATGATCAAACTCTTCAGTTCAAACATCTTTGGGTTTTGAGAAAACCCTAAACTTGGCTCAGCAATCGTTGGTTACATCTTTGATTTCTCGCGGAGTAACTTGTGATGCTGATAATCTGTTGACTAGCAGTCTGACTCCACAAGCACCCACACGAATTGCTTGATTCAGTTGTTAAAGAGCGGTGGGTTGAGCCTTTCGTCTCAACCGAGGCGCGCATTCTACAGCGCCCCGTGTATCTGTCAAGCGGTTATTTTAGAAGTTTTCAAAGTTTTGCTTTCCAAAACCTCAACAACTTCAACCACTTGCGCTTCCGATCTCTCGTTAGCGGGAGGCGAATTCTACAGCGTTGGTCGCTGCTGTCAACACCTCTTTTTCACCGCTTTCGACCGAGAAGATCGAACCGTCAACTGAGCCAAACAACCTGCCCTGCCGACTCCTTCCGGACTTCGATGAACTGAAGTCCTGCGCTGCCAGAAAACATCTAACTCATTGAAACTCAAGGAGTTTTCCGTTTCGGCTGCGCCGGAAGTGGGGCGAATTATAGAGACTCAGAATCTGCCGTCAACCCTTAATTTCGCTTTTCTATCCATACGCGACATCCGGCAAATGAAATCCGCCTTATATATAGACGCTGCCGCCCAAAGTGCGCAGTATATTGCTCAACACAATCATTTTCCTCGCCCTTACCCTGGACAAGCCTCCGTAATGAATCCCCCACATCGCAGCCTGGCCTCCACTTTGTACCCGGTTGCCCTGCTTCTAATCGCCATGGCATCCATTCAATCTGGTGCCTCCCTGGCCAAAAGTATGTTCCCGGTCATAGGCGCCCAAGGCACTACGACGCTACGACTCATTTTTGCCAGCATCATCATGCTGCTGCTACTGCGTCCCTGGCGCGCCAAGTTGACAGCCCAGTCCCTGCGCACCGTGGTCGTCTACGGAATGGCGCTGGGCGGCATGAACTTCCTCTTCTATATGTCAGTCCGCACGACGCCACTGGGAATCGCCGTGGCGTTGGAATTTACCGGCCCCCTGGCGGTGGCTATCTATAACTCGCGCCGGGCAATCGACTTCCTTTGGATTGCACTGGCAGTGACAGGCCTGCTCCTGCTGATACCGACGGGAGCCACCACCGCCGGCATTGACCCAGTCGGCGCCGGCTACGCATTGGGCGCGGGCGTTTGTTGGGCGCTCTATATCCTGTTTGGCCAGAAGGCCGGGGCAGATAATGGCGTACAGACTGCCGCGCTGGGGGTGGTAATCGCAGCCCTGTTCGTAGCCCCTATCGGCATCGTCCATGCCGGGGCCACGCTGCTGACACCGAGCCTGATTCCAGTCGCCATTGGCGTCGCCATTCTCTCCACGGCCTTGCCCTACACCCTCGAAATGATCGCCTTGACCCGCCTGCCTGCCCGCACCTTCGGCACCCTGATGAGCGTCGAACCCGCCGTCGCCGCCCTGTCAGGGTTCGTATTTCTTCAGGAGTACCTGTCATTGGCCCAATGGATGGCGATCGCCTGCATCATCCTTGCGTCAATCGGCGCAACCCTGACCCTGAATAACACCGTAAAGCCCGCCATTGCGGCGGATTGAGGCAGGATTCAACGAAGCTCTGGCATTTGTCGCGCATTTAGGCCATGTTTAGGTCCGTAACCCAATGTCAAACATGGAATTTTTCATACAGGACGTCACGAACGCTTCATGCGCAAGCGAATGTAGTCATACGTGGACAGAGATCCACGACGGCGTTAAGGACGGGAATGAAACGAATCTTGATATTGGTCGTCGTACTTGCAGTTGCAGGTTGCGCGGCGACGACGAGAACTGAAGTCAAACGCGGCAAGAAAGCCCTGCACATCAATTGCTCCGGCCTGACGTCCTCCTGGGACCAATGCGCCGCCAGTGCCGCCAACTCATGTGCCCCCAAGAACTACAAGATCATCGCCAAGTCGGGGGACGCGGTCGAAGAGCCAGGGGATTATCCTTTCGGACTCAACCCTGCCGGCTACACCAGCCGCAGCATGATCGTCATCTGCAAGTAGCGAACGGTCCTCAACCCACTCGCTGCTCGGCCATTCGACGGCTTATCTCCTCCTGGCTGGACTCGAGGACATTACGCTGGATCTCCGGCGTTACCAGCATCCGCGCAACGACCAGCGCTCCAACGCATTGCGACAGGATGGCCCAGGCCAGGCTGTCGCTTTCCAGTATCCGCGCCCAGCTCTCATGCAAACGACAGATCCACGTTTGCGCAGCTTCCCGCACCTGTACATCCGAGCGGGCGATTTCAGCGCCAAGCACCGGCAACGCGCAACCGGCCTCAGGTTGATCAACGTGACTCATGCTCAGGTACTGCTTGAGACAACGCTCCAACCTGGCCGAGTCCAGGACATGATCACCGCTCAGGCGCTCCAGGCTTTGGGTCAGCTCGCGCTCGACGATGGCCTTGAAAAGCTCGTCCTTGGAGGAAAAATGACTATAAAACGCCCCGCCGCTCAATCCGATCGCCTTCATCAGACCGTCGACGCCCACCGTCGAAAAACCGGATTTCTTGGCGGAGACGGCACTGCTGGCAAGCAGCTTTTCCCGGGTTTCCATTTTGTGATTGGCGGAATAACGCATGAATCCTGCCTCTAATCGCTCAACTTGACGTACACCGGAGCGTAGCATAACGTTCGTTCAGCTAACGATCGTTTACCAATGAGGCGAATCATGGATAACAAGAAGGTCGTACTGGTTGTTGGCGCGGGGGATGCCACAGGCGGCGCAATTGCCAAACGCTTCGCGCAAGAAGGATTTATCGCGTGCGTAACCCGCCGTAGCGCCGACAAACTCGCCCCATTGGTCGAAGCGATACGCGCCCAGGGCGGCGAAGCCCACGGTTTTGCTTGTGACGCTCGCAAGGAAGACGACGTGATCGCGCTCATCGAGCAAATCGAGAGCCAGATCGGCCCCATCGAGGCGTTTGTCTTCAACATCGGCGCCAACGTGCCCTGCAGCATTCTCGAAGAGACCGCCCGTAAATACTTCAAGATCTGGGAGATGGCCTGTTTCTCCGGTTTCCTCAATGCCCGGGAAGTGGCGAAACGCATGGTCAAGCGTCAGCGCGGGACCATTCTGTTTACCGGTGCCACGGCGGGTTTAAGGGGCGCCTCGGGGTTCGCCGCGTTCGCGGGGGCCAAACACGGCATCCGCGCTCTGGCCCAGAGCATGGCTCGCGAGTTGGGCCCGCTGAATATACATGTGGCGCATGTGGTAGTGGACGGCGCCATCGACACTGACTTCATCCGCAGCAACTTTCCAGAAAAATATGCGACCAGGGATGAAGACGGCATCCTCGATCCCGAACACATCGCCGAAAACTATTGGTACCTGCATACCCAACCACGCGACGCCTGGACCTTCGAGCTGGACCTGCGTCCCTGGAGCGAACGCTGGTAAGCCCCTCCCCATAACAACAAGAGAGCTGTGACCATGAGCAAATCGGTGGAGTTTTTCTTTGATCTTGGTAGCCCGGCGACCTACCTGGCGTATACCCAACTCCCGCAGCTTTGCGCACACACCGGCAGCGAACTGGTCTACCGACCCATGTTGCTGGGAGGTGTCTTCAAGGCAACGGGCAATGCGTCGCCGATTACCGTGCCGGCCAAGGGCGCGCATATGGCCAAGGACCTGGATCGCTTCGCCAGGCGTTACGGCGTGGCTTTCAGGCTCAATCCGTACTTTCCGATCAACACGCTGTCGTTGATGCGCGCCATTACCGGCATGCAGCTGCGTCATCCTGAACGTTTTATGGCGTTCATCGACTGTTTGTTCCGCGCCTTATGGGTCGACGCCCGTGATCTCAGCCATCCGCAGACCGTAGCGGCGGTGCTGGAGAAAGACGGTTTCGACCCTGGCTATGTGCTGGCGCTGACAACTGACGAGCAGGTCAAGGAAGTACTCAAGGCCACCACCGAAGAAGCCGTTGCCCGGGGCGTGTTCGGTGCCCCCAGCATGTTCGTCGGCGATGAGTTGTTCTTTGGCCAGGATCGCCTGGACTTCGTCCGTGAAGCCCTCGGCTGATCCCGGCGTCAGACCGCCATCGTTCGCGTGTGCAACCATTGCAGTGCGCTGCCTTCCAGCAACGGGCTCAGGCGACGCTGAACTTCGGCGTGATAGGCATTGAGCCAGGCTTTTTCATCCTGGGTCAGCAACGACGGTTCCAGGCAGCGCGTGTCGATTGGACACAAGGTCAGGGTTTCAAACTCAAGGAATTCACCGAACTCGCTGCTCCCCGCCTCGCGGTTCAAGGCCAGGTTCTCGATGCGCACACCCCAGCGTCCCGGACGATAAGTCCCCGGCTCGATGGAAGTGATCATGCCTGGCTGCATGGCTGTCTGCGGCGTGGGAGCCGCCTGGTAGGCGATGACCTGCGGTCCCTCGTGGACATTCAGGAAATAACCGACGCCGTGACCGGTACCATGCCCGTAATCCACCTGCTCGGCCCAGATCGGCGCCCGTGCGATGGCATCCAGCAGCGGCGACAGAATGCCACGCGGGAATCGGGCCCTGGACAAGGCAATGACCCCCTTGAGCACACGCGTGCAGTCGCGTTTCTGCTCAGTGTTGGGTGTTCCAACCGGCACCATGCGGGTGATGTCGGTGGTGCCGCCCAGGTATTGGCCACCCGAATCGATCAATAACAGCCCATCACCCTCGATGACCGCGTGGGCTTCTTCCGTGGCGTGGTAATGGGGCATCGCGCCGTTGGCATTGAAAGCGGCAATGGTGTTGAAACTCAGGGAGACAAAATCCGGCCGGCGTTTGCGAGCCGCGGTCAGGTGTTCGTCGATGGTCAGTTCAGTGATGCGCTCACGACCCCAGGCACTTTCCAACCAGGCGAAGAACTCACACAACGCTGCGCCATCCTGCTCCATCGCGCGACGGATATGCTCGGCGTCGGCCAGGCTCTTGCAGGACTTGGCCAGTGTCGTGGGATTGAGCCCTTCCACCAGTTTCACGCCACTGCCCAGGTTATCCAGCAAACCGACCGTGACCCGGGCCGGATCGACCAGCAGGCTCGCGCCGCCCGGCACGTCACGTAACGCGCTCGCTGCTTCGCTGTAGTCACGCAGGGTTACGCCGTCCTGCTTGAGGACCGCACGCAACGGACCATCGACCTTGTCCAGGGCCACAAACAAGGTTGCCTGTTGCTGGCTGATCAGGGCAAACGAGACGAACACAGGGTTGAAAGACACATCCGCGCCGCGCAGGTTGAATAACCAGGCAATGTCGTCCAGCGTGGCAATGAAGTGCCAGTCGGCGCCACGCGCCTTGAGGGTTTCACGCAGCTTGGCGAGTTTCTCGACCCGGCTGACAGTAGCCTGGGGTGGCAGGTGTGCATACACCGGCTGATCGGGCAGGCTTGGACGATCGGACCAGGCTTCATTCAGCAGATCGATGTCGGTGCGCAAACGTGCGCCTCGCTCCGCGAGCTTGCTGCCCAGGGTTCGGGCCGACGCCACAGCCATTACCGCGCCGTCGACCGCGACCACCCCGCCTTCGGGCGTCTGTTCGGCCAGCCAATCCAGAGGGCCGGGTTGGCCCGGAATGAGCTTGACCAGTTCAATGCCGCTGCCCTTCAGTTCCTGGGTGGCCTGCTCCCAATAACGACTGTCGGCCCAGACCCCGGCGAAATCCTTCGTCACGATCAAGGTCCCGACCGAGCCATGGAAGCCCGACAACCACTGCCTTCCCTGCCAATAGCCAGGCAGGTATTCCGACAGATGCGGATCAGCCGACGGCACCAGCAGCGCGTGGATACCCTCCCGGCTCATCAGTTGGCGGATTCGCGCCAGGCGCTGGGGAACCAGTCCATGGGTCAAAGGCTCGGTACTCATCGTGTCTCCTGTTTATCAATATTATTGTTCGAGGCCCAGGCAACCGGCTCAGGGGGTACTGGCCCAGAATGCCGGTGCCGCGACGCAGGCGGCCTTGATCAGCCGCACGGCCTCGTCGATGTCCTGTTCACGGGTGAAGCGCCCCAGGCTCAGGCGTATGGTCCGCCCAGCCGCACGAGCATCGTGCCCCAAGGCCAGCAGCACATGGGACGGCGTGTTATTCGCCGAGTTGCAGGCCGATGTGGCGGAAAAAGCGAGCGAAGCGCCCAACGCGGCCGGGTTGAACTCACCTTCATGGAACGTCAGGCTCAACGTGTGGGGAATGCGCTGGGTCGCACTGCCATTGATACACACACCAGGCAGCGCCAGCAGCGGCTCAAGCAAACGATTGCGCAAATGGACAATCTTGTCGAGTTCGTCGTCGAACGACTCGGCCGCCAGCTCGAAGGCCGCGCCCATGGCCGCGATCTGGTGAGTCGCCAGGGTTCCCGAGCGAAAACCGCCTTCGTGCCCGCCCCCATGGATCTGCGCCGACAGGCGCGGTCGGGCACGCTCGCCGACGTAGAGCGCGCCGATGCCTTTGGGGCCGTAGATCTTGTGCGCGGAAAAGGACATCAGGTCCACCGGCCAATGGGCCAGGTCGATCCTGACCTTGCCCGCGCCCTGGGCAGCATCCACATGGAACAACGCGCCGTGCCCACGGACAAGTTCGCCGATGGCCGCAACGTCATTGACGGTGCCCAGCTCGTTGTTCACCAGCATCAGCGACACCAGGAAGGTGTCCTCGCGCAGGGCTTCGCGGACAGCATGCGGACTGATCAGACCCTCGGCATCCGGAGCCAGCCAGGTCACCGCGACGCCGCTCTCTTCGAGCTGCCGGGCGGTGTCGAGGATCGCCTTGTGTTCGATCAGGCTGGTGATGACATGGCCGCCGGACGCCCCGCGCGCCTGGGCCACACCCTTGAGGGCCAGGTTGTTGGATTCGGTGGCGCCGGAAGTCCAGACGATCTGCTGCGCCTGCGCGCCCACCAACTGCGCCACCTGCTGCCGCGCCCGCTCCACCGAGCGCCGGGCTTCCTGCCCGAAGGCATGGGAGCTGGAGGCCGGGTTGCCGAAGTTGCCGTCGAAGCCCAGGCATTCGACCATGACCTGGATGACCCGCTCATCCACCGGCGTAGTGGCGGCGTAATCGAAATATAAAGGACGTTTATTCATGGAAAACTCGCAGAGCCTGTTCCGGGATCGGGCGCTCTCGTTGGGTTCGAGGTTACTACCCGATCAACCTTAAAGAAGTGAGACTTCGTTTAAAAGTGCGTAGGAACGCTCCTGAACAGCGAGCTTAGCAGGCATCCAGTCGAAGCTCAGCCCCTCATCTCATGCTTTCAAGCAACAACGGATACAGCGAGGCCACCAGCAACAACGCCATTCCCCAGTTGAACAGACGCAGCCAGCGACGATCACGCAGCAGGTTGCGCAACAGGCTGCCGCAGACCACCCACAGGCTGACACTGGGCAGGTTGATCAGGGCGAACACGGCCGCGATCACCACCACATTGAAAAAGTAGCCTTGAAGCGGCGTGTAGGTGCTGATGGCTCCGATGGCCATGATCCAGGCCTTGGGATTGACCCATTGAAATGCCGCGGCGCCCCAGTAGCTGATCGGCGTGCGCTTACCTGACTCGCTCTCGGAAACCGGGCCGGAGTGGGCAATTTTCCATGCCAGATACAACAGGTACGCCGCGCCAACGTAGCGCAGTACGGTGTAAAGCAGCGGATACGCCTGGAACACCGCGCCCAGGCCAAAGCCCACCGCCAGCACCAGGACAAAGAAACCACAGCTGATGCCCAGCATGTGGGGGATGGTGCGGTTGAAGCCGAAATTCACGCCCGAAGCCAGCAACATGGTGTTGTTGGGGCCCGGTGTGATCGAGGTGACAAGAGCAAACAGGGCGAAGCCCAGCAGCAGGTCCAGCGAAAGGGTCATGGCGGTCAGTCCGTCGTGTGGTCAGGTGATGACCCTACTCTTGGTCCTGTCGCAAACCCATGGACAGTTGGGTAAAACTTCTGGCGGTACAGTCTCTCAGCTTGGCTTTCCAGACAACTGCACCGGCTGTCCGGCGCTCATTTCACCGCGATCGTCGAAACCACTGTTTTTCTGCGATGGACCGAGCAACTCGGCTTTTTTCGCGTGATATTCATCGAACGACAGGCCCCGGCGATTCAAGGCTTCAAGGGCCAGTTCGCGGGTTTCTTCGGCGGTGTAGGGGCGCAGTTCAGGCGACGAGGCGGCACAACCGCTCAATACGGTGGCGACCAACAGCAGCGAAACGGCAAGGATACGATTCATGACGAGTGTCCGGTGTCGTGGGGCGATGAACAAAGGCTACCCGCCGGCCCCGCACGGCAGAAATCAACCCTCTTGATAGTGGGTATCGCCCCTCCGGATCCCTCATTACCCTCAACCAACCAGCTGACACTGCAGCGCATTATCCGGGCTGCGTTCGATGCTGTGGACCATCTGGAACGAGCCAAACGTCACGGCTTTGGCCCGGTGGGCCTGGATCAGCCACCAGAAATCCTGCTCACCGCTTTCAAACCGTCGAAACGCCACCTCACCCGCTTCGCGGGTTTGCCACTGCAAATAGTTGAGTACGCGCCTGCCGTCCTCGCTGACCTGGATGCTGGCACTCAGGAAGCCCTGATGCTCCCGCGCCAGGCGCTCGGTCTGCTCCGACAGGGCGGTGATCAGCGCCTGTTGCCAGTGAGGCTCGATGTCGAATTCGATCAGTTGGGTGAAGCTGCGATTGTTCCTTGATGAGTGCATGAAAGGTCCTCGACAAACGTAAGAATCTTGCGATCCGAAGGCGTGCAGCGTAAAACCTCCACTTAAGTCAAGGTCAAGCAATGAATCCGCTATGGCACAGATAGACATCCACAAGGAACTCACCGTTGGCCAGGTGGCCGCCCGTAGCGGCGTGGCCGTCACCGCCCTGCACTTCTATGAAACCAAGGGCCTGATCAAAAGCACCCGCAACCAGGGCAACCAACGCCGCTATCCCCGAGGGGTGTTGCGGCGCGTGGCGCTGATCAAGGTTGCCCAGCGCCTGGGGATTCCCTTGGCGGAGATCGGCGAAGCATTGAAGACCCTGCCGGACGATCGCGCCCCAACGGCTGCCGATTGGCAGGTTCTGTCGGTGCAATGGAGCCAGGACCTGGATAGACGCATCAACCAATTGATGGCGTTGCGCGACCGGCTGAACGGTTGTATCGGCTGCGGTTGCCTGTCGATGGAGGCTTGCCCGCTGCGTAACCAGGGCGATGTGCTGGGCGAGCGCGGGCCGGGTGCACATCTGCTGGACGAGTCGTAAGGCGTTCGTCGGGACGTGGGTCGACTCGAAATCACTGGCCTATAGTGAATGGGCGCAAATCGACGAAGCCTCTCTTCGCCCGATACAAAAAAGGAGAAACGTCATGGGCGTCAAAGCCATTCCCGAAGGTTTCCACAGCATTACGCCCTACCTGGGCATTCATAAAGCCGCCGAAGCCATCGAGTTCTACAAAAAAGCCTTCAATGCTACTGAAGTCATGCGCCTGGCAATGCCCGACGGTGGCATCGGTCATGCCGAACTGCGGATCGGCGGCAGCCCGATCATGCTCGGCACGCCGTGCGATCAAGGCCCGCTGCGCAATCCGGACCAATCGCCGTCGGTGGGCCTGCACTTATATGTCGAGGATGTGGACCGCATGTTCGCCCAGGCGATCGCCGCCGGAGGCACGGTGATCGCCGAGGTCAAGGATCAGTTCTATGGCGATCGTTCCGGCAGCTTGAAGGATCCCTATGGGCATGTGTGGTTCCTGGCCACCCACAAGGAAGATCTGACTCAGGAGCAGATCGAGCAACGGGCCAGGGAGATGTTTCAACAGGGCTGAACCGGGCCGGTCAGTCAAACCGCAACCTTGCGGGAGCGAGCCTGCTCGCGATAGCGGTGTGTCAGCCAACAATGATGTTGCTGACCCGACGCTATCGCGAGCAGGCTCGCTCCCACAATGATCAGCGGTGATTTCACCCAGATCCTTTGTAGTGAATCAGAACGTGTCTGCCGGTACCCGCACGAACCCTTCCATCAACACCCGCGCGCTGCGACTCATGATGGCTTTGGTCACCGTCCATTCGCCGTTGGCCTGGCTGGCCTCGGCGCCGACGCGCAAGGTGCCGGACGGGTGGCCGAAGCGCACGGCGTTGCGCTCGATACCGCCGGCAGCCTGGTTCACCAGGGTGCCGGAAATGGCGGCAGCGGTGCCGATGGAGACGGCGGCGGTGCCCATCATGGCGTGGTGCAGCTTGCCCATGGACAGCGCCCGCACCAGCAAGTCGACGTCACCCGCCGCTACGGCTTTTCCACTCGATGAAACGTACTCCGCCGGCGGCGCGACAAACGCCACTTTCGGCGTGTGCTGGCGCTGGGCGGCTTCGTCCAGTTGCTTGATCAGCCCCATGCGCAGGGCACCGTGGGCGCGGATGGTTTCAAACATCGCCAAGGCCTTTGGATCACCGTTGATGGCGCCCTGCAGCTCAGTGCCGGTATAACCGACGTCTCGGGCATTGATGAAAATCGTCGGGATCCCGGCATTGATCAGGGTTGCCTTGAGCGTACCGACGCCAGGCACTTCCAGGTCGTCCACCAGGTTGCCGGTGGGAAACATCGAACCGCCCCCGCCTTCTTCCTCGGCGGCCGGGGCCATGAATTCCAGTTGCACTTCTGCCGCCGGGAAAGTCACCCCGTCGAGTTCAAAATCACCGGTTTCCTGCACCGCGCCATCGGTCATCGGCACGTGGGCAATGATGGTCTTGCCGATGTTGGCCTGCCAGATCCGCACCACGGCCACGCCGTTTTGCGGAATGCGGCTGGGCTCCACCAGGCCACTGCTGATGGCAAACGATCCCACCGCCGCCGACAGGTTGCCGCAGTTGCCGCTCCAGTCCACGAACGGCTTGTCGATGGAGACCTGGCCGAACAGGTAATCGACGTCGTGGTCGGCCTGGTCGCTCTTGGACAGGATCACCGTCTTGCTGGTGCTGGACGTCGCCCCGCCCATGCCGTCGATCTGTTTCTCATACGGGTCGGGGCTGCCGATGACCCGCAGCAGCAAGGCATCGCGCGCCGCGCCTGGGACACGGGCGGCTTCGGGCAGGTCCGTCAATTTGAAGAACACGCCCTTGCTGGTGCCCCCGCGCATGTAGGTGGCGGGGATTTTGATCTGTGGTGAAAAGCGTGGTGCATGAGCCATGAAGCACCTACTCCCTATCGTGAGATTTAAACGGCGACCGCCGATTCAAGAAAGTCCTGGGCAAAGCGCTGCAACACGCCACCCGCTTCATAGATCGACACCTCTTCAGCCGTATCGAGACGGCAGGTCACCGGCACTTCAACGCGCTCACCGTTCTTGCGGGTGATGACCAACGTCAACGTCGCACGTGGGGTGCGCTCGCCAATTACGTCATAGATCTCGCTGCCATCGATGCCCAGGGTCTTGCGATCAGTGCCGGGTTTGAACTCCAGCGGCAGCACGCCCATGCCCACCAGGTTGGTGCGATGGATGCGCTCGAAGCCTTCGGCGGCAATCGCCTCGACTCCGGCCAGGCGCACACCCTTGGCCGCCCAGTCCCGGGACGAACCCTGGCCGTAGTCGGCACCGGCGATGATGATCAGCGGCTGCTTGCGTTCCATGTAGGTTTCGATGGCTTCCCACATGCGCATGACTTTGCCTTCAGGCTCGACCCGTGCCAGGGAACCCTGCTTGACCTTGCCGTTTTCCTGGACCATTTCGTTGAACAGTTTCGGGTTGGCGAAGGTGGCGCGCTGGGCGGTCAGATGGTCGCCCCGGTGCGTGGCGTAGGAGTTGAAGTCTTCTTCCGGCAGGCCCATTTTCGCCAGGTATTCGCCAGCGGCGCTGTCCAGCATGATTGCGTTGGACGGTGACAGGTGATCGGTGGTGATGTTGTCCGGCAGCACCGCCAACGGACGCATGCCCTTGAGCGGCCGCGCCCCCGCCAACGCCCCTTCCCAGTACGGCGGACGACGGATGTAGGTGCTTTGCGGACGCCAGTCGTACAACGGCGTGACTTTCGGCCCGGTGTCTTCCTGGATGGCGAACATCGGGATGTACACCTGGCGGAACTGTTCCGGCTTCACCGAAGCCTTGACCACCGCTTCGATTTCCTCGTCACTCGGCCAGATGTCCTTGAGACGGATTTCCCGACCGTCCACCACGCCCAGCACATCCTTCTCGATGTCGAAACGGATGGTCCCGGCGATGGCGTAGGCCACCACCAATGGCGGTGATGCGAGGAACGCCTGCTTGGCGTATGGATGGATACGTCCATCGAAGTTGCGGTTACCCGACAGCACGGCGGTGGCGTACAGGTCGCGGTCGATGATTTCCTGCTGGATCGCCGGGTCCAGCGCGCCAGACATGCCATTGCAAGTGGTGCAGGCGAAGGCCACCACGCCGAAGCCCAATTGCTCCAGCTCCTTGGTCAGGCCGGCCTCATCCAGATACAGCGCCACGGTTTTCGAACCCGGTGCCAGGGACGACTTGACCCACGGCTTGCGGGCCAGCCCCAGGCGATTGGCATTACGCGCCAGGAGGCCTGCGGCAATGACGTTGCGCGGGTTGCTGGTGTTGGTGCAACTGGTGATAGCGGCGATGATCACCGCGCCGTCGGGCATCTGCCCTGGCACGTCGGTCCATTGCCCGGCGATGCCGTTGGCCGCCAGATCGGCGGTCGCGACGCGGGCATGAGGGTTGCTCGGCCCGGCCATGTTGCGCACCACCGAGGACAGGTCGAAACTCAGGCCGCGCTCGTATTGCGCGCCCTTGAGGCTGTCGGCCCACAGGCCCACTTGCCGGGCATAGGTTTCCACCAATTGCACCTGCGCGTCTTCGCGACCGGTGAGCTTCAGGTAGTCGATGGTCTGCTGGTCGATGTAGAACATCGCCGCCGTGGCGCCGTATTCCGGGGCCATGTTGGAGATGGTGGCGCGGTCGCCCAGGGTCAGCGCCTGGGCGCCTTCACCGAAAAACTCCAGCCAGGCGCCAACGACCTTTTGCTTGCGCAGGAACTCGGTCAGCGCCAGCACCATGTCGGTGGCGGTGATGCCCGGTTGCAACTTGCCGGTCAGCTCGACGCCGACGATTTCCGGCAGGCGCATCCACGATGCGCGACCGAGCATGACGCTCTCGGCTTCCAGCCCACCGACGCCGATGGCGATCACACCCAAGGCGTCGACATGAGGCGTATGGCTGTCGGTGCCCACGCAGGTGTCGGGGAAGGCGACGCCGTCCCGTTGCTGGATCACCGGGGACATCTTTTCCAGGTTGATCTGGTGCATGATCCCGTTGCCCGGCGGAATCACGTCAACGTTCTTGAAGGCCTTTTTGGTCCAGTTGATGAAGTGGAAGCGGTCTTCGTTGCGGCGGTCTTCAATCGCACGATTCTTGGCAAATGCCTGGGGGTCGGAGCCGGCGCTTTCCACTGCCAGGGAGTGGTCGACGATCAGTTGGGTCGGCACCACCGGGTTGACTTGCGCCGGGTCGCCACCTTGTTGGGCGATGGCGTCGCGCAGACCGGCCAGGTCCACCAGGGCGGTCTGGCCGAGAATGTCATGGCACACCACTCGAGCCGGGAACCATGGGAAGTCCAGGTCGCGCTTGCGCTCGATCAGTTGCAGCAGCGACTCGCGCAAGGTGGCCGGGTCGCAGCGACGCACCAGGTTTTCCGCCAGCACGCGCGAAGTGTACGGCAGGCCGTCGTAGGCGCCGGGGCGGATGGCATCCACGGCACCGCGAACGTCGAAATAATCCAGCGAAGTGCCGGACAGCGGTTTGCGAAATTCTGTGTTCATCGTCAGGACTCGGTCACGGTGGGTTCAGGAGGGGCTGGCGCAGCATTGAAGTGAACCTGTTCCCCTGTGGGAGCGAGCCTGCTCGCGATTGTGGTGGGTCAGCCAACAATGATGTCGCTGACCCGACGTATCGCGAGCAGGCTCGCTCCCACAGGGTTCCGGGTTTCTCCAGTACCGGCGGTTAAACCCTCCGGGCTCAGCGTTGTTCGATTGGCACGAACTTGCGCTGTTCGACGCCGGTGTATTCGGCGCTCGGGCGGATGATGCGGTTGTTGGCGCGTTGTTCGAACACGTGGGCGGCCCAGCCGGTCAGGCGCGAGCAGACAAAGATCGGCGTGAACAGCTTGGTCGGGATGCCCATGAAGTGGTACGCCGAGGCATGGTAGAAATCGGCGTTGGGGAACAGCTTCTTCTGCTCCCACATGGTCTTGTCGATGGCTTCGGAAACCGGGAACAGCACGGTGTCGCCCACTTCATCGGCGAGTTTTTTCGACCAACCCTTGATCACCTCGTTGCGCGGATCGTTGTCCTTATAGATCGCGTGGCCGAAGCCCATGATCTTGTCCTTGCGCTCCAGCATCGCCAGGGTGCCCTTGATTGCCGCTTCCGGCGAGTCGAAGCGCTCGATCATTTCCATGGCCGCTTCGTTGGCGCCGCCATGCAACGGGCCACGCAGCGAGCCAATCGCCGCGGTGATGCAGGAAAACAGGTCCGACAGGGTCGAGGCGCAGACGCGGGCGGTGAAGGTCGAAGCATTGAATTCATGCTCGGCGTAGAGGATCAGCGACACGTTCATCACCTTGACGTGCAGCTCGCTCGGTTTCTTGCCGTGCAGCAGGTGCAGGAAATGGCCACCGATGGACGCTTCGTCGGTCACGCATTCGATGCGTTGGCCCTGGTGGCTAAAGCGATACCAGTAGCACATGATCGCCGGGAATGCAGCCAGCAGGCGGTCGGTCTTGTCGTGCTGTTCGGAAAAGCTTGCCTCGGGTTCCAGATTGCCGAGAAACGAGCAACCGGTGCGCATCACGTCCATCGGATGGGCGTCGGCGGGAATGCGCTCCAGTACTTCCTTCAGAGCCTGGGGCAGATCGCGCAATTGACGCAGTTTGCCGATGTAAGCCTCCAACTGCGCCTGGGTCGGCAGTTCGCCGTACAGCAACAGGTAAGCCACTTCTTCGAATTGCGCATCCGCCGCCAGGTCGCGAACGTCATAGCCACGGTAGGTCAGGCCGGCACCGGACTGGCCCACGGTGGACAAGGCGGTTTGGCCGGCTACCTGGCCACGGAGCCCGGCACCACTGAGTACTTTTGCTTCGGCCATTTGCTATCTCCAGTTCTTGAATTTGTAGGGAATCGGCACGTTGCAGGGCTTCGCCCGTTACTTTTTCGCAGCGAACAACGCATCGAGCTTTTGCTCGAAGGTGTGGTAGTCGATGCGATCGTAGAGCTCCATGCGGGTCTGCATGGTGTCGATGACATTCTGTTGCGTGCCGTCGCGACGGATCGCGGTGTAGACGTTCTCGGCAGCCTTGTTCATCGCGCGGAACGCCGACAACGGGTACAGCACCAGGGACACGTCGGCACCGGCCAGCTGTTCGGTGGTGTAGAGCGGCGTCGCGCCGAACTCGGTAATGTTAGCCAGGATCGGCGCCTTCACGCGGCTGGCGAACAGCTTGTACATCTCCAGTTCGGTAATCGCTTCGGGGAAGATCATGTCGGCACCGGCCTCGATGCACGCGGCCGCACGGTCCAACGCGGACTCCAGGCCTTCCACCGCCAGGGCATCGGTGCGGGCCATGATCACGAAGCTGTCGTCGGTGCGGGCATCGACGGCCGCCTTGATGCGGTCGACCATTTCCTGCTGCGAAACGATTTCCTTGTTCGGCCGATGGCCGCAGCGCTTGGCGCCGACCTGGTCTTCGATGTGGATCGCCGCCGCGCCGAACTTGCTCATCGACTTGACGGTGCGGGCCACGTTGAACGCCGAGGAACCGAAACCGGTGTCCACGTCCACCAGCAACGGCAGGTCGCACACGTCGGTGATCCGCCGCACATCGGTCAGCACATCATCCAGGCCGGTGATGCCCAGGTCCGGCACGCCGAGGGAACCGGCCGCCACGCCACCGCCCGACAGGTAGATCGCCTTGAAGCCGGCGCGCTTGGCCAGCAGCGCATGGTTGGCGTTGATCGTGCCAACCACCTGCAACGGGTGCTCGGTGGCGACCGCGTCGCGGAATCGCTGGCCTGGCGTGCTCTTGCTGGAACTCATGACTCACCTCGTTCAGTGGCGGCGCTGTCTTGGAAATGACGCGCGATGTTGCGTTTGGAAGCGTCGATGTGCCGGCGCATCAATAATTCAGCCAGTTCGCCGTCACGGTCGGCGATGGCATCGAGAATCCGGTGGTGCTCGGCAAAGGCCTGGCGCGGACGGTTGGGCGTGGTGGAAAACTGGATGCGGTACATGCGCACCAGTTGATACAACTCGCCGCAGAGCATTTGCGTCAGGGTGCGGTTGCCGCTGCCCTGGATGATCCGATAGTGAAAGTCGAAATCGCCTTCCTGTTGGTAATAGCCGACACCGGCCTGAAATGCCGCGTCGCGCTCGTGGGTTTCCAGGACCTGGCGCAGTTCGTCGATTTCCGCCAGGGTCATGCGCTCGGCCGCCAGGCGGCAGGCCATGCCTTCCAGGGACTCGCGGATTTCGTAGAGTTCCAGCAACTCGGCATGGCTCAGGGACACCACCCGGGCACCGACATGCGGCACCCGCACCAGCAGGCGCTGGCCTTCCAGGCGATGGATCGCTTCGCGCAGTGGACCCCGGCTGATGCCGTAGGTACGGGCCAGCTCGGGCTCGGAGATCTTGCTGCCGGGGGCAATCTCACCCTTGACGATGGCGGCCTGGATACGCCGGAAGACGTTTTCGGAAAGGGTTTCCGAATCATCCTGGGCCAGCACCGGCGTTTCGAGCTGATCGAGCATATTGTCGACACCTTGAGAATCAATACGGCAAAAACTACCCAATCAAAGCGAATACGTCAAAACAAAAAACCACATTGTCGACAATCGTCTAATAACCCCCTCCACCATAACTGTCTCTTCATTGGGTCCGCCGGATCCGGTCGGCGGTGGCGTCAGAAAACCACCGTGCTAGAATGCCGCGCTGTTTGCCGCTCTCCTGCTCTTATTAATAGAGAGAGAAGGCTACCGAAGGAGCTTGTGCAGTAATGCCAGGGCCTGAACCGATAAACGGAACGCCGTGCACCAGGATCTATGACATTCAAGCCCTTATCCGCTGTCCTCTGCTTCATGTGCCTGCCGGGGCTCGCCGCGGCAGGTGAAAAGACCGTGTACGGCCTCAACGAATATGCAGCGCTGCAGGGCATCGACCTGGAGGTTGCCGCCAAGCTGGACACCGGCGCCAAGACCGCCTCCCTCAGTGCCCGCGACATCAAGCGCTTCAAACGCAATGGCGAATCCTGGGTGCGTTTCTACCTCGCCATCGACGCGGCCCATTCGCACCCCATCGAACGCCCGCTGGCCCGGGTCAGCAAGATCAAACGCCGCGCCGGTGATTACGACCCGGAAGAAGGCAAGAAATACACGGCCCGGCCGGTCATCGAACTGGATATCTGCATGGGCTCGGCCCTGCGCGGCATCGAAGTGAACCTGACCGACCGCAGCGCCTTCCAATACCCGTTGCTGATCGGTTCCGAGGCACTCAAACGCTTCGACGCACTGGTCGACCCCAGTCTCAAATACGCTGCCGGCAAACCCGCCTGCACCAATGCCGCTCTTACCGCAGAGTAATTTCCAATGCGCTCCCTTACCCTCCATTTGAAAATGCTGATCGCCATCCTGGTGGTGCTGGGCCTGTCGGTGACGGCCTATCAGATTTTCGTGCTCGGCATCCCGGTGACCGAAGACGCCACGGACGACCTGTGGAACATCGACGCCAAGGTCGAGTTCGTACCCAACGCCAAGGACCCGGTGAAGATCCAGATGTTCGTGCCGCCCCTGAGCCGCGACTACGTCAGCCTCAACGAGAGTTTCATTTCCAACAATTACGGCGTAGCGGTGAACCGGATCGACGGCAACCGCAAAGTGACGTGGTCGGCCCGCCGGGCCAAAGGCAGCCAGACCCTCTACTACCGCCTGGTGCTGACCAAGCGCTACAGCGCCGAAAAAACCAAGGTCAAGGGGCCCACCTTCCGCGACAGCATCGCCATTGAAGGCCCGGAGAAGATCGCCGCCGAAGCCCTGCTCGCGCCGATCCGCCAGCACTCGGCCGACGTCGAGACCTTCATCAGCGAAGCCATCAAGCGGGTCAACAACCTCAACGACGACAACGTCAAGCTGCTGCTGGCTGGCGACCCGTCCTCGAGCAACAAGGCCAGAATCGTCGAGCTGGTGCTGTCCATCGCCCATGTACCGGTGGAAAAGGTCCACACCATCCGCCTGGCGGCCGAACAGCCGCAAACGCCGGAACTGTGGCTGCGCAGCTTCAACGGTAACGATTGGCTGTATTTCAACCCGGACACCGGCGAACAGGGCCTGCCCACCGACCGCCTGCTGTGGTGGACCGGTGATGAGAACCTGATCACCGTCGATGGCGGCAAGAAAGCCACCGTCACCTTCAGCATGAACAACAGCGAGATGAACGCCATTCGCCTGGCCAAGCTGACGGACGAGAACACCGACGCCAACTTCCTCGAATATTCGCTCTACGGCCTGCCGCTGCAAACCCAGCAGACGTTCATGATCATGGTGATGATCCCCATCGGCGTGCTGGTGATCCTGGTGCTGCGCAACCTGATCGGCCTGCAGACCCTGGGGACCTTTACTCCGGTGCTGATTGCCCTGGCTTTCCGCGAGACTCAGCTGGGCTTCGGGATTGTCCTGTTCACGGTGATCACGGCCCTGGGCCTGTCACTGCGCTCTTACTTGGAACACCTCAAGTTGCAGATGCTGCCAAGGCTTTCGGTGGTGCTGACGTTCGTGGTGGTGCTGATCGCCGCCATCAGCCTGTTCAGCCATAAGCTGGGTCTGGAGCGCGGCCTGTCGGTGGCGCTGTTTCCGATGGTGATCCTGACCATGACCATTGAACGCCTGTCCATCACCTGGGAAGAGCGCGGCGGCGGCCATGCCATGAAGGTCGCCATCGGCACCCTGTTCGCCGCAGCCCTGGCACACCTGATCATGAGCGTGCCGGAGCTGGTGTACTTCGTCTTCACCTTCCCGGCGATCCTGCTGATCCTGGTGGGCTTCATGCTGGCCATGGGTCGCTATCGCGGCTACCGCCTGACCGAGCTGGTGCGGTTCAAGGCCTTTCTCAAGGCTGACTCGTAATGTTCGGTTTCTGGAAAACCTGGAAGGCCCTGGAAGCCCGGGGCATCATGGGCATCAACCGACGCAATGCCGACTACGTGCTCAAGTACAACAAACGCAGCCTGTACCCCATTGTCGATGACAAGATCATCACCAAGGAACGGGCCATCGCCGCCGGCATCCACGTACCGGAACTGTACGGGATCATTTCCACCGAGAAGGAAATCGATAAGCTCGACGGAATTATCGGCGGGCGCACCGACTTCGTGATCAAGCCGGCCCAGGGTGCTGGCGGCGACGGCATCGTCGTGATCGCCGACCGCTTCGAAGGCCGCTATCGCACCGTGTCTGGCAAGATCATCAGCCACGAGGAAATCGAGCACCATATTTCCAGCATCCTCACCGGCCTGTACTCCTTGGGCGGACACCGGGACCGGGCGCTGATCGAATACCGCGTGGTGCCGGACCAGATCTTCAAGAGCATCAGTTATGAAGGCGTGCCGGACATCCGCATCATCGTGCTGATGGGCTATCCGGTGATGGCCATGCTCCGCCTGCCAACCCGCCAGTCCGGTGGCAAGGCCAACCTGCACCAAGGCGCCATCGGTGTGGGCGTGGACCTTGCCACCGGCCTGACGCTGCGCGGCACCTGGCTGAACAACATCATCGCCAAACACCCCGACACCACCAACGCGGTAGACGGTGTGCAACTGCCCTACTGGGACGGTTTCATGAAGCTGGCCGCCGGCTGCCATGAGCTGTGCGGGCTGGGCTACATCGGCGTGGACATGGTGCTGGATCAGGAAAAAGGTCCGCTGATCCTGGAATTGAACGCCCGGCCGGGGCTGAACATCCAAATCGCCAACGACTGCGGCCTGACCCTGCGCACCCACGCCGTGGAAGCGCACCTGGAGCAGCTAAAAGCCCGGGGCGTCGTTGAAACCGTGGAAGAGCGGGTGGCATTTGCCCAGGAGTTGTTTGGGCATATTCCTCCGGTCGAGGGCTAAGCACTTAAGCGGCTTAATAGAAAACCTGTGGCAAGGGGATTTATCCCCGCTGGGTTGCGAAGCAGCCCCAACAAAGTTAACTCAATCTGTCTGATACACCGAAGTGTCAGAATTTGGGGTTGCTTCGCAACCCAGCGGGGATAAATCCCCTCGCCACAAGGCCGTTCAGATTCTGGAGCTGAACGCCCGGCCTGAGCCTGCTCACCCACGCCGTGGAAGCACACCTGGAGCAGCTAAAAGCCCGGGGCATGGTTGAAACCATGGAAGAGCGGGTGACGTTTGCCCAGGAGTTGTTTGGGCATATTCCACCGGTCGAGGGCTAAGCACTTAAGCGACTTAATAGAAAACCTGTGGCGAGGGATTTATCCCCGCTGGGTTGCGAAGCAGCCCCAACAAAGTTAACTCAATCTGTCTGATACACCGAGGTGTCAGAGTTTGGGGTTGCTTCGCAACCCAGCGGGGATAAATCCCCTCGCCACAAGGTCGTTCAGATTCTGGAGCTGAACGCCCGGCCTGAGCCTGCTCACCCACGCCGTGGAAGCACACCTGGAGCAGCTAAAAGCCCGGGGCATGGTTGAAACCATGGAAGAGCGGGTGGCGTTTGCCCAGGAGTTGTTTGGGCATATTCCTCCGGTCGAGGGCTAAGCACTTAAGCGGTTTAATAGAAAACCTGTGGCGAGGGGATTTATCCCCGCTGGGTTGCGAAGCAGCCCCAACAAAGTTAACTCAATCTGTCTGATACACCGAAGTGTCAGGATTTTGGGTTGCTTCGCAACCCAGCGGGGATAAATCCCCTCGCCACAATGTCGTTCAGACTCTGGAGCTGAACGCCCGGCCTGAGCCTGCTCACCCACGCCGTGGAAGCACACCTGGAGCAGCTAAAAGCCCGGGGCGTCGTTGAAACCGTGGAAGAGCGGGTGGCGTTTGCCCAGGAGTTGTTTGGGCATATTCCTCCGGTCGAGGGCTAAGCACTTAAGCGGTTTAATAGAAAACCTGTGGCGAGGGGATTTATCCCCGCTGGGTTGCGAAGCAGCCCCAACAAAGTTAACTCAATCTGTCTGATACACCGAAGTGTCAGGGTTTGGGGTTGCTTCGCAACCCAGCGGGGATAAATCCCCTCGCCACAAGGGCTCATACTGCAGGTAGCTCAGAACCCCGGACTTGCTCATCTCCGACATCCCTCTAGGAGCAAATCCTACACAGGGATTACAATCGCCCCCCCGCCTCAATGGCTGATCTGCCCCGCCCATGCCGACCTGTTCCGTACACCCATTACCCTACCGCGCCAACCCCGCCGAGTATTTCGCGGCGATTCGTCATGCCCCGGGAAGCGTGCTGCTCGACAGCGGCCGGCCCACTGCGGAACGTGGGCGTTATGATTTGCTCAGTGCTTGGCCGCTGGAACAACTGGCGGTGCTGCCGGAAGAGAGCGGTACCGATTTCCTGCAACGTTTGCGCACTCAACTGACGCAACTGGGGCACGCCGTGCTACCGCCCCCCCTGCAATTGCCCTTCGCCGGCGGCCTGATCGGCTACCTGAGTTATGACTTCGGCCGACACCTCGAAGCCCTGCCCTCTCACGCCAAAGACGACTTGCAACTGCCCGATGCCGGCTTCGGCGTCTACGACTGGGCGCTGGTCAGCGACCACCAGGCCGGTACCAGCCAACTGGTGTTCCACCCGCATTGCGGCGAAAGCGAACGCCAGCGCCTGATCGCGCTGTTCAGCCAGCCAGCCCCGGCAGCAAAGGCCGGCTTCAGACTTGAAAGCCCGATGGCTCCCGACCTCAACGCCGATGAATATCGGCAGGCCATCGAACGCATCCACGGTTATATCCAGGCCGGTGATTGTTATCAGGTCAACTTTGCCCAGCGCTTCCGAGCGCCCTGCCAGGGGGATGCCTGGGCCGCCTATCAGGCGCTGCGGGCGGCGTGCCCGACGCCGTTTTCCGGCTTCCAGAGCCTGCCCGACGGTGGTGCGGTGCTGAGTCTGTCGCCCGAACGCTTCGTCAAAGTCAGCGACGGCCATGTGGAAACCCGCCCGATCAAGGGCACCCGGCCGCGCAGCACATCGCCCAGCGAAGACGCGGCCCACGCCGCCGAACTGCTGGCCAGCCCCAAGGACCGGGCGGAAAACCTGATGATCGTCGACCTGCTGCGCAACGACCTGGGCCGCACCTGCCGGATCGGTTCGGTGCGCGTGCCGGAGCTGTTCAGTCTGGAAAGCTACCCGAACGTGCATCACCTGGTCAGCAGCGTGACCGGCGAACTGGCCGACGGCAAGGATGCCCTGGACCTGATCGCCGGCAGCTTCCCCGGCGGCTCCATCACCGGCGCCCCGAAGATCCGCGCCATGCAGATCATCGACGAACTCGAACCCACCCGCCGCGGGCTGTATTGCGGCTCGTTGCTGTACCTGGACGTGCGCGGAGAAATGGACAGCTCCATCGCCATCCGCAGCCTGCTGGTCAAGGACGGACAGGTGTGTTGCTGGGGCGGCGGCGGGATTGTCGCGGATTCGGACTGGCAGGCGGAGTATCAGGAGTCGATTACCAAGGTCAAAGTGCTGCTTGATACCCTGCAGAGCCTCTAACCACCACACAACTTTCCCTGTGGGAGCGAGCCTGCTCGCGATAGCGTCGTGTCAGTCAAGATCAATGCAACTGAACCAACGCTATCGCGAGCAGGCTCGCTCTCACAAAGGGATTGTGTTTACAGGCTCAGGTTGCGGTTCGAGGCCTTGAGGAACTCCTGTTTCAATTCGGCAAAGCTGTGCACCGCCGGGAACTGCGGAAATTCCCGGATCACGTTGTCCGGCGCATGGAACAGGATGCCGGCGTCGGCTTCGCCGAGCATGGTGGTGTCGTTGTAGGAATCTCCCGCCGCAATCACCCGGTAGTACAGGCTCTTGAAGGCCAGGACCGACTGCCTCTTGGGATCTTTCTGACGCAGTTGATAGCCCGTCACCCGCCCGCCTTCATCCGTGATCAGACGATGGCAGAGCAAGGTCGGGAAACCCAATTGGCGCATCAGGGGTTGGGAAAACTCGTAGAACGTGTCGGAAAGAATCACCACCTGGAAGCGCTCGCGCAGCCAGTCGACAAACTCGATGGCGCCGTCCAGCGGCTTGAGGGAAGCAATCACCTCCTGTATGTCGGAGAGCTTGAGGCCATGCTCGTCGAGGATGCGCAACCGCTGCTTCATCAGTACGTCGTAATCGGGAATATCCCGAGTGGTTGCCCTGAGGGATTCAATCCCGGTTTTTTCGGCGAAGGCGATCCAGATTTCCGGGACCAGCACCCCTTCCAGGTCGAGACAGGCAATTTCCACAAGACACTCCCATTTTTGGATGTTTATCGGTTGAGCGGAACAAACGGCCTGCCGACTCTAGCCGCAACGCACAGGAACGCGCCAGTCCCGGCCGGTTTTGTTACCATCAGCGTCCTATAGAGCGCGCAGCGCCACCGACCTGTAGGAAACCGCCTGATGAGCCCATCGTTTGACGTCGTGGAACTCGCCACGACTTATGCCAACAAGTCTCCACAAGACATCCTCAAGCTGGCCTTCGCCGAATTCGGCGATGACCTGTGGATATCTTTCAGCGGCGCCGAGGATGTGGTGCTGGTGGACATGGCCTGGAAGCTGAACAAGAACGTCAAGGTGTTCAGCCTCGACACCGGTCGCCTGCACCCGGAAACCTATCGGTTCATCGATCAGGTCCGAGAGCACTATAAGATCGACATCGAACTGATCTCACCGGACCATACGAAACTGGAGCCTTTCGTGAAGGAAAAGGGTCTGTTCAGTTTCTACAAGGACGGCCATGGCGAATGCTGCGGCATCCGCAAGATCGAGCCGCTGCGCCGCAAGCTGTCCGACGTCCGCGCCTGGGCCACCGGCCAGCGCCGCGACCAGAGCCCAGGCACTCGCAGCCAGGTGGCCGTGCTGGAAATCGACACGGCGTTCTCCACGCCGGAGCGCACCCTGTACAAATTCAACCCGCTGTCGCAAATGACCAGCGAGGAAGTCTGGGGTTACATCCGCATGCTGGAGCTGCCCTACAACAGCCTGCATGAGCGCGGCTTCATCAGCATCGGCTGCGAGCCCTGCACCCGCCCGGTACTGCCGAACCAGCATGAACGCGAAGGCCGCTGGTGGTGGGAGGAAGCGACGCAGAAGGAATGCGGCTTGCACGCCGGTAACATCATCAGCAAATCCAAGGCTTGATAACGTAGCCGGACTTTCTGTACACAAAAATGTCACTTCAAGTGGCATTTTTTGTGTGCATTCCTCCATGTAATGCACCGAAAAGTTACACCTTCGCCTTCCTGCTGCCGAGCTTCGCCGTTCCCCTCCCGTTCTAAAGAAAATAAATACCTGTTCGACGGTCAATTTATTAGCACCAAATTTCAGCAAGTTATCGCTGATCGATAACTAATCGAAATCAAGGTCGTCATTATTAGATCTTTGAATGGCACAAATCTGGCTTGAGACGACAAGTGTTTTGTATACAAACCAAATAAAACATACACACACTTTAGATCCGCAAGCCTGAAGCGCCCTATCCCGTACAGGCTGCAGATGCCCCATCACCAATGATGCTTGCCGCGCCGCGACGAAGATTGCCGAGCTCCGCGCTCATGCACAGTCATCGCTGCGCCGAGAATCAGGAGCCTGCCGGAATGCGTACAAGTCTCTCTAACAACATCGCGCTGGATCTACCCTCACCCACCACTGCCTTCGATGATCAAACCATCGCCACCCTGGCCTTGAGTCCGAGGCTGCACAACAAGGACCTGGCGCCGACCAAGGCCGAAGGTCGACGCTGGGGTCGCTACAGCATCTTTGCCCTGTGGACCAACGACGTACACAACATCGCCAACTACTCCTTTGCCATCGGCCTCTATGCACTGGGCCTGGGCGGCTGGCAGATCCTGCTGTCCCTGGGGATCGGCGCGGCCCTGGTGTACGGTTTCATGAACCTGTCCGGCTACATGGGCCAGAAGACCGGGGTGCCGTTCCCGGTCATCAGCCGGATCAGCTTCGGCATCCACGGCGCACAGATTCCCGCATTGATCAGGGCCGTCATCGCCATCGCCTGGTTTGGCATTCAGACCTACCTCGCGTCGGTGGTTTTCCGGGTGTTGCTGACGGCGATTCATCCAGGCTTCGCCGACTACGACCACAACTCGATCCTTGGCCTGTCGAGCCTGGGCTGGGTGTGTTTCGTGTCGATCTGGTTCGTGCAACTGCTGATCCTGGCCTACGGGATGGAAACGGTACGCCGTTACGAAGGCTTCGCCGGGCCGGTGATCCTGGTGACCGTCGCGGCCCTGGCCGGATGGATGTACACCCAGGCCGACGCAACCATTGCCTGGTCGATCCGCGAACCGCTGACCGGCGGCAAGATGTGGCGCAATATCTTCGCCGGCGGCGCGCTGTGGCTGGCGATCTACGGCACGCTGGTGCTCAACTTCTGTGACTTCGCCCGTTCTTCGCCGTGCCGTCGGACCATCATTGTCGGCAACTTCTGGGGGCTGCCGGTGAATATCCTGGTGTTTGCCGCCATTACGGTCCTGCTGTGCGGTGCGCAGTTCCAGATCAACGGACAGATCATCGAGAGCCCGACCCAGGTCATCGCCTCGATCCCCAACACCTTTTTCCTGGTGCTCGGCTGCCTGGCGTTCCTGATCGTCACTGTGGCGGTGAACATCATGGCCAACTTCGTCGCCCCGGCCTTCGTGCTCAGCAACCTGGCGCCCAAGTACTTGAACTTCCGCCGCGCCGGGTTGATCAGCGCCGCCATCGCCGTGCTGATCCTGCCGTGGAACCTCTATAACAGCCCGCTGGTGATCGTGTACTTCCTGTCTGGCCTCGGTGCCCTGCTCGGCCCGCTGTACGGCGTGATCATGGTCGATTACTGGCTGCTGCGAAAAGGCCGCATCAACGTGCCGCAGTTGTACAGCGAGGATCCGAACGGTGCGTATTTCTACAGCAACGGGGTCAACCTGCGGGCCGTGGCGGCATTCATTCCGGCGGCGTTGATCGCGATCGTCCTGGCGCTGGTGCCCGGCTTCGACAGTGTTTCACCGTTCTCCTGGCTGATCGGCGCTTCGATTGCCGGCCTGCTGTACCTGATCATCGCCAAGCGCCAGGCGTATTACGAGGACGTCAGCGGTGAATCCATCGCTGTGGATAACGTCAGCCATTGATCGTTCAAGGCGGCCCGCCGGTCCGGGCCGCCGTTTTTTCTGCGTTAAAGGAACCTGCTCATGCGAATTCTCGTGGTCAACGTCAACACCACCGAATCCATCACCGAGGCCATCGCCCGGCAAGCCCAGGCCGTGGCCGCACCCGGCACCGAAATCGTCGGGCTCACCCCGCATTTCGGTGCCGAATCCGTTGAAGGCAATTTCGAAAGTTACCTGGCCGCCATCGCCGTGATGGATCGGGTGATGTCCTACGACCAGCCGTTCGACGCGGTGATCCAGGCCGGCTACGGCGAGCATGGCCGTGAAGGTCTGCAGGAACTGCTCGACGTCCCGGTGGTGGACATCACCGACGCTGGCGCCAGCACCGCCATGTTCCTCGGCCATGCCTATTCGGTGGTCACCACCCTGGACCGCACCGTGCCGCTGATCGAAGACCGTCTCAAGCTGTCCGGCCTGTACGACCGCTGCGCCTCGGTACGGGCCAGTGGCCTGGCGGTGCTGGAGCTGGAGGAAGACCCGCAGCGGGCGGTCGAAGCCATCGTCCGCCAGGCCGAACTGGCAGTCAGCCAGGACAAGGCCGAAGTCATCTGCCTGGGTTGTGGCGGCATGGCCGGGCTCGATGAACAGATCCGCCAACGCACCGGGGTGCCGGTGGTCGATGGGGTGACGGCGGCGGTGACCATTGCCGAATCCCTGGTGCGGCTGGGGCTGTCGACTTCGAAAGTGCGCACCTATGCGACGCCTCGGCCCAAGACCATCATTGGCTGGCCGGGGCGGTTTGGGCGGTGAGTTCTCAGCTCTGGACCGCGTTGTCCCCATCGCGAGCAGGCTCGCTCCCACACTGGATTTGCGGTGATCAGAAGATTTTCTAACACCACAACCCTGTGGGAGCGAGCCTGCTCGCGATAGGGCCGACACGGTCTGAAGCCAGGCTCAAACCGCACTGAACCGCTCCCCCAACCCCTGCGCGGCGAACTGCTCGATGATGAAATCCACAAACGCCCGGGTCTTGCCCGGCAGCAGCTTGTGCTCGGCGTAATAAATGGAGATGTTGCCGTCGTCGACGTACCAGTCCGGCAGGACCCGTTGTAACGCACCGCTCTGCAGATAGGGCACGGCGAACGGCATACTCACCAGGGCAATCCCCAGCCCTTGGCTTGCGGTGGCGCAGGCGGCTTCCGAATCACTCATGGTCATGCGCGCTTTCAGTGTCAACGGGCTGTGTTGCCGGGTGCGGCTGGTCAGTTGCCATGAGCGGATGCGACCGGTCTGCGGTGAACGGATCAAGATACCCTGGTGCTGCGCCAGGTCTTCCGGCTCGACCACCGGAGCCTGTTGCTGCACATAGGATGGCGCTGCGACCAATACCCGGTGAGCCACCGTCAGCTTGCGCGCGACCACTCCTTGGGGCAGCTCAAACCCACCGCCAATGGCCGCATCGAAACCTTGGCCGATCAAGTCCACCTGACGGTTATCGAAATGCCAGTCCGGATTGATTGCCGGATACCGCCGCAGGAAATCCCCCAACAATGGCACCACATACAATCGACCGAACACGGTGCCCATGCTCACCTTCAGCGTACCTGCCGGTTGTCCACCCGCGCTGGCGAGGTTGGCGACGGCGTTCTGGATGGTATTGAGACTGCCGCTCACTTCACCCAGGAACAATTGGCCCGCTTCAGTCAGTGTCAGGCTACGGGTGCTACGCTGGAACAGCCGCACCCCCAGACGCGCCTCAAGCTTGGCGACGCTTTTACCCACTGCCGCCGGGGTCACGCTCAGGCGTCGTGCGGCTTCGGCAAAGCTGCCGACTTCAGCGCTACGCACAAAGCATTCGATACTGCTGAAAGTCTCCATTGGCGCCACTCTAAACTTTTGGTTGATACAGACTGTAGCAAAGACCGTCTACACAAGCTGGCGTCGCATCCTGATACTCACCCCATCGCCGCGGCATCTCGCCCCGGTACATTTTGGAGAACATCATGAGCACTCAAACACTGAACGGTAAAGTCGCCTTGATCCAGGGCGGTTCCCGCGGCATCGGCGCCGCCATCGTCAAGCGCCTGGCCGCCGAAGGCGCCGCTGTCGCCTTCACCTATGTCAGCTCAACCGCAAAGGCTGAAGAACTGCAGAACAGCATCACGGCAGCGGGCGGCAAGGCCCTGGCGATCAAGGCCGACAGCGCCGACGCCGATGCCATCCGCAACGCCGTCGAAGCGACTGCCGAGGCCTTCGGCGGGCTGGACATCCTGGTCAACAACGCCGGCGTCCTGGCAATGGCACCGCTGGACGAGTTCAAGCTCGAAGACTTCGACCAGACCCTGGCCATCAACGTACGCAGCGTGTTCATCGCCACCCAGGCTGCCGCACGCCACATGAGCGAAGGCGGTCGGGTGATCAATATCGGCAGCACCAACGCCGACCGCATGCCCTTTGCCGGCGGAGCCCCTTATGCCATGAGCAAAGCCGCACTGGTGGGCCTGACCAAAGGCCTGGCCCGTGACCTTGGCCCGCGAGGCATCACGGTCAACAACGTACAGCCAGGCCCGGTCGACACCGACATGAACCCGGCCGACAGCGACTTCGCCTCCAGCCTGATGGCGCTGATGGCTGTCGGGCGCTACGGCAAGGCGGACGAAATCGCCAGCTTCGTCGCCTACCTGGCGGGTCCGGAAGCGGCCTATATCACCGGGGCCAGCCTGACCATCGACGGTGGTTTCGGCGCCTGATCCGGGCATGAAAAAAACGCCGGTCATGGCGTCAACCATGACCGGCGTTTCGTTGTACCGCCGTGGGTTTTCAGGCTCGCTCCAGCTCCGGCAGGCCACAGAGCCCTGGCTGGAACATTTTCAGCGAACGGATGATCCCGTCGGCGTGGGTATATTTTTCGTCGGCCATGGCCGGATCCGGGATGGCGATGGCCGTCATGCCCGCCGCCTTCGCGGCGGTGACGCCGAACGGTGAATCCTCGAACACCAGGCAATCACCAGGATCGACGCCCAGGCGACGGGCCGCGACCAGGAAGATATCCGGTGCCGGTTTTGCCGCGCCCACTTCCGGATCGTCCGCCGTGACGATGAAGTCGAACAGCGCGAACCAGTCCCGGTGCAGGGTGGTTTTCAAGGCGAAGGTATGGCGCGATGAGCTGGTGCCCACCGCGATGGGCACGCCGCTGGCCTTGAGGTGACGCACCAGTTCCTCGGCACCCGGCATCGCCAGGGCATGGGGAAAACGCTCGCGCATCAAGGGCTCGCGGATCACCAGGAATTCCTCCGGGGTGATTGGTAGTTCCAGGGCCTGGACCACATAGCGGGCCAGATCCCCCGCACCCCGGCCGATGATGTTCTGCTTGACGCTCCAGTCAAACGTACGCCCATAACGCTCGGCGATGATAGACGTGACCTCGGTGTAGATGCCCTCGGTGTCCAGCAACAGCCCATCCATGTCGAAAATCACGGCTTTGATCGGGCCAAACTCTTTCAACGGTGCATTCATCGCATCTGATCCGTTATCAACACAACATTCCGGGGACGGCTCAGGCGCGACCGGAGCAACGTGTTTGCCTTAAAGGATTCAGCAGAATAGCGAGGGGGCCTGGAAGAGGCAACGGAAAATCTTACGAACACCCCGTAGGCGCTGTCGAGCGTAGCGAGGCTGCGATCTTTTGATCTTGATCTTCCCAAGACTTGTGAGCGTAGGGAAAAGATCGCAGCCTCGCTACGCTCGACAGCGCCTACAGAGTCCCATCAGTGCCTGGTCATTGGCTTGAGCTGCTGGAGCCGCCCGAGCTGCTGCTGGAGCCGGTTCCGCTGCTGGAGGAATCGTCGCCCATGGTGCTGCCACCGCTGGTGGAGCCACTACCGGTGCCAGGGTTCGTGCTGCTGCCGTTGGCGTCGCCGCCATTACCGCCACTCACGGAACCGGGAGGCAGCGCGTTGCCATTAGCGTCGGAGGTGCGGCCGGCATCCATTTGGGTCGAAGGTGGCATGCCGCCTTTATCCACGGGTGGACTGCCGCCCGAGGTCTGGGCGACAGCTACCAGCGAACTGACGGAAAGAATGCCCGCAAGGGTCAACGCCGTCATGTTTGACTTCATCATGGTGAGTCTCCTTTTCGAAGTACCTACCTGATGTGGCAACTTGGGCGTGCAGATGGTGCCAGGAAATCGACAGGCGGCCCGGGCCGTCAGCTCGGTTTGCCGGAAGCATCATCACCGGCGATATCCGGGTCATCCGGGCTCACCTCGACATCATCGTCCTCGCCGGGCGCCGGCTCTGCGCCGCTCTCATCATCCGGCGGCCGTTGATCGCGGCCCAGGGAATTGGTTGGCGAGGGTAGCGGGTATTCCGGGGTTTCGTCCTCGGTCTCGATCAAGGGAACCAGGGCGTCATCCATCAGCGAGCCAGGGTCTTCATTACCCGGATCATTGACGTAAGGCTGACCCGACGGGCCTTTCTCTTCCTTGCCTTCAGTTTCCGGCGTCATGGCACACCTCGCATTGCAAATGGATGTATCAATTCGAGGCAAAGGGACAGTAAACGTTCCAGGCAAATGCTCTGGAAAGAAAAACCGGCACGGGGTTCATGCCGGTCGTTGACGCAATGAGGGCTCAATACAGAACTTTGTGGTGAGGGGATTTATCCCCTCGCCACAGCTATGTACGGACTGGTTTTCTCAGTCAGACATCGATTCAGCGATGCTTTCTTTTATGCTTGTGCTTCTTACCGGAATGCCCGTCGTTGTCGTTGGACAGGTTGCTGCCCAACGCACCACCCGCCGCGCCGCCAATGCCCGCGCCGATGGTCGAACCGGAGGAGCCACCCAGGCGGTTACCGACAATCGAACCACCGGCCGAACCCAGGCCGCCGCCAATGGCTGCTTCCGTACGGCTGCCCTTGCGAGCTCCTACCGCACTGCCAGCCGCGCCGCCGACACCGGCACCAATCGCAGCGCCTGTGCTGCCGCCCATCTGCTGGCCGACCACATTACCCAATACACCGCCAAGGCCACCGCCGATTGCAGCGGTACCATCGCCAGCCGCCATCGCACCTTGGGCAACCACCAGCCCAAGCACCAGGGTGGACAAAGTCAAACGCATGATAAAAACCTCAAGAATGCCGCATCGGGGAAGATGGCCGGTGCGCGCGGGCGCGAGTTTACGCCAAACGGCATCAACCATGCTGCTTGGACAACGAACGTCGGGGGAGTTTTATGACAGGCAAAAAAAAGCCCGCTGGGGAAACGGGCAGGTACTGCTTTCTAACGGATGAGCTCAGCCTACGTTCCCGAGTGTGAAAGAAACGTGAAAGAAATCGCGCGCAGGAGAAAGAGTAGAAAAATTTACATCGACGACAGGAATAGTCTGAAGCGAGGGAGCCCGTCACCGCCAGGCTGCATGGCAATCCTCTTGTGAGTGCCTGCATTCAACCGCGGGCAAGCTCCCTCGCCACAGGCTCATTCCAGTTTGAATGAACGGCATATGTCGCCAGTGGCGGGGTTGTACTTGGGCTATTTTCTGGCAGGTACCCGGGGCAGGAACTTGGCTTTTTCCCCGCGTTGCACTTTTGCAACCTTCGTCCGGATGGACTTGATCGGCTCGTCGCCAAAGTCCGACCGATACGCCGATTGACCACACTGCAGCCCTTCATTGATCGGATATGCAGCTGCGCTTTCCTCGCTGTACGGTGCTCCCATCGCCATTCCCCTTTTCATCGAGATCGATACCGGCATCAACCGATTACCTGGACAATATCGACCTTCACGGCTTTGAGACTAGCCGGTCATCAACAGACCGCACGACCGCGCGAGCATCGACCGACGAATGGAACCCACTGTTTCAAAAGGGAAACACTCAATCCACGGCGCGCATCGTCCGGCTGAGGATCCGCGAAACCTGGTCAGCCGAGTAAGGTTTGGACAAGAACTCAAAGCCTTCACGACCGCTATGGGCCAGCTCCTCGCTGTAGCCGGACGTCAGGACCACCGGCAAGTCCTTGCGGCGCTGGCGCAGCTCCCGGGCCAATGCGATGCCACCGATGCCTGGCATGACCACATCGGAAAATATCGCATCGAATGCAGCAGCGTCCGGACCGGCCAACTCCAGCGCTTCTTCAGCGTTGGTAGCCCAGGAGGTTTCGTACCCCAGGTCCTGCAGGATCTGGTTGGCGAAGCGCCCTACCTCCAGGTTGTCTTCCACGATCAACACCCGGCGCCTGCCCTTTTCCAGTATCAGGTGTGTGGTTTCTTCCCGGGTGGGTTCGTGCAGCTTTTCGGCTTCGACTTCCGGGAGGTACAGGGTAAACACGGTGCCCTCCCCGACAACGGTCGAAACATCGACATTGCCGCCGGATTGCTTGGCAAAGCCGAACACCTGGGACAACCCCAGCCCCGTGCCCTTGCCTACCTCCTTGGTGGTGAAGAAGGGTTCGAAAATGTGCTCCAGATCTTCCGAGGCAATACCGGTACCGGTATCCGCCAGGGTCACCGCGACAAAGGGCTGGCCAGACCCGGCATGACCCCGAATCGGCGGCATGCCTTCGCCGCATTTGAGGCGAAGCCACAATGTACCCTGGCCACTCATGGCATCCCGGGCATTCAAGGCCATGTTGATCAGGGCCGTTTCAAACTGGCTCAGATCCGCACGGATGTAACAGGGTCGGTCGCACAACTCGACCTTGACCTTCATTCGCGCCCCCGTGATGGTTTCCAGCATGTCCCCCAGGTTCCGCACCTGCTTGCCGACATCAATGACTTCCGGTTTCAACGGCTGGCGTCGGGCAAAGGCCAGTAGTTGGCTGGTCAGTTTGGCGGCACGATCCACCGTTTCGGACACCGCGGTCATGTAGCGCTGGCGGCGCTCATTGGACAGATCGGGCATGCGCAGGAAGTCGACGGAAGAACGGATGATCGTCAGCAGGTTATTGAAATCATGGGCCACGCCGCCGGTGAGCTGGCCGATGGCCTCGAGTTTTTGCGACTGACGCAGCGCAGCTTCCGTCTGTTTCAGGCGCCTGCTGCGCTCCTCGACCCGTTGCTCAAGCGTTGCATTCAACTCGGCCAGGGCCGCGAGGCCTTCACGCACGGCGGCGTCCGCACGGGCGCGTTCGATATGGGCCCAGGATCGCTCGGTGACTTCCTTGAGCAGCGCCAGATCGTAGGAAGACCAGCGCCGGGGTGTTTTGTCATGGATCGCCATCAGCGCCGTCAACCGTCCGCCCTTGATCAGCGGAACGCAAATGGTCGCCGCGATCCCAAGGGACTCGAACGTCGCCGCCTCCTGTGGTGCCAGCTCCACCAGGTTGTCGTTGACCACCAATGCCTTGCCGGCCCTAAGCTTGGTAATCGCCAGTCGACCGAAATCGGCCAACCGGTAATGCCCGACAATACTGGGCGAGCCCGCCCTGGCCCAGTCGCCGCGAATCGTGAAGCCGTCTTCGTCCTCGTCCACGTCGGCATACGCGCAATTGGACAGGTTCAGGTGCGCCGCCAGGATTCGCGTGGTGGCCGCCATGATGTCCTGCGGATCGGTGACGTTCGCCACGGCGGTACCGATGGCATCCAGCACAGCCAGGCGCTGGTTCATGAACACCGTCGAGGTGGTCTCGGTGACGGTATCCAGCATGCCCACGACCTTGCCGAACTGGTCACGGATGGGGCTGTAGCAGAAGGTGAAATAAGCTTGCTCGGGACCGTCGCCACGCTCGATGACGAGGGGGAAATTCTCGATATAGGTCGCCTGCCCGTCGAAGGCCCCCTGCACGATCGGGCCGATGTCGCTCCAGGCTTCCCGCCAGACCTCATCGAACCGCCGCCCCAGTGCATCGGGCTTATTACCGAGGATGGGCACGAAAGCGTCGTTGTACAGCATGATCAGATCCGCCCCCCACACAATGGCCTGGGGAAAATGCGAGGCGAGACTGAGGGCCACGGTGGTCTTCAATACATCGGGCCACTGCGTCGGCGACCCAAGGGGCGTGCTCGCCCAATCATGGCACCGCACCCGCTCGGCCATTTCCCCATAGCTTTGCAGCCAGTCTGTCATTGCATTAGATCCTTCTGCCGCCCATTCAATCGAGGTACGAAGCGCTCCGGCTTCAGACTGGTGCGTATTATCCCGCTGAGTGTGGGAATGTGCGACGGATTCTGAAGGACGGAGCGTATTAAATCGTAGGGGGGCGGCAGAGATGGCTGATTGGCCTACGGTGACCTCCTACATATCTTGGGAAAATCGGATTGGCGCACCGTGAGCAGCCGACACACCGCCTTCGCGAGCAGGCTCGCTCCCACAGGAGCTGCGCGATGTTTCGTGAAAAGTAGAAACGCTAGAAACTAAAGCCCCCGACTCAACCTGAATCAGGGGCTTCTCATTTATAACCAGCCGAAACCTTTAGCCATCATCCCGGCCAGTCCCAGTGAGGCCACGATCAAGGCCGCGAACAGAACCCTGAAGTCCAGCCTGGTTTCAGTGCGATGTTCCCGCAGGCCCACGCCCATGCCATTCAGTTCATGCCGGATATATTCGACATGGGTCTCAAGCTTCACTACACGCGATTCCATTCCCAACCTCCCAAGGATGCGACCTCATTTCAAGGCCTTAAACGTTGAGATTGCACGATAACTCTTCTCGGCTTTGGACGTTTCTGTATGGAAGGTAGGAGGTTTCTTGTTTTCTTGTATCCGCTAGCGCTGCCACGACAGGCGCTATGAATACGGCGTCTGCGTTTTGATTCCTCGCAAGCGTTTCCCCGGCAACTTGCCGGCAATGTCGACAAAGGGCGTGACAATCAGGCTGTACACCGACAGGTATCGCCGGTGATCCTGTTCCCCTGTGCCAAAGCGCAGAGGCTCGGGCCGGGCGCTGGTGACATAGAGCGTGCCGAACATCCAGTCCCAGAGCGACAGGTTCGTGCCGAAGTTACGGTTGAAGTGACGTGGCGCATCGCTGTGATGAATCTGGTGCTGGGCGGGGCTGTTCAGCGCGTGTTCGAGCACCGGGCCGAATGACAGCCAGACGTGGGTATGGCGCAGATTAGCCGCCAGGCTATTGAAGATGAACACCACGTAGGTCACACCGAACAGCCTGTAGTGGCTGATCTCACCGCCGCTCAGGTACCAGAAAGTACCGACGTAGAGGCCAAGGCAGGCGGTAATGCTCAGGGTTCCGACAATCCTCTCCACAAAATGAATCCGGCTCGCTGTCGCCGGTACCAGCACCGGCGCTGAATGATGGACCTTGTGAAAAGCCCACAGCCAGCGCGAGTGAAACGCCCGGTGCACCCAGTAGTGGGCGAAGTCTTTCACCAGGAACACCCCCAGCCCATAGAGCAAAGCCAGTGATAACCCGTCCCCCAGGCGCGGCCGCGCGCCCCAGAGGTTGTTGAAGAATGCCAGGTAGTCTCCGGATCGCAGGATGTACGGATCGACCAGATGAACGATGGGCAATACCAGTGCGAGCTTGAGGATCTTGCGCAGTAGGTAGTAGCGGCAATCCAGCCACGCAGAGCGATGAAAATACACCCGACTGCCACCGATGAACTGCCAGAACGAAGGAGCGTCGGTCAGCCCGTGCTGTTTCCTGAAGCGGAACAGGCCATAAGCCACGCCATAGGAGGCGCAGAGGAACAAAACCCCGAGACGGCCATTGAAGCTGAAAATGCTGTAGAACTGTTCGGTAATGGGTGTGATGACCCACTCGATCAGCCGTTTGTAGATCAGGGAAAACACATCCACGAAAGACCGGCCTCTGCTGAAGAGAGGCCATTGTAGATCAGTCGATTGGGGGATGGCGTTCCAGAACCGACAAGGCTGTTCGGGCCTCGAAGCATCGATACGCTGACTGACAGGGGCTGGTCTTTGTCTGCGGCTATGCCATCGCCCTGATTGCAATCAATACCGCGACGGCAAGGGCCTATCAAATTGCACCGGCCGCGCTGATCGGCACGTTTGACTACGCCTACCTGGTCTTTGCCTGCTTCTGGGGGTATTGGCTGTTTGACGAAGTGCCGGACGGGCTGACCTGGGGTGGAATGTCGCTGATCCTGGGTGCGGGGTTATTGGTGTTGCGCCGATAACTGTCGAACTGTTTCCTTGAAAGACGGTTGAACCGCCAAGCGCTGCAACGGGCTTGCGCAGCCGTCCTCCCATGCCGCCGCTACGCTGCCTTTCACTTCGATCGAACGCCTCCCACCTCGACGGGTCTTCTCCTTATCACGTCTCTTTATCACGTCTTCGGAATCAGACCATGTCCGCACAAAAGGGCCTTGTTGTACTCGCTCGGGGTGGTTACGCCGCCCGAGGCATTATCTACTTGATCATCGGCATTTTCGCTTTGCTGGCGGCTCAGGATTCGAGCAAACCCAAGGACAGCCACAAAAGCCTGGTGGCATTGCTGAGTCAGCCATTCGGGCACGTATTGGTCGGGCTGGTGGTAGCGGGCCTGCTCGCCTTCGCCGGCTGGCGCATCCTGCAAGCGACGCAAGACGTGGACCATCATGGCAAAGACTTGAAAGGCCTGGTGATACGCGCAGGTCTGTTGGCGGGAGGGGCAGTCAACGGTGCGCTGGCCTTTTTCGCGTTGGGCCTGCTTATCAGCGGCCTTAGAAGCTCCAGCGGTTCAGGCGGTGGACAAACCCGGGACTTGCTGGCCCATCTGCTGTCCTGGGAGCACTCCAATCTGTTGATCTATCTGGTTGCACTGGTCCCGCTGGGCACAGGCCTCGCTCATATCATCAAGGGCTGGAGGGCTTCGTTCGAGAAGTACTTCGAAGCGGACGAAGACGTCATGCGCTACGTCCGTCCGGTGTCGCGATTCGGTCTTGTCGCCCGTGGCGTGGTCTTCATCGAAATCGCCTTCCTGCTGCTGATCAGTGGTTCAAGCTATAAGGCCATGGATCCACCGGGAATGAGGGAGGCGCTCGATGCCCTCCAGAACCTGCCCGCCGGCAGTATTGTTCTGATGTTGATGGCCTTGGGATTGATCGCCTTCTCGGTCTACAGCTTTGCCGAAGCGTTCTGGCGCCGGATAAACATGGAGGTGCCGGGCGTTGCCACTTTGCAGTAGACCTGTACAGTCAAGGCCAGATGAACTTCACAGCCCACAACGTCAGCAGCAACGGCTATAACCTCCTCCTGCAAATGACCCTGGAGGATCGAGGCGTTTGTATGCGCTTGAAGAGGTTGGCCGATCGATTTCAGTCATGAGGGTGGGAGAGTGGCATCACACCTCTGAAACTGTCCCATCGCTATCGCGAGCAGGCTCGCTCCCACATTGGATTTGAGGTGGACGCAACCTTTGCGGACGCCACCAGACCTGTGGGAGCCGGGCTTGCCCGCGATGGCGGCGGTCACGCGGATCACGCAATCCCGGGCGTAAGCCAGGTCCACCGCATCGGCGCCCACACCGTTGACCGCTACCACTTCGAGGTTGGGTAACTGGGCCATGAGCTCATGGTTGATGCCGGTATGCTTCAGCGCAGAATCAACACCGCCGCCACCGCTATCACCAGCACCACGCCGAACACCATGCGTGCGATCCACGGCGCGGTCAGCCAGACCCCAGTCACCCCGGCAATCTGCCCGACGTTCTTCTCCGTCAGGCGAAAGCTGGGCTCGCGAAAGGGGTTGCCGCATTGAGGGCAAGCGTATGCCTTGTCGGAAATACGGGAAGAACATTCAGGACAATCGATCAGGCTCATTGCGCTACCTCGGGTGGGTTGGATTTCGGCTACTCAACAGACCATTCAGCAATTCCTTTGTTCTGAATCGAGCTTAGCCAATTGAAGTGATGCTTATGGGCAGGCTGCACACGCAACAGTCCGGGTCGGGTTTCACCCCGCGGCCTATTGCTGAACATATTTGGACAATGTTGCCTTGAGCGCGTCAGAGACGAGCGAAACCAGGATGGGCTGGGCATTGGCTTGCATGTAGCGACCAATTCCGGCTTGTCGCTCTCTCACTTCTGGCGCGTATTGTGAAGCGCGACCTTGCGAAACGAGCGATGACAACTCCTCCTCGGAGAAGGATTTCTCATAGGCTCTGGCAAGACTCTCATTCCACTTGGGCTGGTATTGCGGCAGCAGCGCATTGATCTCGTCGGATAACGCACTGTTCGCGCTGGCGTTTCCAAGCTTATCGGCGATCGTCGCGTAGGTCGTCGTGCCCTTCGCCGTCAACAATGCAAGTGAGGAGAGTTTCCTGCCCAAACCGGTCTGGGCAACGAGCGCACGTGCCTCGTCAAGCGAAGCTGCGTCAGCTTGAACGGTAGTTGAGCAAGTGATGAGCAGCGTCAATGCGACTGCTGCCGACGAAATCCTTTTCATTTTTTCCATTTCCAAACAGGGAGCAATAGGCTTCAGGGTAGTTTCATCCTCGAAACGATGCCAGAGGCCCGGTTCTGTTCAGGGCATGAAGCATGCTTGGCCCCGAATCATCAATTTCCAGACACCAAAAACACAAACCCCCGACTTTCTCTAGGAAAGTCAGGGGTTTGTGTTTGCAGAATGTGGCGGTGAAGGAGAGATTCGAACTCTCGATACAGTTTCCTGTATACACACTTTCCAGGCGTGCTCCTTAAGCCACTCGGACACTTCACCGTGTCTCGGCAAACTGTTCAGTCTGTCGAGGCGCGCTAATGTAGTCGAAAGCCTTTCCGATGGCAAAGGTTTTTTTCAGAATTTTCATGCGGTTAAGGTGTTCCGGGATTTCAAACGCAACGGAACAGGGCAAACCGGCCAATCTCCGGTCGACATGTATGCCGCCTGACGGATGCAGACACGGCCGCCCGGGCGGGACAGACTGTTTATACGGCCCGGGGCTGACCGGTGAGTCAGTCACGGCGCTTTACCTGATCCGCGACGGTGGGTAACGTTTGCGGCACTTCTCCTACAAGGAATGCGTCATGAGCGACCTGATTGCCTACCATCTCGAAGACGGTATCGCGACCCTGACCTTGAACAACGGCAAGGTCAATGCCATCTCACCGGACGTCATTGCAGCGTTCAACGCTGCACTGGATCAGGCGACAGAGGATCGGGCAGTCGTGATCATCACCGGGCAACCGGGGATCTTGTCAGGTGGTTATGATTTGAAGGTGATGACGGCCGGCCCCAAGGAGGCGGTAGGCCTGGTCACCGCCGGCTCGACCCTGGCCCGTCGCCTGTTGTCACACCCCTTCCCCGTCGTTGTTGCTTGCCCTGGCCACGCCGTGGCGAAAGGCGCATTCCTGTTGCTCTCGGCAGACTACCGCATCGGCGTGGACGGGCCGTTCAGCATTGGCCTGAACGAAGTGCAGATCGGCATGACAATGCACCACGCCGGCATCGAGCTGGCCCGTGATCGCTTGCGCAAATCCGCGTTTCATCGCTCGGTCATCAATGGCGAGATGTTCAACCCGCAGAGCGCCGTGGATGCTGGCTTCCTCGATAAAGTGGTGTCGGCGCAGGAGTTGCAGAATGCGGCGCTGGAAGCGGCGCGCCAACTGCAGAAAATCAACATGAAAGCGCACAAGAACACCAAGCTGAAAGTGCGCAAGGCACTGCTGGAGTCCCTGGACACTGCAATCCTGCTGGACCAGGAATACCAGGGCTGATCCCTGTTTATCCTTGTGGGAGCGAGCCTGCTCGCGATAGCGGTACATCAGCAACATTATCTATTGAATGTACCTCTGCCATCGCGAGCAGGCTCGCTCCCACAGAAGCTGAGGCTGCTCTAGCCTGCGGCTCTCCCTCCGTTGAAAACATGCCCTCGAACACCGCCCATCTCCCCCCTCCCTAGGGGCAATTGCCGAAAGCAGTGCACACTCGTACACTGCGCCACCTTTTTGTCCCGGTGGGCCTGTGGATGTTGTTCGTATTGCGTATGTCGCTGATGGGTCTGCATTTTCTTATCGCGGGCGTGTTGGGTGTGATTCTGGGTCTGTGCCGCCCCTTCAACCCGGACAACAGCCGTTTATGCGCAAGGTTGTATGCCTGGCCCGCCATGCGGATTCTGGGCCTACGGGTCAGGGCTGATGTCGAGATGTTGGTGGATAAACCCCAGAGTTGCGTGATCATCGCCAACCACCAATCCAACTATGACCTGTTCGTGTTCGGCAATGTGGTGCCCCACCGCACGGTGTGCATCGGCAAAAAGAGCCTGAAGTGGGTGCCGCTGTTCGGGCAGTTGTTCTGGCTGGCGGGTAACGTGTTGATCGACCGGGGCAACGCGATCAAGGCGCGCCGCGCCATGCAGACCACGACCCACACGCTGCAGCATGAACAGACTTCCATCTGGGTGTTCCCGGAGGGCACCCGCAATCTTGGCGGGGATTTGCTGCCGTTCAAGAAAGGCGCCTTTCAGATGGCCATCGCCGCCGGGGTGCCGATTGTTCCGGTATGCGTCAGCCGCTACATCAAGCACATGCACCTCAACCGCTGGCATAGCGGTGACATTCTCATACGCTCACTGCCGGCGATTCCTACGCAAGGGCTGACCCTGGACGACATGCCCCGCCTCATCGACCAGTGCCGAGAGCAGATGCAGGCGTGCATCGTGGCGATGGACAGCCAATTGCAGGCCGGCTGAGCACAGCCTCTTCCCACGACGCGTCTTCTATTGGAGAACTCAGCGGATTTTGCTGACTCTCATGCAACAGGGCGCGCTAAGCTGCACGGTGCCTGCCACTGCCATTTGCCAATAAGAAGTGAACCACCATCATGGGTAGAGTCGTTGCTGCTGCGGTTTACAGCGCCGGTAAGAAAGTCACCAATATCACCCTCGACGAAGGCAGCGCCTGGGCCGCAAAACCAGGGCATTTTGTGTGGATCGGCCTCGAAGAACCCAGTGTCCAGGAACTGACCAATCTGCAGCGTCAATTCAACCTGCACGAACTGGCAATTGAAGATGCCATGGAGAAGCACAGCCGCCCCAAGCTCGAGACCTTCGGCGATGCGCTGTTCATCGTCACGTACTCGCCGATACGCAAGGACGGCAAGCTGCAATTCATCGAAACCCATATCTTCGCCGGCAAGGGCTACATCATCACCGCCCGTAATGGACACTCGGCCTCCTACGCCTATGTCCGACAACGCTGTGAGGCTCGCCCACTCCTGCTGGAGCATGGGGAAGATTTCGTACTCTATGCCATCCTCGATTTCGTGATTGAAAACTATCAGCCGATGGGCGAAGCCATTCATAACGAGATCGATGAGCTGGAGCACCATGTGCTGTGCAGCGCCTTGAACGAGCGGGACATCCAGAAGCTGCACAGCTTGCGTCGCGACGTGTTGCGCCTGCGCCGCTACGCAGCACCGATGGTGGAGATCAGCGAGGAGTTGCAGAAGCTGAACTTTCCTTTTATCGACAAGAACATGCGTCCGTACTTTCGCGATGTACAGATCCACGTCACGCGGCAGATGGAAGACCTGACGACCCTGGCGGACATTGCCAGCCAGACCATCGAAGTCGGCGTGCTGCTCGAAGCGTCACGCCAGAGTGTGGTGCAACGCAAGTTCGCGGCATGGGCGGCGATCCTGGCGTTTCCGACGGCGGTGGCCGGGATCTACGGGATGAACTTCCAGGACATGCCGGAGCTGAGTTGGCACTACGGCTATTTCACGGTGCTGGGAGTGATTACCGTGGGATGCACCGCGTTATGGGCCAGCTTCAAGCGGTCGGGGTGGTTGTAGGCAGACCTTATCCCCATTTGACCCATGTACACATAACCTTGTGGGAGCGAGCCTGCTCGCGATAGCGGTTTATCAGTCGCCACTGTTGTCGACTGACCCTCCGCTATCGCGAGCAGGCTCGCTCCCACATGAAAATCTTCAGCCTTGAGCCGTTTCTGCCTGGGGCTTGTGAGCGACGAAACGCATCATCCACTCTGCCACGGTCGTGCCGTGATGTTCCTGTTCCAGGCTCGCCACACCCTGGCTGTAGACCTGCTCGCCAAGGTGTTGCTGGCGCAGCTCCAGCAGCGCCCGGGAGTAATCGTGGATGAACTCGGGGTGGCCTTGGAAGCACAGCACCTGATCATTGATGTGGTAGGCGGCGTACGGGCAGAAATCGCTGGAGGCGATGACCGTAGCGTTTTCGGGCAGCTGGGTGACCTGGTCCTGATGGCTGATCAGCAAGGTCAGTTCTTCCATCACCGGGCTCATCCACGGGGCCTTGGCGGCGAGTTTGTAGCGATGCGTGCCGACGCCCCAGCCCTGGGTCGCGCGTTCGGTCTTGCCGCCCAGCAGCAGCGCCAACAATTGGTGGCCGAAGCAAATACCCAACAGTTTGTCGCCACGCTGGTAGCGGTCCAGCAGATATTTCTTGAGGGTTTGAATCCAGGGATCGGTACCAAAGGAATCGGCCTTGCTACCGGTCACCAGGTAGGCGTCGAACACCTCATCATCGCTCGGATATTGGCCATCCACGACGTTGTACACGGCGAAATCGGCCGCGACAGGCTGTTGTGAAAAAAGACGCTGGAACATCTGCCCGTAACCCTGATATTGATCGACCAGCTCGGGGCGCAGGATATCGGTTTCGAGGATGCAGATGCGTAGGGACATAAAAAATACCTGACACGGTGATGGGAATATTGCACACCCCAGAGCCTGCCTTGAAACACCCCTCAAGGCAAGCCCCCCGCCATCAGAACAACGCCTGTCTGGCGGCTTTTTCCAGCAACAGGGCTGGCGGTGAGAAACGTTCGCCATATTGCTCGGCCAGGTACTGGGCCCGGGCGACAAAGTCCCGCAGGCCGTACTGGTTTATGAATTGCAACGCACCGCCGGTCCAGGTCGCGAAACCGATCCCGAAGATCGAACCAACGTTGGCGTCGGCCGTCGACATGAGCACGCCCTCCTCCACACAACGCACGGTTTCCAGGGCCTGGATAAACAGCAAGCGATCACGGATGTCCTGGGGCGGAATCTGCCTGTCGGCATCCTCGAAACGACGTTTGAGCGCCGGCCACAGATGTTTCTGTCCACCGACCGGGTACTCATAGAAACCGGCCCCGGCGGCTTTGCCCGGCCGCTGGTACTCCTCGAGCAATACGTCAATCACGGCGAAGGCCGGATGCTCAGTCGGCGCTTTCCCTTCTGCTTGAAGGCCCTTGGCGGTTTCGGCCCGGATATGGCTGATCAAGCTGAGAGAAACTTCGTCGGAAACCGCCAGAGGCCCGACCGGCATCCCGGCCTTGCGGGCCTCGGTCTCGATCATCGGCGCACTCACCCCTTCACCAAGCATGGCGATGCCCTCATGGACAAAGGTGCCGAATACCCGCGACGTGAAGAAACCGCGACCGTCATTGACCACAATCGGCGTCTTGTTGATCTGCACGACGAAATCGAAACCACGAGCGAGGGTTGCCTCGCTGGTGTGGACCCCCTTGACGATCTCCACCAGTGGCATTTTTTCCACCGGGCTGAAGAAATGCAGGCCGATGAATTTCGTCGGGTCGGCAATCGCATCGGCCAGGCCGGTGATGGGCAACGTCGAGGTGTTGGAGGCGATCACCGCATCCGGCCCCGCTGCCGCATGGGCGGCCGCCGACACTTTGGCTTTCAGGGCGCGATCCTCGAACACCGCTTCGATGACCAGATCGCAACCGGACAGGTCCGCATCGTTGTCAGTGGCGTGGATCCGCGCCAACGTGGTTTCGCGCTGCTGCACGCTGATCTGCTGGCGGGCGACCTGTTTGTCCAGCAGCGCGGCCAAACGGGCCTTGCCCTTTTCAGCCGCGGCCAGGTCGATATCCTTGAGGACGACCTCGATACCGGCCAGGGCGCTGACGCAGGCAATCCCAGCCCCCATCATGCCAGCGCCGAGCACACCGACTTTTTTTGTCAGATAAGGCGCAAAACCTTGTGGGCGCGAGCCTCCGGCCTTGATCTCGTTGAGCTGGAACCAGAGCGTACCGATCAGGTTCTTGGCGATCTGGCCCGTGGTCAGCTCAGTGAAATAGCGGGTCTCGATCAGGTGCGCCGCGTCATAACCCACTTGGGCACCTTCCACCGCGGCACAGAGGATTTTCTCTGGCGCCGGCAAGCAACCCTGGGTCCTGCTGCCCAGGATCGAAGGGGCAATCGCCAGCGTCTGCATGACATTCGGATCGGACGGCGTGCCCCCGGGAATCCGATAGCCCTTTACGTCCCAAGGCTGGACCGCATCCGGATTGGCGAGGATCCAGGCCCGCGCCTTGGCCAGCAGCTCATCACGATCGACCGCCAGTTCATCGATCAACCCGGCCTGTAGCGCTTGTCGAGGGCGGACCCGCTTGCCTTCGAGCAGATACGGCAAGGCTTTCTCCAGGCCAAGCAGGCGCACCATCCGCACCACCCCGCCGCCGCCCGGCAACAGGCCCAGGGTGACTTCCGGTAGCCCGATCTGCACCGACGGATGATCCAGGGCCACGCGATGATGGCAAGCCAGGCAGATCTCCCAGCCGCCGCCCAGCGCCGCACCGTTGATGGCGGCCACCACCGGTCTGCCCAGCGTCTCGAGGGCGCGCAACTGCGCCTTGAGCCCCAGGGTCATCTCGTAGAACGCCTTGGCCTCGGACTTGCCGACCGCGACCAACTCGTTGAGATCGCCGCCGGCGAAGAAGGTCTTCTTGGCCGAGGTGACAATCACGCCGGCAATCGAATCTCTTTCGGCAACCAGACGGGCCACACAGCCGGCCATGGCTTCACGGTACACAGCGTTCATGGTGTTGGCGCTCTGGCCAGGCAGGTCCATTGTCAGGACGACGATCCGGTCCTGGCCGGTTTCGTAACGAATGGCAGAGGTCATTGAAATTGTTCCTTGAAGTCGGCTCAGAGGCGTTCGATAACAGTGGCAATGCCCATGCCGCCGCCCACACACAAAGTCGCCAGCCCGTAGCGCAGGCGACGCACCTCCAGTTCATCGAGCAGGGTGCCGAGAATGGCGCACCCCGTTGCCCCCAAGGGGTGCCCCATGGCGATGGAGCCACCGTTGACGTTGACTTTGGCAGGGTCGATGGCCATGTCCTTGATGAACTTGAGCACCACCGAGGCGAAGGCTTCGTTGACCTCGAACAGGTCGATGTCCTCCACCCGCAAACCGGCCTTGGCCAAGGCTTTGCGGGTGGCCGGCGCCGGACCGGTGAGCATGATGGTCGGATCGGTGCTGGTGACGGCCGTGGCGATGATCCGCGCCCGAGGCTGCAGGCCCAGGGCGCGCCCCTTGGCTTCAGAGCCAATCAGCATCAGCGCCGCGCCATCGACGATCCCCGAGCTATTACCAGGGGTATGCACATGGTCGATCCGCTCGACATGGCTGTAGACCCGCAAAGCCGTGGCGTCGAAGCCCATCTGGCCCATCGCTTGGAAACTCGGCTTGAGCCTGCCCAGACCTTCGAGTGTGGTGTCGACACGGATGAATTCATCATGGTCCAGCAGCACGATGCCGTTCTGATCCTGAACCGCTACCAGAGACTTGTTGAAAGAGCCGTCGGCCCGGGCCCGCGCGGCTTTTTCCTGGGAATTCAGCGCGTAGGCATCGACGTCTTCGCGACTGAAGCCCTCCAGCGTGGCGATCAGGTCGGCACCGATGCCCTGGGGGACGAAGTGACCGTGCAGGTTGGCTTGCGGGTCCAGCGCCCAGGCGCCGCCGTCGCTGCCCATCGGCACCCGGGACATCGACTCGACACCACCGGCCACCACCAGGTCCTCAAACCCGGAGCGCACTTTCATCGCGGCCAGGTTCACCGCTTCGAGGCCCGAGGCACAGAACCGATTGAGCTGGACACCCGGAACGCTGACATCCCAGTTGGCCATCAGGGCGGCGGTCTTGGCAATGTCGGCCCCCTGCTCGCCTACCGGTGTCACGCAACCGAGCACAATGTCGTCGACATGGCGGGTGTCCAGGTCCATGCGCTGTTGCAAGGCTTGAAGCAATCCTCCCATCAGGTTCACCGGCTTGACGCTGTGCAGGGCGCCGTCGACCTTGCCCTTGCCACGGGGGGTGCGCAGGGCATCGAAAATCAAAGCTTGGGTCATGACATCCTCGAACCACGACGGAAAACGCAATGCCTCCAACCATAAGCCCAGCGGCCCCGGATTCAATGACCCGAGCGCTCAACCGCATTGACGACCACGGTCAGACGAACGGTAGCCTGCTATCGGGTTAACCGATTCAGGAACGCAAGCTGTCTAGCTTAGGGACCCGCAAGAAGGTGGCAATAAGCCTCATAGCGTTTTCATAGCGACATAATTAAAACTGATACGAATTGGATCTAAGCCAACGCGGCTGCGGCCCCTAATGTAATCCTTGTACAAGAGAGTCGTCGGGTTTTGCCGAGGCGCTTGTCAGACAGGAAGTGCAACGCCAGCCGTTACGGAGTTATGCAGGCTGGCTCAGGAAATAACAAAAAAGGCGGGTCAGCCATGTTCAAACATTCGAAAGTTCGTCAAGCCGGACTCATTCTCTTCGCCACGACGTTGCTGTTGATTTTGCCGAATATTCCCAAGGTGATCGGCTGAACACTGCGTGTGGGTGTCTGCATCAACAATGAGCGGTATCGCCATCCATTGTGTCGCCAAAAAATGTGACGGGCTCGTTGTTCGAGCGGCGTTGGCTGTGCCAACCTTTGCGTCACTCTCTCGACATGGAAAGCGATCCATTGAAAGCTCTCATCCTGCTCGGGGCGTTGCTGCTCAGCACGCCCCTGTATGCCGCCCAACTGGTACTGGAACTGGGCGCGACTGCGCGTACCTGGCAAACCGAAGAACTGCTCAAGCATCCTGAAGCGCGAACGATCCAGATACCCGACGACGTTTCCTATAAGAAACCGATGAGTTATCGCGCCGTGCCACTGACGACGCTGCTGACGGGTGTCCAGCCGGATGATCACCTTCAGGCCGTGGCCCTGGACGGTTTCGCCGCCGAAATGTCCGCGGCGCCATTACTCAATAAGAACGGTGCACGCGCCTGGCTGGCAGTCGAAGACCCGGCCGCCCCTTGGCCCTCCCTGGGAGAGGGCAAGCCCAGCGCTGGACCGTTCTATCTGGTGTGGACCGATCCTCAAGCGGGGCATATCAGCCCGGAACAATGGCCGTACGCAGTGGCGAGCATCAAGCGCATGTCAGCCGTGGCCGAGCGCTTCCCCGCCCTGCTGCCGGCGCCCAGCCTGGCCAAGGACGATCCGGTCAACAAGGGCTTCGAACTGTTCCAGAAGAATTGCCTGGCGTGCCATCGGCTCAACGGTGCAGGTGACGCGCAGTTTGGCCCGGACCTGAATATTCCCTTCAACCCCACGGAATATTTCTCGGGGGATTTCCTCAAGCGCTATATCCGCGATCCGCAAGGCCTGCGTCATTGGCCCCAAGGCAAGATGCCGGCGTTTTCAGCGGCCGTGCTGCCGGACTCGGAGCTGGATCTGTTGGTGGGCTACCTGAAGCATATGGCGGGGCGTAAACAGCCGTTGAGCCAATAAGCTGCTGGCCCTATGTTGCGACCTGCTCCTGTGGCGAGGGGATCTAGCGAACCGTCGCACCGCCCCGCTGGGTGGCAAAGCCCTGGTTCACGACTGCTGCGCAGCCGAACGGGGGTAAATCCCCTCGCCACAATGATCGCGACGGCCCTGTCGTCATTGCTGCTGCACCGTGATCACCGGTGCCGGCGTCACGGCCACTCTGGCTCGCATCTGCTCACCGCCGCCACGACGCAGGCCACGTACCGGGCAGGCATCCAGGTAATCCAGGCCAACGGCCAGCTTCAGGTGTCGCTCCGGACGTGACAGCTGGTGGGTCACGTCGAAGCTGTACCAGGCGTCCTCGAGCCAGGCTTCTGCCCACGCGTGGCTGGCCAGGTGTTCACTGTCCCCGCTATATACATAGCCCGACACATAGCGTGCCGGTATGCCCAGGCTGCGAGCGCAGGCAAGAAATACATGGGTATGGTCCTGGCACACCCCGCTACGCCCGGCGAATGCCTCGGCTGCGCTGGTTTCCACTTCAGTGGAGCCAGGGGCGTAGACCAGATGCTGGTTCACCCCCTGCATCAGGTCAATCAGCGCCGTGCGGTCGCGGCGCTGCCGACATTGCTCCCGAGCGAAGGCACGAAGGGCCTCGTCCGCTTCGGTCAACCGGGTGAAGCGCAGGAACGGCAAGGCTGATTGCTCCTCGTGCTCGGCCTCGCGCAGAGGGTCGATATCCACCAGGCCCCGTGCGCCGATGATGATCGTTTCATGAGGCTCCTCCAGGGTAAGGACGTGGAGGATGTTGCCGAAAGGGTCCAACTGCGCGCGCACCGGCCTCGGCAAATCGAGCTGCCAGCTCAGCACATGCTGGCGTTCGCTGTCGTGGGGCGTCAGACGCAGGTACTGGATGCTGGCACGAACCTGCTGTTCGTAGTGGTAGGCCGTTTCGTGGCTGATCGAGAGTCTCATGTGACCTCCAGGTAGGAACTGTGGATGGCGTTGCCCAGTTCCCGAACCAGCGGGATGAATCCGGTGAGCCAGTCACGCAGGCCACCATCGAGGATTTCGTCGATACCGAGGCTTTCCGCCCGCTCCGGTAACCTGCCCCCAGCACAGGTCCGACGAAAACGGCCAACCCGAGGGTCAGCCGTTGTACTGTTGCAGGGTACGAATATCAGGCCTGGAGACGCCGGATTTCCTGTTTTACCCCCCAACCTTCGATAATGCCGCCCAAGGGCTCCACCACCGCCTCGAAGTCTTGCTCGAAATCTCCAATGTCATCGTAGGTGGCATACATCACCCGGCTCAGTTCCAATGCCCAGGCACCATCGTCCCGTGCGCTGATCTGTGCATTCAACGACTCACCCCGAAAATGACCCGCCGCCCTGCGCGCCCGCTCCTCGTCCGGGAAAATGGCGTAGAACTCGATTGGATGGAATTGTGAGAAGTCGAACCCGCCTTCTTTCATGCGGCGCAACACGCTGGTACTGATGTCTTCTTGATAGGCTGTGCTCATGAAACGTCCTCCTCAGATCGATGGATAGACTTTCCGTCTTCCCGTGCGGGCAACCCGTGGATTGCAAGCGATACGGCATCAAATGACCGTCGGGACACAAGCATGTAGCTGACAAGACCGGACCTTGGCGATCCTTTCGCTGATCTCAATTGCAGAGTAGCCGCAAGTGATGGCCACTGCCAAGCGGGGCCAGGCCAAGAACTTCATGAAATCGGTTTAATGTTGATGATTTCAATGCTGTGCTGGGATTTGAGATTCTTGACCGTTGGCTCGGCGGTTCGCCCTTCCAGGTCATTGAGGTCCAACTGGGCGGGCACCGGGAGCAATCTTTCGCGAATCAACTGTGCTGCCTGCTCCATAGTGGGCTCCTGGTCATAGTCGAACTGCTCGGCGATCGCTTCGCCGTGGTCATCAACGAACGTGATTTCCCACTTTTGCATTGCTGTCTCCTCGATCAAATCATGGCCGGGCTTACCTCTATCTCGACATTTGGGGTGGAATAATCGTTCCACTGATTCCCTGGACGGCACCTATGAAAAGACCGCCTCAAGGGCGGTCTCGGTGTGGACATCCATCAGGCCTGCCGATTACTTCTCGGCCCGTTCCCTCAAGGCCTTCAAAGTATTGAACGGAGCATCCACCACGAATTTGTTGGCCAGCCAGGATGGCACATCACCACCAGGCTCGGTGTGGACCTGATAGGTCACCTCGATCTGGTCCGCGCCCTTGGGCGTGAATTTCCAGAAACCGTCGACCTGGGCCACTCGCACAAACCCCTGCTCTTCCGGGAGGTAGGTCGGCACGCCCTTGAGGTTACGGGTCAGGCTGCCATCAGCGCCTTCGACGGTGGTGACTTGCAGCACCGAATCCCGGGACGTGACCGGCCACGGCGTATTGAACTGGGTATAGGTCCAGCTCTGGTTGCCTTCGTGCTTGAGCAGCTTCTGGGTCTTGCACTCATGAATCCAGGCACAGGCACCCGAGACATCTTCCTGCAGGGCCCGCAACTTCGCCATGGTGGTCTTCATGACGGTCACGCCGCGGTAGGCCTTGTACTTGGAGCCAGCCACTTCACTGAGTGAAACCTTGATACCGTCCCGCTCCTTGGCGACCTGCCAGTCTTCCGCCTGCGCAGTTGCGGTCGCCAGAAAGGCGGTCAAGCCACACAACACAGCCATACGATGCAGCGAACCCATAGTTTTTTTCCTTATTGTCGAAGTCCGGTCATTTGAATTTCGTCATTGGGCTTCGCCATTCAGCCCTGTCCATAGACCCATTACACCGCCGTGGCCTGCTCCCACCAGCCGATCAGCCGGATGGCTTCCTCGCTGCTGTTGCCGCAGACCTCAATGTCGGCTGCGAAACCCGAGCATACCGCCGGACGTTCCGGCTGACCGAAGATCCGGCACAAGTTATCGACTGACAATTGCACACAACGTTCTCCCGCCGGTTTGCCGTGGGGCATGCCCGGGATCGACGAACTGATGGAAGGGGCAATGCAGCAGGCGCCACAGCCTTCACGGCATTTCATGACGACAACATCCTCAGGGCTAATGGCCCAATAACGAACCACAGAGTAACGGCTTAAACACTCGTTTTAAATTACCGTCTGCGTGTTTTTTCGACCAATGGAAGATGACCGAACAGTCAGCGACGAATTGCACTCGCGCTCGAAGACTTAGCGTTTGAATTCGAAATCCAGAGCTGCGCCCTCCACTTCCCGACGCTCCGAATTACGCAGCGGCAGCTGCATCTCGTTATTCAGCAGCCGGCCATTGAGCTGGAACGGATCCGGCTTCTGCCCGAACATCGACGGCAGCAGCGGCTCACGCTTGGGTAGCGGTACCGTCCCGGGTGGTTGCAGTTTCTGAACCATGTCATGGGGCAGGCTCAGATCCAGGTTCGCTGGCGGTAATGGAGTCTTGGCGACCTCATGGGCAGATTTGCTCTTGGAGGCAATGGGCGCGCGTTTTTTCTGCGAGGAAGCCGTTTTCCTGACAGGCGCCTTCTTCGCTGCCGGTGGCTTCTTCGAGACGCTTTTCGATGGCTTTTTCGTGGCGCTGGCGGCCGGCTTTTCTTGCACCGAAGCAGCCACGACACCTCCGGCATGGAAGACTGTCAGCAGGCCGATCAAAACCCAGGTGGCAGGAGCAATGGCTTTCATAGATACGACGGCACTTACGGCAGAGAAGTATATGCTCGCTTGATAAGCCGACGCTGACAAGCCCGCTGATGCCTACAGAAAACCGCTGGCGGTCTCCTGGCACAACTGCGTGGCCAACAGCCCCAACGTCATCAAGGCCCGTTCCGCCTCGCGATTCCAAGGGATACCGCAGTTCAAGCGAATGCAATGGTTGAACTGCTCGGTGTTACTGAAGATCAACCCCGGCGCGATACTGATCCCTTGTTGCAGGGCCCGGACGTGCAACTCCTGGGTATTGACCCGCCCCGGCAGGCTGACCCACAGGATGAAACCGCCGGTGGGACGACTCATTTGCGTGCCTTCGGGGAAGTACTGTTGCACCGCCAGCTGGAAGGCGCTGAGATTCTTGCGGTACTCCTGGCGGATATAACGCAGGTGGCGGTCGTAGCCGCCATTTTCCAGGTACGCCGCGATGCCCATCTGCGTGACGCTGCACGCCGAATGTGTACTGAACGTCTGCAGCCGCTGGATCTCCTGCTGGAACTTGCCGGCGATCATCCAGCCGATGCGTACACCCGGCGACAAGGTCTTGGAAAAACTCGAACAGTAGATGACCCGGTCCAGCCGATCATAGGCCTTGAGCGCCTTGGTGCGGCCCTGCTCGAACATCAGCTCGCCGTAGATGTCATCCTCGACAATCTGAATGTCGAAATCCGAAGCCAGGCGCAACAGTTGCTTCTGCCGCTCCTCGGGCATGGTACCGCCCAGCGGGTTGCTCAGCCGCGTGGTCAGCACCAGCGCCTTGATCGACCATTGGTTGGCCGCCAGTTGCAGGGCCTCCAGGCTCATGCCGGTCACCGGGTCGCTGGGAATCTCGATGACCTTGAGGCCCAACAGATCCGCCAGTTGCAGCAAACCGTAGTAAGTCGGCGATTCGGCGGCGATCAGATCCCCTGGCCGGGTCAGTACCCGCAGGGACATCTGCAGCGCATCGACACAACCGTGGGTAATCACCACTTCGGAAGGGTCCACCACGACACCGGCATCGCGCATGCGAATCGCCACCTGACGACGCAAGGGTTCGAAGCCTGGGCTGAACATGTAGCTGAATGCCCGCGGGCTGTGGAAGCGCGTGACCTTGGCCAATTGCTGATGCAGTGCCCGTACAGGCAGGTAATCCACACTCGGCACCGCCGCGCCCAACGGAAATACCCCTTCGCGACGGGACTCGACCAGTACCTGCTGGATGATGCTGCTGCGCGTCACCAACCCCGGCCGCTCTACCCGGGCAATATCCGGGGTCGGCGCCGTCAGCGCTGGCGTCTGGTGCACGTAATAACCCGATTGCGGCCGCGCACGAATCAGCCCCTGATCCTCAAGGTTGGCGTAGGCCTGCAACACCGTCGCGTGACTGACGTTGAGCTGCGAACTCATCTTGCGCACCGACGGCACGCGTTCACCGGGCTGATACACACCCCGGCGGATGTCTTCGGCCAGTTGCTGAGCAATACGTTGGTAGAGCAAGAGGTTGGTCATGACGCAGCACTCGATTTCACGGGCATGTTGTTCTTGTAGGAAACGATACCGGAACAGTTTAGAAGTGTACGGGGACAGTTGCCAGATTACTCGACCGTACAGTGCAGTGACAGCCCCAACTGTGCGCGAGTGTATGAACCACAGGCACAAAAAAACCCGGCGCTCCTGAGAGGCCGGGTTTTCCAGTGACGCAGCCCTTAGCGAGCAGCGCCGAGCTGGCCCTTCTCATCGGAGAACACGATTTCAACCCGACGGTTCTGCGCCCGGCCACGCTCGGTGGCGTTGACGTCCACCGGGAACTCGTCGCCGTAGCCTTCGACCTGGATGCGCTTGTCATCGATCCCCAGGTCCACCAGCACGTCCGCCACCGCCTGTGCGCGGTCCCGGGACAGCTTGAGGTTTTCCTGCTTGCCGCCGGTGCTGTCGGCATAGCCTTCGATGCGCACCACCCGCTTGGGGTTGAGTTGCAGGAACTGCACGATCTTGAGCACGACCCGGTTGGCCGAGTTCTTCAATTCAGCCTCGCCGGTGTCGAACAGCACATCACCGAGGGTCATCACCAGGCCGCGATTAGTCTGGGTGGTGGTCATCTCCATGATCTGCTCTTCCAGCCATTTGCCCTGTTGCTGGACACTGAGCAACTTGGATTCGCGCAGTGCCAGCTGCAGGCGCTGGCGCTCCAGTTCGAGCTTCGCCGCACGCTCTTCGTTGAGCACCTGGTTACTGTGTTCCCGGGCGATTTCACTGTAGCGCTGGCTGAGGTAGGCGTAATGCAATACGTCCTCGCCGCTGCCCCAGTAACTGGACAAGCGATCGGCCCGGGCCAGCGACTCGCCGGCGCGAATCACGTCCCTGGGCGCTGCGCGCAGGACGTTGGCGTCTTCCTTCACTTTCTGGAAATCGGTACTGGCTTTTTCCAGTGCCGCTTCACTGCGCTGACCCGCGCAACCATACAAGCTGGCCAGGCCCGCCAGGATCAAACCGCCAAACACATGGGAGTGCTTCATTGGGCATCCTCCCTCAGTTGTTTACGCAAGCGCTTGATGCGGGTGTCGAGCACGTTCAGTTGCTCCTGGCTCTTGAGGGTCAGCACCTTCGCCTCGGCCAGACGTGCGTCCAGCTCGGCCTGCTCGGCACGCATGCGCGCCTTTTTGTACGACTCGTCGGCCATGTTGGATTTTGCGCGGGCGAATTTTTCTTCCGCCAGCTTCAATTCGGGCACTTCGTCGGCGTTGGCGCCCACGGCCCGGGCTTGTTCCAAGGCCTGTTCAGTCAGGCGGATCTGTTCATTCGGCGCCGGATCGGCTGCGCAACCCGCCAGAGCCAGAACGGCCAGGGCAGCGAAAAGAGGTCGAATAGTCACTAATGTTCCCTACTGTTTTGGGGCACCGACAGGTGGCTGCAACTGTGTGTTCCACCGTTCGAGATTGCGTTGCAACACAGACTCCGTCAGGCCGGACGCGGCCAATTCTGTCATCTTTTGCGCCAGCTGTCCGCGCAACCATGGGTCGTTGCAGGCGGAGTCATGGGAAACCGCGAGGAACAGTCCCGGCTTATCCACCGGTTGCGCGGCCGCTTGCAGGTCGTTCGCCATGCCCAGTGTCTGCGCCATTGCCAGGCCCGAGTAGCGCCCGGCGAGGACATATTCCACCTCCCCCAGCAGCAATTTCTGAAAGGCCTGGGTCAGGTTGGAGGTACGGACAAGGGTCAATGTCTGCTCGGCAAAGAGACCAAATGCCTGGGTCATGCGAGCCTTTTCCGACAAGGCACCGGGATGACCGTGCAGATCCTCGGGCCGATTGACGACCAGCGGAGAATCCTTGCGGGTCCAGACCAGGTAATCGTTTTCCAGCACGGGGGGATGAACATAGTCCAGGAAATCAAGCCCGGTCGGCGTCAGCGGGGCGTCGGCTAGCAGGTCCATGCGCCCGCTGCGCACCTCGTCCAGTGCCTGGTCGCGCTTGCCGGCATAAAGCAATTCGACCTTGATGCCCAATTCCCCCGCGACCTTGCTCAGCAAGTCGGCACTGGCACCGATCAAGTGCTTGGGATCCTGAGGATCCTGCCAGAGATAAGGCGGCGCATCCGGGCTGCCGGTGGCAATCAGCCGCTCGCACTTGCCGGCGGCAACAGACAGGCCCGGGACACCCGCCAGCGCCCACAGCAACGACCAGCCAGCCAAACGGCGAAGATCCATGACGTTACGCTCCCCTTGAAAATGCAGACAATAAAAAGCCCGGCCTGAACCGTATCGCGGTCATTCAAGGATTCAGTTCCACCTTAAATGAACAGCACTACGGTCAAAGCCGGGCTCTTTATAAGTGAAGAGGCCGGATTAGACCAGCTTCTCCAACTCAGGGACCGCTTCGAACAGATCCGCCACCAGGCCGTAATCGGCCACCTGGAAGATCGGCGCTTCTTCGTCCTTGTTGATCGCAACGATCACCTTGGAGTCCTTCATACCGGCCAGATGCTGGATCGCGCCGGAGATACCGACGGCGATGTACAGCTGTGGCGCGACGATCTTGCCGGTCTGACCGACCTGCATATCGTTGGGTACGAAACCTGCGTCGACCGCAGCGCGGGAAGCGCCGACGGCGGCGCCCAGCTTGTCGGCCAGGGCGTACAGGTGCTTGAAGTTGTCGCCGTTCTGCATGCCGCGACCGCCGGAAACGACGATCTTGGCAGCGGTCAGCTCAGGACGATCGGACTTGGCCAGTTCTTCGTTGACGAAGCTGGAAATACCGGCATCGTGGGCGGCGCTGACGGCTTCGACAGCGGCGGAACCACCTTCGGCGGCAACCGGGTCGAAACCGGTGGCGCGGACGGTGATGACCTTGATCGCAGCGGTCGATTGCACGGTGGCAATGGCGTTACCGGCATAGATCGGACGCTGGAAGGTGTCGGCGCTTTCCACCGAGATGATCTCGGAGATCTGGTCGACGTCCAGGGCCGCGGCTACCCGTGGCAGGATGTTTTTGCCGTTGGACGTGGCGGCGGCCAGGATGTGGCTGTAGCCCTTGCCCAGCTCGGCAACCAGGGGAGCAACGTTTTCCGGCAGCTGGTGCGCATAGGCGGCGTTGTCGGCCGACAGCACTTTTGCCACGCCGGCGATTTTCGCGGCGGCTTCGGCAACGGCGCCAGCGCCCTGCCCGGCTACCAGAACGTGGATATCGCCGCCGATTTTGGCAGCGGCAGCAACGGTGTTCAGCGTGGCCGGAGCCAGCGCCTTGTTGTCGTGTTCGGCGATTACCAAGATAGTCATAGTTAGATTACCTTCGCTTCGTTTTTCAGTTTCTCGACCAGTTCAGCCACCGACTTGACCTTGATGCCCGCGCTGCGTGCAGCCGGCGCTTCGACTTTCAGGGTCTTGTTGGTGGAGGCGGTGGAAACGCCCAAAGCGTCAGGAGTCAGCACTTCAAGCGGCTTCTTCTTGGCTTTCATGATGTTTGGCAGGGACGCGTAGCGCGGCTCGTTCAAACGCAGGTCGGTGGTGACGATGGCCGGCAGTTTCAGGGAAACGGTCTGCGCACCGCCGTCGATTTCGCGGGTTACGGCAACGCTGTCGCCGGACACTTCGACTTTCGACGCGAAGGTGCCCTGACCGTAGCCGCTCAACGCCGCGAGCATCTGGCCGGTCTGGTTGTTATCGCTGTCGATGGCTTGTTTGCCGAGAATCACCAGCTGTGGCTGTTCCTTGTCGACAACGGCCTTGAGCAGCTTGGCCACGGCCAGGGAAGTCAGCTCTTCGGCGGATTCGACGAGAATGGCGCGATCAGCACCCAGCGCCAGCGCAGTGCGCAGTTGCTCCTGGGCGGTGGTCGGGCCGATGGAGACGACGACGATCTCGGTCGCCACGCCTTTTTCTTTCAGGCGTACGGCTTCTTCCACGGCGATTTCGCAGAAAGGGTTCATCGACATCTTGACATTGGCGAGGTCGACGCCGGAGTTGTCCGCCTTGACGCGAACCTTGACGTTATAGTCGACCACTCGTTTGACAGCTACAAGAACCTTCATGGATTCCTCGTTACTCTCCGGTGAAAAGAAAGTCGCCTAGGCGAACCTGGCGGTTGATGCTCATGGGCGCAAGGGCACCTCTAAAAACGCCGACATGAACCACACATGACTCTTGCTCACGGGAGTGAAGACCGTTCGTCGATGGTGACCGATGAGTCATTCATTATCGCGGCGTGTAAACTGCGCGTCCAAACACGCAATACGTCACTTCGTGCTGCCTTCGCCCTGTCTTTAGAGGTGCTCTTGAAACCAACAGTCAGCCTACGGCGAGCGCAAAACCGCCCGTATCTTGACCGGAACGCCTATTCCGGTCAATACGGCAAAATGGCCAGTCATAAGCCGCACGTCGGTGATTTATCTGGGCTGCGGCTATTTCAAACAAACGTTTGTATTGGACCCTGAGAGTGGTGTAGATATAATGCGCCCCCAAGAGAGAACCGCGGGTCATCCATTGCCGCTTTCGTCGTTTTCCCGACAGAAACAATGGATGCAACGCCCAACCTCCAATTAGAAAAACCGTGAGCCTTGAGAGTAGGAGATAGCCTGTGGAACGCGAATACATGGAATTCGACGTGGTCATCGTCGGTGCCGGCCCCGCTGGCCTGTCTGCCGCCTGCCGCCTGAAGCAGAAGGCCGCCGAAGCCGGTAAGGAAATCAGCGTCTGCGTGGTGGAAAAAGGCTCCGAAGTCGGTGCGCACATCCTTTCCGGCGCGGTGTTCGAACCCCGCGCCCTGAATGAACTGTTCCCGGACTGGAAGGAACTCGGCGCCCCGCTGAACACGCCAGTCAAGCGCGATGACATTTATGTCCTGAGAAACGCCGACACTGCGAACAAAATCCCTGACTTCTTCGTGCCCAAGACCATGCACAACGAAGGCAACTATATTATTTCCCTCGGCAATCTTTGCCGCTGGCTGGCCCAGCAGGCCGAGAACCTGGGCGTGGAAATCTACCCGGGCTTCGCCGCCCAGGAAGCGCTGTTCGACGAAAACGGCGTGGTCCGCGGGATCATCACCGGCGATCTGGGTGTCGACCGTGAAGGCCATCCGAAGGAAGGCCTCTACACGCCGGGCATGGAACTGCGCGGCAAATACACGCTGTTCGCCGAAGGTTGCCGTGGCCATATCGGCAAGCAACTGATCAAGCGTTTCAACCTGGACAGCGACGCCGACGCCCAGCACTACGGCATCGGCCTGAAGGAAATCTGGGAAATCGACCCGGCCAAGCATCAACCTGGCCTGGTGGTGCACACCGCCGGCTGGCCGCTGGACATCATGGGCACCGAGAACACCGGCGGTTCCTTCCTCTATCACTTGGAAAACAACCAGGTGGTCGTGGGTCTGATCGTCGACCTGTCCTACAGCAACACCCACCTGTCGCCATTCGACGAGTTCCAGCGCCTCAAGCATCACCCGGTGCTCAAGCAATACCTGGAAGGCGGCAAGCGCGTCAGCTACGGCGCCCGCGCCATCTGCAAGGGCGGCCTGAACTCCCTGCCGAAAATGGTCTTCAAGGGCGGCGCGCTGATCGGTTGCGACCTGGGCACGCTGAACTTCGCCAAGATCAAGGGCAGCCACACCGCCATGAAGTCCGGCATGCTCGCCGCCGATGCCGTGGCCGATCGCCTGTTCGCCGAATCCGAAGGCGGTGATGAACTGACCGCTTACGTCGACAGCTTCAAGAACAGCTGGCTGTACGAAGAGCTGTTCGCCAGCCGCAACTTCGGCGCGGCGATCCACAAGTACGGCGCAATCGTCGGTGGCGGCTTCAACTGGCTCGACCAAAACATCTTCGGCGGCAAGCTGCCCTTCACCCTGCACGACAACAAGCCCGACTACGCTTGCCTGAAGTTGGCAGCCGACTGCAAGAAGATCGACTACCCGAAACCGGACGGCAAGATCAGCTTCGACAAACTCAGCTCGGTGTTCATCTCCGGTACCAACCATGAAGAAGAACAACCCTGCCACCTGAAGCTGACCGACCCGAGCATCCCGATCGGCAAGAACCTGCCCCTGTACGACGAACCGGCCCAACGCTACTGCCCGGCCGGCGTGTATGAGGTGGTGACCAAGGAGGACGGCGAGAAACGCTTCCAGATCAACGCCCAGAACTGCGTCCACTGCAAGACCTGCGACATCAAGGACCCGGCCCAGAACATCACCTGGGTCTCGCCGGAAGGCGCCGGCGGGCCGACTTACCCGAACATGTAAGCCGATTCGCTGAACATCAAGGCTCCCGCGATGGGGGCCTTTTTGTTGCCTGCGATTAATGGAGCGCCGATACCCCCTGTGGGAGCGAGCCTGCTCGCGAAGCGGTGTATCAGCCAGTAAAAATGCCGACAGGTGAACCGCTATCGCGAGCAGGCTCGCTCCCACAGGGGATTTGCTGCGGTTCAGGCGGCGCGTTCCTCTCCAGGGTTGCGCTCGAAGTAACGCTTGTACTCCCGACTGAACTGCGACGAGCTCTGGTAACCCACCTGATGTGCGACCTGGGCCACGCCCATGCCCTCGCTGAGCAACAACCGCTGCGCCTTGAGCAGGCGCAATCGCTTGAGGTATTGCACCGGCGACAGCAACGTACTGCGCTTGAAATGCTCATGGAAGGTCGAGGCGCTCATGTTCGCGCAGTTGGCCAGGGTCTCGACGTTCAGCGGTTCGGTGAAGTGCGCGTGCAAATGGCACAACGCGGCAGCGATCCGGGCGAACTGCCCATGCTGCTCTACCAGCGCCCGCAACACATCGGCCTGAGGGCCGCGCAATGCGGCGAAGAGCAATTCCCGCAACCGCGCCTGGCCCATGACCTGGCACTCCAATGGGTCGTGCAAGCATTGCAACAGACGCTCGACGCATCCGCGCATGGCGTCATCAAGCACCGCGCTGGTCATGGACTCCGGTGTCTGCGGCGGCAGGTTCCGCCCCGGCATCAACCCCATGGCCAGCACCAGCTCGCCCAACAGCGCGCGATCGATCGCAACGGAAATCCCGAGCAGCGGAGCATCGGGCATGGCGTAGGTTTCGCACTCGAACGGCACCGGCAGCGCCTGGATCAGGTAATGCCCGGCGCCGTACTCCAGCGTGCGCGGTCCCAGGTAAGCCAGCTTGCTGCCCTGGGCAATGATCACCAGGCTCGGCTCGTAGAGCTGCGGGCCACGGGCGATGTCTTGGCTGCATCGCAGCACTTGCACGCCTGGCAGCTGTGTAGGAATAAAGCCGTCACGGGTCGCCAAGGGTTCGATCAGCGAGACCAGCGCCGCGTTGGCATCGAGATAGCGGGTCAGCAACATGGGAAAAACTTCACGGAAAAAGGGACGGAAACATCATCGCAGGTCTGGCGCTCCATAGGATCAATCTAAGGCCAAGGTCGGAGGATTAGGCATGACACCCGTAGGAATCGCCATCGCGGGATGCGGCCATGGCTCCCAGAATAGATCGCCTGACTGTTCACTGCTTAGCGAGGTTCAATATGTACACCGCCATCGGCTATGCCGCTCAATCGCCCACCACTCCCCTCGCCCCCATGAAGTTCGAACGTCGCAGCCCGCGTCCCGATGATGTGGCCATCGAGATTCTCTACTGCGGCGTGTGCCACTCCGATATCCACCAGGCCCGCAACGAATGGGGCATCGCCGTTTATCCGCTGATGCCCGGTCATGAAATCGTAGGTAAAGTCACGGCGGTGGGTGCGAACGTCACCCGCTACAATGTAGGCGACCTGGTAGGCGTTGGCTGCATGGTCGACTCCTGCCGCGAGTGCGAAGCCTGTCGCGCTGACCTGGAGCAATACTGCTACCAGGGCATGACGCAGACCTACGCCAGCCCCGATCGTATCGGCGGCGGTCACACCATGGGTGGCTACTCCAACAGCATCGTGGTCAGCGAGCATTTCGTGCTGCGTATACCGGAAAAGCTCGACCCGGCCAGCGCCGCACCGATTCTCTGCGCCGGCATCACCACCTACTCCCCTCTCAAGCATTACGGCGTGAAGGCCGGTGACAAGGTCGGCGTGCTCGGCATGGGTGGTCTCGGCCACATGGGCATCAAGTTCGCCAAGGCCATGGGTGCCGAAGTGACGTTGTTCACCCGCTCGGCGAGCAAGGCGGAAGAAGCTCGTCGCCAGGGTGCCGATCATGTGATCGTGTCCACCGACGCCGAGCAAATGGCCGCTGCCGCCGGACGCTTCCACTTCCTGTTGGACACGATTCCGGTACAGCACGACCTCAATCCCTACCTCGACACACTGCGTTTCGACGGCGTACACATCCTGGTGGGGCTGGTCGAACCGATTGATCCACCGGTCCATGCCGCGAAACTGATCCTGGGTCGACGGGTCCTGGCCGGCTCGTTGATTGGCGGCATCGCAGAAACCCAGGAAGTGCTGGATTTCTGCGCCGAGCACAACATCAGTTGCGACGTTGAAATGCTCGACATCCGCCAGATCAACGAGGCCTACAGCCGCATGATCGCTGGAGACGTGAAGTACCGCTTTGTCATCGACATGGCGACGCTCAAGGTCTGACGCAGTGGCCTGTATGGTTAATTCGGGCACTCGAAGTTGAGTGCATGAATTAGCCACACAGGCCACTCATCAGACCTTGGCACCCAGCTCCGCCGACAACCGGGCTGTGACCCCTTTGACCAGGGGAATCAGCTCGGCCATTTTTTCCAGCGGCATGTACGGTACGGTGCTGGCAATGCTGATGCCGGCGACAATCCGCTTGCCGGCATCCCGGATCGGCGCCGCCACGCAACGGATCGACGGTTCGTTGTCCTCCAGGTCGAAGGCATAGCCTCCCGCCACGTACTCCATCATCCGCTGCTGGAACTGTTCCCAGGATTGCTCCTGGTGCTGGGGCCAGAATTGACTCTTCCCAGCGGCCGGCAGACTGATTTCGTACAACCGCCGCCAATTGTCCTCGGGATCATCGAGCATCAGCGCCTTGCCGATCCCCGTGCGCGCCAACGGCATGCGATGGCCCACCCGCGAGCGCATTTCCGGGCCATTGCGCCCCGGATTCTTCAGCAGGTACAACACCTCGTCACCCTCGCGAATCGCCAGGTGAACGGTGTCGCCGGTCAATGCTGACAACTCGTCCAGGTACGGTCCCGCCAGGCTCACCAGTGGCAGTTCTTCCCGGGCCTGGAAACCCAGTTCGATCAACTTCGGCCCCAACAGGTAACCCACCTGCGGCACCACGCGCAGGTAGCGCTCGTCCACCAGGCAACTGGCCAGGCGATGGGTGGTGCTGCGGGTCGTGCCGATCAGCCGGGCAATTTCCTTCAGGTCACGGGCACCGCTGGCGACCGCTTGAACCACACCCAGGCCGCGCAGCAATGTCTGGGTACCTGTAGGCGCTACGTCCTTGGTGATTTTTGGATCGTCTTGCTGCATTTAGCCGGCCTTCAACAGTGAGCGGGGAACGGGCGGCATTATGGTCGCCCGCCCCGTCGGACTACAACTCGATGCGCTCGACCTTCCCAACCAGCAGGATGTAGGACAGCGCGCCCACCAGCGCGAGCACGGCGATATAGGTGATGGCCGGGGCAAACGAATCGCCGCTGGCGAGGAAGCCAATGACAATCGGCGTGGCGATGGCCGCCAGGTTGCCGATGAAGTTGAACACCCCACCCGTCAGCCCGAGCAGCCGCGCCGGCGCCAGGGTCGATACCAGCGACCAGGTGATCGACGCCAGGCCATTGCCGAAGAAGGCCAGCGCCAGGAACGCGATCACCAGCGGCGTCGATTCAACGAAGTTGGCGCCAATGATCGAGGTCGAGATCAGCAACCCGCCAATGATCGGCAGCTTTCGGGCGAACCCGACCGTGGCGCCACGACGGATCAGCCAGTCGGAAAAGAACCCGGAACACAACACGCCGACAAACGCCGCGAGAAACGGCAACGATGCCAGCAGGCCGGACTTGATGAAGTCCATGCCGCGATATTTCACCAGGTAGGTCGGGAACCACGTCAGGAAAAACCACAGCGTGGAGTTCAGGCAGAACTGGCCCAGGTAGATGCCCCACAGCTTGCGGCGGGTCAGGACGGTACCCAGGTCGGTCCAGCTGAATTTCGCCTTGGTCTTGGCCGCCTCGGCCTGGATGTCCACCAAACCGCCGCCCTCGCGAATCAAATCGATTTCAGCGGCGTTGGCGCCCTTGAAATCCCGTGGTTCGCGATACACGGCGTACCAGATTACCGCCCAGATGATACCGACCGCACCGGTCACCACGAACACCATGTGCCAGCCAAACGTGTGCTGCAGCCAGGCCAGCACCGGCGTCAGGAAGGCCAGGCCAACGAACTGCCCAGAGGTGTAGAAGCCGATGGCCGTGGCCCGCTCGCGCTCGGGAAACCAAGTGGTGACCACGCGGCTGTTGATGGGATAGGCCGGCGCCTCCAGGGCACCGACCGCCATGCGCAGCACGAACAGGGCGATGAAGCTGGCGGCGAAACCGAGCATCACCGTGGCCAGCGACCACAACAGCAACGCGACGCTGTACAGAATCCGCGGCGGCACGCGGTCCACCAGCCAGCCACCGGGGATCTGCATGGCCGCGTAGGTCCAGCCGAACGCCGAGAAGATCAGCCCGACATGGATCGGGTCGATGCCCAGTTCACTGGTCAGCGCGGGGGCGGCAATCGACAGGTTGCTGCGGTCCAGGTAGTTGATCACCACGGTGATGAACAGCAGGACCATGATGAAAAAACGCTTGCGGCTGGGCGTCACCAACGACGCCTGCGCGCTCAGGGTGTGCGCTTGCATGTGAGGTGCCTCTTTTTATATTTGTCGAATATGGCAAAGGTGAAGGAAGCCCCTATGGGAGCAAGGCTTGCCCGCGACGCAGGCGATGCGTTTTGCAGTCGGACCGCGTTATCGTTCATCGCGGGCAAGCCTTGCTCCCACAGGATTCCATGGCTTGCACAGTGCGATCAGGCCTCAATCACCACTCGGCAAAACTGCCATCGGCATGGCGCCAGATCGGATTGCGCCAGCGGTGGCCGACGGCGGCGCGTTCGATGACGTACTCCTCGTTGATCTCGATGCCCAGGCCCGGGCCGTTGGGGATCTTCACGAAGCCTTTGTCATAGTCGAACACCCGCGCATCCTTGACGTAATCCAGCAGGTCGTTGCTCTCGTTGTAGTGGATGCCCAGGCTCTGTTCCTGGATGAACGCGTTGTAGCAAGCCGCATCCAGTTGCAGGCATGCCGCCAGGGCAATCGGGCCCAGCGGACAGTGCAGCGCCAGCGCCACGTCGTAGGCCTCGGCCATGTTGGCGATTTTGCGGGTTTCGGTGATGCCACCGGCGTGGGACGCATCCGGCTGGATGATGTCCACGTAGCCTTCGCTGAGCACTCGCTTGAAATCCCAGCGGGAAAACAGCCGTTCGCCCAGGGCAATCGGCGTGCTGGTCAGCGGTGCCAGCTCCTTGAGGGCCTCGTAGTTTTCGCTGAGCACCGGCTCTTCGATAAACATCAGTTTGTACGGGTCGAGTTCCTTCATCAGCACCTTGGCCATCGGCTTGTGGACCCGGCCGTGGAAGTCCACGCCGATGCCGACGTTCGGCCCTACCGCGTCCCGCACCGCTGCCACATTGGCGAGGGCCAGGTCGACTTTTTCGAAGGTGTCGAGAAACTGCAGCTCTTCAGTGCCGTTCATTTTCACTGCCGTGAAGCCTCGCCCTACCGCTTCTTTCGCTGCGCGGGCGGTGTCCGCCGGCCGGTCGCCGCCGATCCATGAGTAGACGCGAATCTTGTCGCGCACCTGACCGCCCAGCAGGTCGCTGACCGACACGCCCAGTGCCTTGCCCTTGATGTCCCACAACGCCTGGTCGATACCGGCCAGGGCGCTCATGTGCACGGCGCCACCGCGATAGAAGCCGCCGCGATACAGCACGGTCCAGATGTCTTCGATGTTGCGTGGGTCTTTGCCGATCAGGTAGTCGGACAATTCCTCGACGGCGGCCGCTACCGTATGGGCACGGCCCTCGACCACCGGCTCGCCCCAACCGGTCACGCCCTCGTCGGTCTCGACCTTGAGGAAGCACCAGCGCGGTGGAACGATAAAGGTGGTCAGTTTGGTGATTTTCATCTTGTTGTCTCTCTTGTCAGATGCAGCGCACGGGCGCTGGAAAAGTCTTCAGTTCAAGGCATTCCACGCGGCCACGTAAGCCTTGGCGCGCACCGCAACCTCGTCAGCTGTCAGGCCCGGCTTGAACAGCCCGGAGCCCAGGCCGAACCCCTTGACGCCTGCCTCGAGGAACACCGCCATGTTGTCCGGCGTGATCCCACCCACCGGCACCAGCACGGTCCCGGCCGGCAGCACCGCGAGCCAGGCCTTGACCACCGCCGGGCCCATTTGCTCGGCAGGAAACAACTTCAATACATGGGCGCCTTCGGCCAACGCGGCAAATGCCTCGGTCGGCGTGGCGACGCCGGGCGAGAGATAGAGCCCCGCCGCTTTCGCCGCCCGCAACACCTTCGGATCGCTGTGGGGCATGACGATCACCTGGCCACCGGCGGCTTTGACCTGCTCCACTTGCTCCGGCGTCAGCACGGTGCCGGCGCCGATCAGGCAGTCGGCGGGCAAGGTATCGCGCAGGATGCGAATACTTTCGTATGGCTCGGGGGAATTGAGCGGTACTTCGATGACGCGAAATCCCGCGCTGTACAGGACTTCGCCGATGGCTGCCGCCTCTTCGGGACGCAGACCGCGCAGGATCGCGATCAGCCCGTTGTGCGCCAGTGCTTGTGTGAGCATGTCAGACCTCCAGTCAGGTTTAACGCGATGCGCTGGATTCGAGCAGCCCGGCCGCCACGGCCAGTTGCCACAAACCCCGTTCGGTGGCCTGTTCGGCCAGGGTCACCCGGGCAAAGCCGCAGGCGTCGAGGGCCCGTTGATAACGGGCGCAGAGTTGGGAGTTGCCGATCAGCACCACCGTCGGCAAGTGCACGCTATTGCGCCGATGGCGTTGTGCGGCGGCCAGTGCCGTCAGCTCATGGCCGATCAACAAACCAGAGAGATAGTCAGCCTGGGCACTCGCGCCGAGTTCGCCGGTCAGCCCCAGGCTGCGAGCGCTGAACACGGTGGACAGCGGGCCGACCTGTCCGTCCGTCGACAGCGCCACCTGCACACCCCGGTCGAAGGCCACGCCGTCGAACGCGGCGCCGCGCTGTTGGGTACGGCCGAGAATGCTGTGGTCGCTGAGCACGGCGAAGATTTCGCCGGTCATGAAGGTGTCGAAATGCACGATGCAGCCGTCGGCCACTTCCACCCATTTCGAGTGACTGCCGGGCAAACCGATCAGCACCGCTTCGTTCGGCAAGCTGTGCAAGGCGCCGAGTACCTGGGTTTCTTCGCCGCGCATCACATTGGGCAACCGCGAACGCTGGATCACCCCTGGCACGATATGCACATCGACACCGCGAAGACTCCGAACGGTTTGTAGGGAATGTCCGAGATTGGCGACGTTCGCCGGTGTGTCGCAGTAAGGCGCTTCGCACCAGCCCTGGGCGCTGCCGACCATGCCGCAGGCAATGACGGGCAGGCCCGGCTGCGCGTCCAGCCAATCACCGCAGGCTTCGTCGAACGCCAGCTCGAAACCGTTGGTGCACACCCGACCGGCCACGGTTCGTGGCCCGGAAGGCAACTGCATGATCCCCGACGAAAGCGAGCGCTGTTCGAGCACCTCGCCTCCCGCGGCGAGTTTGTAAGCCCGTAGTGAGGTAGTCCCCCAATCGAGCGCGATCAATTGCGCCTGCATCCGCTTCACCTGTTCTGTTTTTTGGCAGTGAGTGGCACGGACTATAAACCTGAGCACGGCAAAATCTCAATATATAAATATCACTCCCATATATTGGGACGCTCACGAGATCATCCAAAACCATCGCCATCTACCCCACGACCCTGCTACGTTTCCTGTCCGGACGCCTTAACTCTCAGGGATAACGAAATGGGACAACTGCTGAAAATTCTCGGCCGCACTTCCTCGATCAACGTCAGAAAAGTGCTATGGACTTGTCAGGAATTGGACATCTCCTACGAGCGCGAAGATTGGGGGATCGGCTTCAATTCCACCCACGATCCTGCGTTCCTGGCGCTTAACCCAAACGCCCAGGTACCGGTGATCATCGATGAGAACGGTGTGCTCTGGGAGTCGAACACCATCTGCCGTTATCTGGTGGGCAAGCATGGGCGCAATGACCTGCTGCCGCTAGAGCCGGCGGCCAGGGCCCGGATCGAGCAATGGATGGATTGGCAGGCGACGGAACTCAACCCGTCATGGGGTTACGCGTTTCACGCGCTGGTGCGCAAGAATCCGGATATGCAGGACCCACAATCCATCGCCGCCGGCATCAAGGGCTGGAACGAAAAGATGGGGTTGCTGGAGCAGCAGTTGAATCGCACCGGCGCCTACGTTGCCGGTGCGGATTTCTCCCTGGCGGACGTGCTCATCGGCCTGTCCGTGCACCGCTGGCGCCAGACGCCCATGGAACGGCCGGACTACCCGGCCGTGGCCGCCTATTGCAAGCGGCTCGAACAACGACCGGGGTTTACCGAATATGCTGGGGCCGGGTATTCCTGAGACCTTCAGTTGCCTTGGGCGAAATCCCGTAGCACCTTGCCGTCCATCCGGTAGCGCACCCATTCTTCCTGGGGTTGCGCGCCGAGGGATTTGTAGAACTCGATCGCCGGCGTGTTCCAGTCCAGGACGCTCCATTCGAAACGACCGCAGTCGTTGTCGCAGGCGACCTTGGCCAGATGGCGCAACAACGTCTTGCCCGCCCCGCCGCCACGCTGTTCGGGCGTGATGTACAGGTCTTCAAGGTACAGGCAGTTGCTGCCCAACCAGGTGGAGTAGCTGAAGAAAAACACCGCGAAACCAATCGGTACGCCATCGCGCAGGCAGATCAGCCCGTGGGCGGTCGCGCCTTCGCTGAACAGGCTGCGCTCGATGTCGGCCACACTGGCGATGACTTCGTGACGGGCCTTTTCGTAGTCGGCCAGTTCGGTGATGAAGGCAAGGATTTGAGGCGCATCGCTGGGTTGCGCAGGACGGATCTCGATCGACATGAACGGGCCTTGTAGCCAATTGAAAGCGCCATACTAAGCCGCCACGCGGCGCTCGTCACATTTCAATCCAAATGATGACTGCGCTGGCGAAAGCACCATTCGTCGCAACCCCGGCACCAACTCCGATCCAGCACGGCCCAAGATCAGGCAAGCATCTGAAAAATGGAGGCGACACCATGATCACTTCAAGGCTGACTGCGTTCACATTTGCCGCACTGCTGTCTTCGGTGGCCTTCGCGGCGTCCACCTCCGGTACCGGGCCGACCGACCCGGTGGAGGCGCCCAACTCGCCGGCCACCCAGGGCATGCCCAAGTTGAATACCGACGGCACCGGCGGCGGCACCTTGAACAATGGCCAGCCACCCGCCACTGGCACCGATCCGCGTGTGCAGGGTAATGACATGGGCCGTCAGGGCGGCATGAACACACCGGACTCCACAGCGCCCGATAACGCCGAAACCGGCGTGGGCTCGAAAACCACCAGCGGTGGTTCGGGCTCCGAAGGCGGCGCCAGCCAGTAGCCTCTGCTCACACACTTGAGGAGGAAAATCCCATGCCTCGTGGAAGCAAAGACAAATACACCGCCGAGCAAAAGCGCAAGGCCGAACACATCGAAAAAAGCTACGAGAAGAAGGGCCTGTCCGAGGAGACGGCCGAAGCACGGGCTTGGGCGACGGTGAACAAACAGTCCGGCGGCGGCGAGCGCTCCGGCGGCTCGGGAAAACATAAACCGGCCGCGGAAAAGAAAACCGACCGCAAGGAATCGGCCCGTCGTGCAGCCAAGACCCGGGAAGGCCATCCGCGTAGCAGCAAGGCTTCCCATGAAACCCAGACGGTCGATAGCCTGATGAAAGAAGCACGGGCGAAAAACATTCCCGGGCGTTCGAAGATGCGCAAGCAGGAGTTGATCGAGGCGTTGCGCAAGGCCGCATGATTGACCGCGTCAGGGCGGACGCCATCGCGAGCAGGCTCGCTCCCACATGGGGTCTGCGGCGTCTACGGGCTCCGCGACAGACACAAAACCCTGTGGGAGCGAGCCTGCTCGCGATAGCGCCAGGTCAGTCAACATCGATATCGATGTGCCGACGCCTTCGCGAGCAAGCCCGCTCCCACATGAGGTCTTGGGGCGGGCGCTGGTTTTGTGGCTGACACAAGCCCCGTGGGAGCCGGGCTTGCCCGCGATGGGGCCCGCCCGGTCGAAGCAGGTTTCAGCGCTGCTTCATGCGGTCGATCACCACGGCGAGCAACAGGATCGAGCCACGGATGACGTATTGGTAGAAGGTGTCGATGTTCTTCAGGTTCATCGCGTTTTCGATGATCGCCAGAATCAGCACGCCGGCAATGACATGACGGATCATGCCGATACCACCGCTTAACGATACCCCACCCAGCACGCAGGCCGAGATCACCGTCAGTTCGAAGCCCTGGCCGATCATCGGTTGGCCGGACGTCATGCGCGAGGCCAGGATCACACCCGCCAGCGCACCGATCACACCGTGCACGGCGAAGATGATGATCTTGGTGCGATCGACGTTCACCCCCGCCAGCAGCGCCGCTTCCTGGTTACCACCGATGGCCATGGTGTTGCGCCCATAGGTGGTGTAGTTCAACAACCAGCCGAAAAACAGGAAGCAGACGATGGTGATCAGGATCGGTACCGGCACACCGAACAACTGGCCGTTGCCATACACGAAGAACGACTCCTGGGACACGCCCACCGCCTTGCCGTTGGCAAAGATGTAGGCCAGGCCACGAACGATCTGCATGGTCGCCAGCGTCGTGATCAACGCATTGACCCGTAGCTTGGCAATGACGATGCCGTTGATCAGGCCAACGATCAGGCCCATCACCAGCGCCGCGCAGACACCCAGGAACACGCTGTTGGTATCGCGCATCACCACCGCCGCGACCACGCCGGCACAGGCGATCACCGAGCCGACCGACAGGTCGAAATGCCCGGACGCCAGGCAATACAACATGGTGCAGGCCGCGATGCCGGTGGTGGAAATCGCCAGGCCAAGGCCCCGCATGTTCAACGGCGACAGGAAATTGTCGATCAAGAAGGCGCAGAGCACGAAGATGCCGAGAGCCGCCAGCAGCATGACCCAATCGTCGAGGAACCGACGCATGTCCAGGGGTTTGCGTGCCGTCGGCAGTGCATTGTTTTGAATGGTCATGATTTACCTCTCAGTTCGCCGCGTCGGCAACGCGTTGGCGTGGCAGCGCCAGTTGCAGCAGGTTGGATTCGTTGGCCTGGTCACGCGACAGCTCGCCGCGCATGGCCCCTTCGCACAGCACCAGGATCCGGTCGGAAATGCCCATCACTTCCATCAGGTCGCTGGACACCACAATCACCGCGATGCCATTGGCCGCCAGGTTGTGGATGATCTGGTAAATCTCAGCCTTGGCACCGATGTCGATGCCGCGGGTTGGCTCGTCCAGCAACAGCACCTTCATCGGCATCGACAGCCAGCGACCGAGGATCGCCTTCTGCTGGTTGCCGCCGGACAGGAACATGATTTTCTGCCCCGCCGTGGGCGTCTTCACTTTCAACGCCTTGATCTGTTTGTCGGCATTGCCCTTTTCCCAATCGCCGCGCAACAGGCAACCAAAGGTGGAGTGGGCACTGCGGGCGCTAATGTTGATGTTCTCGCCGACGCTGGCCAGGGGCATGATGCCTTCTTTCTTGCGATCTTCCGGGCAGAGCAGCACGCCGGCGGCGATAGCATCCCGGGGCGAGCGCAGTTTCAGCGCTTCACCGTGCAGGACCATGTTGCCTTCGGTCTGGCGTTCCAGGCCACTGAGCAATCGCAGCAACTCGGTGCGTCCGGCCCCCACCAGCCCGAACAACCCGAGGACTTCACCTTTGCGCACCTGAAAACTCACCGGCTCACGCAGCCCCGGACCGAGCAGGCGATCGACCTGCAGCGCCACTTCACCGTGTTCACGAACGCGATAGTCGTAGATGTCCTGGATATCGCGCCCGACCATGCAGGTGACCAACTGATCGTGGGTCAACTCGCTCATGTTTTCGAAGGTGCGCACGTAGCGGCCGTCCTTGAACACCGTCACCGCGTTACAGATGCGGAACACCTCTTCCATGCGGTGGCTCACGTACAGCACCACTTTGCCCTCGTCCCGCAGGCGGGCGATGATCGCCATCAAGCGGTCGATTTCCCGTGCTGAAAGGCTGCTGGTGGGTTCATCGAAAGCAATCACATGGGCGCCCCGGGACAAGGCCTTGGCGATTTCCACCAGTTGGCGCTGACCGAGGGACAGGCGACCGACTTTTTCCTGGGGATCGATTTCGTCGGCCAGGCCCTTGAGCAGCGCCAATGCCTGCTGGCGCAACACGCCGCGATTGACCAGGCCAAACCGGGCCGGCAAATGGCCCAGGAACAGGTTTTCGGCCACCGTCATTTCCGGCACCAGGTGCAGCTCCTGGTGAATCACCGCCACGCCGCTGGCGATGCTGTCGGCCGTGCATTTGAAGGCCATCGTCTGCTCGCCGATCTGCAACTCGCCGCTGCTCGGTATGTAGGCCCCTCCAAGAATCTTCAGCAACGTGGACTTGCCCGCGCCGTTTTCCCCCATCAAGGCATGAACCTGGCCTGGATGGGCAACAAAACTGATATTGGCCAACGCCTGTACGCCAGGAAAGGTCTTGCCGATTCCATTGAACCGCAAGCTGGCGCCGATGTTGTGTTGCTGTGTCGCTGTTTGCGCTTGCATAACCACCTCGAACTCACAGAGATCAAGCGGCCCCAAGACTCCGGGGCCGCTTTTGAATCAACCGGCCGTCAGTTCCACAGGCCGATCTTTTCCAGCTCCTGCTTGAAGTTCTCCCGAGTGATCAGCGTCACCTCGTCCATGGCGGTGTACTTCGGTGGTTCCTTGCCGGTGGTGACCCACTCGAACATCATCTCGGCAGTCTTGTAGCCTTCGATGTGCGGGCTAGGCAGCATCGAACCGAAGAAACCGCTGTGGGGTTTCTTCAACTCGCCGATGGCGTCGGTACCATTGATGCCGATCCCGATCACGTTGTCTGCCTTGAAGCCGGCGCTTTCAGTCGCGCGCACGCCACCCAGCACAGTGTTGTCGTTCATGCCGCCGATGATCAGGTTCTTCGCACCGCTGGGCAGTTTCACCAGCGCGGAGTTGGTGGAGTCCATGCTCCCCGGTACGTCGAGGGTCTTGAGCGCCGTGGTGAGGATGTGATCGTCCGGCATACCGGCTTTCTTGAGGGCGTCCATCGAACCGTCGGTGCGTTTCTTGCCGGTGTCCAGCTCGTTGAAGGTGTTGATCACAGCGTAGGTTTCTTTCCAGTCCCAGCCACGTTTTTTGGCTTCAGCAGCCATGGCGGCCCCCTGCTTCTGGCCCACTTCGAACGCGGCCATGCCGAGGTATGGCACATCTTCCATGAACTTGCCGCTGGCATCGACGAAACGGTCATCGACAGCGATGACTTTCATATTGTTGAGCTTGGCCTTGGCCATGATGGCCGGGCCCAGGGACACGTCTGGCGGGCAGATCACGAAGCCCTTGGCGCCGTTGGCCGCGAGGCTGTCGATGGCCGAGAGGGTCTTCTCACCATCGGGCACGGCAATCTTGATCACCTTGAAGCCCTTGTCCTTGCCCGCCTTCTCGGCGAACGCCCATTCGGTCTGGAACCAGGGCTCCTCGGCCTGCTTGACCAGAAAACCGATCTTCACTTCTTCAGCCGCCAGCAAGGAACTGCTGAGACCAACCGCGGCAACAGCCAGGGCAACGCGGCACAGGGAACGGATCCCACGACGATGATTCATAGTTGACTCCTTGTTTTTTTTATTGAAAGCCAAACGTCCAGGGTCTGCTCCACCATCGGTGGCAAAACGCAGGCTGGGCGGTCACAGCAAGTTGCTACAGCATAGATCCAAATAGTCATATCGTATGATGATTGAATTGCAGGCAAAGTTTCAGACTGCAATCCCGGAATATTCAGTCGTGGTACATGACCGAACGTCCACCATCAATGGTGATACATGAAGCGTTGATGAAAGGTGCTTCATCACTGGCCAGAAACACGGCCGTCATTGCCACTTCGATCGGTTGCCCGATGCGCCGTGGCGGGTGCAGATCCAGCGCACGCTGGCGTTCGGCATGAGGATCGGCAAAGCCGTTCCAGTAGTCGACGTTCAGTTGGGTTTCGATATAGCCCGGCGCGATGGCGTTGACGCGTATGCCCTTGGGGGCGTATTCGATGCCCAGGGCACGGGTCAGGCCGAGCAAGCCATGCTTGGCCACCGGGTACGGGAAACAGCCAGGAATGATGTGGGACGAATGGGTCGAAGCAATGTTGATGATGCTGCCCACGCCCTGCTCGATCATCTGCGGCAATACAGCCTTGCAACCGTACCAGGCGCCGTCCAGGTCGATGGCGAAGCAGCGGCGCCAGTCTTCCTCGGTCATTTCCAGCGGGTCGCGGAACACATTGACGCCAGCGCAGTTCACCAGCACATCGATGCGGCCGTGCAGTTCAACGGCATGGCGGGCCATGGCCTGCAAGTCCTGCGGGTTCGACACATCGGCTTGCAAGGCTTGCACGGCTGCCCCGCGCTCACGCCAGTAAGCGGCAACCTGCTCGACCTTGTCAGCCTGGATGTCGCTGATCACCAGTCGCGCCTGTTGTGAAGCGAACGCCGCGACAATGGCCTCGCCAATACCTTGGGCGGCACCGGTCAGCAGCACCACTTTGTTCTTCAGCCGCTCGCCCTTCGGTGGCTCGGGCACCGGCGGCAAGGAAAGTGCCTCAGCCATGGTTCACCGCTCCCCGGTCCGCAACCACGACAAAAACCGGGCATCCAGGGATGACCGGCCAAAGGCGCTGGGAGGACAGTGGGTCACGTACGCCACTGGGGCGTACGGGAATGGATCGTTGCATCACTTCACCTGTTTTGTTTTTTTAGTGTGAATGCGTGTTGCTGATGAAGCCGACTATAAACCCGGCCAGCCAACAATCTCAATATATATATTTACATCCCATATTTTGGGATTTAACCCGCAAACCGCGTACAGCTCACACCTGGCACATCGACTCGCATGGACAGCACCGCGCCATCCAGCGGATGACCCGACGGGCTGGCCGCACTGGTGATGTACAGGGTCTTGAGATCGTCCCCCCCAAACACGCAACTGGTGGGACGACTGACCGGCAGTTCGATCACCCGGTCGACCTGTCCGTCAGGGCTGATTCGCAGCAGGCAACTGCCGTCCCAGCGGGCGTTCCAGATATAACCACGGGCGTCCATTGCCGATCCGTCCGGCCCGCCGCGCGAATGGGGGCCGAACCAGACTTCGGCGGGGGCCAGGCTGCCATCGGGATGGATGAAATGCCGGTATAACGTGCCGTCGAGGCTTTCACCGAAATACACCGTGGTGCCATCAGGGCTCCACAGCAGCGTGTTGGGAATACCCCGCCCACGCAGCAACGGCATGACCCGACCATCGGCGCCCACGCGAAACAAGCCCCCCGACCGGTGTTCCAGGGGCAGATCCTCACCGTTTTCGCCGATGTTGTTCTGCATCGTCCCGAGCCACAGCTGGCCCAGGGCATCGCAACGGGCTTCGTTGGCTCGGTTGCCGGGCTGGGGATCGGCCATGCACAGCAATGTCAGGCGCGGCTCCAGGCCCGGCGAATCGAGATCCAGCCGGTAGATACCGCTGCTCAGCGTCACCAGCGCATCCCCTCTCTGCGTCGGGATGAAGGCGGAAACATGTTCGGGCATCTGCCAGATCTGCACATTGGCACCGATCAACCGCAGTGCCTGTTTGCCAGCGATGTCGACCCAATACAGCGCCTGGGTCGGCGCGTCCCAGAAGGGCCCCTCGCCCAGTTTCGCCCGGTGCTCCGTTACCGCCTTCCACATCATTGAAACCTCCCGTTTCCAGCTTGCCCGCCAGTGTCCGTACGACCGGCCATCACATTTGGGTAGAAGCGCTTGATGGCCAGGTCAGCGTTGTCGATCAGGGTCATGCAGGCCCAGACGCCCCGTGTCGCGTCGCGGGACGCGATGGCTTCGGCGATGTCCTTGTGAATGGGCAAGGTACGGCGCAGTTCATCCGGATCGGCGGCCGATACCTCGAACGACACAGCCAGCAACGCCCCCAAGGCCGGGACCATTTGTTCTATGAATTGATTGTGGCTGGCGGCGAGGATGCACTCGTGAAAAAACTGGTCGGCCCGGTTGTAATCGGCACCGCTGTCCACGGCTCGCTCCAGCGCATGATAGGCCAGGCGGATCGCCTGCACCTGCTCGACCGTCGCCCGCTCGCAGGCCCAGCGCACCGCCATCGGCTCGATGGTGCGGCGCAGATCCAACAGGTCATCGACAAAATTCTCTGGCAAACCGCTGCGTGACAACCAGCCGACCACCTGTGGGTCGAACAGGTTCCAGCGTCGCACCGGCAACACCCGCGTCCCCACCTTCGGTCCGACCTCGAGCATGCCTTTGGCCACCAGGGTCTTGATCGCCTCGCGAATCACCGTGCGACTGACCCCCAGTTGCTCGCCCAGGTCTGCCTCGACCTTGATCGTCTGCCCAGGCTTGACCTGGCCGGCGGCGATCCAACCGCCGAGCCAATCGACGGTCGATGCGTGAAAACTGCTGGACATGAAAACCCCGCGGGCCACTCTTATTGGTGGCTTACGCTAATCATCATATGATTGGCTGTCAATTGAATTCGTTCTGGACACACATGTGGGAGCAAAGCTTGCTCGCGAAGGCGTAGTGTCAGTCAACATCCATGCTGGCAGCGTTATCGCGAGCAAGCTTTGCTCCCACAGGTCGCTCCCACAGGAGGGGTTACGGTTCCAGGCCTATCGGAAAGAACATCCCGCCACTCCACACCCCCAGCCAGCGCTGCCCGTCAATCTCGCGGCTCACCGCCAGCTCCACCAACTGGTAGAACACATTTCGGTGGATCAACGCTTCGAGGTTACTGCGCACATGCACGTAGGGCGCCGGCTCCTGGGTGTGTGGATCGATCACCACCCGCATCGGATGGTCGGGGCCGGCCTCGGTGGTTTCATCGACATGAGTCGTGAAGCGCAACAACTGCCCTTCTCCCTGGCCTTCGACCTCCAGGGTCACGGCCACGAACGGCGCATCGTCGACCTGGATGCCGACTTTTTCCACAGGGGTAATCAGGAAGTAGTCATCGCCGTCGCGGCGGATGATGGTGGAGAACAGCTTGACCATCGGCTTGCGTCCGATGGGCGTGCCCTGGTAGTACCAGGTGCCATCGCGAGCGATGCGCATGTCGATGTTGCCGCAGAAGTCGGGGTTCCATAAGTGGACCGGCGGCAGGCCTTTGGTCTTGGGGATCTGCCCCAGCAGGTCATTGGCTTTTTGCGGTCCGCTCATGGTGACTCCTTGTATTTACTCGTCGCTCATCCCCAACAGGCTGCGGGCATATTCACGCAACGGCGTGGCGATGAGGTCTTGTGGCTGCTTGTCGTGCAACGTCAGTAAACCGCCACGACTCTTGATACGTGCAGTATCAATCAAATACTGGGTGCTGGTCTCGATCAACATGATCTGGATGACGCTGGTATCGACCCCCAAGCGATCCACGGCTTCTTCGTCCAGCCATTCGTCAGAGTTGCCGATGCGGTTATCGGCTTTGGCGAACCGGGTGTACAGCAAGTAATGAGCCCCCGCGGCACGAGCTTCGCCCATGGCCTGGTCAAGGCCTTCGGGGACACGGGCGCGACGGACCATCGGGAAATATTCGATGAACCCGTTGAAGGCTTCTTCGGCCACGACGTTGGGACGCGGATAGGCGCCGCCCGGCGGTGCGAACGCGCCTTGGGCGATGTAGATGAACGAGTCGGGCTGAATACGCAGGTTGTTCACACGGCGACTGTCGCTGTGATCCAGCAGACCGGCGTCGCTCATGTGATAACGAACGCCTTCCCCCATGTCGCTGACATTCATACAGCCACCCAGCGCCAAAACGGCCAGCAGCAAAACCAGGCTACGCATCCTACCCTCCAGAAACCGGTGTCGGAAAACCGGCGAATGGCCGTTGAATGCAGCTTTTGCGCCAGCTCAATGAATGGAGGGTTTATTAACACCTGTGGTGAGGGGATTTAACGAAACGTCGCACCGCCCCGTTGGGGTGCGAAGCAGCCCCCCGAAGATGGGCTCGGGTATGACGATCTTGGGGCCGCGACGCGACCCAACGGGGATAAATCCCCTCGCCACAGCGTGGAGTCAGCCGCCGATGATCTTCATGATGGTCGCGCCACCGGAAAACGCCACCTCCTGCTTGTCCCCCAACGCCTTGACCAGCAGTCGCTGAAGGGCCGGCAACGCCTGGTGGCGAGGCTTGTCCAGCAGGTCGCCGACGAAGTGACGGTTGCTCGAGGACAGGCAACCATGCAACCAGCCCGTGGAGGACAACCTCAGCCGCGAGCAAGTACGGCAGAAAGGCACGCTTTCGTTGGCGATCACACCGAAATAACCCATTCCAGGGATCTGATAGCGCACCGCCGTCGCATCCACCGGCGCATCGGCTTGCAGGTATTCGTATTGGTCGCCAATCAGGCTCAACAGTTGTTGCAGGCTGACAAACTGTTGCAAGAACGCATTGGAATCGCTGGCCAGGTGCCCCATGCGCATCAACTCGATGAAACGCAACTCATAGCCACGCGCCAGGCAGTATTCGAGTAGTGGCATCACCTGATCCAGGTTCTGCCCGCGCAACGGCACCATATTGACCTTGATCTTCATGCCCGCCGCGTGGGCCTGGTCCATGCCATCAAGCACCGTCGCCAGGTCACCGCCACGGGCGATACTGCGAAACGCGCTGGGGTCCAGGGTGTCGAGGGAAACGTTGATGCGACGGATCCCCGCGTCCACCAGCAAAGGCAGCTTCTTCGCCAGCAACTGGCCGTTGGTGGTCAGGCTGATGTCCTCCAGACCCATCTGCCCCACCGCCGTCATGAAGCGTTCGAGCTTGGGACTGACCAACGGCTCGCCCCCGGTGATGCGAAGCCGTTCGATGCCGGCAGCTTCGATCAGGTAAGCCACGCCGCGCGCCATCGCTTCGGCCGACAACTCATCCTGCGCGGCCACCAGGCGTTTGCCGTCGGGCACGCAATAGGTGCAGGCGTAGTTGCAGGCGGAAGTCAGGCTGATCCGCAAATTGCGGAAACGCCTGCCCTGACGGTCAACGATCATGGATGACTCCGGCGAAAGAAAAATCGGACTTACGAAACTTGACCTAGAATTCAGGTTTTCGCAAGACCCAAGCCTGAGTATATTACTGGGGCACTGCGCCATGTAAGCGGACATGGCGCAATCAGGTATCTGAATGCCTCAACTGCTCGGTACGTCGGTATCACGCTTGCGCTTGTTGCCCATGCGCACACCGATGTCCATCAGGAACTGGAAGAAACCTTCCTGATCCTCCAGCACGTTGCTCCAGAACGGCGAGTGGTACAACGCCACCGCACCATGCACCAACGCCCACGCGGCGCAGTAGTGGAAGTAAGGTGGCACGTCTTCGAGCTTGCCTTCGCTGATCCGGCCCTTGATCAGCAACGTCAGGCGCTCGAAGTTCGAAGCCCGGATCTTGTGGAGCTCTTCGACCATCTCCGGCACCTGGTTGCCCTTGACCACCTTCTCTTCCAGGCGGTCGAACAAGCGGTAGCGCTGGGGATCGCGCATGCGGAACTCGAAGTAGGCCCGGGACAGCGCCTCCTTGTCCTTGTCCACATCCGCCGAGTGCAGCAACTCGTTCAAATCGCGCTCGTAATCGAGCATCAGGCGCAGGTAGATCTCCGCCTTGGATTTGAAGTGTTTATAAATCGTGCCTTTGCCGATACCCACGGCATCCGCAATCATCTCGACGGTAACGCTGTCTTCGCCCTGGTCGAGGAACAACTTGAGCGCGGTGTCGAGAATTTCCTGCTCGCGGCGGCGAAACTCACGGACCTTACGAGGTTCTTTGTGCATAAGAAAAAGGTCTGAAGGTCAAAATTCGAAGCCGGGTATTATGCCTAACTTACGCAAAAATGCACGGATCATCCGTTCCCGGCCATAGTTCTTCACAAAATCGTACAACATTGGCTCGCTGCGGCTTACGCCATCGCGTCGTCCCGACAACCGGTGACGACAGTGAGAACTTATCCGAAGCGAGCGTATTCCAAATTTGTTTAAAAACCGCCCCGGGCAAACTGGACGCACGGGTATCCTGATCAATACTTGAACTGTCGGCGCGACATCTCCCCCAAGTGACGCGCCGATAAAGGTACCAAAGGACCGCGTGCCTTTGTTTTACTCCTAATGGTCTTAACCCGGATTCACCCCCCAGAACCCGGGTTTTTTTTGCGCAAAATTCAAGCCTGTACCGAACGGACATGAGCCAGCGGAAACAACCGCTTGAAGTTCTCGGTCGTCTGGTCAGCGAACCGCTCGTAGGATTCGCCACGCAGCATAGCCAGGAACTCCGCCACTTCCCGTACGTATTGCGGAAGATTCGGCTTGCCGCGATATGGGATCGGGGCCAGGTACGGCGAGTCGGTTTCCACCAGCAGGCGGTCGGCCGGCACCCTGCTGGCGACGTCGCGCAGGGCATCGGCGTTGCGGAACGTGACGATCCCGGACAGGGAAATGTAATAGCCCATGTCCAGCGCCGCCCTGGCCATGTCCCAGTCTTCGGTAAAACAGTGCAACACGCCGGCCTGGGGCAGCGCGGCATCGCGCAGCAAGGCCAGGGTATCGGCCCGTGCGCCCCGGGTGTGGATGATCACCGGCTTGCCGGTCTGCTTCGCGGCTTCCAGGTGCAAACGAAACGAAGCCTGCTGGACCTCGGCGGCTTCCGGTTCGTAGTGATAGTCCAGGCCGGTTTCGCCGATGGCAACGACACGCGGATGGTCGAGCTCACGCAGCAGCCAATCCAGGGCCGGTGTGGCATCGGGTTGGACATCCAGCGGATGGATGCCGACCGAACAATCGACGTCCTCATAACGGTCGGCCAGGACCTTGACGTCGGCGGCGTTGTCGGCGCTGACACCGATGCACAGGAAGTGTCCGACGCCCCGTTGACGGGCAGCGTCCAGCGCGGCATCCAGGGAGCCGCCGTGGGCGGCAAGGTCGAGACGGTCGAGGTGACAATGGGAATCTACAAGCATAAAGGGTCGGGCTACATCGTATGGGTGGGACGGTCGGACTTCAGGGTTCCGGCCAGGTGGGTTTCGATCTGATTGCGGGCCGAGCTGTCGCCATCATTGAACTGCACGCCGACGCCGGCTGCTCGATTGCCCTGGGCACCTTTGGGGGTCATCCAGATCACCTTGCCGGCGACCGGAATCTTCTCCGGTTCATCCATCAGGCTCAACAGCATGAACACCTCGTCACCCAGTCGATAATGCTTGTTGGTGGGGATGAACAGGCCGCCATTCCTGATGAAGGGCATGTAGGCGGCGTACAGCACCGACTTGTCCTTGATAGCCAGGGACAGGATGCCGTTGCGCGGTCCGGGACTGACAGGTTCGTTCATGCTTATCTCCGCTGCGATTGAGCTGAGTCTAGGAGCCCTGGCGATATCTGTCAGTGGCGACCCGGCAAACTTGCCCATTGCACCAACAGCGCCTCGAGCAACAGCACCCGGTTGAGGTTCGCCTTGCCCAGCACCTTCTGACGTTGGGCAAGCAACCAGTCCTGAATGTTCAAGATTTTGTCCTGGCTGCTTTTTTGCGCCAGGTACTGAATCACCTTGCGCATGTCCGCCAGCCCCAGGCCCGCCTCATCTTCGGTGAGCTGGTAGCGCAGGATCAGGCTCGACCAGTCGCAGAACCAGTCGAACAGCAACAGCAACGGGATGGCGTTCCAACCCTCGGCCAATTGCGTCGGCGATTGCTGCTGCTTGAGCAACTTCTTCACGCCGTCCACCACCAGCGCCCGCTGCTCACGCACACCCTGGGCCTGAAGACTGACGGCCGCCAGGGGCGAACCGGCGGCGAGGGTCAGCAACTCCACACGCTCGTCATCGGTACTGTCGGGCAAGGCCTGGGCCAGCCACTGCAGGCTCATCGCCTCGCTCGGCAATGGGCAGGCCTGTTGCACGCAACGGCTCTTGATGGTCGGCAGCAAGCGGCTCGGCTGATGACTGACCAGCAAGAGTACCGTGTCGCCGGAAGGCTCCTCGAGGCTCTTGAGCAAGGCATTGGCGGCGTTGATGTTCATCGACTCGACCGGCTCGATCAGCACCACCTTGCGCCCACCCAACTGTGAGGTCTGGACCACGAAGCTGACCAGGTCACGGACCTGGTCGACCTTGATCGCCTTGTCCGCTTCCTCCGGCTCCAGCACGTAATTATCGGGATGGCTGCCAGCCTTGAGCAGCAGGCAGGACTTGCATTCGCCGCAGGCGTTCGAGGGGCCCGGACGCTGGCACAGCAAGCTCGCCATCAGGCGTTCGGCCAGCGCTCGCTTGCCGATCCCGACCGGACCATGCAGCAGGTACGCATGGGCATGCTGGGCACGGCCGGCCAGTTGTTGCCAGAGGCCGTCCTGCCAGGGATAGGCTTCAGCCACGGACGCGCTCCAGCAAACCGGGCAACAGGCCGTCCAGCGATTGCTGGACCTGCGTCAGCGGCAGGGCGGCATCGATCAACAGGTAACGCGCCGGATCGGCCTTGGCACGGCTCAGGAAGGCATTGCGCACCGCATTGAAGAACGCCTCGCCTTCAAGCTCGAAACGATCCAGCCGACCACGGGCGCTGGCACGGGCCAGGCCGATTTCCACCGGCAGGTCGAACACCAGCGTCAGGTCCGGGCGCAGGTCGCCTTGGACAAAGGTTTCCAGCGCCGCGATGCGCTCCAGGGACAAACCCCGGCCGCCACCTTGATAGGCGTAGGTCGAATCGGTAAAGCGATCGCAGAGCACCACGGCGCCACGGGCCAGGGCCGGACGAATCACCCCGGCCAGGTGTTGTGCCCGGGCGGCGAACACCAGCAACAGCTCGGTGTCGGGGTTCATCACTTCTTCGGCCGGCGCCAGCAGCACCTCACGGATCCGCTCCGCCAGCGGCGTACCGCCCGGCTCGCGGGTCAGCACCACTTCGATCCCCGCGGCCCGAAGGCGATCGGCCAGGAATTCGCGGTTGGTGCTCTTGCCGGCGCCCTCCGGGCCCTCCAGCGTTATAAACAAGCCAGTCACGGGCAGTCCTTAGTCAGAGTCATTGCGGGCTCGGGAGCTCGTCAGCATTCGGTTCGGGAGCAGGCTTCTCGGGTTGCACCTGGGGCAGGGCTTCGGGGGCCGTGTCGGGCGAAGCCGCGGGAATCGGCGCCGAGTCGTCCAGCGTAGCCGGAGCCGGGCTGGAGCGATAGTCGGCGCGCCGCTTGAGCTGGTATTCGCGCACCGCGTTGTTGTGCTCATCCAGGTTGTCGGAGAACACGTGGCTGCCATCCCCGCGCGCAACGAAGTACAGGCTGTTGCCCGACGCCGGATTCAACGCAGCGTGAATCGCCTCGCGCCCCACCATCGCAATCGGCGTCGGCGGTAGCCCCGGGACCATGTAGGTGTTGTAAGGATTCTCTTCTTTCAAATGGGCACGGGTGAGTTTGCCGGTGTAGCGCTCGCCCAGGCCATAGATCACAGTGGGATCGGTCTGCAACAGCATGCCCATGCGCAGGCGACGCACGAACACGCCGGCGATCTGACTGCGTTCCTGTGGCACGCCGGTTTCCTTTTCCACCAGGGACGCCATGATCAGCGCCTGGTAGGGCTGGGTATAAGGCACATCGGCAGCGCGTTCGGCCCATTCCTTGGCCAGTACGTCTTCAAGCCGGGCATAGGCCTTGTTCAGCAGATCAACGTCCGATGTCCCGCGCACGAAGCGATAGGTATCCGGGAAAAACCGTCCTTCGGGGAATACCCCGGAATGGCCCAGCCGATCCATCACCTCGCTGTCGCTCAGGCCGGCGAGGGTCTGCTGGAGTTTTTCATCCTTGGCCAGCGCCGCACGGACCTGGCGGAAATTCCAGCCTTCCACCAACGTCACGCTGTACTGCACCACCTCGCCGCGTTTCCATACGCCGATCAGGTTTTCCATGGTCATGCCCGGCACCATCCGGTATTCGCCGGAATGCAGGGGTTGGCCGGCGAGATTGAAGCGCCAATACACCCGCAGCCAGAACGCGTCCCTGATCAGGCCGTCGGCCTCGAGACGATAGAAGGTCTTGGTCGGGGTGGTCCCGTTAGGGATTTCCAGCAGCTCTTCCTGGGTGATGTTCAGCGGCTGTTGCAACGCCGAATGAATCTTCCAGGCCGAAGCGCCCCACAGCAGCCCTGCCAGAACCAGACCGGTTTCCAGCAACAACAAGAATTTACGTCTCACGAATCAAACATCCAATAACGCGCGGGCAAGGGTCTGCAGTTTACGGGTGAGCGGCCCGGCCGACCAGCGCGTCGAACCGCATGCGCGTACCGGCCACACGCCATACACGCTGTTGCAGACAAAGACCTCATCGGCCTGGTGCAGCTGCTCGAGGCGGATATCGGTCACTTGCGTGGCGATGCCCTGTGACTCGGCTTGAAACAATAATTCGGCACGCATTACGCCAGCCACGCCGCACCGGCTCAGATCGGCGGTCATCAACACCCCATCGCGCACGATAAACAGGTTGCTGAAGACCCCTTCGATCACCCGCCCGGACATATCCAGCATCAGCCCCTCGGCGTGCTCCGAATCGCTCCATTCGGCGCGAGCCATGACCTGTTCAAGACGATTGAGGTGTTTGAGGCCGGCCAGCAGCGGCTGCTCGGACAAGCGAGTCGCACAAGGAAACAGGGATACGCCCCGCTCGGCATGGGCCGCAGGATAAGCAGCCGGCGGACTCCCTTGCAGGATGCGCCGAGCCTGGACCGAGGGGACGGCGGCGTAGCCGCGCAGGCTGTCGCCACGGGTCACGATCAGCTTCAGCACGCCTTCACCCAGGCATTGCGCATAGGCGCTCAGTTCAACGCTCAATGCGCCTATGTCGACATTGAGCGCCAACCGCTGGCATCCCAGCTCGAGCCGCTGCAAATGACGCTTCAGCAGTACCGGCTCGCCTTTGCGCACGGCGACGGTTTCGAACAGCCCATCGCCGTAAGCCAGGCCGCGATCCTTCAGCGACAGAACGTCAGCCGGCTGACCGTCGACCCAGCTGTCCATCAACCGGCAAACCGGCGGAACACCAGCGAGCCGTTGGTACCGCCAAAGCCGAAGGAGTTGGACAGCACCACATCGATGTCCATGCCCCGGGCGGTGTGCGGAACGAAGTCCAGGTCGCAACCTTCGTCCGGCTCGTCGAGGTTGATGGTCGGCGGCGCGACCTGGCTGTTGATCGCCAGCACGCTGAAGATCGCTTCCACCGCACCCGCGGCACCCAGCAGGTGACCGGTCATCGACTTGGTCGAGCTGACAGCCAGTTTGTAGGCATGCTCGCCGAACACGGTCTTGATCGCCTGGGCTTCGGCCAAGTCGCCGGCCGGGGTCGACGTGCCGTGGGCATTGATGTACTGCACCTGCTCGCTGTTGATCTTCGCGTCACGCAGGGCATTTGCGATGCACCGGGCGGCACCCGCCCCATCGGCCGGCGGCGACGTCATGTGGTACGCGTCACCGCTGGTACCAAAGCCGATCAGTTCGGCATAGATGGTCGCGCCACGCGCTTTGGCGTGCTCCAGCTCCTCGAGCACCAGCGCACCGGCACCGTCGGACAGCACGAAGCCATCGCGGCCCTTGTCCCAGGGTCGGCTGGCACGGGCCGGCTCGTCATTGCGGGTCGACAGCGCACGGGAGGCGCCGAAGCCACCCATACCAAGGCCACACGCCGCCATCTCGGCGCCACCAGCGATCATCACGTCGGCTTCGTCGTACATGATGTTGCGCGCGGCCATGCCGATGCAGTGGGTCCCCGTGGTGCATGCCGTGGCAATGGCGTAGTTCGGTCCCTGTGCACCCAGGTGGATGGACAGGAAACCGGAAATCATATTGATGATCGAGCCCGGCACGAAGAATGGAGAAATCCGTCGCGGCCCCGAATCATGCAGCGTACGGCTGGTTTCTTCGATATTGGTCAAGCCGCCAATACCCGAACCCATGGCCACGCCGATGCGCTCACGGTTGGCATCGGTAACTTCCAGGCCGGCGTTGCGCACCGCCTGAAAACCGGCAGCCAGGCCGTATTGAATGAACAGGTCGAGCTTGCGGGCTTCCTTGACCGACAGGTATTCCTCGACATTGAAGCCCTTTACCGAGCCGCCAAAACGGGTGGAATAGGCAGAAAGGTCGGTGTGTTCGATCAGACCAATGCCACTACGGCCAGCCAGAATGCCCTGCCAACTGCTCGGCACATCCGTGCCCAGTGGCGACAACATACCCATACCGGTGACTACGACGCGTCTACGCGACACAGCACTCTCCTTTTTCTAATGACGACTTTTCATCAGGCCTAAAGAAAAAACCGCACGCCGTGATGGCAGTGCGGTTTTTCCATGACAGCGAGCGACGACTAGAAACGATCAGCCTTGCTGACTGTTTACGTAGTTGATGGCCAGCTGAACAGTGGTGATTTTTTCAGCTTCTTCGTCAGGGATTTCGGTCTCGAATTCCTCTTCCAGAGCCATCACCAGCTCAACGGTGTCAAGGGAGTCGGCACCCAGGTCTTCAACGAAAGATGCTTCATTCTTGACTTCATCTTCCTTAACGCCCAGTTGCTCGGCAACGATTTTCTTGACGCGCTCTTCGATGGTGCTCATACCTTGTTTTCACTCCTAATGGACAATTCAGGCAACTGGCCGGTGGGTAAGTGTATAGAAAGGCTTTTCGATTTTTCAACCGAAAGCTTTTCCTTCGAACCCTGACGGCCCGCCGTCTATAAATAAGTTGCAGCTTTATAACGGATTTTAGACAGCTCGTATGACATTTTTTTGAAGCAATCCGTCACATTTAACTCATGTACATCCCGCCGTTCACCGGGATTGTAGCTCCGGTCACGTATGCCGCAGCGTCGGATGCAAGAAAAGCGACCACGGACGCGATCTCTTCGGCCTGCCCCAGGCGCCCCAGCGGAATTTGTGTCAACAAGGCTTCACGCTGTGCTTCCGGCAGTTCGCGGGTCATGTCGGTGTCGATGAAACCCGGTGCGACCGAGTTTACCGTAATCGACCGCGAACCCACTTCACGGGCCAGCGCACGGCTGAAACCTTCCAGACCGGCCTTGGCCGCAGCATAGTTTACTTGGCCGGCGTTGCCCATGGCACCCACAACCGAACCGATACTGATGATCCGGCCCCAACGGGCCTTGGTCATGCCGCGCAGAACGCCCTTGGACAGCCGGTATAGACTGTTCAGGTTGGTATCGACCACGTCGAACCATTCGTCATCTTTCATGCGCATCATGAGGTTATCACGAGTGATACCGGCATTATTGACCAGGATCGCCGGGACACCAAACTGCTCCTGAATGCTGGCCAGTACCGCCGCAACGGATTCGTCGCTGGTGACGTTCAGCTCAAGACCCGTGCCTTGAATACCGTTTTCCTTCAGGGTCGCGGCGATACGCTCGGCGCCCGAAGCGGAAGTCGCGGTGCCGATCACGATGGCGCCTTGGCGCCCCAGTTCCAGGGCAATGGCCTGGCCGATGCCGCGGCTTGCACCGGTCACCAGTGCAACTTTACCTTGCAGACTCATGCAAGCTTCTCCTGTTCAGGCCTGCGCTGCACGGGCGGCAGCGAAAGCGTCTGGGGTATTGAGATTGGAAGTCGACACGCCTTCGGCGCAGCGTTTGTTCAGGCCGGCCAGCACTTTGCCAGGGCCACACTCGACCAGTTCGGTCGCGCCCCTGGCAGCCAGGGTCTGTACCGATTCGACCCAGCGAACCGGCTTGTAGAGCTGTTCCAGCAGGTCGCGCTTGAGGGTCTCGAGGTCCGGCGCCACATCGGCGCTGACATTCTGCACCACGGGAATCTGCGGCGCCTGCCAATCAATGGCGGCGATGGATTCAGCGAAGCGCTCAGCGGCAGGACGCATCAATTCACAGTGCGACGGCACGCTGACCGGCAACGGCATGGCGCGCTTGGCGCCACGGGCCTTGCAGCCTTCGATGGCACGCTCGACCGCAGCCTTGGCGCCGGCGATCACGACCTGGCCCGGGGAGTTGAAGTTCACCGCACTGACCACATCGCCCTGAGCCGCTTCGGCACAGGCCGCCAGCACATCGGCATCGTCCAGGCCGAGAATCGCGGCCATGCCGCCCTGCCCGGCCGGAACGGCCTCCTGCATCAACTGACCACGACGCTCCACCAATTTCACCGCGTCGCCCAGACTCAAGCTGCCCGCAGCCACAAGGGCGCTGTATTCACCCAGGCTATGGCCGGCAACGAAGGCCGGGCGCGCGCCGCCTTCAGCCAGCCACAGGCGCCAGAGGGCGACCGAGGCGGTCAGAATGGCTGGCTGGGTTTTATCGGTTTGATTGAGCTGCTCTTCGGGCCCTTGCTGGGTCAATGCCCACAAGTCATAGCCGAGTGCATCGGACGCTTCTTTGAATGTTTCGAGGACCAGCGGGTATTGCGCGCCCAGTTCGGCCAGCATGCCGAGGGACTGCGAGCCCTGCCCTGGAAAGACGAATGCGAGGGAAGCAGACATGAAAACAAAGCCCCTAATGATCTTGTCGTCAAAAATTGACGCCCCGTGGGGCGCTAGGAAACTGACAGTTGGATGGCGGGTTGAACCGACCGGTCACATTTAAGCATTGTCGGACGAAAACGCCTAAGTTAACAAATCTTCAAGGCGACCATGGAGGCGCTCGGGCAGGTTTTCCTGGATTTCGATCACAGCCCGGTTGATGGCGCTTTGGAAGCCCTGCACGCCGGCCGAGCCATGACTCTTGATCACGATGCCCTGCAGCCCGAGAAAACTCGCCCCGTTATGTCGCGCCGGCGCCAGGTCCGCCTGCAGGCGACGCATCAAGGGCAACGCCAGGGCCCCCACCACCCGCGAGGCCAGGCTTTGCCGGAACAGGCTCTCGATCCGCTCGCCGATCATGGTTGCCAGGCCTTCGCTGGACTTGAGCAGGATATTGCCGACGAAACCGTCACACACCACCACGTCCGCCTCGCCCCGGTACACACCGTCGCCCTCGACGAAACCGATGTAGTTGATTCCCCGCGCGCCCTGCAACAGCGTGGCGGCCAGCTTGACCTGCTGGTTGCCCTTGATGTCCTCGGTTCCGATGTTCAGCAGCGCCACGCGAGGGCGCGCGATACCGAGGGTCTCGGCCGCGACCGAGCCCATCACCGCAAATTGCAGCAGATGCTCGGCGCTGCAATCGACGTTGGCCCCCAGGTCCAGCAACTGGCAAAAACCCCTTTGGGTCGGGATTGCCGCGACCATCGCCGGCCGGTCGATGCCTGGCAGGGTCTTGAGCACATGGCGTGACAGCGCCATCAGCGCCCCCGTATTCCCGGCACTGACACAGGCCTGGACCTTGTCGTCGCGCAGCAACTCAAGGGCCACCCGCATCGACGCGTCAGGCTTGCTGCGCAAGGCCTGGGCCGGTTTTTCGTCCATGGTGATGACTTCGGACGCTGGGGTAATCGTCAGGCGCGCGCGATCCGCAGCCGTTTGTCCACTGAGCATTTCTTCAAGAAGGGAGGGTTGACCGACGAGGGTCAGGTGCAGCGAGGGCGTTGCATTCAGGCAAGCAAGGCTGGCCTGAACAATGCTGCGGGGACCGAAGTCCCCGCCCATTGCGTCAATTGCGATAACTTGAGCGGACAAGGATTACTCGTCAGCGCCCTTGTCGATCACTTTACGACCACGGTATACGCCTTCTGGCGATACGTGGTGACGCAGGTGAACTTCACCCGTGGTTTTTTCTACAGACAGGGTGCTAGCCTCGAGAGCGTCGTGCGAACGGCGCATGTCACGGGCAGAGCGGGATTTTTTGTTCTGCTGAACAGCCATAATTGATTAACTCCTAAACGTTTGGGTCACGCTTTAACTGCGCCAATACACTGAACGGGTTGGACCGCGTTACCTCGTCCTCGCTCGGTTCGGGCTCATCTGCTCCCGCCGGCTGCTGGCATTCTTCCGGATGATGAGCAGGCACAATGGGCAAGGCGAGCAGAAGCTCCTCCTCGATCAGTGACTGCAGATCCAATGGATCTTCGCCCAGTTCCAGCACGTCATAACCTTTCGGCAACGACTGGGTATTCGCACCCTCCTTCACCACGGCGTAACTGCATTCGCTGTGGATCGGCAGGGTGACCAGCTCAAGACAACGCTGGCAAACCATTTTGACTTCAGTGTCGATAAAGCTGTGGATCACCACAGATTTACGTTCATCTCGTTCAAAAACGAATTTGGCCTGGACCGTACCGACATCATCGGAAAGCGGGTCGCAGAGTCTCTTCAAATCGGCCAGCAGCAGTTCACCTTGAAGGGTGGTGCCACGATCAGCCAATTTGCGCGGGTCAACGTGAGGTGGAATCGGGTCATTCAACATAGGCGCAGCATTATAGGGATGCACCCGCCCATGTCAAAGGAAATTCAGCCCTGTCCGTCACTTGCGCGCCTCGCTAGCGCCCTGTCTCGGAAATACGTTCTCTTTGGCGAGTGGCTTGGGTGTTCGGCCAAGGCGCCGCGACGAGTCATAGCAGGGCTATGGCGAGGAGTGGCAACGCCGGCCGGGCACCCAAGACGCCGCCAAAAATGAACAGCTTATTTCCGAGACAGGACGCTAGAATTCGCCCCTGACTTTCGGAGATGACCATGCTGCCTTTATTACTTGCCTCCAGCTCGGTCTACCGCCGGGAACTGCTCGCCCGCCTGGGGCTACCATTCGTCTGCCGCTCGCCGGATATCGACGAAAGTCACCGCCCCGGCGAGCCTGCCCGGGAGCTGGTAAAGCGCCTGGCCCGGGAAAAGGCCCTGGCACTGGCCGACAGCCACCCGGCACACCTGATCATCGGCTCGGACCAGGTCGCCGTGCTCGGCGAGCGCATCCTGGGCAAACCTCATACCTTCGAAAACGCCCGTGAACAACTGCTGGCCGCCAGCGGGACCCAGGTCACGTTCCTCACCGGCCTGGCACTGCTCAACAGCCAGACCGGCGCCTGCCAGGTCGACTGCGTGCCTTTTACCGTCAATATGCGCACGCTCGACCCGGAGCGGGTCGAACGCTATCTGCGGACCGAACAGCCTTATGACTGCGCCGGCAGCTTCAAGGCCGAGGGCCTGGGGGTGAGTCTGTTCCAGAGCACCGAAGGCTCCGACGCCACCAGCCTGATCGGCCTGCCCTTGATCCGCCTTGTGGATATGTTGCTGGTGGAGGGCGTGCAGATACCCTGAGCGGGTTAGCGCAAAGCCGGGCCCTGGAACCCCATCCACATCGCCAGGCGCTCGGCAATGCTCGCCCCCAGCTTCTTCGAGAACCGATCGAGTGGCGACTCTTCGACGGTGAAGTCCACCAACTCCTTCTCGCCGATCACATCCCGCGCCACCGAACTGGCACTGCCCAACCCATCGATCAAGCCCAGGGACAACGCCTGCTCTCCGGACCAGACCAGACCGGAGAACAATTCCGGATGATCCTTGTCCTTGAGCCGGTCACCTCGGCCTTTCTTGACGCTGGCAATGAACTGTTTGTGGGTCGTATCGAGCACCCCCTGCCAGAAGGCGGTTTCTTCCGGCTTCTGCGGCTGGAAAGGATCGAGGAACGATTTATGCTCACCGGCGGTGTAGACCCGACGCTCGATACCGAGCTTGTCCAGGGTCTCGACGAAGCCGTAACCGGCCGCGGTCACACCAATGGACCCTACCAGGCTGGCCTTGTCGGCATAGATCTGATCCGCCGCGCTGGCAATGTAATAGGCACCGGAAGCGCCAAGGTCGGCGATCACCGCATAGACCTTGATATCCGGATGCGCCGCACGCAGGCGGACGATCTCGTCATAGACGTAGCCGGCCTGCACCGGGCTACCGCCCGGACTGTTGATACGCAGCACCACCCCTTTGACTTTCGAGTCTTCGAACGCGGCCCGCAGGCTGCCAATGATGTTGTCCGCGCTCGCCGCCTCCTTGTCCGCGATCATGCCCTCGATATCGATCACCGCCGTGTAGGCCGAACCGGAGCCGGGGCTCTTCTTCATATCGATCGCCTGGATGATGATCCCCAACCCGACGAAAAGATAAATAAAGACCAGGCACTTGAAGAAGATCCCCCAGCGGCGCGCACGACGCTGCTCCTCTACCCCGGCCATCAGGGTCTTTTCCAGCAACTTCCAGCTCTTGTCGTCACCGTTGTCAGCGCTTGCCTTGGCCGGTGCCTTCCATTCATCGGTCATACTTGCATCCTTCAACAAATTTAATCGGTGTGCCGGCTCAGCCAGGCGTGCAATTCGGGAAAATGGTCAATGGCCAGTCGCGGCTCGAACGCCCGCAGCGCCTCGATCGACTGCGCGCCGTAGCTGACGGCCACCGAGCCCATGCCGGCGTTGCGGGCCATCTGCAGATCGAACGACGAATCCCCTACCATCAACGCCTGTTCCGGGCGCACCTCGCAATGCGCCAGGATCTGCTCGAGCATCAGCGGATGCGGCTTGCTGGCGGTCTCATCGGCGGCGCGGGTGATATCGAAATAATCCTCCCAGCCATGAGACTTCAGCACCCGATCCAGTCCGCGACGGGCCTTCCCGGTGGCAACAGCCAGGTGATAGCCCTCCGCCCGCAACGCCTGGAGCGTATCCGCCACTCCTTCGAACAACGGCGACGGCTCGGCCTCCAGGGCGACGTAGTGGTCGGCATAATGCTGGCGGAAAACCACCAGCCCCTCGTCATCGATGTCCGGGTACAGACTGCGAATCGCTTCCGGCAATCCGAGACCGATGATGCCTTTTACCGCGAAGTCATCGCGCCTGGCAAAACCCGTACGATCGGACGCGACATGCATCGACTCCACGATCCGACCGATTGAATTGGCCAGGGTGCCGTCCCAATCGAAGATCAGGAGCTTGTAGTCAGGGTGCACTCAATCGCTCCACAGTCTTGGCCCACATGGCGTCCACGGGCGCCTGCAACTTCAGTTCGCCCCCATCGGGCAGCGGCACCGTGAGCATATAGGCATGCAGAAACAGGCGCTTTCCACCCAGATCCCGGATCTCCCGGCTGAAATCGTCGTCCCCGTATTTGGGGTCACCCGCGATGCAATGGCCGGCATGCAACGTATGGACACGAATCTGGTGGGTACGACCGGTCACCGGCTTGGCCTCGATCATGGTGGCGAAATCGCCGAAGCGCCGCAGCACCTTGAACACGGTGAGCGCGTCCTTGCCTTCGTCGTTGACCTCGACCATGCGTTCGCCGGAGCGCAGGTTGCTCTTGAGCAACGGCGCACGGACCTGCTTGATGGACGTCGCCCAATTCCCCCGCACCAGCGCCATGTAGCGCTTGTCGATGCCGTCACCACGCAATTGCTCGTGCAAATGGCGCAACATGCTGCGCTTCTTGGCAATCATCAGCAGGCCAGAGGTGTCGCGGTCCAGGCGATGAACCAACTCCAGCTCCTTGGCGTCCGGACGCAACTGACGAAAGGCTTCGATCACACCGAAATCCAGGCCGCTGCCGCCGTGAACCGCAATGCCCGCGGGCTTGTTGATCACAATCAGCGCTTTGTCTTCGTAGATGATCGAGTCTTCCAGGCGCTGCAGCAGACCCTGGGCAACCGGCACCGGTTCATCGCGCTCGGGCACGCGAACCGGCGGCACGCGCACGATATCGCCCGCCTGGAGCTTGTACTCCGGCTTGATCCGGCCTTTGTTCACCCGCACCTCGCCCTTGCGCAAAATGCGATAAATCAAGGTCTTGGGCACGCCCTTGAGCCGGGCGAGAAGGAAGTTATCGATTCGTTGGCCGGCATATTCCGGCGAGACCTCGAGCAGTTGAACGCTCGGAGTCGAAGGGGCAGTAGTCGTCATGGCGGCGATCATAACAATTTTTTATGGAATTGAAGCACTTAATCATTGCTGCTATAGTCGCGAACGCCGCCAAAAGTGGCTGGCCAGCGGACTAACGGTCAAAAACCGGCCCTGACCAACGCAATTCACGAGGACGAGAGGCCGTCCTACGGGGCTTTTGCTACGATTCGGTGAGTTAGCAGGTGTAACGAGCGCAGGTGACATGAGGCCTGAAATACGCCGCAAAGCAGAGTTTTCACTCGCCCTTGCGTGCCACATTCACGGCCAGTTCACAAAGTGCAGTCAGTTGCGAACGACCCCGGGCGAAAGCTTCGGAAACAACGCCTAATTAGCCATGATGCGTGACCTCCCCTTTCCGGAGCTCACGGTAAATGCCAACCCGCTGCGGATTCTGCGCGCGGCAGCACCCGAATTATCAGGGATACGTGTAGGGTGGAGATGTACAACCGTCGGACTGTGTAGCACTAGGCTTGTTTCAGACGCTTCATCTCGTCCACAGACGCCGGTTGATTCCTCCTCCTGACTGAGTGCTTGAGTACCAGCAAGCAGGACGCGTCCGTCGCGACTTCGCCATCATTGGGCCGAACTCGCTGGACACTGGAGTGGTCAGCCACTTCCATGACGCACCTGACACCGACCGTGAGAAGTCGTGTGTGCCGAACGCCGTTTCCGGCAGCCCGGAAACCGACGGTACTACATGAAAAGAATGCTGATTAACGCAACTCAACCCGAAGAGTTGCGTGTTGCACTGGTAGACGGCCAGCGCCTCTACGACCTGGATATCGAATCCGGTGCACGCGAGCAGAAGAAGGCCAACATCTATAAAGGCCGGATTACTCGCATCGAACCAAGCCTTGAGGCTGCCTTTGTCGATTTCGGCTCCGAGCGCCACGGCTTCCTGCCCCTCAAAGAAATCTCCCGCGAATACTTCAAGAAAGCCCCTGAAGGCCGCGTCAACATCAAGGACGTCCTGAGCGAAGGCCAGGAAGTCATCGTCCAGGTCGAAAAAGAAGAACGTGGCAACAAGGGCGCCGCCCTGACCACCTTCATCAGCCTGGCCGGCCGTTACCTGGTCCTGATGCCGAACAACCCGCGTGCCGGCGGTATCTCCCGTCGCATCGAAGGCGAAGAGCGCAACGAACTGCGTGAAGCCCTCAACGGCCTGGTTGCCCCGGCCGACATGGGCCTGATCGTGCGCACCGCCGGCCTTGGCCGCAGCAGCGAAGAAATGCAGTGGGACCTTGATTATCTGCTGCAGCTGTGGACCGCCATCAAGGAAGCCTCGCTGGATCGTTCCGCGCCGTTCCTGATCTACCAGGAAAGCAACGTCATCATCCGCGCCATCCGCGATTACCTGCGCCAGGACATCGGCGAAGTGCTGATCGACAGCGTCGAAGCCCAGGACGAAGCCCTGACCTTCATCCGCCAGGTGATGCCGCAATACGCCAGCAAGATCAAGCTCTACGAAGACAGCGTTCCGCTGTTCAACCGTTTCCAGATCGAAAGCCAGATCGAGACCGCTTTCCAGCGCGTTGTCGAACTGCCGTCCGGCGGCTCCATCGTCATCGATCCGACCGAAGCCCTGGTATCCATCGACATCAACTCGGCGCGCGCCACCAAAGGCAGCGACATCGAAGAAACCGCCCTGCAGACCAACCTTGAAGCGGCCGAGGAAATCGCCCGTCAGTTGCGCCTGCGCGACATCGGCGGCCTGATCGTCATCGACTTCATCGACATGACCCCGGCCAAGAACCAGCGCGCCGTGGAAGAAAAGGTCCGTGAATGCCTGGAAGCAGACCGCGCCCGCGTACAGGTTGGTCGCATCTCCCGCTTCGGCCTGCTTGAAATGTCCCGTCAGCGCCTGCGTCCGTCCCTGGGTGAAAGCAGCGGCATCGTCTGCCCACGCTGCAATGGCACCGGCATCATCCGTGACGTCGAGTCGCTGTCTCTGGCGATCCTGCGCCTGATCGAAGAAGAAGCCCTGAAAGACCGCACCGCCGAAGTCCGCGCCCAGGTGCCGATCCCGGTGGCGGCGTTCCTGCTCAACGAAAAACGCAACTCGATCACCAAGATCGAACTGCGCACCCGCGCCCGCATCGTGATCCTGCCGAACGATCACCTCGAGACGCCGCACTTCGAAGTCCAGCGCCTGCGCGACGACAGCCCGGAAGCCCACAACAACCAGTCCAGTTACGAGATCGCCGCTGCCGCTGCCGAAGTGGAAGAAGTCCAGCCGGCTGCCGCCACCCGCACCCTGGTTCGCCAGGAAGCCGCCGTGAAGACTGCTCCTGCCCGCGCCAATGCTCCGGTTCCGACCGAAGTCGTCGCACCGGCACCGGCACCGGCTCCGGTCGCTGCGCCTGAGCCAAGCCTGTTCAAGGGCCTGGTGAAGTCGCTGGTCAGCCTGTTCGCGACCAAGGAAGAGCCTGCCGCACCGGCCGTGGTTGCCAAGCCTGCCGCCACCGAGCGTCCTGCCCGCAACGAGGAACGTCGTAACGGTCGCCAGCAGACCCGTAACCGCAACGGCCGTCGTGATGAAGAGCGCAAGCCACGCGAAGAACGTGCACCGCGTGAAGAACGCGCACCACGTGAACCCCGTGAAGAGCGTCAGCCTCGCGAAGCCCGCGAAGAAGTGTCGACCGTAGCCCGCGAAGAGCGCGCACCACGTCCGCCACGTGAAGAGCGTCAACCCCGCGCTCCGCGTGAAGATCGCAAGCCCCGTGGCGAGCGTGAAGAACGTGTTCGCGAACTGCGCGAGCCTCTGGATGCCGCCCCGGCCGCTGCCGCCACCGCTGAAGAGCGTCCGGCCCGCCAGCCTCGCGAAGAGCGCGCACCGCGCCCTCCCCGTGAAGAGCGTCAACCACGCGCCGAGCAAGCTGCCGCCGCTACCAGCGAAGAGGAAGTGCTGAACGCCGAGGAGCAGTTGCAGGAAGACGGCCAGGACAACGCCGAAGGCGATCGTCCACGCCGCCGTTCCCGTGGCCAGCGTCGTCGCAGCAACCGTCGTGAGCGTCAGCGTGATGCCAACGGTAATGTGATCGAAGGCTCGGAAGAGTCCGAATCCACCGAGGCGCCAAGCGCAGCCGATCTGGCCGCCGGCTTGGCCGTGACCGCGGCAGTTGCCAGCAGCACCATCAGCGCTCCAGCCGAAGCCCAGGCCAATGAACAGGCCGAACGCGCTACCGCTGCAGTGGAAGATGCGCCGGTTGAAAAGCCAGTGGTCGAAGCCACTACCCCGATGGAAGCGACTGCTTCGCCAGAAGTGGAAGTTGCACCGGCGCGTGAAGCCCAGCCTGAAGCCGAAGCTGCCGCCGAGCCTGCACCGGTCGTCGAACAATCGGTGGTGGTCGCTGAACCTGCTGTTGAAGCGCCTGTTGAAATGGGTTCCGAGGAAAAAGCACCGGAACCTGTACGTGAAGAGCAGACAGCCTTCAACTGGAACCCGGAACCTGCCGCACCGGCGCCGGTGGTCGAGCCGGAGCCGACGCCAGAGCCTGTCAAGGCAGCCGAGCCTGCAGTGGTCGAGCCAGCGCCAGTGGTCGAAGCCCCTGTGGTTGCCGAAGCACCGGCCCCGGTCGAGGAGCCTGCACCCGCCAGCGCCTTGACCGCGAACGGCCGCGCTCCCAACGATCCGCGTGAAGTGCGTCGTCGCAAGCGTGAAGCCGAGCGTCTGCAGAAGGAAGCCGAAGAGGCTGCCGCCCAGGCATCCGCTGCCGCGCCGGCCCCAGCAGTGGAAGTGGTCGAGGCAGCCCCTGCCCCGGCGACTGAAACCGCAGCCGAGCCTGCCCCGGTCGAATCGACGCCGGTGACCAACGAAGCTCAGCCTTCCGCTGAAGCTGAAGAAGTCACACCGCATCGCGCCCCAATGGAAAAAGAGCACGAGCCCAAACCTCACGCCTGATTTCATCGCCCAATAAAAAGCCCCGCCTGGTAATGCCAGGCGGGGCTTTTTATTTTGGGTCGAATGTCAGATCGCCATCGCGAGCAGGCTCGCTCCCACAAGGGATTTGCGGCGATCACCAATTCTCAACCCGCCACAGAACCTGTGGGAGCGAGCCTGCTCGCGAATGCGGTAGGTCAGTCGATGACGATGTTTGAAGTACCTCCGCTTCGCGAGCAAGCCCGCTCCCGCTGGGATTTGCGGCGATCACCAATTCTCAACCCGCCGCAGAACCTGTGGGAGCGAGCCTGCTCGCGATAGCGGTGGTCCAGTCGACATCAATGTTGTTGCTGGAAATTCAAAGCTTCAGGCACATCCACATCCCAAACCACCCCAGGATCGTCCACGGCGATCTCGACCACTCGCGCCCCGGCAAACAGCACCTTGGCGCCGCGATCGCCGCTCAGCGCCATCAATTTCGGGCCAAATCCGCGACCAAACCCAACGGGATGCCCATATTCACCCGCAAGCACCGGCACGCAGATGCCATCCTCGCGAATACCCGCCGCCACCCGTTCAATGCTTGATGGCAGGATAAATGGCATGTCCGCCAGCGCAATCAACCAACCATCGAGGTCCGGGCATGCCTGGACGCCCGCCGCAATGCTGTCGCCCAGGCCAGGGGAGTCCAGCTCGACGACATCGCATCCATAGGCCTGGGCCATGCGAATGGCCTGTGGACGTCCCCCGCGGGTCACCAGCACACGCTTTTCCAGGGAGGCAGGCAGATTCACCAGCACCTGCTCGATCACCGAGCGGACGGCACCGTCACGCCCCGTGCAGTCAGCCAATAACTTGTCCTTGTCGGGACCGGCAACCTGACGAAAACGGCTGCCCAGTCCGGCCGCGACAATGATCACGCCAATCGATCCACTCATGCGCCCTCCTTGCCTCTAGTGGCGCCTTACAACGGCTTTTTCTGCCGCAGCTCGACACCATTCTTGATGGCCACGATTTCGGCCAGCAGCGACAAGGCGATTTCCGCCGGGGTGTGGCTGCCGATGTGCAGGCCGATCGGACCATGCAGCCGCTCGATGGCCTGTGCTGACAAGCCTAGCTGAAGCAGATTGTCCCGGCGCTTCTGGCTGTTGATCCGCGACCCCAGGGCCCCTACATAAAAAGCCGGGGAATCCAGGGCGGTCAGCAAGGCCATGTCGTCCAGGCGCGGATCGTGGGTCAGAGCAACGATTGCCGTGCGCTCGTCGGTCCGGATATTCAGCACCGCCTCATCGGGCATCCCCGAGACGAAGCGGCCGTGCTGTTCCTCCCAACCGTAGACGAACTCCTTGCGCGGATCGCAGATCAGCACTTCGAAGTCCAGCAACCGGGCCATTTCCGCGACATAGCGCGACAATTGCCCGGCACCGATCAACAGCAGCCGCCAACGCGGCCCGTAGATGGCGCGCAGGGTCTGGCCGTCGAAAACCAGCACATCGCTCTTGCTGGCGGGCGTCAACACTACATGGCCGGTGGCAATGCTCAACTCACGGGCGACAATCTGATGGGCTTCGCAACGCTCCAACAGGTCGGCCACCCATTGTGGATCACCGACCCGCTCTTCCGTCAGGCGCAGGGTACCGCCACAGGGCAAGCCGAAGCGCGCCGCCTCCTCGCGGGTGACGCCGTAGGTGATCATCTGCACCGGCGGACCGTCCGCCGGAATGCGGCCATCGTGCAGCCGGGCGATCAGGTCATCCTCGACACAACCGCCCGACACCGAACCGATCACCACGCCGTCTTCGCGCAAGGCGAGCATCGCCCCCGGAGGCCTCGGCGCGGTACCCCACGTCTGGACCACCGTGAACAACACCACGCGCTGCCCGGCGCTGCGCCATTGCAGCACGCTACGCAGGACGTTCAGGTCAACGCTGTCCATCAGGCCTTCGCCTGCTGCCAGCCTTGCAACTGATCGCGTACCGGCAGGTTGCGGATACGCTGGCCAGTGGCCGCGAAAATCGCGTTGCACAACGCCGGCGCAATCGGCGGTACCCCTGGCTCACCGACGCCGCCCAATGGCACCTCGCCCGGCGGCGTGACCAGGTGCACCGCTACTTCCTTGGGAGCCAGGGACATGCGCGCCACTTCGTACATATGGAAGTTGTCCTGCTGGACCTTGCCGTCCTTGAAACTGATCTCCCCCACCATCGCATTGCCCAGGCCCATGACGCAGGCGCCTTCGAACTGGGAACGGATGCGCTCAGGGTTGATCTGCGGGCCGCAGTCGACGGCGATATTGGCCTTGTGCACGATCACCGTGCCGTCCTCCTTGACCTCTACCTCGATGGCAGCCGCCACGTAGGTGACGAAGCTGTAATGCACCGCCAGTCCGATGCCACGACCCTTCGGCAGCTTCTGCCCCCAACCGGCCGCCTTGGCAGCGGTTTCCAGTACGGTGCGGATCCGCGCCGTATCGATGGGGTAACGCTCTGGGGATTCACCGTAGTTCCACTCTTCATTCAAGGTACGCGGGTCGATCTTGCGATCAGGGCCGAGCAACTTGAGGTGATACTTCAGCGGATCCTGCCCGGCTTTGTGGGCCAATTCGTCGATAAAGCTCTGGATGGCAAAACCGTGGGGAATGTTCGACACCGAGCGGTACCAGCCCACCCGGGTGTGGGCCACCGCTTCGGGGTTCTCCAGCCGCAGGTTGGGAATCGCGTAGGCCATGTTGGTCACGCCCATGCCCACTTCGAACGGCGCTTCATGAACCATATTCGGCGCGAACAGCGCAGTGATGCTCGGGGCGACGGTGCGATGCAGCCAGCCGGACGGCATCCCGTCCCGGTTCAAGCCGGCCTTGAGGTACTCGGCCGATACGGTGTGGAAGTACGAGTGATGAATGTCATCCTCGCGGGTCCATTGCACCCGGATTGCCTGGCCCGCAAATTCCTTGGCCAGCACCGCCGCCTCGACGACGAAGTCGGGCTTGGACTTACGGCCAAAGCCGCCACCCAGCAGGGTGATATTGATCGTGACCTTGTCGAAAGGGATGCCCAACCGTTCGGCGACGCGCTCGCGGGTCACCTGGGGCGCCTGGCTCGGCGCCCAGGCTTCGCACTGGCCGTCCTTGAACCGGGCAACGGCCACCATCGGTTCCATCGGCGACTGGGACAGGTGCGGCAGGTAATACGAGGCTTCCAGAGTCGAATCGGCCTTCGCCAGGGCATCGTCGAGGTCGCCGGTGCTGCGCAGGACTTTTCCGGGCTTGAGGGCTGCGGCTTCGAGTTCCTTGCGATAGGCGACCGAGTCATAACCGGCGTTCGGACCGTCATCCCACTGGATTTTCAGCGCATCGCGCCCCTTGATTGCGGCCCAGGTGTTCTTCGCCACCACCGCCACGCCCCCGAGGGGCTGGAACTCCGAAGGCAGCGGACGCCCTTCGATCTGCACCACCTTGAGCACGCCCGGGACCTTCAGCGCCGCGCTGTCGTCCACGCTCCTGACCTTGCCGCCATAGACCGGCGGACGCGCCACGACAGCGTAAAGCATGCCGTCGAAGTGCACATCGGCACCGAACACGGCGCGACCGTTGACGATGTCGGCACCGTCGATGGCCCGGCTCGCTTCCTTGCCGATGTAACGAAACTCGGCAGGCTGCTTGAGGCGCAAGCTGTCACGGCCCGGCACCGGCAAGACGCTGGCAGCGGCGGCCAATGCACCGTAGCCCAGTTTCCGACCGGAAGGCTGGTGCACCACGTTGTGCAACTGGGCGTGGCACTCACCCACCGGGACATTCCATTGGGCCGCGGCGGCCTGCTCCAGCATGGTCCGCGCTGCGGCGCCGCAACGGCGCATCGGTTCGTACCAGTGGCGCATGCTGCGCGAACCGTCGGTGTCCTGGTTGCCGAAACGCGCCTCATCGGCAGGCGCCTGTTGTACCTTCACCAATGCCCAGTCGGCGTCCAGTTCATCGGCCACGACCATGCTGAGGCTGGTGCGCACACCCTGGCCCATTTCCGAACGGTTGCAGATCACCGTCACGCTGCCGTCGGCGGCAATGCTCACGTACACCTTCGGGTCATCGACCGCGCCATGGGGCATGCCCTCGGCACCGAATTTCTTTTCCTCGGCAAAGGCATCCGGCAGGCCCCAGGTGGCGGCCAACACCAGCACGCCGGTGGCGCTCGCGCCCTTGAGGAAGCCGCGTCGGCTGAGATTGCTCAGCACGAAATCATTGGGCAGACGGCTCATGCCTTGGCCTCCTTCAAGTGGGTGGACGCCTGGCGGATCGCAGTCTTGATCCGGTTATACGTGCCACAGCGGCAGATATTGCCGACCATGGCCTCCTCGATCTGCTCATCGCTCGGGTTGGGATTGCTCTTGAGCAACGCAGTGGCGGACATGATCTGCCCGCCCTGGCAGTAACCACACTGGGCCACGGCGGTGTCGAGCCAGGCCTGTTGTACGACCTGGCCAACCGGGTCGGCATGCAGCCCGTCGATGGTACTGACGTTCTGCCCCTGCACCGAGCCGATCGGCGTGATGCAACTGCGCGCCGGAGCGCCGTCGATATGGATGGTGCACGCGCCGCACAGGCCCATGCCGCAGCCGAATTTGGTGCCGTTGTACCCAGCGACGTCGCGGATAGCCCACAGCAGCGGCATGTCCTCGGTCACATCCAGTTGATGGTCTTGTCCATTGAGTTTCAGGGTAATCATGGGCACGCCCGCATAGTTATCGAGTTATGGGGTCGAGCAATCTGCCGCTTGGGTAACGGTTCGGTATCGCAGACTGGCTCAGGCTGATCGGGCTCTCTTATCCAGACACGCAGGTGTCTGCACCGGGCCCTCCACGGTGCATAGGGTCGCATCGTCAGCAGATTAAATTAACCCAGGTTCAAGCAAAACGCCCTGCACAATCCTGCACAAATGATGCTTGTGCGAGGTTGTACAGGGCGTCCCGGTTCATGGCGAACCCTGACTCAGTAGCGGTTGGGCTCCATTTCCAGGTCAACCTGGAAACGTTCGGCAATATCTTTCTGAATACGCTGGGCCAGGTCCAGCAATTGGAGGCCAGTAGCCTGGCCGTAGTTGACCAGCACCAGCGCCTGCAACTTGTGCACGCCGGCATCGCCCTCACGAAAGCCCTTCCAGCCGGCACGCTCGATCAGCCAGCCCGCGGCGATTTTCATCTGGCCCGCAGGTTGTGGATAAGCCACCAGGTCGGGGTATTGCAGCTTGAGTTGCGTAACGTGCGCGGCCGGCACCAGCGGATTCTTGAAGAAACTGCCGGCATTGCCCAGCACGGCCGGGTCCGGCAGTTTCTCGCTGCGGATGCTGCAAATGGCCCGGCTGACATCGAAGGGTGTCGCCTGGTCAATGCCTTGCTCGGTCAACCGTTGACGGACCGGGCCATACTCCAGGTGCAGATGGGCGGCGCGACTGAGGGCGAAACGCACCCGCAGGATCAACCAGCGACCCGGTTGCTGCTTGAACAGGCTGTCGCGGTAGGCAAAACAGCATTCCTCGAGGGTGAAATCCCGCAACTCGCCGGTGTGACGATCCAGGGCGGTGAGACCGACAAAGACATCCTTGATTTCCACGCCATAGGCGCCGATGTTCTGCATCGGCGCGGCGCCCACCGTACCGGGGATCAGGCTGAGGTTCTCCAGCCCTGCCCAGCCTTGCGCCAACGTGTGCTGGACGAAAGGATGCCAGGGTTCTCCGGCCTCGGCCTCGATCACCACTCGCTCACCCTCATCGCTCAACAGGCGGATGCCACGGCTGGCCATGCGCAGCACCAGGGCATCGATGTCGCCAGTCAGCAGCAAATTGCTGCCGCCACCGATCACCAGCAGCGGCACCTCGTGCCCGGCGGCGTAGGCCAGCGCCTCGCGCACCTGTGCATCGTCGTGGGCCTCGGCGAACAACCGGGCCTTGACGTCCACGCCGAAACTGTTGAAAGGCTTGAGGCTGACGCCGGCCTGGACCTGCAAGCTCATAGCCGTCCCTTCAATTCGATCACCAGGCGATCCGTGGCGCGCTCGATCAGGTCCAGGACCTGCTCGAAACCCTGCTCGCCGTCATAGTACGGATCCGGTACGTCATCGACGCCGGCCTCGTAGCGACGCAGGAACAGATCCAGTTCAGCCCGGCCATCGGCCGGCTGCAGGGCCTTGAGATTGCGCAGGTTGCTGCTGTCCATCGCCAGGATCAGGTCATAGGCGGCGAAATCGGCGCGGCTGACTTGCCGGGCACGCTGGGCCGACAAATCATAGCCGCGCCGCAGGGCCGCGGCCTGGCTGCGCTGGTCCGGCGGCTTGCCGACGTGCCAGTCACCGGTACCGGCGGAGGCCACTTCTACCTGCCCGAGCAGCCCGGTCTCGCGCAGCTTGTGTCGCAGGATGCCTTCGGCGGTGGGCGAGCGGCAGATGTTGCCGAGGCAGACGAACAGAACCCGCATCAGGCCTCCAGCAGGCGACGGACGCGCTCAAGGTCTTCGACCGTGTCGACGCCGGTTGGCGGCGCAATCAACGCATCGGCCACATGGATCCGCACACCGTGCCAGAGCGCGCGGAGCTGCTCCAGGGCCTCGGTGTTTTCCAGCCAGCACGGGCCCCAGGCGACGAAATCCTGGAGAAAACCGGCGCGGTAGGCATAGATGCCGATGTGGCGACGGTATGGCACGCCTTCTGGCATGACGTCACGGGTTTGAGCGAACGCATCTCGAGCCCAGGGCAGCGTAGCGCGACTGAAGGTCAGCGCCAGGCCGTTCAGATCGCTGATCACCTTGACCACGTTCGGGTTGAACAGGGTCTGCACGTCCTTGATCGGCTCGGCCAGCGTGGCCATGCGCGCTTCGGGATGGGCCGCCAGGTTGGCCGCGACCTGGTCGATCACACTGGGCGGGATCAGCGGTTCGTCGCCCTGCACGTTGACCACAATGGCGTCAGGTTCCAGACCCAGTTTCGCGGCGACTTCCGCCAGGCGATCAGTACCGGAGTTGTGATCTTCGCGGGTCATGACCACCTCGGCGCCGAAGCCCTCGCAGGCCTCGACGATGCGCAGGTCGTCCGTCGCCACCACCACACGCTGGGCGCTGCTCTTGCAGGCCTGTTCCCACACGTGCTGGATCATCGGCTTGCCGGCGATCGACAATAACGGTTTGCCGGGCAAGCGCGTCGAAGCGAAGCGCGACGGGATCACAACGGTGAAGACGACGCTCATTTATCCAGGCGCTCATCGGTGGTCAGGGTCCGGGCTTCGCTTTCGAGCATCACCGGGATGCCGTCGCGAATCGGGTACGCCAGGCCGGCGCCCTTGCTGATCAGCTCGGTCTTGTCGGCGCTGAGCTTGAGCGGGCCTTTGCAAACCGGGCAGGCCAGGATGTCGAGCAGTTTGGTGTCCATGGAATTTCCCCTGGATAAGGTTTTTAAGGTAATAGCCGATCCGGCAACAGGCGCATCAACTGCGTATCGAACCAGGCCTCGAAGGCCGGTGAAGGCGCGGCGTCCACTGCCAGGTACCACCAGTCGGGCGCGGCGAAGGCACGGCATTTCACCGCGTCCTTTTCCGTCATGACCACCGGCAATGGCGGTGTGAAATCCAAGGCCTCGACGCTGTATTCGGCATGGTCGGCAAACCCGTGCGGTATAGGCCGCCAGTGTAGCGTTTCGAGGGTCTTGAAGAAACGTTGCGGATTGCCGATACCGGCCACGGCGTGCATGGCCTGGCCGGACGAAAAATGGTCGAGCGGGCGTCGTTCGCCACTGGCCAGATTCACCAGGGCGGTGGGTCGCAACTCGAAGGCAAAGCCGTCATCACGGTCGGCACTGGCGCCGTTGTACAGCACCGCATCCACCGACTGCAGGCGCTCGACCGGTTCGCGCAACGGACCGGCAGGCAGGCAGCGCCGGTTGCCCAGCCCGCGGGCATTGTCGATCAACACCAGTTCCAGATCGCGCGCCAGCCGGTAGTGCTGCATGCCATCATCGGACAGGATCAGGTCCAGCGGTTCCGACACCAGCAGTGCCTGGACCGCGCGGCTACGGTCCGGGTCGATCATCAGCGGCACGCCGGTGCGCTGGACGATCAGCAACGGCTCGTCGCCGGCGATATCGGCGCCCTGCTCGGCCTCGACTCGCCACGGCAATTGCGGCGGCTTGGCGCCATACCCCGGCTGACCACGCCAACCCGCAGGCCACAACGCTGGCAATGCTGGATCATCCACAGGATCATCGGCGTCTTGCCGGTGCCGCCCACGGTAATGTTGCCCACTACCACCAGCGGCACGGGTGGCTGATAGATATCGCCCTCACCCGCCAGGAAACGCTCGCGCTTGCCGACCACCACGCGCCGGTACAGCCACTCCAGTGGTCGCAACAGCGTCAGGGCCGGGTGACCGTCGTACCACGCGGCGAGCAATCGATCGGACATGGCCATCAGGGTGCGGGCGCCGCCTCGACCGTGGTCATGCGCAGCTGGCTGAAGCCGAGCTTGCCGGCCGCGTCCATGGCGGTGATGACCGATTGATGGGGCGTCTTGCCATCGGCACTGATGGACAACGGCAGGTTGGTGTCGCCGCCGGACTCCTTCTGCAACACCTCGATCAGGGTCGCCAGGTCGCTCTTGGGCAACAGCTGGTTGTTCACCGAAATCGACCCGTCTGCGCTGATGGTGATTTCCAGGCTCTTCAACTGCTGGTCTTCGGCTGGCGAACCGCTGACCGCCTGCGGCAGTTCCACCTTGAGCTGGGTTTCCCGGGTGAAGGTGGTGGTCACGACAAAAAACAACAACAGGATGAACACCACGTCGATCAGCGACGCGAGGTTGATCTCGATGTTTTCCCGTGGTTTGCGGCGGAATTTCACTTCTTGCTCCCGGCCAGGTCCACGTCACGATCGCCCTGCACCACCTCGACCAGTTTGATGGCCTCCTGCTCCATGCCCACCACCAGCTCGTCGACGCGGCGCTGCAAGAACCGATGGAAGAACACCGACGGGATACCCACCATCAGGCCCGCGGCGGTGGTGATCAGGGCCTTGGAGATACCACCGGCCAGCGCCGAGGCATTGGTGCTCACGCCGGCCCCGGTAAAGGCGCTGAAAATGTCGATCATGCCCAGCACCGTACCCAGCAGGCCCAGCAACGGGGCCATGGCAGCGATGGTACCAAGGGCATTGATGTAGCGCTCCAGCTCATGGATGACCCGGGCCGCGGCCTCTTCGATGCACTCTTTCATGATCTCGCGACCATGCTTGGAGTTCGCCAGGCCGGCCGCCAGGATCTCGCCCAACGGCGAACTGGCCCGAAGCTCCTTGAGCTTGTCCTTGTTCAGTTGCTTGTCCTTGATCCAGACCCAGACCTGCCCGAGCAAATGCTCCGGCGTCACGCGGCTGGCCCGCAGGGTCCACAGGCGTTCGGCAACGATACCCAGTGCCGCGATGGAACTCAGAATGATCGGCAACATCATCCAGCCGCCGGATTTGACCAATTCCCACACAGTGACTGCCCCCTCGAAAAAGTGCGCCACTTTATCATAGAGACTCGCCATGGAGGCCCCGCCCCGCCGATAACTGCGCCGGGAAGCGACCTGGGTCAATGTCCGGCTCATGGCCCCGCAGGCGGCGGGTCGCGCCAATAGCGCCGGTGGCCGGCCTGGGAATCCGGCCGCTCGAAGGCCCCCAGTTGCAGACGAATGGCACCTTGTTCGGCACTGTCGTAGATGGCCATGCCCAATCGTCGATACCGGGCCATTACCTGGGGATGGGGATGGCCGAAGGCGTTGCCTTGGCCTCGGGAGATTAATACCGAATGCGGCTTGAGGCGCGACAGCAACGCCATCGACGATGAACTGCGACTGCCATGATGGGGCGCGGCCAGCCACTGGGTCGGCACCGCCAGTGGGCCATCGAGCAAGGCCCGTTCGGCACGGGTATCGATATCGCCAGTCAACAACAACCGCTCGCCGTTGGCCTCGACCAGCAGGACGCAGGATTTCTGGTTGCTTTCAAGGGCCGATGACCATTGCCACACTTCGAAGCGCACGCCGTCCCATTCCCACTGTTCGCCGCTGTCGCAGCCCTCGGCTCCAAGGGCGACGGACAACGCGGCCGGATCGCCGCTGATCACTCGCAGCGTTGCCAGCCCGTTGCGCACGGCCTGGGCACCACCGGCGTGATCGGCATCGGCATGGCTGAGCAGCATCAGGTCCAGCTTCTGCACATTCAGCTTGCGCAAGGTCGGCAGCACGACACGCTCGCCCGCATCGGCATCGCCAAAGCGGGGCCCCGCATCGTAGAGCAGGCTGTGATGACGGGTGCGCACCAGCACCGCCAGCCCCTGGCCAACGTCCAGTTGCCAGACCTCCGCTCGCCCTGGTGGCACTTCTTCCCGTGGCGCGAACACCATCAGCAGCAACATCGGCCAACCCAGCACACGCAGCGGTACGCCCTTGGGCAGTAACAGCACGACAGCACCGAGCGCGGCGATGCACCACGCCCACGGGGGGACCGGAACGGGGACCCAGGCCGGCATCCGCCCGGCCACCAGCGCGAGCCCCTTGAACAGCAGATCGAGCAATCCGCCGGCGATCCATAGCAACGCTTCACCGATGAACGGCACCGACAGCAATACCGTGCCGAGCAATGCCAACGGCAACACCAACAGGCTGATCCAGGGCACCGCCAACAGGTTTACCAGCGGCCCGCTGAGACTCACCGGCAGGCCCAATATCAGCAACAACGGGCACAGCCCGAGCGCCACCAGCCACTGGGCGCGGGTCCAGGTTTGCCACCAGCGCCAGGGCCCCAGACGCCCACCGAAGGTGAACATCAGTACCGCGACCGCGGCAAATGACAGCCAGAACCCCGGCCGCAGGCTGGCCAAGGGATCGAACAACAGCACCCCATCGAAGGCCAGCAGCCACGACCACCAGGGATCGGGATGCTTGAAGCGCAAGCGCCACAGCAGCACCAGGCCGATCATTGCGCAGGCCCGCCGCACCGGCACCTCGAACCCGGCAAGCAAGCCGTAGCCCAGGGCCGCGATGAAAGCCAGGGCACAAGCCCAAGGCAACCACGGCAGACGTCCCGGCCACAGGCCGTAACGCGCCGCGCCGGCCACCAGCAGGTACATCAGGCCGGCGAGCAGGCCGATGTGCTGACCGGAAATCACCAACAGATGGACCGTGCCGGTGTCTTGCAACACCTGCCAGTCTTCACGGCTCAACCCGCCGCCATCGCCCAGGACCAATGCCATCAGCGCACCGGTGCGGCCTTGAGCATCGACCTGCGCCAGTGCCTGGCGCACCCCGTCGCGCCAAGCGCCCTGGGCCGATTGCAAGCGACGGCCGTCCTTGACCGTACCGGTTGCGCCAATACCCCGACTCAACAGCCAGGCTTCATGGTCGAAACCGTGGGGGTTCAGCAGTCCGGCGGGCCGCTTGAGCTTCACTGCCACCCGCCAACGCTCGCCACTGCTCACCGGCGGCCCCCCGAACCAGGCCAGGCGCATTGATGTCGGTAGCCGGGTGCGACGCGATCGGGCCTCGACCAGATCGAAGCGCACCACGCCTTCACTGTATTGCGGCAGACCGATGACACGCCCTTCGACCCAGCGGGTTTCGCCATCCAGCGCGAGAGGCAGACGTTCGTCCAACGCGGTTTGCGCCGACAGGCAGGCCCAGGCCAACCCCAACAGGAAAAAACCCAGCGGATACGCTCGAAACGGCAGCACCATCAGCGCCAATATCGGCATCGCTGCGACCAGCCACAACGGCGGCAACGCCGGAAAGAAAACCGGGGCCACCAGCCCCAGTGCAAGCGCAACCCACCCTGTGCGCATAACCCATCCTTGAGAGTTTCTTCTCCAGGCTTAGCTGGTTTACGGCACCGTGCGCGTTATCAATTGTCACAAACTCTGAATCTGTCGGACTTGGAATCCGGACATACTTGTCGCTTCATTGCTTTGAACCGACCGAGAAGCCTTATGCCCCGGCGCCTATTCAAACGTTACATGCCTGACCCAGCGAGTATTCGGGAACACAAATCCTTACGTTTTCTCGGCACCCTCCTGCATGACCCCAACCTCTGGCACCTCAATCGCCACTCAGTGGCCCGGGCCATGGCGGTCGGCCTGTTCGCCGCTTTTCTCCCCATTCCCTTGCAGATGCTCCTGGCCGCGGCATTGGCCATTGTGGTGCGGGGCAACATCCCGATTGCGGTAAGTCTGGTCTGGCTGACCAACCCCATTACCATGCCGGCGGTATTCTTCTGCACCTACCAGACCGGCGCCTGGCTGATGGATGTGCCTGCCCGGACGTTGCCGGATGAACTGACCTGGGCGTGGATCACCGAGCAACTGTCCACCTTGTGGCAGCCGTTCCTGCTGGGTTCGGTGGTGACCGGCGTGGTGCTGGGCGCCCTGGCCTACTTCGTCACCATGAGTTATTGGCGCTGGTGGGTGGCCCGGCAATGGAACCGGCGCAAGAAAAGCCGGATGTGAGATACGAGAAGGCCCCATTTCAGGGGCCTGTTTTTTGGGTGTTTGTCCTGTCCCCTTCGCGAGCAAGCCCGCTCCCACATTGATCTCATGGGGTTGCGGATTTGCGGCTGAAACAGATCAAGTGTGGGAGCGAGCCTGCTCGCGATTGCGGTGGGTCAGATCCGACGCCATCGCGAGCAGGCTCGCTCCCACAGGGGTCAGGTACGCATGCCGCGGCCACTCACCAGCAACCGGGCGCAACCGATATAGAGCACCGCGGTTGCCACCAGCATGAAGGTGATCGCAACGCTGATGCGGATATCCGAAACCCCGAGGATGCCGAAGCGGAAGGCGTTGACCATGTGCAACACCGGGTTGGCCAGGGATACCGTCTGCCAGAACGGCGGCAGCAGGGAAATGGAGTAGAACACCCCGCCCAGGTAAGTCAACGGCGTGAGCACAAACGTCGGGATGATGGAAATGTCATCGAAGTTGCGCGCAAACACGGCATTGATGAAACCCAGCAGCGAAAAGATCGTCGCCGTGAGCACCACCACCAGTACCGTCACGCCCAGGTGATGCACCTGCAGATGGGTAAAGAACAGCGACAGCAAGGTAACGATCAGGCCCACCGCCAGGCCGCGCAACACGCCGCCCAGGGTATAGCCGATCAGGATCGTATGGGGCGAAACCGGCGACACCATCAACTCTTCGATCGAGCGCTGGAACTTGCTGCCGAAGAAGCTCGACACCACGTTGCCGTAGGAGTTGGTGATCACCGACATCATGATCAGCCCCGGCACGATGTAGTCCATGTACGTGAAGCCGCCCATGTCGCCGATCTGCCGGCCGATCAGGTTGCCGAAAATCACGAAGTACAAAACCATGGTGATGGCCGGCGGCAGCAGGGTCTGCGGCCAGATCCGCATGAAGCGTCGGATTTCACGGTAAACGATGGTATTGAGGGCGATGAGGTTGGGTCGCAGTTCGGAACTCATACCGCCACCTTTGCCAGGTTTTTCTCCACCAGGGACACGAACAGCTCCTCAAGGCGATTGGTTTTGTTACGCAGGCTCTGCACTTCGATGTTCTGCAGGGCCAGTTGAGTGAATAACCCGGTGATACCGACGCTTTTATCCACCTGGACTTCCAGGGTGTGATGATCCACCAGGCGAGCTGGATAGCCGATCAATTGAGGGGCGGCCTTCAGGTCGCCCTTCAGATCCAGCAGGAACGTCTCCACGTGCAGTTGGCTGAGCAATTGCCGCATGCTGGTGTTCTCGACGATGGTGCCGTGGTCGATGATGCCGATGTTGCGGCACAGCTGTTCGGCCTCTTCCAGGTAATGGGTGGTGAGGATGATGGTGATGCCTTTCTGGTTCAGCTCGGTCAGGAAGGTCCACATCGAACGACGCAACTCGATGTCCACGCCCGCGGTCGGTTCGTCGAGGATCAGCAAGCGCGGCTCATGCACCAGCGCACGGGCAATCATCAGCCGGCGCTTCATGCCGCCGGACAACGAACGGGACGGCACGTCACGCTTATCCCACAACCCCAGCTGAGTCAGGTACTGCTCGGCGCGCTCGTTGGCGATCTTCGGCGGGATACCGTAATAACCTGCCTGGGTCACGACGATGTCGAAGGTCTTCTCGAACTGGTTGAAGTTGAATTCCTGGGGCACCACGCCGATGCAGCGCTTGAGCGCCGCGGGCTCGCGGTCCAGGTCATGGCCGAAGATATTCACCGTGCCGCTGGTCTTGTTCACCAGGGTCGAAAGAATGCCGATGGTGGTGGATTTGCCGGCACCGTTGGGGCCGAGCAAGGCGAAAAAATCACCTTCGGCGACGTCCAGATCGATACCACTCAGGGCCTGGAAACCGTTGCCGTAGGTTTTGGTTAGCTGCCGTATGGACAGAGCGGAACTCATATCGGATCTACGCACCAAGAAGGGAGGAAAGGAATACATGAGGGCGCGCGGCGAGCAATACAACCACGGCGCACGAGAGCCATGGTGCTTGGCGTCGCCACACAAGTACAGTCATGCGTGTCGATAGTAAGTATTAAGTCAACGCGGTCATGACGGCCTTGCGGTAAGCCGGACGCTGCTGCAACCGCCGGTACCAGGCTTCGAGATGAGGCTGCGCCACCCGCTCGATGGGCATTTCGAGCCAGGCATAAATGAAACTGCCCAACGGAATGTCGCCCATGCCGATCTCTTCACCCGAGAGATAGGGCCGCTCGCTCAACGCCTCCTCTGCCATTGCCAGCAAGTCCTCGCATTCCTTGATGGCAGCCTGGATGGCGGGCCAGTCCTGCTGCTCGGCTGGCGTGCGCAGGACACCCCAGAACACGGTGCGGAACGGCCCGGCAAAAGACGACGTGGTCCAGTCCATCCATTTGTCCGCCGTGGCCCGTGCCTGGAGATCGGTCGGGTACCAGGCTGAACCGGACGCGTGGCGCGCCAGCAGGTAACGCACGATGGCGTTGGATTCCCAGAGCACGAAACCGTCGTCTTCGATCATTGGAACGCGGCCGTTGGGGTTCTTCGCCCGGTACTCCGGCGTGTCCACCACCCCGAATGCACCGCCCGCATCGATGGCCTCGAAGGCCAGCCCCAGCTCTTCGGCGCACCACAGCGCCTTGCGGACATTCGATGAATTCTTCCGGCCCCAGATCTTCAGCATCACGGTTTCCCCCAGTGGATAAGTGCCGCAGCAGCATACGCCGGATCAGCCGCGACTCAAATCATCACCACGCCCCGGAACCGAACTGATCCCTGTGGCGAGGGGATTTATCCCCGCTGGGCTGCGCAACGGCCCCAAAACCTGTCTTAGCTTAGGGGCGCCAATTGGATGGGTTTGTATCTGTTAGGGCCGCTGCGCGGCCCAGCGGGGATAAATCCCCTCGCCACAGATTTTGCGTTTCGTCCCTGTCATCCAGGTTCCAAAGCTATCTGCGGTTAACGCCATTCCTGCCAAATCATGGCGCTTTCTCACTTTCGCAACGAACCATTTCCCACGATTGTTGCCAACCAGACTGGCGCAATACATCCGGGGTTTCCCACGAAATCAATCACATTGCGCTGACCGCCGCTTTTACAGATGCCGTCTAAGCTCTGTGGGTCGGTTTTGCCCTGGTTCACGGAGGACTACCTATGCTGTTGTTGTGGATACTGGTTCTGGTCGTCGGGATAGCCTGGCTGGCGCATCGGCGCATCGCCCCGCTGCCCACGCTGGGTATCGTCGCGGTGTACCTGCTGGCGATGGGCATATTCAGCCATGCGCCAGGCGCGCTGATGCTGATCCTCTGGGTCGTGCTCGCCGCCATCGCGGTGCCTTTGCTGCTACCGGACCTGCGCCGCAAGTACTTCAGCGCGCCGATGTTCGACTGGTTCCAGAAGACCCTGCCGCCCATGTCGGAGACCGAGCGCGATGCCATCGACGCCGGCACGGTGTGGTGGGATGGCGAGCTGTTCAGCGGCCGTCCGGATTGGGACCAACTGCTGGCCTACCCCAAGGTGCAGCTGACCGAGGAGGAGCAGGCGTTCCTCGACGGTCCCACCGAAGCACTCTGCGCCATGGTCAGCGACTGGCAGATCGGCCAGGCCATGGACCTGCCGCCCGAAGCCTGGGCGCACATCAAGGAACACGGCTTCTTCGCACTGATCATTCCGAAGGAATACGGGGGCAAGGGTTTCTCCGCCTACGCTCACTCCCAGGTCGCGATGAAACTGGCCACCCGCAGCGGCGACCTGGCCTCCACGGTGATGGTCCCCAACTCCCTCGGCCCGGCGGAGCTGCTGTTGCACTACGGCACCGAGGAACAGCGTGACCATTACCTGCCCCGACTGGCCCGTGGCGACGAAATTCCGTGCTTCGCACTGACCGGGCCCCTGGCCGGTTCCGACGCCGGCGCGATGCCCGACACCGGCATCATCTGCAAAGGTGACTGGCAAGGCCAGGAAACCCTGGGCCTGCGCCTGAACTGGGAAAAGCGCTACATCACCCTGGGCCCCGTGGCCACCCTCCTCGGCCTGGCCTTCAAGGCCTACGACCCCGACCATCTGTTGGGGGACGAAGAAGACCTGGGCATCAGCCTTGCCCTGATCCCCACCGATACCCCCGGCGTGCACATAGGCCGGCGTCACCTGCCCCTCGGCGCGGCGTTCATGAACGGGCCGAACTGGGGCAAGGACGTGTTCATCCCGCTGGACTTCCTCATCGGCGGCCAGCCCATGCTCGGCAAGGGCTGGATGATGCTGATGAACTGCCTGTCGGTCGGCCGTTCGATTTCCCTGCCAGCCGTGGGCACCGGGGCGGCGAAGTTCACCAGCCTGGTGACCGGCCAGTACGCCCAGGTGCGCGAACAGTTCAACGTGCCGTTGTCCGCCTTCGAAGGCATCCAGGAAGCCATGGCGCGTATCGGTGGCAACGCCTGGATGATGGATGCCGCCCGCATGCTGACCGCCAACGCGGTGGACCTGGGGGAAAAGCCCTCGGTGCTGTCGGCGATCCTCAAGTACCACCTGACCGAACGCGGCCGCGAGTGCATCGGCCACGCCATGGATGTGCATGGCGGTAAAGGCATCATCATGGGCCCGAACAATTACCTGGGGCGCAGTTGGCAAGGCGCGCCGATCTTCATCACCGTGGAAGGCGCGAACATCCTGTCGCGCAACCTGATGATCTTCGGCCAGGGGGCGATCCGCTGCCATCCGTTCGTGCTCAAGGAAATGGCCCTGGCGACCCGCGAAGACAAAGATCAGGCGCTGGTGGAGTTCGACGGTTTGTTGCTCAAGCACATCGGCTTCGCCATCGGCAACGCGGCCAGCACCCTGGTGCTGAACCTGGGCCTGGGGCATTTCGACCGGACTCCCGGCAACACTTTGAGCCAGGGGTATTTCCGCGCGCTCAATCGACAGGCAGCAGCCTTTGCCCTGCTGGCGGACCTGAGCATGATGCTGCTGGGCGGTGAGCTCAAACGGCGCGAACGCCTGTCGGCACGCCTGGGCGATGTATTGAGCAACCTTTATCTGGCCTCGGCGGCGCTCAAGCGCTATCACGACCTGGATTCGCCGGACCACATGACGCCGCTGTTCACCTGGGCCATGGAGGAGAGTCTCGGCCAGTCGGAGCGTGCGCTGGACGAGCTGCTGGCCAACTTCCCGAACCGACTGCTCGGTGGCCTGTTGCGCTGCGTGGTGTTCCCCTTCGGCCGTCGCCACAAGGGGCCGAGCGACAGACTGGACGCAGAAGTCGCGGCTGTGATCGGCCGGGCCAAGGGCGACCCGACCCTCGAAGAACTGCTGCAGGGCTGCTACCGCCCGCTCTCGGTCGACGATCCGGTCGGCGCCCTGCAACATGCCGCCGACCTGCTGACGGCGGCCCAGCCGTTGCAGAAAAAACTGCACGCAGCGCTCAAGCATGGCCAGCTCAAGCCGGCTCCCGGCGAGCACCTTATCGACACGGCCCTGGAAGCCGGTGTGCTGCAGGCCGGCGAAGCCCAGACCCTGCATGCGGCCGAAACGGCGCGGCGCAAGGTGATCGACGTGGATGATTTCGACAAGGAGGCCCTGACGCTTGCCGAGGACAAGGTGCGCTGATTTTGTGGCCCCACGCTGACCCACGGCCATGTAAAAACCTGCGCAGGGGCTTTATACTCCCGCGCCCGTTTTGCTCTTGAGGACTTATCTCGTGTCCAATGTCGTTGCCGATCACCTTGTCTTGCTTGACCACTTGCGCAGCATCCTGGTCGCCGTGGGTGAGGCCGAACAGGTTCCCGAAGAAAGCCATGCACTGTTCCTGGAGCGCTTCGATGAATTGCGCACGCAACTGCCCGTCGATCCGATCGAAAGCCAGTACCTGGGCCAGGACCTCCTCTGCCAGGTGATCGTCCGTTATCCACAGATCGCTCATCTGGTACCACGTGACCTGCTGTGGTACTTCGCCGGTGACTGCCTGCACTACATGCCCGACGAGGAAATCGACCTGTACCAGGCCCTCGAGGAACGTCGTTTCGAAGCCGAACAGAACGACGAACCTTTCGACTGGAACCAGGAAAAGCAATTGCTGGCGATGTCGGAGCAGGACAGCAAGCACTGATCGCGATCAGTCATGCAAAGGCCCGCACGGTTAACCCTGCGGGCCTTTTTCTTGGCCAAAATCTGATGATCCCGGGGAAGCAAAATCCTGTGGGAACGGGCTTGCTCGCGAAAGCGGACCACCGGCCAATGGAGAGTCGCCTGACGGATCGCTTTCGCGAGCAAGCCCGCTTGTGTCTGAGTAAGGGAATAAACTCTGGGTTGAGAGGGGTAGATGGCAAGCTGTGAGTCCGCGGTGCTTGAAGCACGAGTGGGAGCAAAGCTGCCATCTACCTTTCTACTCTGGCCCATAAGCCCGAACAGTTGGACGAGCGGCACTCGAATCACAAGCGTGGGCAAAGCCAGAGCACTCTCATTTCTGAGTGTAAGAGGGTTTTGCCATGATTTCCTGGGTCGGTATCGATATATCCAAATCAAATCTCGTCGTTTGGGTTCGACCACAGAACCAAGGCTATGAGGTCCCCAATACGCTTGAGGGCTTTGCACAACTGGTCGAACAGCTAAGCCAGTACACGATTGGCCGGGTGTTACTGGAAGCCACGGGCGGCTATGAACGAAAGGTTATGGCAGCACTGCAGGAGGCAGGTTTCAATGTGCTCAGGATCAACCCTCGCCGGGTTAGAGCCTTCGCTGTAGCAATGGGCAAGAATGCCAAGACCGACCCCATCGATGCGGCTGTTCTTGCCGATTTTGCCGAAGCTCTGCATGCGTCTCACGAAAAGCCCATTTCACCTGAGCGTGAAGCACTGCGTGAGCTGATTCAGCTGCGCGAACACTTCGTCCAGCAGCGAGATGACAACAAGCGCCGGCTGCAGCAGGCTCAGCTTCCGGCGGTTATCGAGGTGATCAAAGACCATATTCGCTACCTGCAAATCCAAATCAAGCAGTTTGGCAAAGCCATTAATCAAAGCATGCGTAAGCTGGATGCGGAGAAGGCCGACCGACTCACGTCAGTTAAAGGGATCGGCACTGTGGCGACTGCTAGTTTGTTGGTTTACCTGCCTGAACTCGGTGAGCTTGATCGCAGAGAGATCGCGGCCCTGGCGGGAATCGCCCCCTACAACGACGACAGTGGTAATCACAGCGGCAAACGTCAGATTTACGGAGGAAGAGCGCGGGTCAGACGTGCGCTTTATATGTCGTGCTGGGTTGTCATCCGCTATCACGCCGACTTCAAGGCCCGGTATGAAGCACTTCGAGAGCGAGGCAAGAGCGCGAAAGTCGCGCTCATCGCCTGCATGCGAATATTGCTAATCAGACTGAATGCCATGCTTCGAGACGGCACTGAGTGGCGGTGACGGGTGGCGGAAGTAAGACAGTTGCTCCCACAAGAACCTCGGCGCCAGGAAAGACAGTTTATTGACGCTCACCTCACCAGCTTTTGCACCCCCGCCACTTTTCAGACGTTTTTTTCACTTTCGACGTGGCGCTTTGCCATGGGTGAACTACCGTCAATCAGAAGCGAGCAAGGTGATCGGCAAATTGCCTCTCAGGCGAGCTGTTTGCGCCAGTCACCGCTCGACAACCTGGGTTGATTTCCGGGTGATGAGACAGGGGTAGCCCGGGCCCCATAAATGATCCGAGGCAACTGGTCACGTCCAAGGACGGCCTGTTCTGTCGAGGAGCATTCTATGAGCTATCTAACCGCGCCCGCGTTAAAACACTTTATCCATGGCCTGTTCCTGATGGGCCTTGGCCTGGATGCGGTGCAAGCCGCAGCCAGCAATTGTTCGCAACTGGACAGTTTGCCGGCGACCTTCGAGGTCGGCCAGGGACTCCAGAGCGAGTTGCGCATCCTGGCCCCGGTGACAAAACTGGCGGTGGGCGACCCGAAAATCGCCGACGTACAGCCCAGTGGCAGCGACGCCTTCATTCTCACCGGCATGGCGCCAGGCGCCACCAGCCTGATGGTCTGGACGGCGTGTTCGAAAATGCCCCGCCAGAGCATGATCTTCGTCAAGGGTAGGGCCACCGAGGCGCTGACCAGTGCCGCGAGCGTGCCTTCCGAAGATCCGATGCTGCTCGCCCAGGTGCAGACCGACATCCGTTTCGTCGAGGTCAGCCGGACCAAACTCAAGGAAGCGTCGACCTCGATCTTCGGCAGCCGCGGCAACTTCCAGTTCGGCTCGCCGAGAACCCTGCCCACCATTGGTGGTGTGGTCCGGCCTTCATTACCGGTCAATAACGACATGTTCAACCTGTCCTTCGCCACCGGGCAAACCTTGCTGATGATCAACGCGCTGGAAGGCAGCGGCTTTGCCTATACCCTGGCGCGGCCGAGCCTGGTGGCCCTCAGTGGGCAGAGCGCGAGCTTCCTGGCCGGCGGCGAGGTACCGATTCCGGTGCCCAGCGCCGGCAGCGACAACGTGTCCATCGAGTACAAGGAATTCGGTATCCGCCTGACCTTGACGCCAACCGTCATCGGGAAAAACCGCATTGCCTTGAAGGTCGCTCCGGAAGTCAGTGAGCTGGACTTCACCAATGCCGTGAACATCGCCGGTACGCTGGTTCCGGCGCTCACCGTGCGCCGCACCGATACCAGCATTGCCTTGGCCGACGGCGAAAGCTTCGTCATCAGCGGCCTGATCAGTACGCACAACGCCTCCCAGGTGAACAAGTTTCCCGGCCTGGGCGATATTCCGATTCTCGGCGCCTTCTTCCGTAACCACTCCATCGATCGCGAGGAACGGGAACTGCTGATGATCGTCACGCCGCACCTGGTCCAACCGTTGGCCGCCGACGCGCAACTGCCGACCTTGCCGGGCGAACAGCTGCGCAACTATGACCCGAACTTCTATCGCATGTATTTCCTCGAACACGGCGAGTTCGACAACCGTAGCGGGCTCTCCCAATGAGCCGGCGTCTGATGTGCAAGGGGTCGGGGGTTCAGCCTGCTGTCGGAGGGCATTCCATGAAAGCAGTGATCGCGATAACGGCGACCTTGATACTCGCCGGTTGTGCCAGTAACGGAGTAGTCGCTTCCCGTCAGTCCAGTTGCGCCAGGCCCGGCTCCGATCAGGAACTGGCCCTGAACCTGGCGGATGACATGGCCAATGATGGGCGTTTGTACGCCAGCCTGGCAAACCTCGAAGGCCTGCCCGAAGACCTCGTCCAGGTCCGCCTGCGCAAGGCCCGGGTGCTGCGCCTGATGGGACGCAACGAGGCAGAGCCGTTGTACAAGAGCCTGCTCGGGACCTGCCTGGCCGCCGATGGAGAACATGGCCTCGGCCAACTGGCCGCCGCCAAGAATGACAATGCCAGCGCCACCGAGCACCTTGAGCGCGCGGCGAAAATGGCCCCTACCGAAGGAAAGATCCGCAACGACCTGGGTGTCGTCTACCTCAATCAACGCCGGATCCCTGAAGCGCGCTTCGAGTTCATGACCGCCTTGGAACTCAGGCAGGCGGACTCCCTGGCCGCCCTCAACATGGTGACGCTGCTGATCTACCAGGACAACTGGAAGCAAGCCGCCGAACTCGCGAGCATGGCCAAGTTGAGCCCCGCACAAGTGGCGGATGCCCAGGCCCGCGCGGAGAAGATCAGGGGTTCGGCCACCAAGACGGGAACGACACAGACAGACCGTTCGAACGAGGTCGTCGATGCCTCATCCGGCGCGGTCAAGTAGAGCGTTACGAGGAGTCCACGAGATGAAAACGAAACAGCTGTTGATCATCTGCATCGCATGCCTGTCCACCTCCGCCTGGGCAATCGAGCCAGGGCCCTCTTCGGCCGCGCAACAAGGCACCGAAAGCTGGATGCAGCTGCAGATTCGCGGTGTGGTAGCGTCCACCAACCTGCAAACCGCCTCCGCCGCCGAACGTGAAATGGCCATGCAGCGCTGGCTCAATAGTTTCAACTATCCGATTCCGGAGTTCTTCGACCAGGATTCGGGAGGAGAAATCAGCAGCGGCAAATGAGTCAACCTGAAAAAAAAGATCGTCCGAAGGCGTTGCTGCTTTCGGACGATTTTTTATGCCACCACGTCTGTGGGGGCGAGCTTGCTCGCGATGGCGTCGGCACATTCAACACTTGCGGGACAGACGCTCCGCCATCGCGAGCAGGGCTCGCTCCCACAATTTGAATTGGGGTTCGGCCAGAGAGATGGGTCGGCTGTAAGGCCCCCTTCGCGAGCAAGCCCGCTCCCACAATTGGATTGTGGGTTCGGCCAGAGAGATGGGTCGGCTGTAAGGCCCCCTTCGCGAGCAAGCCCGCACAGGGGATTGACGGTCATATGCAGAAAGTGGGTTCAGCCGGAAACAATGTGGGAGCGAGCCTGCTCGCGATGGCGGTCTGTCAGTCAGCATTGATGGCGACTGATCGGACGCCTTCGCGAGCAGGCTCGCTCCCACAGGTGGATCAAGTACAACCGGGAGAGCAGGCCGGCTATAAGGCCGCCTCCTCACACAGCTACATATTCCCAAACGCCCTGAACACCCCAATCATGGCCGGCCCAATCGCAACCAGGAAGAAACTCGGCCACAAGCAGAAGATCAGCGGGAAGATCAGTTTGGTGCCGATCTTCGCCCCCATCTCCTCGGCCGCCTGGGTACGCCGGTCACGGAACTCATCGGCGTAGATACGCAAGGTGTCGGCCACGCTGGTGCCGAAGCGGATGCTCTGCGCCAACAGGCTGACCAGCCCCTGGATGTCCTCCAGGCCGGTGCGCATGGCCAGTTGCCGGAGCGCCTCGGTACTGGTGATGCCGGCGCGGATCTGCGCATTGACCAGGGCCAGTTCTTCGGCCAGTTCAACCTGGCTGACCGCCATTTCCTCGGCCACCCGTTCTATGGTCGTGGGCAGGGCCAGGCCCGACTCGACGCACACCACCATCAAATCCAGCGCATCCGGAAATGCGGCGCGCAGCCGGGCCTGGCGCGCCTGCTTGCGCTTGCCGATGTAAAGCGCCGGCAGCAGCCAGCCGATGCCCACCATCATGATTACCCCCAGCAGGCCGAGGGCCACCGGCACCTTGACCAGCGGCAGCAGCAAGAGCGCCAGGCCGAGCATCAACAGCGGCAGCATCAGGCGTACGGCCCAGTACATCTGCACCGCCGACGCGGAGCGGTAACCGGCGTGCGTCAGCAGGATCTGGGTGGCGGACGTCTGGGTCGGATCGGCCGAGGCAAAGCGCTGGCCGATCCGTTCGAGCAGCAGTTGCAGGTTACCGGGCGCCTCATGCCCCGCCGCGCTACCCGAATAACCGCGCTTGATCAGCGCCAGGCGCCGCTGGACCGGGTCCTGCAACCCCAGCACCAACAACAGTAGGGCGGCCATCGTCAGCACTGTACTGAGCCCAATCGCAGTGACGAACAGCAGACGCGCCAACTCCTCGCTCCCGGTAAACCGACTGAATAACCCGAGCAAAAAATCCATGACTGATACCCCGCGGCAAGACAGCGTTCAAACCTGGATCCGGATGATCTTCCGTATCCAGAAAATCCCGATCAACATGGCGCAGAACGCACCGATGATCAGCTTGTGGCCTATGGGATCGTTGATCAGCACAGGCATGTAGCTGGGGCTCGTGAGGACGATGGCAATCGCCAGCACGAAAGGAATGGCCACCAGCACCCAGGCCGACATGCGCCCTTCCGCCGAGAGGGTCCTGATCTTGCGCTGGAAACGGAAGCGTCCGCGGATCAACCGGCTCAGGCGCTCAAGCACCTCGGTCAGGTTGCCGCCGGTTTCGCGGTGGATGAGGATCGAGGTCACCAGCATCATCACCGTCATGCTGGGCATGCGTTCCAGCAGGCCGAGCATGGCCCGGCGCACATCGTTGCCATAGTTGATGTCGGCGAAGGCCAGGCCGAACTCCTGGGCCACCGGTCCCTTGTGTTCATCGGCCACCAGGCGCAGGGTTTCGTTGAACGGATGACCGGCGCGCAGGGCCCGGCACATGGCGTCCAGCGCATCCGGCAGACCTTCCTCGAACGCCGCGAAACGCTTGCCGCGGTCGCGCACGATCTTCAACACCGGCAGCCAGAACAGCCCAAAGGCCGCCAGCAATGCCATCCACCAGATCGGCGAAACCATCAGCACCAGGGCAGCGGCCGCCACGCCCAGGACCAGACCGAGCAGCATCACCCGATAGGCGCGATATTCATGGCCGGCCTGCTCGATCAGTTGCGTCAGGTTGGCCATGAAGGGCAACTGTTCGAGCCGGGCCTCCAGGGGCGACAGGCGCGTCAGGTATTTCTGCCGCAATACGGTCTGCATATTGGGCAGGTGGTTGGCCTTTTCCAGTACATGCAGACGCCCGCGGATGCGCTTGCGCATCTTGCCGGCCTCGCCAAACACCGGCACCACCACGCCCTGGGACAGGAGGAAAACAGCGATGAACACCATGCCCAGGAAAATCAGGATAAATTCGGCAGGGATATTGTTCATGACGACCGGGCCTCCATCCACTCAGGGCGGAACAGGGTCAGCGGCAACTCGATGCCGCGCTTGGCCAACACATCGCGAAAGGCCGGGATCATGCCGCTGGGCCGATATTCGCCAAGTACTTCGCCGTGCTCGCCGATGCCCTGGCGCGCAAAGCAGAAGATTTCGGTCATGGTGATAACCTCGCCTTCCATGCCGTTGATCTCCTGGATGCTCACCACCCGTCGCTTGCCATCTTCTTGACGCTCCAGTTGGATCACCACATCGATGGCCGAGGCAATTTGTTGACGCATGGCCTTGATCGGAAATGTCGCGCCGGTCATCGACACCATGTTCTCGATTCGTCCCAGTGCATCCCGTGCGGTGTTGGCGTGGATGGTGGTCAGGGAACCATCGTGACCGGTGTTCATGGCCGTGAGCATGTCCAGCGCCTCGGCACCGCGCACCTCGCCAATGACAATCCGGTCCGGGCGCATCCGCAGGCTGTTGCGCACCAGCTCCCGCTGGCTCACCTCGCCCCGGCCCTCGATGTTCGAAGGCCGGGTTTCCAGGCGCACCACGTGGGGTTGCTGCAGTTGCAGCTCAGCCGAATCCTCGATGGTGACGATGCGCTCGTTGTGCGGGATGAAACTGGACAGCACATTGAGCATGGTGGTCTTGCCGCTGCCGGTCCCGCCGGAAATCAGCACGTTCAGGCGTCCGCGCACGATAGCCTTGAGCAACAGGGCAATGGCCGGGGTCATGGTGCCCACCTGGACCAGGCTGTCGGTGTTGAGCAGGTCCACCGCGAAGCGCCGGATCGACATGCTCGGACCGTCGATGGCCAGCGGCGGGATGATCGCGTTGACCCGCGAGCCATCCTTGAGCCGGGCGTCCACCAGCGGCGAGGACTCGTCGATGCGCCGCCCCAGGCTGGAGACGATGCGGTCGATGATGTTCAGCAAATGCTGGTCGTCACGAAAGCGCACGTCGGTCCGCTGCAGCTTGCCGAAGCGCTCGACATAGACCGAGGCAAACCCGTTGACCAGGATGTCGGACACGCTGTGGTCGGCCAGCAATGGTTCCAGCGGGCCGAGGCCCAGCACCTCGTCGGTGATCTGCTTGATGATCAACTGGCGACTGGCGGTGCTCACCGGTGCCGAATGTTCATCGAGCAGGCGCTGGCAGATATCGCGAATCTGCCGCGCGGCCTCGACCTGTTCGAGGGCATCGAGCAAGGACAGGTCCATGACCTTGAGCAATTGCTGGTAGATCCTTTCCCGCCACTCCGCTTCCACCGGCGTGACCTGGCTGCGGGTTTCGTAGAGCACGTCCGGGACGGCCTGTTCCCAGGCCATCAACTCCTCTGTCGAATCCGGCTGGCCGTCGCCGTGCAGGGGGGCCACTGAGGCGCCGGGTTTACCGGACTGTTTGCGCAAGCGGTTGCGGAAATCGCTGATCATGGGTCATTCCCCGAAGAAACGGTTGAAGGCGCGTTTGAACAGGCCTTTGTCTGTGCTTGTCTGGTGACCGACCAGGTCTTCGGTCAAATCGCGCAGCGCGACAGTGATGGCCGCCCTCGGCGCGTGCAGCCCCAACGGCACGCCAGTGTTCTGACTCTGGCTGACCAGGTTGAAGTCATTGGGTAATCTGGACAGGTTCGTGCAGCGCAGGGCCTCGCCGATGTCCTTGAGGCTGATCGCGGCCGCCTTGTCATAGCGGTTGACCACGATCTGCAACTGCTCGCCGCGCACACCCAGGTCTTCGCGCAGGATCCGCACCAGAGCACTGGCATCGCGCAGGTGGCTGACGCTCTGCTGCACCACCACGTACACCCGGTCCACCTGTTCCAGCACCGAGCCGGTGAGATGATCGATCTGCCGCGGCAGGTCCACCACCACCCAGTCGTAGCTGGCGCGGGCCAGTTGCAGGAGGGTGTCGAGCTGTTCGGGTTGGGCGTCCTGGGGCAGGCACAATTCGCCGGCACGCCCACCCAGCACGTGCAGGGTCGGACTGAAGTGACTGCAGAAACCCCGCAGCGCGATGCTGTCCAGATCGTCGATCTGTTGCAGCACTTCCAGGTGGCTGTGGGACTGCGCGACGTCGAGGTAATGGGTCACGCTGCCGAACTGCAGGTCCATGTCCAGCAACAGGGTATTACCCGCACGGGCGCTCAGTTGCTGGGCCAGGTTGCAGGCCACCAGGGTTCCGCCGGAACCGCCCTTGGCGCCAATCACGGCGACCAGCTTGCCCTCGACGCCATTGCCGAGACGAACCTCGGCCACCAGACGATTCAGCGCAGCGACCAATTCGGTCTCGGCGATGGGCTCGGGCAGCACGTCGCGGGCACCGGCCTGCATGGCCAGGCGCATGGCCTCCTGGTCGCTCAACAGGCCGCACACCAGCATCGGCGGACGCTCATGGGCCGGACGTTGCAGCAACGCCGCCAGCTCTTCGCGCCACAGGTGGCTGACCCGCAACAGCAGCAGGTCGGGCATGCGCTCCAGGCCGTAAAGGGGGTCGACATGCCCATTGCTCACCAGCCGCGTACTGACTTCCAGGCAGGGCATGCGCTGGCAGACACATTGCAGGTCGCGCAGGGACGCGGCGTCACGGCTGCTGATCAGCAGTCGCAGCCCGGCTTTGCCGACGGCGCTCGGAACGGGCGTTTCTCTGGTATTCAGCATGGTGTGATCTCCCCGGAATCGGAATGACGCCCAAGGCTTTCGCGTGGCAAGGTTGCCCTGAAGGCGGGCAAGGTAATGGACACGCCCAAGCCGGGAATGAACAGGTTGAACACGTAGTTCTGTACGCTCAACTGGACGTAGCGGATGGCCCGGAAGCCGGTGGCGCCGGACGTGTCGGCAGGGTTCGCCACCACGGCGCCATTGACGTCCAGGTAGGTCAGCGCCAGGTTCGTGGTGGCCAGGCTGCTGATCAGTTGGCTGGTGCCAGCGTCGGACGCGGCATTGAAGATGGCCCGGCGCAATACCACCGGATCGCTGATGTTGCACACCGCCGCCAGGCGCGCACCGCGCCGCGCGGCTTCATCCAGGGCGTTGGCGGTAAAGTACAACCGGCCCATCTCCAGCACGCCGAACAACAGGATGAACACCAGCAGGCCCACGAAGGAAAACTCGACGATGTAGGTGCCGCGCATGTGTTTGCGGTTCATCGATTTCATCACAGCACCCTCATCACAGTGGTTGCGACCAGCGGGATGCCCAGTGACATGGCGGCACCGAAGAAGCCCGGCAGCGACCCGGTGCAATTGCCCGCGCCAATCACCGGGCAGAACGTATAAGTGATGGTGACCCGCACATGGTCCGTGCCCACCGCTGCGACCGCCACGTCGGCCGTGGTCAACCCGGACACCACGGCGCTGCCGACCTGGGCGGGCACGCCATACACCGCGACGTTCTTCGTCTGAGTCAACAAGGTGTTGCTCAGGGCGATGCCGCCCAACGTGGAGTTCCAGGCCTGGCCGGCGACGAACCGATCGGCGTCACGGCTGGCCTGCAACAGCACGTTGTACTGGTAGAGCATGCGACCGAACTCACCGAAGGCCAGCAACAGCATCAGCACCAGGGGCAGCACCAGGGTGAACTCCACCAGCGCCACGCCTTGCTGGGCCTGCGGGGGTTTGAATTGAACAAGTCCCATGATGCCTCCTACGAGTCAGTGCTCGGATTGCCACTGCCGTTGAGGTAGGTTTTATAGAGCTGGATGATCTGCGGGCCGGCATCGCCCGACGGTGTGGGGCCCGGTACGCCATCGCCTTCACACTCCTGGACGAACTGGCCGAAGACCAGGGAGTCCGAACCGCCACCATTCACCGGTTGCACGACGAAATAGCAACCGAACCCCAAGACCGGAATCGAGGTTGAGCCGCCCTGCTTGCCGGTGCAGTTGCCGATCACGATCTTCAGCATCCGGCGCTCGAAAACCCCGTTGCTCTGGCAGCCGCTGGCGCCCCCCGCCACGCACTCTGCGACCTTGGCCCGCCAGTCGTTATAGTCCTGTATCGCCTCGCCTCCCGCCGAAAGATCGCCATTGCTGGACGTGACAGGCTTGTTTTTGTATTGCGCCTGGGAGAGCGCGTCGTCGTAGGTCATCGCAGGGGAGCTCGAGGTCGTCACCAGGTCCGGTGGATAGTCCGAAGCTCTGACCGGGCCGTTGTAGATGCCAAAGCGCGTGTTCAAGCCCTGGGACGTCGGGCCGGCGGTGTTGCCCGGCGAAGTCTGGACGTTGTCCCCGACACTCCGGCACACCGAGCCACCGCCTGCCAGGTCTTCGCGCACAGCACTGCCGCCAGAGCCGAAGTCGAGCAGTTGGAAGTTGCCGGGGCCGATGGGCGATGAATTGCCAGCCGCCGTCTTCAAGACCTCCAGGTCACCAAACTGGTACCCCCAGAAGTTGCCGGCAGCCGGGTCGTATTGGCCAGCGTCACCGCAGATCATCAAGGGCGCCAGGTCACAAGGCGAGGTCGGGCTGGGCCCTGCCGTGGCAATGGCTGCCACTCTCTTGCTGCCGAGGCCGGCGCTGCCCATCGTCTGGACGAAACTCCAGAAAAAACCGTTCAGTTGATAGCTCGATACCGACACCCGCACGTACTTGGCATCGGCTGGCCCGGGGTAAGAGAACGGACCGTAGACGCTGCTGGCCAGCTCTACCACGGCAAACGCCCCCGGATTGCCGGCGACGGCGGTGGCCAGCTCAGCGTTGCCCGAGGCCTGGGCGTTCTTGTTCAACGTGTCCAGGGCCGCCGCACGCGTCGTGCTGGCCATGTTGAGGCCACCGGTGACCTGGCTCAGGGTCTTGGCGCCGCTCAAGGCCGCGGCATCCACTGCATTCTGCAAACGCGTCTTGTTGAGCAGCATGTGGCCGCCGTCCAGGGCCAACGCTGCCATCATGGAGATCGCCACCAGTGCGATCACCATCAATACACTCACTGCCCCTCCCTGGCGTCGTCCCATATCGGAATTCATCATCACGCCCTCGTTGACTGCATTGAGGATCGCCATCGCCTGGGAACCAGGCTTTTTTCACGCCATTCAGCGAAGGTTGATCACCTTGCTTTCAACACCACGGATCACCGTGACCGCCCCGCTGTCCTGCACCTTGGCGACGCGTTGCACGATGGGCCTTGGCGCCGGGGCAGCCGCCACCGTCATGGCCGGTGCGGGCGCGGGTGGCGCGACGACCACGGCTTTTTTCTCCAGGTTCAGGGGGTTGCGCAGGGCCAGTTGCAACTTGCCTTCGGTTTGCGCGGTGACCAGCGCTTCCGCTTCGACCGCCGTCATCTCCAGCGTCACGGCGCGCACCACCACCGGTTGGGTCTTGTCGGTGCCCGCGGTCTGGTCCACCGCCAGCACCCGCAGGTTTTCCAGGATGGTCCGGGACGTGGCGCTGTTGCCGCCGGCGCTGGTGGTCTTGGTCGCCAGCACATCGACCCGGTTGCCCGGCAGCAGGAACCCGCCGACGCCCACGACATCGTCCACCCGGACCGAGATGGCGCGCTTGTCGGGCGCGATCAGCGAGGCCAGGGTGCTGCCCCCCAGGTGCTCGCTCAGACGCGCACCGCGCACGACGTCGCCACGCAAGATGTCGAACGTGGCGATCTTGCCCACGGCCTTTTCACTGGAGTCGAAGGCATCGTCCGGGATCGTATCCATCGGCATGCGCACGGTGGTGACTTGCTGGGCCTCGACCATTTGCCCGAAGGGGATTTCCACGGTGGCGACTACCACGCTGCGCAGATGGTCATCGGGGGTCGCATTGAGTCGCGCACTCAACCAGGAGTCGGCCATCCATGCAGCGCCAAGGCCCATTACCAGGGAAACGCCAATCAGCGGAAGCGTACGAGAGCTCATGTCGGTATCTCCGAATCAAAGAAAGTCGAGCTGAACGAAGTAGTTGTGCCAGGCCCATTCCAGCTCTTGCGGCATCAGGGGTCCGGAACCGCCCAGGTAGCGCTGGCGGTCGAGCGCCATGTTCAACAGGTCGCGGGGATGGCAAGGCACCAAGGGCATCCCTTCGCCGGCATACAGCCGCTGCAGTACGTAGCGCACCAACAGCGGGTCGTAAGGGACACCCAGGCGCTCGCATTCCTGGCGCCAGATGCGCTCGTATTCGTCGGGCTTGAGGTAACCGAACTGGACCTTGTAGCCGATGCGCCGCAGGAATGCCTCGTCGGCCAGTTCCAACGGATTGAGGTTGGTGGAGAACACCAGGACGAGGTCGAACGGCAGCTCGCAATGCCGACCACCGCCCAGGTTGATGAAGTCGCGCTTCTCTTCCATGGGTACGATCCAGCGATTGAGCAACTCGGCCGGGGCCATGCGCTGGCGGCCCATGTCGTCGATGATGAACAGGCCATTGCTGGCCTTGAGCTGCAAGGCGGCCTGGTATTGACGGGCGAACGGATCGTAGCGGACGTCCAACTGTTCCATGCTCAACTCACCACCGGTGATGACGATGGGGCGTTTGCAACACAGCAGCCGGCGGTCGATGCCTTCGTTGAGCATCAGGTTGTTCGGCTGGCTGTTGTCATCCAGGCGCTGATGCACCTGCGGGTCGTAGATCTCGATCACCGACTCGTTGATGACAATGGCGTGGGGCACCCAGATGGCCTCGGCAAACAGCCGGATCAACCGGCTGCTGACGTAGGTCTTGCCGGTGCCCGCCGGGCCATAAATCATGATCGCCCGCCCGGAGTTCAGGGCCACGCCCAACTGGTCGAGCATGCCTTGGCTCAGCACCATGCCCGACAGGGCTCGCTGCATGTCGTTGGCGGTGATACGACCGTGGTGAATGGTCTGGATCTTGATCAGCGAGCGATAGGTGCTCACCGGGAACGGTGCCGCGCCGATATAACCACTGCGGGCCAGGGCATCCCGGGCCGAACCGCGACCGCGCTCGGTCAGGCCATAACGCAACGCCTGAACACTGGACTGGCCGATCTGGCCCAGCACCTCGACACGGCCGTCCTTGCGCAAAAACGCCAGGACTTCTTCCAGCACCGCGCCTGTCAGCGCCAGGCGCTCGACCAACCGCGGCATGTCCAGCACACCGGCGTCGTGCAGATGCTTGCATACCAGTTCACCGAGAAAACTGTCGGTCAGGCCGGTGTCTCGAATCGTGCAAGGCTGGGGTGCCAAGCGTTGTACCGCCTCCCGCTCGCTGGGGTAGGCATCACTATCGTTGATGACATGCATGACTAGCCTCCCCAGCCGCCGGCAACCAGTTGCCAGTAGACGCTGTTCAACGTGCCGATCAGGATTGCAATCGAATAAGGAAAGGGTTTGCCGGCCACTTCGTCCGAAGTGGGCGCCAGGTAGGACTGGGCCCGGACGATCAACCAGTAGCGCCCAAGGGTTTGCAGCAGTTGCCCACGGACCAGGACAATCAGAAATCCGCACACACCGCCGGCGATCAGGCTGAACAGTGCGGCCCACAATGCGTAGTGGAACGGCAGGAAGCTGCCGACCATGGTCATCAACTTGACGTCACCGGCCGCCATGCCACCTACCGCGTACATCGGCAAGAACAGCCCGAAGCAGATCAGCAGCCCCAGCAGGCTGTCGCCCAAACCGCTGATTCCGCCCGTGTAAACCTGACCGGCCAGCCCCAGGGCAAGCCCCAGCAGGACCAGTGAGTTGGGGATGCGGTGGCGGAGCAGATCGCTTACCACCGCTACGCCCAGCAGTCCCAGCAGTATTGATGTCGACACCAGCAATTCCATGGACATGGCGCGTCTCCTGGCTGCAGTTATCGTTATGCGCAGGCAACGTCGCCGTTGACCGCCCGGCACAGCGCGCGGATCTTGGTGTCCACGGCGCCCCCCAGCAGCACGAACGCAGCGGCAACCGCCACCGTGATCAAGCCACCCGCCACGGCATATTCAACAATGGTCAGGCCATCTTCATCTTTGGCGAACTTGCTGATGGAAGTTCTGATGGTATGCAGAGTCATTTTATTTACCTCATGTTCAGAAGTAATACGGCAATGAACTTAGTTATTGGGGACAGCGTCATGTCCATTTGAAATTTCGTTGTACTCACAGCAAAAGAGTCGCAGCGTTATTCCGTGGAAGTTGCCGTGTCCCCACATCCTGGCTTATCGCTATGCACAGACAGCGCCACCGTTTACGGCTGCGCACAGCGCACGGATCTTGGTATTCACGGCACCGCCCAGGAGAACGAAGGCAGCGGCTACCAATACGGTGATCAACCCACCGGCCACGGCGTATTCCACAATGGTCAGGCCGTCTTCATCTTTGGCGAACTTCAGTACCGAAGCCTTGATAGTTTGAAGAGTCATTTCGCACACCTCATCGGGGTTGTTTTTCAAGGGCAGTACATCGCGAACTGCCTGATGCAACCCTAGTCAGGAGGCCGGCATAGCCGTTAGGAGGATTTTGCACATCGCTAGGATTATTTTGCGCGACATCACCCGTAGACTTGTCACGCCGGAATGGCGATAAAAACTGGATTTGTTATAAGAATTAATTCGGCGCGGTGATGGCACATTGACGATACTTCCGGCTAAAGGCAGCAGAACCACTGAGTAGGCATATGACGTCGAATCTGACCGGAAAGCCAAGGTTGTTGTGGTTCGATCTGACTCACGATCGGTCCACCAAGGAACTCGCCAGCCAGTTCGAGCAAGCCTGCCATTGCTCGCTGGCCACCAACGCGACGCTGCCGGGTGGCGAACAGGTCGACATGATCTGCATTCACTTCGACCGGCCGGACACCCCTGGTCTGAGGCGGTTGCTGGAGATCAAGCGGGCCGTGCCGACCATTCCCATCACCATGTTCACCGTGCAGCACTCCGAAGAGCTGGCGGTCTGGGCCATGCGTTCCAATGTCTGGGAATACATGGTCCTGCCCCTTTCTGCCACCGAGAGAAAGCGCTACCTGACGGCAGTGGTGCAATTGTGCGAGTTGCGACGCAATACCGGCAGCCGGGGCAAAACGTCGCTGATCGACCACTCCCCTACCCTGCCGGATAGCATCCGCCTGACCTCCGGGCATCAGAAACACCAGGCCCTCAACCATATCCTGCTGTACATCGACCAGCATTTTCGCGACAGCATCGATCAGCGTGACCTGGCCAAACGTTGCGGCATGACCACGTTTCGCTTCAGTCGCCTGTTCAAGGAGGCCAACGGGTTGGGCTTTACCGACTATGTCCTGAACAAACGCATGAGTTTTGCCAAGGACCTGCTGGATAACAGCGAGATGCCCATCACCAGCATTGGCTACGAAGCCGGTTTCAAGGACCCGTCCTACTTTGCCCGCGCCTTCAAGCAGTACGCCAGCTGCACCCCCAGCGAATACCGCCTGGCGCGACAAGTGCGTACGCCGGTAGCCACACCATCGGTGCCGGAGGAAGCGAGTACTGCAGCGCTTGAAAGCCTGGTACATAGCCTGGAAGGATGACGGCCCAACAAAGGCGATGATTACGAAAAAATTGCGAAAGAAAGTTAGGCCCTCTTCTTTTCGACGGGTGATTCAGAACGAGGCAGTGATAACAAAGTGCGGTGCGTGTTGTGTGGCCTATAGAAACCGAAACATCGCCGCCGACTGACGTTTAGTTAGCAAAAAGATTACATAGGGTAGGCATCCCCCTACTAACCCCCGGATCGCAAGCAACCAGACCGCGAAAATATGCTATCGCCAGACTGTTGACGACAAAAATCCCCTATGCAAGACTGCCGTGGCTGATAAAAATAAACGTACTCTCTGGCGCTAAAACCGCCATTGCCAATACAGACTAATATTTTCAAAAATTTGATGAGTTTGTGACTGTAGCGCCCCACCCTTCACAATAAAAGCAAAAAAACCAACCACCATCGAGACTAAAAAAATGAGCACATGGCTTCCCCTTATTGCAGTAGTTGCGATTGTTGCACTGTATGTTTTCCTGAAGAAAAAGGGCATCATCAAGTAAGCAAACCGTCCTGAGCAACACCTTGCAAGCACAACAGAGTTGTCCACTTGCAACCCACCGCCCTGCTTCACGCAGGGCTTTTTTTATAGAGAGCATTATTTGAATGAACGTGTATCTGATCATTTCTGTAATAGCCATTATTTTCATAATATATATAGGCATAACGGCCAAATACAGCTCATCCAGAAGAAAAAACCAGATAGAACAATTTTCCAACGACCATACCGAACTGGAGATTGATAACGAACAGTTATCTACACTCACTTTCGGCGCTATATCGGCTATTCTGCACAGAGAAAATTTCTGGGTCATGTCACCGCAACAAGGCTTGGATAAAAGCTTCTACGGCCTGAAAAGACAATGGAAAATCACCTCGAAAGAGGAAGCGCAATCGACACTGAACACTCTACTCGGCCTGGAGGCAAGCAATGAGGTAGACATACGTATACAAAACGATTCCATCAAAGGGCTGACTAAAATACAGAACGAAATCTCGAAACTATTAAAAATCCCAGCCCAGGCAGTTACGGCTATCACCTCGACCTTCGCTTATGATTTATCGCGCGCCGTCGAAGTGGCGAAGTGGAGTTTCTGGAATGGATACCTGACAGAAGAAGAAATGTGGGCATCTATATCAAGGGTTCCTGAAATGGCTCGTCAGCGAAGCGCCGATTGGGAAGAATACAGCATCTCTTTCCTTCTAGGCTTCACGCTTGACATTCCCTCCCCGGAAGAACTGGATGAATGCCATATCATTGTGAAACACCTGTTATCGGGGACCAGCTGGGATTATACGGGCATGCGCATCCCTGCGATCTACACTGACATCCAATTTAACGCTCAGTAATAGAGCCAGGAATTATATGTTACTCACCAGCGCCTCAATCCTGGCATTAGCATGCGCCTGCTATGCACTGATAAAGATTTTAAGTCTTTATAAAAACAGGCAATTCATAGCGAAACAGTCTGGAAGACCGCTGACTGACGCTCAAAAGAAAGGCTTGGCTTATGGGGGTATTCTTTTTGCAATGCGGGATGAAAACATCCTGACATTCTATCCTGACAAAAATATTCTTCTCTATCCTTTCGGACTTAAAAACCAATGGCAGATTACCTGCCCCACCGAAGCGAAAGAAGCCATCAACGAACTGCTGGAGCGCCAGAGAAGCCAGGAATATGATCTTTCCATTCAACACAGCACCCTTAATACCGATCTCATCTGGAAGGCCATCTCCAGACAAATTGATATCCCGGTTACCGAGCTGAAGGACACCACCTCGACCTATGCGTGGGACTTGGCAAGAGCTGTCTCGCTCTCGAAATGGTGCTACTGGTGCGGGTACATTACCGAAGATGAAACCTGGGACTTCATTTCTTCAGCATCCAGTCAGGCAAGCGAGTTAGGCAGTAACTGGCGGGACTATACGATTTCTTTTCTGTTGGGCCGGACAATTCAAGGCTTCGATCTGGATGATGTAGCCTTGATCGCGAAAGCCTTGATCAATGGGCAGGCATCAGACAAGACGAATAAAATTCAAGACATTGACATCTATCAGCGATTCGATTTCAAAACCTAAGCTCTGTACGAAAAGTCTTGAGACAAAGGTCAGGCAAGGCGAAAACAGCCGAGCAAGCGCAGTGTACTGGAGTACATGAGCATTCCGAGGCTGTTTTCAACGCAGCATGAACGAGTATCAAGGCCTTTCGTACAGAGCCTAGTGGATCCATACGTTCGGAAGCTTATGCGCAAGGCGCCATATCAGGTGCAAAAAAAACGCCGCTCATTGAGCGGCGTTTTTTTGAATTTGGAGCGGGAAACGAGACTCGAACTCGCGACCCCGACCTTGGCAAGGTCGTGCTCTACCAACTGAGCTATTCCCGCAAATGGCGTCCCCTAGGGGACTCGAACCCCTGTTACCGCCGTGAAAGGGCGGTGTCCTAGGCCACTAGACGAAGGGGACACGCTGCCCGGAACACATGGTGTGTGTTCCAGTGCCCAGACCCGAACCCGAAGGTATCGTTTCTGGTTTCACTCAACCCTGCCCGAAAGCAAGATTGTTTAAAATTGGAGCGGGAAACGAGACTCGAACTCGCGACCCCGACCTTGGCAAGGTCGTGCTCTACCAACTGAGCTATTCCCGCATTGGCGTCCCCTAGGGGACTCGAACCCCTGTTACCGCCGTGAAAGGGCGGTGTCCTAGGCCACTAGACGAAGGGGACACACGTACAACATTCACTGCTTATGGCGTTTGGCTGAGTGCTTTACGCTGTAAGTGGCGCGCATTCTATGGATGGATTGAGGGGTCGTCAACCCCCAGATATAAATTTATTTAAATCAATGACTTCGACCGGTTTGAGGAACGATTTGCAGATTTTGCCTGCCCAGTCTCTGACGCCTATATTCTGTCGTCTGCCAAGACGTTATAGTCGCGCCCGGCAAATAGTGGCAATGTGCATCTACGCTACCGTGTCTCTAATAAGCCGCACGCCCGTCTAATCTCGTCGTTCGGGCCTATGCGCTTAAAAGCCTAGCCACTACACTGATCTATGCGAACCCTATTAAAGAGGTCTTACCGGTGACACCACTCATGATCACCCTGCTCGTCGTAGCCGGGATCGCACTGTTGATCGCCATTGGCTACATGAACCATGTGGCGGAAAACAGCAAGCTGGAAAAGGCCCGCACCAAGGTTGAGCTCAACGACCGCCTGCGTCGTTGCGGCGAGCTCACCGAAACCTTTCCCGGCCAGTTTATGACCCCGGCCCTGAAGCTGCTGATCACCCGCCTTGAGATCAATGTCTGCCAGCGCTTGCTGGGCATAGAGAAGACCAATGCAGCGGTGAAAGCACGCCTGGACGAACTGAGCGCCCTGGCGGCCCAGGGCGAATCGATCCCGGTGAACAATCCCCCGGCTCCGATCCAGACCGAAGCCAAGGCCAAGGACGTCCGGTTCCTGCTCGAGGCCTTGCACGGCCAGATCACCCGCGCCGCCCAGGACGGCTTCCTGCCGCCCAACGAAGCCAAGCGCTGGATCCGCGAAGTGCGGCACATCCTGGTGCTGCTACACATCGAGTTCTTCAACAACCTCGGCCAACAGGCCTTGCAGCAGGAGCAACCGGGGCAGGCTCGCCTGGCATTCGAACGTGGCGTGCAGTACCTGCGCAAACAGCAGGAACCGCAGCTCTATGCCGAGCAACTGGCTTACCTCGAGAAACTCCTGACCCGCGTCAATGCCATGGTCCTGGCCAGCACCAAGGCGGCCGAAGGTGAAGTCAACCAGTTGACCGAAGGTTTGAAGGAAGACGAAATAAACGATGAATGGAAGAAGAAGAAGGTTTACGACTGAGGCCAAGTCGCCCCTTATTGCGGCGAGAGGATTTCCGCGGGGCTGCGAAGCAGCCCTACGTTGTTAACTGATACACCGAATGTTCAGGTTTTTGGGGCCGCTTCGCAGCCCAGCGGGGCGGTGCGACGTTTCGATAAATCCCCTCGCCACAGGTTATGGTCTCAAGCTGCCTACGTCACAACCTGAAATGCCCCACCATCCCCTTCAGCTCAACACCCAACTGCGCCAGTTCAATGCTGGACGCTGCGTTGCCCTGCATCGCAAGAGAGGACTGATCGGCACTGGCGCGAATGCTGGTGACGCTGCGGTTGATTTCTTCGGCGACCGAGCTCTGCTGTTCGGCTGCGGCGGCAATCTGCTGGTTCATCTGCTGAATCAGCGACACGGCTGCCGCAATGCTACCCAGGGCACTCTCGGTCTGCAGGGCATCGCTGACCGCCATCTTCACCAGCTCGCCGCTGCTCTGGATCTGCTGCACGGAAGTCTGGGCGGCTGAACGCAAGGCGCTCACCAACCGCTCGATTTCCTCGGTGGATTGTTGTGTGCGCTTGGCCAGCGCCCGCACTTCATCGGCCACCACCGCAAAGCCCCTGCCCTGCTCACCGGCGCGAGCCGCCTCGATCGCGGCATTGAGTGCCAGCAGGTTGGTTTGCTCGGCGACACTCTTGATCACGCTCAATACCGTGCCGATGTTCTGGATCTCGGCGCTGAGGCTTTCGATACTGGAACTGGCTGACGTGGCCGAGTCGGCCAGTTGCTCGATACGCGCCATACTCTGGCGCACCACCTGCTGGCCACTTTCGACTTTGTCGTCGGCGGTCTGGGCCGCCTGGGCCGCTTCCTCGGCATTGCGCGCCACATCGTGCACGGTGGCGGTCATCTGGTTCATGGCCGTGGCAACCTGCTCGGTTTCCTCTTTCTGGCTGCTGACTTCCAGGTTGGTCTGTTCGGTCACGGCCGACAATGACTGGGCGGAATTGGCCAACTGCTCGATACCGGACTGCAACCCACTGACGATACTGCTCAGCCCGGCACCCATCTGCTGCATGGCCAGCATCAACTGCCCGATTTCATCCCGGCGCGTCACTTCAACCGTTGCACTCAAGTCTCCCCCGGCAATTTGCTGGGCGACACGAATGACGCTGCGCAACGGTGCCACGATCAATCGGGTAATGACCCAGGCCGCAATCAACCCCACCAGCAACGCCAGCGCCGACGAACCAATGATCAGCAGCGAGTTCTTTTTCAGCTCAGCCTGCATGGCTTGATCTTCGGCCTCATAGGCCTGGTCGACCCGATCCACCACTTGGGCGGCCCGTTCGTGCAGCTGCCGGGAAATGACCTTCTCCTGAGCCAACAGGCCGGTATATTCGGCAAGTTTCTCGTTGAATCCGGCGATGTGCCCGGCCACTTCGTTGATGACGGTCTGGTAGCCCGGATCCTTGATCGTAGTCTTGAGGATTTCGGCCTGCTTCATGGCCTGCTCGGCCTGTTCGATCTGGCCTTGCCCGGCCTCCTCACTGCCTTTGCGGGTCTGATCGAGGCGCACCCGCGCCTCATTCATGGCCACCAGCATCAACCGCGACACCTCACTGACCTGGCCGGCTTGTTCAACGAACTCGGCCCCCTCCTTGCCCTGGGTGTCTTTCAACGTGTAGGTGCCATCATCCGCCAACCCCGCCCGCAGCACATCGAGGTTATTGGCGACGCTGGACACCGACCAACTGGCCATCTCCAGGGCCAGGTCCTTGCTCTGGCTCAATCCGACGAACTCGTCGAATGCCTTGCGATACGCCACCAGGGCCTGCTCCACATCGTTCATCACCAGCACATTGGCAGCCGACTGCGCCTTGAGCTCGTTTGCCTTGGCGATCAAGCTGTCGACGCCCTGGTGCAGGACATCGACCGTCTTGGGATCGGAACGCAAGGCATAGTCCCGTTCAAGCAGCCGGATCTTGAGCAGCTCGCTACTGAACGAGGACATTTGCTTCAAACCATCGAAGCGCTGACTGATGGTTTGCAAGGACCAGACGCCGATGGCCGCCACGACAGCCGTGAGCAGCAGCACCATGACAAACCCGATCCCCAACTTCTTTGCCATACCCAGGTTGGCAAAACGTCTTTGCACGGCCGAAATCATTGCGCTCAGTCCTCTGCCAGTGTGTGTAATCGCAGATTCGCAACGAGACGCCCCATCGCACAAGATGCTGGCGTCGGAATAATGGCAAAAAGCTACGGCTTCGTCGTTTTCAGAACGTTTGAGGTCGATTCAGACCCGCGGCCCGGAAGAACGCCAACGCCCTGGAGTCCCGGGCATAGGTCACGTTGATCCGTAGCCAGTCACTGTCGACACCCGAAGGGCTGAACGCTGTACGCGAAGACAGCAGCACGCCAAACCGCTTGGCCAGGCGCTGTAATCCAGCGTAGTCGCACATGGGCGGACGTGCCCAGATGAATAGCCCACCAGCCGGTTTGCCGAAGATTGTCCAGTCGGCGTCCTCCAGTACCTGGAGCACCGCGGCCATTTCGGTACCCAGGCGTTGCCGCTGACGCTGGACGAGCTTGCGATAGGCGCCGTTGGCCAACAGGCCGGCGACAACCGACTCGCAGAACCGCGAGCCGCCCATGCTGGTGACCTCCTTGACCTTGCTCAAGCGCTCGATGATCGCCGCCCCGGCCACCACGAAGCCGACCCGCAAGGAGCTGCTCAGGGTTTTCGAGAAGCTGCCCACATAAAGCACGTCCGCATCCAGCGCTGCCAACCGGGTCCGCGTGGTGCTCTGGAAATCGGCATAAACGTCGTCTTCGATGACCAGCACCGCATGTTTGCGGGTCAGTTGCAGCAGCCGCTGGGCCACGGCGGGCGCCAGGCAACTGCCGGTGGGGTTGTGACACGCGCTGTTGATGAACAAGGCGCTGGGCCGGTGGGTCGCCAACAACGCTTGTAACGCGTCGACATCCGGACCCCGTGGTGTCCTGGGTAACTCGATCATGTCGATCCCATGGAGCCTGAGCAGCTCGAACAGGCTCGAATAGCCGGGGCTCTCCACCACGACGCAACATCCCGGCCGCAGCAGTGTCCGCACGATCAGGTCCAGGCCATGGGTCGCCCCCGTCGTGGTCAGGATGAGGTTTTCATCCACGTTGATATTGAGCTGCTTCAGACGCCTGGACAGTTGCTCACGCAAGGCGGGCAACCCCAGGGGCGTGCTGTAGTTGAACAGCCCCGCCATGTCGGTGCGGGAGACCTGGCGGATCGCATAGGCCAGGTCGTCGCTTTCGCGCCAACGCTCGGGCAATCCGCCGCTGCCCAACTTCAGTTCCCACTGCACACTCTCGGCTGAATCGGCGCGGGGACACTGCACCTCATCCGGCACGCCCTTGCCGCAGGGTCCGGGCCTGATCGAAGAAGGCGATGCGACGAAAAAACCCGAACCATGGCGGGAAGCCAATATTCCTTGGGCGACCAGGCGTTCACACGCTTCATTGACGCTGGACTGGCTGAGCAGATTCTCTCGCGCCAATTGGCGGATGGAGGGCAGACGGGTCCCCGGTTGCACCCCATCCTGTCGAATCCAGCCGGCCAGCGCATCGACAATTTGCTGCACGACAGGCACCAGGGCCTGCCGGTCGATTCTCAACTCCATGAGTAACCAAGCTCCTAAGCGATTGTTTTATTTCCAGAAACAGTCGGTTTTCCGATGGCAGTTAAGCACAGGGTGCCGCCGGACGATGTACGACAACGTCGTCAAAAGGGTCGATTCTCACGCCTTGAAACACATTGACGGGCCGATCCAGGGAATTTCCAGTCGCCCAAGAAAAAGCCCGCGACAAGTGCGGGCTTTTTCCTACAATCCAGTTCCTTTAGAAGGCCGTGACACCACCGTCCACCGCCAGTGAATGGCCGGTGGTGAACGCTGCGCCATCGCTGCACAAGTACAGCACCGCGCTGGCAATTTCCTCGACCTTGCCGATACGTCCTACCGGGTGCATGGCATTGGCGAAATCACCCTTCTTCGGGTCGGTTTCATAGGCACGGCGGAACATATCGGTGTCGATCACTGCCGGGCAGACCGCGTTCACGCGGATCTTCTTCTTGGCGTATTCGATGGCGGCCGATTTGGTCAGGCCGATCACGGCATGCTTGGAGGCCGCATAGATGCTCATTTTCGGCGCCGCGCCCAGGCCGGCAATCGAGGCGGTATTGACAATGGCACCGCCGCCCTGGGCCAGCAGCAGCGGCAACTGGTATTTCATGCACAGCCAGACACCCTTCACGTTGACGCCCATGATCGCGTCGAACTCATCGAGAGTGCCGTCGGCCAGCTTGCCCTTCTCGATCTCGATCCCGGCATTATTGAAGGCATAATCGAGACGACCATAGGTACTGATCACCTCGTTCATCAGGTTCCGCACGTCGCTTTCCAGTGTCACGTTGCAGCGCACGAACACCGCGTCGCCGCCAGCCTCGCGAATCAACTGGACCGTGCCCTCGCCACCCGCCACATCCAGGTCGGCCGCCACGACCTTCAGGCCTTCCGCGGCGAACGCACGGGCGGTGGCGCGGCCGATGCCCGCGGCGGCACCGGTGACTACGACGACTTGTCCGGAAAACGTCATGCTCATTGTCAGTTCCTTGAAGGATGCAGGGGTGGCGCCAGTGTAGCCACAGCCCGGCGTGGCGCAGCAGCACTATCCAGATGCCGGTTAAGCATCCATGGACACCAGTGATAAGAGCCCCGGCGGCATTATCACCGGGTTGTATCGGCCTGCATTCGCTACCCCGGCAAACCTTGCGACAAGCGCTTCGAAGGGCTATCAACAAAGCTTCATTTCATCTCGAGTACCCACCATGACTGCCCAGACCAATCGCCAGTTCCTGCTCGCCAAACGCCCGGTGGGCGCCGCGACCCGCGAGACCTTCACTTATCAGCAAGTACCGGTCGGCGAACCGGCGGCCGGCCAGATCCTGGTAAAGAACGAGTACTTGTCCCTGGACCCGGCCATGCGCGGCTGGATGAACGAGGGCAAGTCCTATATCGCGCCGGTGGGCATCGGTGAAGTGATGCGTGCATTGGGCGTTGGCCAGGTGATTGCCTCGAACAACCCAGGGTTTGCGGTCGGGGACTACGTCAACGGAGCACTGGGCGTGCAGGATTATTTCCTCGGCGAGCCAAGAGGTTTCTACAAGGTCGATCCGAAACTGGCGCCGCTGCCGCGTTATTTATCCGCCCTGGGCATGACGGGCATGACTGCTTACTTCGCGCTGCTGGACGTCGGCGCCCCCAAGGCCGGTGAAACCGTGGTGCTGTCGGGTGCCGCCGGCGCGGTGGGCAGCATCGCCGGGCAGATTGCCAAGATCAAAGGCTGTCGTGTGGTCGGCATCGCCGGTGGGGCCGACAAATGCAAGTTCCTGATCGACGAGCTGGGCTTCGACGGTGCCATCGACTACAAGAGCGAAGACGTCCAGGCGGGCCTCAAACGCGAATGCCCCAAAGGCGTCGATGTGTATTTCGACAACGTCGGCGGTGACATTCTGGATGCCGTGCTCAGCCGCTTGAACCTCAAGGCCCGCGTGGTGATTTGTGGCGCCATCAGCCAGTACAACAACAAGGAAGCGGTGAAAGGCCCCGCCAACTACCTGTCCCTGCTGGTGAACCGGGCACGCATGGAAGGCTTCGTGGTCATGGACTACGCCGCCCAGTTCGCCGCCGCCGGCCAGGAAATGGCCGGATGGATGGCCAAGGGGCAGCTCAAGAGCAAGGAAGACATCGTCGAAGGGTTGGAGACATTTCCCGAGACGCTGACCAAATTGTTCAGCGGAGAGAACTTCGGGAAACTCGTCCTCAAGGTCTGACCGGTCACGATCCAAAAACCTGTGGGAGTGAGCCTGCTCGCGATAGCGGTCGGTCAGTTGACGGGGATGTCGACTGACACGGCCTCATCGCGAGCAAGCTCGCTCCCACATTGATTTTCAGTGCGGGATCAGGCCAGTTCAGCCACGACCGCCGCCAGCGCCTTGGCCGGATCGGCCGCCTGGCTGATCGGACGGCCGATCACCAGGTAATCGGAACCGGCGTCCAGTGCCTGGCGCGGGGTCAGGATACGGCGTTGATCGTCCTGGGCACTGCCCGCCGGACGGATACCCGGGGTGACCAACTGCAGCGACGGATGCGCCGTTTTCAAGGCATTGGCTTCCAGGGCCGAGCAGACCAGACCGTCCATACCGGCCTTCTCGGCCAACGCCGCCAGGCGCAACACCTGCTCCTGAGGCTCGATGTCCAGGCCGATCCCCGCCAGGTCCTCGCGCTCCATGCTGGTCAACACGGTCACGCCAATCAGCAACGGTTTCGGGCCGCTGCGCTGATCCAGCACGTCACGGCAGGCCGCCATCATGCGCAGGCCACCGGAACAGTGCACATTGACCATCCACACGCCCATCTCCGCGGCAGCCTTGACGGCCATGGCGGTGGTGTTGGGGATATCGTGGAATTTCAGGTCGAGGAACACTTCGAACCCCTTGTCACGCAGGGTGCCGACGATCTCCGACGCGCAGCTGGTGAACAGTTCCTTGCCGACTTTGACCCGGCAGAGCTTCGGGTCCAACTGGTCGGCCAGCTTCAGGGCGGCGTCACGGGTAGGGAAATCCAGGGCGACGATAATAGGCGTCTGGCAGGCGGACATGAGCGGGCTCTCAGGCAAGTCGAAATCGGCGCGCATTGTAGCGGAACCAGCGCCCGTGGGGGACCCGATGATCGGTAAATCATCATCGCGCCCCGCTGAGCATGGACAACGCTCCCACAAGGATTGCGTCTGGCCTGCATTAAGCACGGCTCTGCCGCAGAAAAGCGACGGCGACCTGATGCAGCATGGGCCTGACCTCACAAAAGCCAGGCTCATTAACCAGAATCACACTTGTGGCGAGAGGATTTATCCCCTCGCCGCAGATAAATCCTTCATCACGGTTTCTTGACCGTACAGCCTCACCGCGCCTGGCTCTTGCTCCAATCCGTCAGCAGGCTGTACGCCACCGCCAGCAGCGTGGGGCCGATGAACAGGCCGATGAAACCGAAAGCGATCAAGCCACCGAACACCCCCAGCAGGACGATGACCAAGGGCAGGTTTCCACCACGGCTGATCAAGTAGGGTTTGAGCACGTTGTCCACGCCGCTGATGATGAACGTACCCCAGATGCCGAGGAACACCGCCATTCCGTACTCGCCCTTCCACACCAGCCAGGCCGTTGCGGGGATCCACACCAGTGGCGGCCCCATGGGAATCAGGCTGAGCAGGAACGTGATGATGCCCAGCACCAGCGCCCCCGGTACCCCGGCGATCAGGAAGCCGATCAGTGCCAGCAAGGCCTGGGCGGCGGCAGTACCGATCACGCCGTTGACCACCCGTTGCACCGTACCGGCCACCAGCTCGATGTAGTAACCGGCACGGTCACCGATCAGACGTTCGAGCAGCCCGTGGACAAACGCCGCAAGGCGCGGGCCGTCGCGATAGAAAAAGAACACGAACACGATGCTCAGGGTCAGTTCGAGCATGCCGCCGCCAATCTGCTTGCTGCGGGCCAGCAACCAGTTACCGACCTGTCCCAGGTACGGCTTGATCGCCACCATCATCGCCGCCCCCTGCTGGTCAATGCTGTTCCACACAGCAACCAGCCGCCCGCCCACCAGCGGCAAGCCGCCCAGCCAGGCCGGGGCATCGGGCAGGCCATCGACCTGCACATCCCTGATGAACGCCGTGGCATCGCGCACATGATCGGCCAGGTTGAACCCCAACCACACCAGAGGTACCGCCACCAACAGCATCCAACCTACCGTCAGCACCGCCGCCGCGAGGGACTCGCGACCATTGACCCAGCGGGTCAGCAAACGCATCAGCGGCCAACTGGCAAAGGCCAGCACCGCCCCCCAGAACAGCGCCGACCAGAACGGCGCCATGACCCACAGGCTTGCACCGAACAACACCAGGAGCAGGATCTGCACCAACAGCCGATCGTTATTGAGCATGAACAGTCTCGAAGAATGAACAGGACCGGGGCAGCGGCACAACGTCCGCTGCCCCGCACGGATTAACGCAGCAACTCAAGGTGAAGGCCCGCCGTATCGCCGCCACCGGCCGTTTCCATCCGCGCCTCACGAACACCCTGCTCCGCCAGCGCCTGGCGCCAGGCCTCGGCCTTGGACCCAGCGAGGCTGACCCGCAGGCCGGTGTCCAGGTTCAGCGCCCGGGACAGCAGGCGTAGCCAGGTCTCGTCCGGTTCACCGGCAAGGCGTGGCAAATCCAGCACGCCGGTGTCCTTGAGCTGGCGCAGCAGCGTGGCAGAGGTCGGCAGCAAATCCCCCAGTGGAGCGCTCGCCTCGAACTGCTCGACATGCAGGTAGGCCTTGCGATTGCCGCGGGCGATGCCATATAGCGCAATCAAGGTGTTGTCCGTCGGCGGCGCCAGGCGCAGCAGCAGATAGGCCTGACCGTTGTCGGCCCCGTAGAGCTTGGCGTTGCCGAACACTTCGTTGGCCCAGAGGCTGCTTTCGCCGCAATCACGGGCCTGGCACCAGTACAACAACTCGGCACCTTGCTGCTGCAAGGCTTCGCGAGCGGCGGTAAAGGCCTGCGTGGCGGAATGTTCCGGCGGCAGCTCATACGTCACCGACGTGACGGCGCCACGGCCATCGACCTGCCCGTCGAAACGCAACTGGCCGCTGATCTTGCGAATCGAGCCCAGGGGGTAGATGCGCTCGACGTCGCTGGTTTGCCGGTAATCGACAATCTGCGCGTCGGGCAGGCGCGGCACGCGCTCCAGGTCCCGACTGCCGGGCACATCAGCGGCGAATGAGGTCGGGCTGGCGCAGGCCAGCGCCAACCAGGCAAGTGAATGAACGAATGATTTCATCGGATGAACTTGGCCTGGCGCCCGAGGACGAAACCGGCGTCGTGCCTGCGCCACAAGGCGGGTAAACAGAGCTCTGTCATGGTGGTCTCCCTTTCAACCCGCCCAGCCTCGACAGTTGCCCGACGCAAGTCAAGAAGTGCTGAAGAACCGATTGAAACAGTCTGCTACAAGCACGGCACCGGCTTCGTCGTTCAGGTGCAAATGATGGCCGCCGGGCAATTGTTCATGACTGAAGGGTAGACGCTCCAGCAATTCGGCGTGCCGGGCCAGCATGCCGTCGGCCGCCACGATCAGATGGGCGGGACAACCAATCCGCGCCACGAAGGCCATGGCCTGTTCGTCGGTCAGACGCAGCGGCGATGGCAAGGTCAGGCGGTTGTCGGTGCGCCAGGTGTAGCCTCCCGGTACCGGCATCAGACCTCGCTGGGCGAGCAGCTCGGCAGCCTCGCGGCTGACCGCCACCAACCCTTTCATGCGGGCTTCGATAGCCCGGTCGAGGGTTTTATAGACCGGTTTGGTCTTTTTCTGCAGATCAAGCTGCGCCTGCAGGGCCATGCCCATGCGTTCGGCCGCGTTGTCACCCTGGGCGGTCGGCGGAATGATGCCGTCGATCAACCCCAGGTGCGTCACCCGTTCCGGCAGGGCCCCGGCCAACACCAGCGACACGATGGCGCCCAGGGAATGCCCCAACAGGGCGAAACGCTGCAAGCCCAGTTGTTCGGCGACTTGCAGCACATCATGGGCATAATCCCACAGGGCGTAGCCGGCACCGGGCGGGCGGTGCCCCGAATGGCCATGACCGGCCATGTCCAGGGCAATGATCCGCAAGCCCTCGAGCCGGGGGGCCAGGCGGGCGAAACTGTTGGCGTTGTCCAGCCAGCCATGCAAAGCGATCACCGGGCGGCCGTCTTCCGGTCCGAACAGGTGGGCTGCCAGTTCGATGTGGGGCAGGCTCAGGCGGACTTCTTCGACGCCGTTCATGCGCCGCTCCCCTGCCAACGCTGGAACAGCCCCTTGAGCAGATCGGCCGTGTCCAGAGGATGCTCCAGGGGAAACATGTGACCGCCGGGCATGCTCAGGGATTCGCCCTGGGGCATGCTGCCCACCGAACGGGTGTGATGACGCATCACCACGCGACTTTGCCGACCGCGCACCACCGCCAGGGGCACCTTGAGCGTGCGTGCCCGACCGGGGCTGGTGTGCGGCACGCCGCGGTAGATGCTGATTTCCGTGGCCGGATCGAAGCGCAGTCGCAGGCGATCACCGACTTGTTGCAAGCCATGTTGCAGGTAGGCGTCGAAGCAATCCGGGTCGAAACCGCGAAACAGGGTCTTGCCGGAAAAATACAGCCGGGCCGCTTCCAGATCGGCGAACTCCTCGCGTCGGCCCAGGGTCCGGCCGGCCGGGGTCAGGCGGTCGATGAAGCCCAGGCGTTTGGCAGCCAGGATCACCCAGCGGTCCGTGCGGGTCAGGACCGGCGAATCGAGCATGACCACACCACGGTACAACCGAGGGCAGCGCAATGCCGCGTGCAAGTGCAGTACACCGCCCAGGGAATGACCGACACCCCACACCGGTTCAGGCTGTTGTTCCAGGTGATGGATCAACTCATCCACCAGGTTGTGCCAGTTATCGTCCACCGGGAAACGCGGGTCATGGCCATGCAGCTCCAGATGCGCGACCTGATACTGCGGCGCCAGCGCGGCAAACAGCTTGCCGTAGGTGGCCGAGGGAAAACCATTGGCGTGGGTGAAAAACACCTGTTGCGACATGACAGCCGATCCATTGGGGGGAACTGAGGCAGATTGTCCGCAGAAGCCTACGGCGCGGCAATGACCGTAACTGACAGGAATGATGACAGTCTGGCTTGGGCTATTGTGGCGAGGGGATTTATCCCCGCTGGGGTGCGAAGCAGCCCTGAAATCAGGCGACTCTGTCCGCCAGGCTTATCGGGTGAGCTGGTTTTGGGGGCGCTTCGCACCCCAACGGGGATAAATCCCCTCGCCACAACGGCCTGCGGAATCAGCACGCCGGCGGTTGCTCGCCCAGTGGCACCACCGCCATGGTCAGGCGCGATACGCAGTTGACCTTGCCTTCGTCGTTGCTCAGGCGGATGTCCCAGACCTGGGTGGTACGGCCCAGATGAACCATCCTGGCCGTGGCCGTCACCCGCCCGCTGCGCACGCCGCGCAGGTGGTTGGCATTGATTTCCAGGCCCACGCAATAGAACTTGCTGGTGTCCACGCACAGGTAGGCGGCCATGGAACCGACCGTTTCGGCCAGGACCACCGAAGCGCCACCATGCAGCAGGCCGAACGGCTGGTGAGTGCGGTGATCGACCACCATGCTGGCGGTCAGGGATTCGTCGTCGAACGACTCGAAACGAATATCCAGCACCTCGCTGATGGTGTTTTTAGCGGCAGCGTTCAGTTGTTCGATGTTGGGTGTGGTGCGCCACAGACTCATTGCTGTCCTTCCTTATAGCTCATGTAAAACACAGTTCCTGTGGCGAGGGGATTTATCCCCGCTGGGGTGCGAAGCAGCCCTAAATCCTGACACCTCGATGTATCAGGCAGATTGAGTAGACTGTCTTGGGACTGCTTCGCAGCCCAGCGGGGATAAATCCCCTCGCCACAGGAAGCTGCGCCATATCGGTTTCATGGATGCCGAAGGCCCTTGAGTTGCATCGCCCCGGCCAACGGCAGGTCACCTTCCAGTTCTGCCAGGCCGGCCGTTTTCACCTGCTCGGGTTGTTGCAGGTGACCATGTTGCGCCAAGCCCAACAGGCTGCCCACCAGCGGGTTATGGCTGACCAGCAGCACATCATCCCGATCCGCCAGATGTTCCAGAACTGTCTGTGGCCGGGTGTCCGGCTTGAGCCAGTCGACCGTGATCAGTTCCGGTTCGAACCCCAAGGCCTCGCGCACCAGTTGCGCAGTCTGCTGGGCACGCAGATAAGGACTGGCATAGATGGCCGTCAGGGGGCGGCCGATCAGTTCGGCGGCACTGCGCAGGACCTCTTCACGCCCGTGTACCGTCAACGCCCGCTCGGGATCGGGGCGGGCGCCGTACGGCTCGGCTTCTCCATGGCGCAGTACCCACACTTTCATAGTTTGGGTTCCTCATCCTGGGCAGGGTGCGGCGCCGGTGCCACGACGTGGGGCGCTTCACCTTCCGGCGCGCGCGGGCTCGGCCAGTCAGCGAACGGCCAGGGTTTCTGGTCACTGTGGAAGGTGCCGAAACGGCCGATCTGGGCCAAAAACTGGCTGAGGCTGTCGCCGAAGTTCATCAGGCTGGCGCTGGGTGCGCCGTAGATCAGCCGATAGATCAATTGCACCAGCACCACGGCGCCGAGGATGAATTGCGCCACTTGCCACACCAGCAGGTAGACCACCATCCACAGCACCCGCAACAGGATGGACTCGTACTGGGCCTGGCCCTTCGGATCGTTCATAGCTCACTCCTGTTTGTCATCGACAGCGGCTCAGTTGAAGCCACTGGTGGAAATGAAATCGACATCGGTCTTCGGTTCGCCACGCATCAACAGTTCGATCACCTGTTCCAGCGTGCGCCCTTCGAACAGAATCGCGTGCAGCCCCGCGACCAGCGGCATATAGACCCCGGCCTCCTGGGACTTGGCCTTGAGCACCTTGAGGGTGTTCACCCCTTCCGCCACTTCGCCCAGGCGCGACACGGCCTCGTCCAGGCTCAGGCCCTGGCCGAGGGCGAAACCGACCTGGTAGTTGCGGCTCTTGGGCGAGGAGCAAGTAACGATGAGATCACCCACCCCGGCCAAGCCGAGAAAGGTCATCGGATTAGCGCCCTGGCTGACGGCAAAGCGCGTCATTTCCGCCAGAGCCCGGGTGATCAGCATGCTCTTGGTGTTCTCCCCCATGCCCAGCGCCACCGCCATGCCGGAAATGATCGCATAGACATTCTTCAGCGCCCCGCCCAGCTCCACGCCGAAACGGTCGGCACTGGCATAGACCCGGAAGGTGCGGCCATGGAGTGCGGCCTGGACCCGCTGGCACAGTTCTTCGTCCTCACTGGCCACCACGGTAGCGGTCAAGGCGTGTTCGGCGATTTCCCGCGCCAGGTTCGGCCCGGAAATCACCCCGATCCGCGCTTTTGGCGCGATATCTTCAAGAATCTCGCTCATCAGCTTGAAGGTCTGGGCTTCGATGCCCTTGGTCAGGCTGACCAGGAGCTTGCCGCTCAGGCATTCGGCATGGGGCGCCAGTACCGAACGCAAGGCACTGGACGGCAAGGCGACGAAAAACAGGTCGCTGCCCTGGAGCGTGGCCTGCAGGTCGGTCACCGGCTCCACTTCCGGACGGATCTTGATGCCCTTGAGGTAACGCGGGTTCTCACGATTGACCCGGATGGCCTCGGCCTGCTCCGGGTCACGCATCCAGTGGCGCACCGGGTGACCATTCTCGGCCAGCAGGTTAGCCACGGCGGTACCGAAACTCCCGCCTCCCAGGACCGCAATCGGGCGCTGTTCAGTCATATGCAATCCGTTCATCCATACCAAGTGGCGATGCCGGGCATTATACGGAGCGGCCAGAGCGCGACTAGCCCCGCCAATAATTACCTACAACTGTAGGAAGCTGACCATCGGTTGCTCGGAAAATGCTGTCAACGCAACTGGAAAAGTCTTTCAGCTCAGTTAACATGCCTGCCATCGTTCTGTTATCAAAGGCTCCGCCGTGACCGTTGGCCCCTCCCGCTCAGGTTCGTCACTGCTATTGGCGCTGCTCGTCAGCCCGCCGGTGTGGGCCGACGACTTGTTCGTCGACAGCCAACCACTGCCCCAGGTCCTGACCGCCACTCGCCTGAAACAATCGCCGGCGGCGGTGCCGGGCAGCATGACCGTGCTGGACAGCGAGCTGATCAAGGCCAGCGGCGCCCGGGACATCAGCGAGTTGCTGCGCCTGGTACCCGGCATGATGGTCGGCAACCTCAGCGGCAATCAGCCCACCGTGAACTACCACGGCACCAACGCCAGCGAAGCCCGCCGCATGCAGGTGCTGATCGATGGCCGCTCGGTGTACCGCGCCGGCCTCGCCACCGTGGACTGGAGCGACATTCCGGTGGCCATGGAGGACATCGAGCGAATCGAAGTCTTCCGCGGCCCCAACACTGTCAGCTATGGCGCCAACGCACTGATGGCGGTGGTCAACATCATCACCCGGTCGCCGGCCAACAGCCACGGCACGCGGATAAAAACCACCCAGGGCCAGCGTGGTATCAGCGACTGGTACGCCAGCCAGGGCACCGGCTGGGACGGCGGCGATCTGCGCCTTTCGCTGTCCGGCCAGGAAGACGACGGCTTTGACAGCGACCGCAACGGCGCGGACTACCGCGACAGTCGCCGCTTGAACCGCATCAACCTGTCGGTCAGCCAGACACTGAACGAACAGCAGAGCATCGATTGGCAGTTGAGCGCCAAGGACGGGACCAACCAGCGGCCTTACACCTACCGCCCGGTATTCGCCGGGATTACCGCTGCTGGGGATAACTCCGACGTCATCGCCAAGGACTATGCCGGTTCGCTGCGCTGGAATCTGGACCTCAATCCCAACCACAGCCTGTATGTGCAGAACTCGATCCAGCACTGGGATCGTCAGCAGACCTGGCGCGCCTGCGATGCCGAGGTGTCCTTCAGCCCGCAACTGACCGACCTGTGGCTGCTCAATCCCAACTACGCCGAGAAGCTGGCGCGCAACATGCCCGGCTTCACCAGCAGCGGGGCTCCACCCGGTACGGCGCAGGAACAGGCGCTGGCCAACCAGGTGCTCGACCAATGGCGTAACGGCGCCTCGCGAACCGTCTGCGGCGATATCGACCAGAGCGCCCGGGAATCACGCTACGACCTGGAGATCCAGGACACCCTGAGCCTGTCCGACAGCCTGCGGCTGGTGACCGGGGCGAACTATCGCTATGACCGGGCCGACTCCGAGACCTACTTCAACGGCACCCTGGATGACACCACCTGGCGGCTGTTTGGCCAATTCGAGTGGCGGGCCACCGAGCACTGGCTGTTACAGGGCGGCGCGATGTTCGAGGACACCCGCCTGACGGGCAGTTCGCTGACGCCGCGGGTGGCGGTCAACTACCTGATCACGCCACGGCATGGCTTGCGGGCGGTGTACTCCGAAGCGGTACGCTCACCGGACATGTTCGAGAACAACGTCAACTGGAGCTACCAGGTGACGAATCTGCAACCCACCGCCTTCGGCCGAAGCAGCGCGCGTTACTTTGTCCAGACCCGCGGCCCGGGGAACCTCGAGCAGGAACACATGCGCTCCCGGGAACTGGGCTACAACGGTCATTTCATGGACCTGGGCCTGACGGTTGACGTCAGGCTGTTCCATGACGAAATCACCGGCATGATCAGCGAACCGCTGCGCAACAATCAGTACATCGCCAGCAATGCCAATGAATCGCAGTTTTCCGGCGCCGAAACCCAGCTCGACTGGCGCATGACCAACGCCGACCGCCTGCGCGTGACGTATGCCTACGTCGACGCCCTGGCCAGCGCCCCCCTCGATGAACAACTGACCGCTCGCAACAGTGGTTCGGCCGGCTGGTTGCGGGACTGGGGCCAGGGCTGGAACAGCTCGGTGTTCTATTACGCCGCCGATGCGCTCAACGGCTACCGCTTCGAACGGGTCGATACCCGCCTCGCCCGGCGCATCCCCCTGGGCAAAGCCAGCCTGGAGCTGGCGGGTGTCCTGCAACAACGCCTCGACAATCAGCCCACCACCTTCGTCGACAACCGCTACGACTCCCGACATGTCATGTATTTCAGCGCGGAGCTGTCCTTCTAGATGCCCCGGAGTCGACCGCGCAAGAGGCCATTTCCTAGCCGCCTGCCGCTGGCCCTGTGCCTGGTGCTGGCCGGCCTGCTGGCAACGCTCGAGGCCCGCGCCGCCGAAATCCTGTTGGCCGGAGCCCGGGACAGTCCTGGCGTACAGTCCTTTACCCAGGCCCTGAAGGCCCTGCGACCCGAAGACGATGTGCGCTTCACCCCGGTGGCGAACCTGCCGGCACCGGACAAGTTGCCGGCCGATGTCCGCCTGGTCCTGCTGGACCTGCCCAGCCTCGACTGGCGCCTGCAAGCGTCCCAGGGACCGGCCACGCTGGTGCTGCGGATCAGCCGCCTGCAAGCCCGGGACCGCCTGGACGGGGCAATCCCCGCGCACCTGAGCCTGTTGTGGAGCGATCCGCCGGTAGCGCGCCAATTGCGTCTGATCCGCGCGATCTTCCCGCAAGCGCGCCGGGTCGGCGTGCTGTTCGACGGGCACAGCGAGTTCCTGCTCAAGGAGATCCGCCAGGCCGCCGCACCGCTGGATCTGGAGATCGTCACCGAGCGCTGGGAAGACACCAGCGACAGCCGCCCCCTGCAAAGCCTGCTGGGCCAGAGCGATGTATTGCTGGGCCTCGACGACCCCAATCTGTACAACCCCAAGACCGTGAAGAACCTGTTGCTCAGCAGCTATGCCCGGCAACGCGCACTGATCGGGCCGAGCGCGGCGTTCGTCAGGGCCGGCAGCCTGGCCAGCACCTACAGCGACCAGGAAGACTGGCTGGCGATTCTCGACGATCTGCTCGATCGTCCCGTCGCCACCTGGCCACGCGCGCTATACCCGGCCCGCTTCAAAGTCCTGGACAACCGGCAAGTCGCCCGCTCCCTGGGGCTCGAACCGATCGACGCCGCTTCCGTCGCTACGCAGTTGGCCGAAGGAGAACACCGCCCATGACCTTGCGTCGCCGTTGGGATATCAATACACGCACCCAGCTCATCGCCCTGGGTCCGGCGCTGTTGCTGACGGTGCTGTTGATCAGCTTCTTCACCTTCGTGCGAATCCAGGACCTGCGCCAGGAACTCAATCACACCGGGCAACTGATCGCCAACCAATTGGCTCCGGCCACCGAATATGGAGTGATTTCCGGTAACAACGATGTACTGGAAAGTCTGCTCACCGCCACCCTGGCCACGCCCCACGTGCGTTTTCTGGAAATACAGGACAGCACGCACCGGGTGTTGGTGCACGTCGAGCAGTCCGCGCAAGACCGCGTGCATTCCCAGCAGATCGAAATGTTCCAGGCGCCGGTTCGCCTGCAACGCATCAGCCTGAACAACGATTTCCTGCAAGGCAACAGCACGCCCATCGAGGCGCCCGGCGAAGATTACCTGGGCCGGGTGATCGTCGGCATGTCCAGTGATGCCTTCAGCCAGCGGCAGCAGGAAATCCTCTTCAAGGCCGCGATCCTGGCGTTGTTCGCCCTGCTGTTCACCTTTCTGGTAGCGCGTCGCCTGGCCTCTGACCTGTCCCGGCCGATCCGCGACATCGGCAATGCCGTCAAGGCCATCCAGCAAGGCGACTACAGCAAGCCGTTGCCTATCGTGGACGACGCCGAGCTGGGGGCCTTGTCGCGACACATCAACAACCTGGCCGACGGCCTGGACCAAGCCAGTCGGGAACAGCACCAGGCCATGGCGCAGCTGATCAGGACCCGGGAAGAAGCGGAAAAAGCCAACAGCGCCAAATCGGAATTCCTGGCCATGATGAGCCACGAATTGCGCACCCCTATGAACGGTGTGCTGGGCATGCTGCAACTGCTGGAAACCACCCGGATGACCGATGAGCAGCACGAGTACACGGCGCTGGCTTCGGAATCCACCGAACACCTGCTGAAGGTGATCAACGACATCCTCGATTTCTCGCGCATCGAACGCTCGGCCCTGGAACTGGAACACATCCCGTTCAACCTGACCGAGCTGGTGGGCAGTTGCGCCCAGTCGTTCCAGCACAGCGCCGCCCAACGCAAACTGGGCCTGGACCTGTTGATTCCCGACGACATGAAGGCCTTGCAGGTGCAAGGCGATCCGACGCGGATCCGACAGATCCTGGTGAACCTGATCGGCAACGCGCTGAAGTTCACCGAGCAGGGACGTGTCACCGTGCAGTGTCAGTGGCAGGCCCTGGACCACGAGCTGATGTGGTTCACCTGCACGGTGCGCGACAGCGGCATCGGCATTTCGCCCGACAGTCTGGAGCGCATGTTCGACGCTTTCCAGCAGGCCGACAGTTCGATTTCCCGCCGCTACGGCGGCACCGGCCTGGGCCTGCCGATCGCGCGCACCCTGGCCGAGCGCATGGGCGGTACGCTGCGGGCCCAGAGCGAGGAAGGCCAGGGTTCGGTGTTTACCCTGGAGATTCCGCTGGCCCTGTCCACACAGAACCCGACGGAAATGGTGCCGCGGCGGCTGTCCCAAGGCAGCGAGGGTGGTGAAGGCCGCAACGTGCTGCTGGTGGAGGACAACCCGGTGAACCAGACCGTGATCGAAGCCATGTTGCGCAGCCTGGGCTTCACCGTCAGCATCGCCGCCGACGGTGCCCAGGCCATCCGCAGCGCTGAAAGCCTGATGTTCGAATTGATCCTCATGGACTGCCGCTTGCCGGTGGTGGACGGCTACGAGGCCACGCGACGGATCCGCCAGTTGCCAGGCTGCAGCGAGGTGCCGATCGTCGCCTTGACGGCCAATGCCTTGCAGGGCGATCGCGAAGCCTGCCTGGCGGCGGGTATGAACGATTACCTCGCAAAGCCGTTCAAAAGGGTTGATCTGCAGCATATTCTGCAGCGTTGGGTGCATTAGTAGCCTGTGTAGCTGGCGTGAAAGGCGAAAGTGCGGCAGTCTTAGGCACCCGAACGAGCCTCGATTGAGGCTTGAATAAAAATTTCAGTGCACAGGTGTACATTCATTTTCCGTGCGCTGTGACTTTCACTACAACGCAATAGTCTATGAGTAGGCTGTCGATTCGAGGCATGACCGCTTCGGTCGGTCGGGAAGATTCGCCCAACCCTGCCGCATGGGACTATTGAGGAGCTCGCATGACCAAACAAAACGCCTTTACCCGGGAAGATCTGCTGCGCTGCAGTCGCGGTGAGCTGTTCGGCCCAGGTAACGCGCAACTGCCCGCCCCGAACATGCTGATGGTGGATCGCATCGCCCATATCAGCGAAGAGGGTGGCAAGTACGGCAAAGGTGAATTGGTCGCCGAGCTGGATATCAATCCGGACCTGTGGTTCTTCGCCTGCCATTTCGAAGGCGATCCGGTCATGCCGGGCTGCCTGGGCCTGGATGCCATGTGGCAACTGGTCGGCTTTTTCCTCGGCTGGCAGGGTCTGCCGGGCCGTGGTCGCGCCCTGGGTTCGGGCGAAGTGAAGTTCTTTGGTCAGGTCCTCCCGACCGCGAAGAAAATCACCTATAACATTCATATCAAACGCGTCCTCAAGGGCAAGCTGAACATGGCCATTGCCGATGGTTCGGTGAGTGTCGACGGTCGCGAGATCTACACCGCCGAGGGCCTTCGGGTCGGCGTTTTCACCTCCACTGACAACTTCTAAGGGTTATCCGCATGCGCCGCGTCGTTATCACTGGTCTGGGTATCGTTTCTTGCCTGGGCAATGACAAAGAGACCGTCTCCGCTAACCTGCGTGCAAGTCGCCCTGGCATCCGGTTCAACCCGGAATACGCCGAAATGGGTCTGCGTAGCCAGGTTTCCGGCTCCATTGACCTCAATCTCGAAGAACTGATCGATCGCAAGATCTACCGTTTTGTCGGCCATGCCGCGGCTTACGCCTACCTGGCCATGAAGGACGCCATCGCTGACTCCGGCCTGACCGAAGAGCAGGTGTCCAACCCGCGCACCGGCCTGATCGCCGGCTCGGGCGGCGCCTCGACCCTGAACCAGATGGAAGCGCTGGACATCCTGCGCGAGAAAGGCGTCAAGCGCGTCGGTCCGTATCGCGTCACCCGGACCATGAGCAGCACCGTTTCCGCCTGCCTGGCCACGCCTTTCAAGATCAAGGGCCTGAACTACTCCATCGCTTCTGCCTGCGCCACCAGTGCCCACTGCATCGGTACCGCCATGGAACAGATCCAGATGGGCAAGCAGGACGTCGTGTTCGCCGGCGGCGGTGAAGAAGAACACTGGAGCCAGTCGTTCCTGTTCGACGCCATGGGCGCCTTGTCCAGCAAGCGCAACGAAACGCCGGAAAAAGCTTCCCGCGCTTACGATGCCGACCGTGACGGTTTCGTCATCGCCGGTGGTGGCGGCATGGTGGTGGTCGAAGAGCTGGAACATGCCCTGGCCCGTGGTGCGAAAATCTACGCGGAAATCGTCGGCTACGGCGCCACGTCCGACGGCTACGACATGGTGGCTCCAAGCGGCGAAGGCGCTATCCGCTGCATGCAGATGGCCATGTCCACCGTCGACGCACCCATCGACTACCTGAACACCCACGGCACTTCGACTCCGGTCGGCGACGTTGCGGAAATGAAAGGTGTGCGTGAAGTGTTCGGCGACAAGGCGCCGGCCATCAGCTCCACCAAGAGCCTGTCGGGTCACTCCCTGGGCGCCGCCGGCGTTCACGAAGCGATCTACTGCATGCTGATGATGGAAGGCAACTTCATCGCCGGCTCGGCCAACATCGACGAGCTGGACCCTGAAGTGGCCGACCTGCCGATCCTGACCAAGACCCGCGAAAATGCCACCCTCAACACCGTGATGAGCAACAGCTTCGGCTTCGGTGGCACCAACGCCACCCTGGTGCTGAAGCGCTGGCAGGGCAAGTAAGCCCCGCCGCTACGCCGCACACGAAAACGCCCCGACTGGTTCGGGGCGTTTTTTTGCCTGTGTCATTACCCCCTGTGGCTATCACCCTGTGGCGAGGGGATTTATCCCCGTTGGGCTGCAAAGCAGCCCCCAAAGCGATCGCCCTCATCTGTCTGATGCACCAGGTTATCTGGTTTTAGGGCCGCTTCGCGACCCAGCGGGGCGGTGCGACGTTTCGCTAAATCCCCTCGCCACAGAACCTCATTGCCACGGAGCTCCTATTGCCACAAACACCCTTACTCTCGGATCGCCCGAGGCAACACCGCCAGGAAATTATCCCGCGCCACCCTCCTCGCCACCTCCTCGGGCAAGGCATCCAGAAACGGATCGAAGCCATGCAGCGTTTTGCCCAGCTTGTTGAAACGTCCGACCACATCCGACCCCACCATGAAGCGCTCCGGGAAGCGCTCTATCAGTTTTACCCACTCCAGCCGAGGCGTGCCCGCTTCGTCGAGCAAGTAGGGCGTAAGCAGGCTCCAGGACAGGTCTATGTACAGGTTGGGGTAGGACTCGAGCATCCGGGTCAGGGTCGGCAACAGGAAATCCAGCTGGGTCTGATGCCGATGAATTTCCATGCTGGTGCCAGCGTGGGCCCAGATGAAGCGGGTGTGCGGGTGGCTACGCAACGGTTCTTCGATTTCTGGCAGGTACAGCGGATTCTTCTCACGCTTGGAGGTGATGTTGGAATGCAGCATCACCGGCAGGTCGTGCTCGGCCGCCAGGTGATAGATCATCGTCATGGCTTCGTTGTTGGCGCGCGGGGTGTCGCCCGAGGTCAGCGCCGTGAGGTCATCGTGGCGGGTAAAGACTTCCCCGATGCCTTCCCACACCCCCGGGTACAGATCGAGCATGCGCTGGACATGAGCAGCGGAGTTCTTGTCATTGGGGTTGAAACCCGAGAGGAAAGGATGAAAGTGCCGGCGTTGTTCGGTGGTCAGCTTGCCTATCGCCGCCGCGACAATCACATCGGTGGCGCTGTACCAATAGGCGTCCGCATCGTCACCGGCGTAATAACGTGGACGCTTGGGTTCGTCCTCGTGCCATTTCTTGGCGACCGGGATGCCTGAGATCATCACATGCTCGATGCGATTGTCGTGCATCGCCTGGAGCAACTGGGGCATGCCGGCGGTTTCCTGAAAGAAATCGACGTAATGCAGGTGCGCATCGCTGTAGGCATATTCACGGGCCATGGCGGCGGCGCTCGAAGCGATCAGCAGCCAGGCGAAAAACAGACGGGTCAAGGGAGTCATTTCCAAGGGCCATGTGCAGCATAGACCCCGCCCGTCCCGCTCGGGTTCAAGACGCCTGTGCCACCGACCCTGACGGCGGGTTATGCTCGCCGCATCCGTCGTTCAATCTGGAAGACACCATGACCACGCTCCTGACCGTTCGCCCCCGCGCAGAAGATGTCGAAGGCCAGCCGATTCTTCGCCCGCTGCCGTCTGCCAAGTGCCGCAGCGTCGGACCTTTCGTGTTTTTCGACCACATGCTGCAAACCACCTACCCGGCGGGTAAAGGGATGAATATCCGCCAGCATCCCCACATCGGGCTCTCCACCCTCACCTATCTGTTCGAGGGAAAAATCCAGCACAAGGACAGCCTGGGTTCAGACCAGGTGGTCGAAGCCGGCGATGTCAGTTGGATGACCGCAGGCAGCGCCATTGCCCATGTCGAGCGCACGCCGGCAGCGCAATTGGACAGCGACTTCGTCATGCACGGATTGCAAGTCTGGCTGGCCTCGCCCCGATCCCACGAACAAGGGCCGGGGCACTACAGCCATCATCCGGCACACACCCTGCCGGTCAGCGACAACCTGGGCGTCGCTATCCGCATGATCGCCGGGTCGGGCTTTTGCCTGGAATCACCGGTACCGGTGCTGTCTCCTACGCTCTATGCCGAACTCAACCTGCAAACCGCGACGACACTGCTGATTCCCACCGAACATGAAGAACGGGCACTGTACCTACTGAGCGGCGAGGCGCTGCTGGAAGGTGAGCCACTGGAGCCCCATTCGCTGGTGATACTGCCGGTAGGCGAAGAGATGACCCTGTTTGCCAGCAGCGACTGCCATGCCGTGCTGTTCGGCGGCGCACCGCTGGACGGACCGCGCCGGATGAACTGGAATTTCGTCTCCAGCGATCCGGCCCGGATCGACGAAGCCCGCCGACGCTGGGCGGCCGGAGACTGGCCGACCGTGCCGGGGGAAAGTGAGCGGATCGAGTTGCCCTGAGTTCAGTATCGCCTGATCGATCGTCATCGCGAGCAGGCTCGCTCCCACAGGGGGGAGCGTCGTTCACCAATCCAATGTGAGAGCGAGCCTGCTCGCGATGGCGGCAGGCCAGACAACAGCAAATCAGATCAAGCCCAACTCAGCCCGCGAACACTTCATCCAGCAAATTGTGCATCGACCTGAACGCCCGCTTGGCCACCTTGGCGTTGTACATCATCTTGCCCGGCACATTGGCGTGGGGATCGGTAAACGAATGCACTGCGCCACCGTAGCTCAGCAGTTGCCAATCGACCCCGGCGGCGTTCATTTCTTGCTCGAAGGCCGGCAGTTGTTCCTTCGGCACCAGCGGGTCGGAAGCGCCGTGCATCACCAGCACCGCGCCCTTGATGTTGTGCGCATCCGCCGGGCTCGGCGTATCCAGGGTGCCATGGAACGAGATAGTGGCCTTCAGCGGCGCGCCCTTGCGGGCCAGCTCCAGGGCACAGCAACCGCCGAAGCAGAAGCCAAACGTGGCGAGTTTCGCAACGTCGACCTGCGCCTCGCCCTGCCCTTGCAGTTGCTCGAATGCCACCTGCATGCGCTTGCGCAGCAGGGCCCGGTCATTCTTGAGCGGCATCATCGCCGCCCCCGCCTCATCGGCATTGGTCGGGCGCACGGTCTGGCCGTACAGGTCGGCGATCAACACCACATAACCCTTGGCCGCCACCGACTTGGCGATTTCCTCGGCTCCCGCCCCTACGCCCATCCAGTTCGGCGCCATCAGCAAGCCCGGACGCGGGCCCTGCTGGGCGGCATCGAAGGCCAGGCGACTTTCGTAGGTCTGACCGTCGATCTGATAGACCACTGAACGAACCGTAATCTGACTCATGACTGTCTCCTTTTTTATGGATACCAGAAATGAAAACCCCGCCGAAGCGGGGTTTTCCTTACCTCATCAAGCTGACAGTTCAACCAGCAGCTTGTTCAGGCGACGCACATAGGCCGCCGGGTCCTTCAGGCTGTCCCCCGCCGCCAGGGCCGCTTGGTCGAACAGGATGTGCGACAGGTCGCCGAAGCGCTCTTCGCTCTGCTCGTTGTCGAGTTTTTCCACCAGAGGGTGCGCCGGGTTGAACTCGAAAATCGGCTTGGAATCCGGGACCTTCTGGCCACTGGCTTCCAGGATCTGGCGCATTTGCAGGCCGAGGTCCTGCTCTCCGATGGCGAGGATCGCCGGGGAATCGGTCAGGCGGTGCGAGACACGCACTTCGCTGACGGCATCGCCCAGGGCTGTCTTGAGCCGCTCCACCAGGCCTTCCTTGCTCTTGGCGACTTCTTCGGCGGCTTTCTTGTCTTCTTCCGAATCCAGATTGCCGAGATCCAGATCGCCACGGGCCACGTCGACGAAGCTCTTGCCGTCGAACTCGTTGAGGTAGCTCATCAGCCACTCATCGATACGGTCGGTCAGCAGCAGCACTTCGATGCCTTTCTTGCGGAAGACTTCCAGGTGCGGGCTGTTCTTGACCTGTGCATAAGTTTCACCGGTCAGGTAGTAGATCTTGTCCTGACCTTCCTTGGCGCGGGCCAGGTAATCGGCCAGGCCGACGATCTGTTCGCCATCGTCGCCCTGGGTCGATGCAAAACGCAGCAAGCCGGCGATTTTCTCTTTGTTGGCGAAGTCCTCGGCCGGACCTTCCTTCATCACCTGGCCGAAGTTCTTCCAGAAGCTCTTGTACTGCTCGGGCTCGTTCTTCGCCAGTTTTTCCAGCATGTCCAGGACACGCTTGGTCAGCGCCGACTTCATGGAATCGATGATCGGATCTTTCTGCAGGATTTCCCGCGAAACGTTCAGGGACAGATCGTTGGAATCCACCACGCCCTTGATGAAGCGCAGGTACAGCGGCAGGAACGATTCGGCCTGGTCCATCACGAATACGCGCTGCACGTACAGCTTCAGGCCACGTGGTGCTTCGCGCTGATACAGGTCGAACGGGGCGCGGGCCGGCACGTACAGCAGCGAGTTGTACTCCAGCTTGCCTTCGACCTTGTTATGGCTCCAGCTCAGTGGGTTCTCGTAATCGTGGGCGATGTGCTTGTAGAACTCCTGATATTCCTCGTCCTTCACCTCGGTGCGTGGGCGAGTCCACAGGGCGCTGGCGCGGTTGACGGTTTCCCATTCCACTTCAGGCTTTTCTTCGCCTTCGGCAGCGGTGACTTCCTTCGGCAGCTCGATCGGCAACGCGATATGGTCGGAGTACTTCTTGATGATATTGCGCAGGCGCCAGCCATCGGCGAATTCGTCCTCGCCGGACTTGAGGTGCAGCACGATGCGGGTACCGCGATCAGCCTTGTCGACGGTGGCGACTTCAAACTCGCCCTCGCCCTTGGACGACCAGTGCACACCTTCGCTCGCAGCGAGGCCGGCACGGCGGCTGAACACTTCGACCTGATCGGCAACGATGAACGCGGAATAGAAGCCGACGCCGAACTGACCGATCAGGTGGGAATCCTTCTTCTGGTCGCCCGACAGGTTTTTCATGAAGTCGGCGGTGCCGGACTTGGCGATGGTGCCCAGGTGCGTGATCACCTCTTCGCGGCTCATGCCGATGCCGTTGTCTTCGAGGGTGACGGTCTTGGCGTCCTTGTCGAAGCTCACACGGATCTTCAGTTCAGCGCCGCCTTCCAGCAATTCTGGCTTGGACAGGGCTTCGAAACGCAATTTGTCGACAGCATCGGAGGCGTTTGAAATCAGCTCGCGAAGGAAAATTTCCTTATTCGAATACAGCGAGTGAATCATCAGGTGCAGCAGTTGCTTCACCTCGGTCTGGAAGCCCAGGGTTTCCTTTTGAGTTTCCACGCTCATGGTCATCAAACTCCAAGTGGATGGTGGTGTCCGCCTCACTGAGATGGCGGCGGGATGTCCTCAAGGTGGGGGCGACGATGGGGATTTCAAGGGTGGTCAGGCTTTGCAGGTTCCTGGATCTTGAAATGCGCCCGCGCGGTTGCGATCGGCTCAGCCTGCGCGTCTTGCCAGGCGGTGATGGCAACATTGGCCACCCGTCGGCCCTGACGCCAGACCTGACACCGGGCATAGGTGTCGCGAAACTGCCCGGCGCGCAGGTAATCCAGGGAAAAATCGATGATTTTCGGCACACCCGGCGTGCGGGTGGCAATCAGCAGATGGACGGCCGCCGCCAGCTCCATGAAGCCGGCAATCACGCCGCCATGGATCGCCGGCAGTAAAGGGTTACCAATGTTGTCCTTGTTCGCCGGCAGGCGAAAAATCAGGTCATTGCCCTGACGTGTGCATTCGGCACCGATAAGCTGGGCATAGGGGATCGCGGCCAGCAGCCGCGCATGGTCGCCCTGCTCGCAGGCCTGGCGCAGGTGTTCCCGGGTGATGTCGGTCATGGCGTGTCCCTGGCGGCCATCGGGCCACCTTTCGTCAGTCCCCTGGCGTGCTGGCCCAGGCGCATGAAAGTTCCTACCACATGGGCGATGGGTTGAGCGGGATCGTCCTGATAGGCGAAACCACGGGCGAAAATCACGTCCGGCGTCACCCGATAACATTGCGCAAAGCCATAGACATCCTTGTTCGGCTCGGCGGCGTGCATGTAGTCGATGCGCAGGTCCAGGGTCGGACAAACCTCGAATTCCGGCAGCACGCAGAGGGTCGACATGCCGCAGGCCGTGTCCATCAGTGACGTCAACGCCCCGCCATGGAGGACGCCGGTAAGCGGGTTACCTACGATCCGGGGACTGAAAGGCAGCACCAGGGTCAATCCTTCGTGGCTTGCACTGTGCAACTTCATGCCCAGTACCTGGCAATGTCTCAGCGCGGACAGAAAACGCGTCGCGCGCTCAAAAACGGGGTCTTCGGCCATGGGTTCAATGCTCTCGTCATTAATGGGACCTGATAACAGGCGTGCCTCATAAAGTTCAATTCCACTGCAACGTTATATATCTGTCGCAAAAGAGGAACTTAACCTGAGGCTGATTGCTCAAACGGCCAGTAGTTATTTCCATAAGGAGAAACACCCCATGCGTAAGACTTTAGCTATTGCCTTGATGTTGGCCGCCTCTCTCGGTCTCGCTGCCTGCGATAAGAAATCCGAGGACAAAGCTCAAGATGCCAACCAACATGCTGAGCAAGCTCAGCAGGACATGAACAAAGCACAGGATAAAGTGAACGACGCGGCGAAAGAAAACGCCGAAGCCGCCAAAGATCAGGCTGAAGCGAACAAAGCCGCTGCGCAGGAACAAGCGCCTGCCGAAGCGCCTAAAACCAACTGATACGGTTTTAGCGGCAAAAAGAAAACCCGCCTGGTGCGGGTTTTCTTTTGCCTGAGATTTAGCCAGCCTATGTTGTCATACCGCGCCTGTTGTCAGACCACGTCCTTGACGACTTCGGGTGGCGGTACCTCCGTCGGCGTGTAGACCATGACGTCCAACACATCGGAATGAAACTCGCGTTGATAGAGCACAAACACGACCCCGGCACTCATCAACATGAATAACCAGGGGCTGACGAACCACGCCAACATGGTCATGCCGAAATAATAAGAGCGCAGGCCGAAGTTGAACTGGTTGGCCGCCATCGAGATCACCCGCGCGGCCCGCAGTGCAAAGGCCTTGCGTTCCTGCTCCGAGACATGCCGCTCGCCGATCATCGGCGCCGAGCCCACCAGGACCGCAGCGAAGTTGTATTGACGCATGCACCAACTGAACGTGAAGAACGCGTACACGAACACCAACGCCAGGCACAGCAGCTTGACTTCGGCCATGCCCTGGGAAGCCTGCTGCACCAGCGGCAGGTCCGCCAGCAAGGACACCGCGCGATCGGACGCGCCAAGTACCGTCAGGATACCGGCCAGGATGATCAGCGTGCTGGAGGCAAAGAATGAGGCGTTACGCTCCAGGTTACCGATCACGCTCGCATCGGCGATACGGTTCTCGCGCAGCAGCATGCGGCGCATCCAGTCTTCACGATACAAGTGCATCACGCTGGCCAGGCAGGCCGTATCCCGCGCCTTCCACGTGGCATAACGGGTGTAGCCGCCCCAGCAGATGATGAACCAGACAGCGGCCAGAAGATGGGTCAGGTTGGCTTGGATGAATGACATTTGATTCCTTGTGGGAAAAGTACATGGAGCAGTTGTAGCGTCCCTGTGGGAGCGAGCCTGCTCGCGATTGCGGTAGGTCAGCCAATAAGTGGATAGCTGACCCACCGCAATCGCGAGCAGGCTCGCTCCCACAGGGGATCTTCATGTGTGCAGGACACTGCTTCGACGTTAGCCCAAGGAAAAAGACACCGCAGCATAAAAAAATGCCCCGTATCGATTGATACGGGGCATTTCGGTCTAGCGGGAACGGCTTGTAGCCACTTAAGCCAATGCTTCGCTGCGCTTGCCCAGCAAGCGATCACACGCCACGGCCAGGACCAGGGTCATGACCGACGGCACCAGCCAGGCCAGCCCCTGCTCACTCAGCGGCAGATGAGCCAGTTGCGCCGGCATCCAGTTCGCCAACCCCGCGCCCTTGAGCGCGTCGACCAGGCCAAACAGGAACGACACCAGCATCACCGGGCCGACGATGCGCCCCTGTTCGTGCCAGAAGTCCTTGCAGAAGCTCAGGGCCACCAGGGCGATGCACGGCGGATAGATGGCGGTCAGGACCGGGATCGAAAAGGCGATCAGCTTGGTCAGGCCGAGGTTGGACACCAGCAACGAAAACGCCGCCAGGATCACCACCAGCATCTTGTAGGACAGGGGCAGGACGCGGCTGAAGTATTCGGCACAGGCGCAGGTCAGGCCCACCGCGGTCACCAGACAGGCCAGGGAGATCAGTACAGCGAGGAACCCGCTGCCCAGGTTGCCAAAGGTGTGCTGCACGTAGGCATGCAGCACCGCAGCGCCGTTGCTGGCGCCGAGTGCCACTTCGTGACTGCCCGAACCCAGGCGGAACAAGCTGATGTAGACCAGCGCCAGGCCGACCCCGGCGATCAACCCGGCAATGATTGCGTAGCGGGTGATCAAGGCCGGTGATTCGACGCCACGGGAGCGGATCGCGTTGACGATGACGATACCGAACACCAGGGCACCGAGGGTATCCATGGTCAGGTAGCCGTTGATGAAGCCCTGGGAGAACGGCGCCGCGACATACTCTGGCGTGGCCACGCCGATGCCGCCGGCGGGCAAGGCAAACGCAGCGATCCCCAGCACGGCCAGGGCGATGATCTTCAGCGGCGCGAGGAAACGTCCAACGGTATCGAGCAGCCGACCCGGATAGAGCGAGATGAAGAACACCAGCAGGAAATACACGGCGCTGTAGAGAAACAGCGCCAGCGGGCTTTCGCCGGTCAGCGGCGCCAGGCCGACTTCGAACGAGACGGTGGCGGTACGCGGTGTGGCGAACAGCGGGCCGACGGCCAGGTAGCAGACCGCCGCCAGCAGACCGCCGGCGAGCTTGCCGATTGGGCTGCTCAAGGCATCCATCGCCCCGCCGACCTTCGCCAGCGCGACCACGGTGATCACCGGCAGCCCGACCGCCGTGATCAGGAAGCCCAGCGCCGCCATCCAGACATAGGGCCCGGACTGCAAACCGACGATAGGCGGGAAGATGATGTTGCCGGCCCCGACGAACAGGGCAAATGTCATGAAACCAAGCGCCAGGATGTCCTGGCCTTTCAACACTTTCATTAAGGAAACCACACTACTGAATCGGAATTTAGAGAGGGATTTCCCCATGGGTGAGGGAAATGCTGCCGATCCGTATGGGATCGACCCGTTTAGCGCGTCGCGTCCTTGTGGGCAGCGGTCGCAAAAATGGCTGCCAGCCTAACCAAATCGGAGCAAAAACGCACTGTTACGGGGCAAACTATCCGATAAACGACATTCCAGCGTCGCATTTACATATCTATTTTTCCAATCCCACCCTCGATGGAAAGCGGATGACCTGTGGCGAGGGGATTCATCCCCGCTGGGCTGCAAAGCAGCCCCAACAAAGCAACCACATTTTCCCAGACAAATCGCGACCAGATATCTGGGGGCCGCTTCGCGCCCCAGCGGGGATAAATCCCCTCGCCACAAGAAGCCCTACGACATTTCAGTCGTCGCGTTTACATATCTATTTTTCCAACCCCACCCTCGATGAAAAGCGGATGACCTGTGGCGAGGGGATTCATCCCCGCTGGGCTGCAAAGCAGCCCCAACAAAGCAACCACATTTTCCCAGACAAATCGCGACCAGATATCTGGGGGCCGCTTCGCGCCCCAGCGGGGATAAATCCCCTCGCCACAAGAAGCCCTTCGACATTTCAGTCGTCGCGTTTACATATCTATTTTTCCAATCCCACCCTCGATGGAAAGCGAATGACCTGTGGCGAGGGGATTCATCCCCGCTGGGCTGCAAAGCAGCCCCAACAAAGCAACCACATTTTCCCAGACAAATCGCGACCAGATATCTGGGGGCCGCTTCGCGCCCCAGCGGGGATAAATCCCCTCGCCACTAGAAAGCCCTACGACATTTCAGTCGTCGCGTTTACATATCTATTTTTCCAATCCCACCCTCGATGGAAAGCGAATGACCTGTGGCGAGGGGATTCATCCCCGCTGGGCTGCAAGGCAGCCCCAATAAGGCAATCACATTTTTCCAGACAAATCGCGACCAGATATCTGGGGGCCGCTTCGCGCCCCAGCGGGGATGAATCCCCTCGCCACAAGAAGCCCTACGACATTTCAGTCGTCGCGTTTACATATCTATTTTTCCAATCCCACCCTCGATGAAAAGCGAATGACCTGTGGCGAGGGGATTCATCCCCGCTGGGCTGCAAAGCAGCCCCAACAAAGCAACTACATTTTTCCAGACAAATCGCGACCAGATATCTGGGGGCCGCTTCTCGGCCCAGCGGGGATGAATCCCCTCGCCACAAGAAGCCCTACGACATTTCAGTCGTCGCGTTTACATATCTATTTTTCCAATCCCACCCTCAATGAAAAGCGGATGACCTGTGGCGAGGGGATTCATCCCCGCTAGGCTGCAAGGCAGCCCCAACAAGGCAACCACATTTTCCCAGACAAATCGCGACCAGATATCTGGGGGCCGCTTCGCGCCCCAGCGGGGATAGATCCCCTCGCCACAAGAAGCTCTACGACATTTCAGTCGTCGCGTTTACATATCTATTTTTCCAACCCCACCCTCGATGAAAAGCGGATGACCTGTGGCGAGGGGATTCATCCCCGCTGGGCCGCGAAGTGGCCCCAACAAGGCAATCACATTTTTCCAGACAAATCGCGACCAGATATCTGGGGGCCGCTTCGCACCCCAGCGGGGATGAATCCCCTCGCCACAAGAAGCCCTACGACATTTCAGTCGTCGCGTTTACATATCTATTTTTCCAATCCCACCCTCGATGAAAAGCGGATGACCTGTGGCGAGGGGATTCATCCCCGCTGGGCTGCAAGGCAGCCCCAATAAGGCAATCACATTTTTCCAGACAAATCGCGACCAGATATCTGGGGGCCGCTTCGCGCCCCAGCGGGGATGAATCCCCTCGCCACAAGAAGCCCTACGACATTTCAGTCGTCGCGTTTACATATCTATTTTTCCAATCCCACCCTCGATGAAAAGCGAATGACCTGTGGCGAGGGGATTCATCCCCGCTGGGCTGCAAAGCAGCCCCAACAAAGCAACTACATTTTTCCAGACAAATCGCGACCAGATATCTGGGGGCCGCTTCTCGGCCCAGCGGGGATGAATCCCCTCGCCACAAGAAGCCCTACGACATTTCAGTCGTCGCGTTTACATATCTATTTTTCCAATCCCACCCTCAATGAAAAGCGGATGACCTGTGGCGAGGGGATTCATCCCCGCTAGGCTGCAAGGCAGCCCCAACAAGGCAACCACATTTTCCCAGACAAATCGCGACCAGATATCTGGGGGCCGCTTCGCGCCCCAGCGGGGATAGATCCCCTCGCCACAAGAAGCTCTACGACATTTCAGTCGTCGCGTTTACATATCTATTTTTCCAACCCCACCCTCGATGAAAAGCGGATGACCTGTGGCGAGGGGATTCATCCCCGCTGGGCCGCGAAGTGGCCCCAACAAGGCAATCACATTTTTCCAGACAAATCGCGACCAGATATCTGGGGGCCGCTTCGCACCCCAGCGGGGATGAATCCCCTCGCCACAAGAAGCCCTACGACATTTCAGTCGTCGCGTTTACATATCTATTTTTCCAATCCCACCCTCGATGAAAAGCGGATGACCTGTGGCGAGGGGATTCATCCCCGCTGGGCTGCAAGGCAGCCCCAATAAGGCAATCACATTTTTCCAGACAAATCGCGACCAGATATCTGGGGGCCGCTTCGCGCCCCAGCGGGGATGAATCCCCTCGCCACAAGAAGCCCTACGACATTTCAGTCGTCGCGTTTACATATCTATTTTTCCAATCCCACCCTCGATGAAAAGCGAATGACCTGTGGCGAGGGGATTCATCCCCGCTGGGCTGCAAAGCAGCCCCAACAAAGCAACTACATTTTTCCAGACAAATCGCGACCAGATATCTGGGGGCCGCTTCTCGGCCCAGCGGGGATGAATCCCCTCGCCACAAGAAGCCCTACGACATTTCAGTCGTCGCGTTTACATATCTATTTTTCCAATCCCACCCTCAATGAAAAGCGGATGACCTGTGGCGAGGGGATTCATCCCCGCTAGGCTGCAAGGCAGCCCCAACAAGGCAACCACATTTTCCCAGACAAATCGCGACCAGATATCTGGGGGCCGCTTCGCGCCCCAGCGGGGATAGATCCCCTCGCCACAAGAAGCTCTACGACATTTCAGTCGTCGCGTTTACATATCTATTTTTCCAACCCCACCCTCGATGAAAAGCGGATGACCTGTGGCGAGGGGATTCATCCCCGCTGGGCCGCGAAGTGGCCCCAACAAGGCAATCACATTTTTCCAGACAAATCGCGACCAGATATCTGGGGGCCGCTTCGCACCCCAGCGGGGATGAATCCCCTCGCCACAAGAAGCCCTACGACATTTCAGTCGTCGCGTTTACATATCTATTTTTCCAATCCCACCCTCGATGAAAAGCGGATGACCTGTGGCGAGGGGATTCATCCCCGCTGGGCCGCGAAGTGGCCCCAACAAGGCAACCACATTTTTTCAGACAAATCACGACCAGATATCTGGGGGCCGCTTCGCGCCCCAGCGGGGATAAATCCCCTCGCCACAGATTAATCTCCCTTCCACAAAAACAACGTGTAGATCCAGCAGGCCAGAAACGACAAAGGCCACCCGAAGGTGGCCTTTGTTGCTGGAACGAATCAGTCAGCCGAAGCTTACTTCTTCATTTCCCAGCCAGTCAGCTCGGCCAGGGCCTTGCCGATGTCTGCCAGCGAACGCACGGTTTTCACGCCTGCGTCTTGCAGTGCAGCGAATTTCTCGTCTGCAGTGCCTTTGCCGCCAGAGATGATTGCGCCAGCATGGCCCATGCGCTTGCCCGGAGGAGCAGTCACACCGGCGATGTAGGAAACAACCGGCTTGGTCACGTTTGCCTTGATGTAGGCAGCCGCTTCTTCTTCAGCCGAACCGCCGATCTCACCGATCATGACGATCGCTTCGGTCTTCGGATCTTCCTGGAACAGCTTCAGGATGTCGATGAAGTTCGAGCCCGGGATCGGGTCACCGCCGATGCCGACGCAAGTCGACTGACCGAAACCGGCGTCAGTGGTCTGCTTCACGGCTTCGTAGGTCAGGGTGCCGGAACGGGAAACGATACCGACCTTGCCTGGCAAGTGGATGTGACCTGGCATGATGCCGATCTTGCATTCGCCTGGGGTGATCACGCCTGGGCAGTTAGGACCGATCAGGGTGATACCCAGCTCGTCGCACTTGACCTTGGCTTCCAGCATGTCGATGGTCGGGATGCCTTCGGTGATGCAAACGATCAGCTTGATGCCGCCGAACGCTGCTTCAAGGATGGAGTCCTTGCAGAAAGGAGCCGGAACGTAGATCACGCTGGCGGTGGCGCCAGTGGCTGCAACAGCGTCTTTGACGGTGTTGAAAACAGGCAGGCCCAGGTGTTCGGTGCCGCCCTTGCCCGGAGTTACGCCGCCAACCATCTTGGTGCCGTATTCGATGGCTTGCTGGGTGTGGAAACTACCTTGCGAACCGGTAATACCCTGGCAGATAACCTTGGTGTCTTTGTTGATCAGGACGCTCATTATTTGCCCTCCGCAGCTTTAACGACTTGTTGAGCAGCGTCGGTCAGGCTGGTAGCAGCGATGATGTTCAAACCGCTTTCTGCCAGTACTTTAGCGCCCAGCTCAGCGTTGTTGCCTTCGAGGCGAACAACAACCGGGATTTTCACGCCAACTTCTTTCACGGCGCCGATGATGCCTTCGGCAATCATGTCGCAACGAACGATGCCGCCGAAGATGTTGACCAGTACTGCAGCGACGTTGGTGTCGGACAGGATGATCTTGAACGCTTCGGTTACGCGTTCCTTGGTAGCACCACCACCCACGTCGAGGAAGTTGGCTGGTTTGCCGCCGTGCAGGTTGACGATGTCCATGGTACCCATGGCCAGGCCGGCACCGTTGACCATGCAGCCGATGTTACCTTCCAGGGCTACGTAGTTCAGTTCGAACTTGGCAGCATGCGCTTCGCGCGGATCGTCTTGCGACGGATCGTGGAAAGTCTTCAGCTTAGGCTGACGGTACATGGCGTTGGCGTCGATGTTGATCTTGGCATCGAGGCAGTGCAGGTCGCCGTCGGCCTTGATCACCAGCGGGTTCACTTCCAGCAGTGCCAGGTCATGGTCCTGGAACAGCTTGGCCAGACCTACGAAGATCTTGGCGAATTGAGTGACCTGCTTGCCTTCCAGACCCAACTGGAATGCCAGTTCGCGACCCTGGAATGGCTGAGCGCCAACCAGTGGATCGATCGTGGCCTTGAGGATTTTCTCAGGGGTATCGTGAGCGATTTTCTCGATGTCCACGCCACCTTCGGTGGAAGCCATGAACACGATGCGACGGCTCGAACGGTCAACGACAGCGCCCAGGTACAGCTCTTTAGCGATATCAGTGCACGATTCAACCAGGATCTTGGTGACTGGCTGACCATTGGCATCAGTCTGGTAAGTTACCAGACGCTTGCCCAGCCACTGTTGTGCGAAGGCCTTGGCGTCTTCTTTGCTGCGAACCAGCTTGACGCCGCCCGCTTTACCGCGACCACCGGCGTGAACCTGGGCTTTGACAACCCATTCGCTGCCGCCGATTTTGTCGCAAGCTTCTGCTGCTGCTTCCGGGGTGTCTACCGCGTAGCCTGTGGATACTGGCAGGCCGTACTCAGCGAACAGCTGCTTACCCTGATACTCGTGAAGATTCATGCTTATTACCGTCTTCGTTAGGTACTGCGCATTCGGTGCTGCACCGTTTTCAGTGCCGCACCACCTGTGACTGCTGCTTGCGTAGCCTTCCGGTCAACCGGTAGAGCTACGCAAGACTGCGTCCAGCGGACATTCCGCGGTGAGTCTTGCTCGCAAGGCTCACGACGGGCCGAACCGCCGTGGTTTCTTATTATTTATTAACGCTTCTTGCGGTTGGCCACGTGGATGGCGCCGCCATTTACGGCCAGGGCCGCTTCGTGCAAGGCTTCGGACAGGGTCGGATGGGAGAAGACCATCATGCCCAGATCTTCAGCGCTGGTGCCGAATTCCATGCCGATCGCGCCTTGCTGTACCAGCTCGGCAGCGCTTGGGCCGATGACGTGAACGCCCAATACGCGATCCGTCTTGGCATCGGCGATGACTTTCACGAAACCGCCGGTATCGTTGGCAGCCATGGCACGGCCACTGGCGGCGAACGGGAAGGTGCCGACGTTAACGTCAACGCCTTCGGCTTTCAAGGCTTGCTCGGTTTTACCGACCCATGCGATTTCCGGATGGGTGTAGATGACCGACGGGATCAGGTCGTAGTTCATCTGGGCCTTGTGACCCTTGATGCGCTCGACAACCATGATGCCTTCCTCGGACGCCTTGTGCGCCAGCATCATGCCGCGAACCACGTCACCGATGGCGAAGACGCCCGGTACGGTGGTGGCGCAGAAGTCGTCAACCTTGATAAAACCGCGCTCGTCGAGTTCCACGCCGCTGTCGGCAGCCAGCAGGTCGGTGGTCACCGGACGACGGCCGACCGCAACGATCAGCTTGTCGAAGGTGATGGTCTGTTCGCCATTGGCGTCGGTGTAGTTGACCACGACTTCTTCGCCGTTGACTTTCGAACCGGTCACGCGAGCGCCCAGCTTGATGTCCAGGCCCTGCTTGGTCAGGGTCTTCAGTGCTTCCTTGGACACCGCGGTATCAGCGGCCTGCAGGAAGGTGTCGAGGGCTTCCAGCACGGTCACTTGCGCGCCCAGGCGCGACCATACCGAACCCAGCTCGAGGCCGATCACGCCGGCACCGATGACGCCCAGGCGCTTAGGCACGGACTGGAATTCCAGGGCGCCGGTGGAGTCGACGATCACATTCTGGTCGACCGGAGCCGGTGGAATGTCGATCGGACGGGAGCCCGGAGCCAGGATGACGTTCTCGGCTTCGATCACTTCAACCGAGCCGTCCGGCTTGGTCACTTCGACCTTCTTGCCCATCAGCAGCTTGCCGTGGCCCTGGATCGAGGTCACGCCGTTGGCCTTGAACAGGGTGGCAACACCGCTGGTCAGGTTCTTCACGATGTTGGCCTTGCGGCTGACCATCGCCGGTACGTCCATGCTCACGCCGGAGTGGTTGATACCGTGGATCTTGAAGCCGTCTTGCGCTTCGTGGAACTTCCAGGAGCTGTCCAGCAGCGCCTTGGATGGAATGCAACCGACGTTCAGGCAGGTACCGCCCAGGGCCTGTTTACCCTCTTTGTCGGTGTACTTCTCGATGCAGGCGGTGGTGAGGCCCAGTTGCGCAGCCTTGATGGCCGCTACGTAGCCACCAGGGCCCGCACCAATCACTACCACGTCGAATTTCTGAGTCATGAGTCATTCCTTCTCGAATCAAACCGGACGGTCACTTGTGGAGACCGTCGTGGGACGAAACCGGTTGTTTCAGCAAGGGGCCGGTCAACGGACCGGCCCTCGCGGCGATATCAGATATCCAGCAGCAGACGAGCCGGATCTTCCAGCAGGTTCTTGATGGTCACCAGGAACGTCACGGCTTCTTTACCGTCGATCAGGCGGTGATCGTAGGACAGGGCCAGGTACATCATCGGACGAATCACAACCTGACCGTTGATCGCCATCGGACGCTGCAGGATGTTGTGCATGCCCAGGATCGCCGCTTGTGGCGGGTTGACGATCGGCGTGGACATCATCGAACCGAATGTACCACCGTTGGTGATGGTGAACGTACCGCCGGTCATCTCTTCGATGGACAGCTTGCCGTCACGGGCCTTCTTGCCGAAGGTGGCGATGCCGCCTTCGATTTCGGCCAGGCTCATCAGTTCGGCGTTGCGCAGGACCGGAACCACCAGGCCACGGTCGCTGGATACCGCAACACCGATGTCGGCGTAGCCGTGGTAGACGATGTCGGAACCGTCGATCGACGCGTTGACGGCCGGGAAGCGCTTCAGCGCTTCGGTGGCAGCCTTGACGAAGAACGACATGAAGCCCAGGCGTACGCCGTTATGGGACTTCTCGAACAGATCCTTGTACTTCGAACGCAGGGCCATGACTTCGGTCATGTCGACTTCGTTGAACGTGGTCAGCATCGCCATGTTCGACTGGGCTTCGACCAGACGCTCGGCAACCTTGGCACGCAGGCGGGTCATCGGAACGCGTTTTTCAACGCGATCACCGGCAGCGAACACCGGCGCCGAAGCGGCCGGTGCGGCTGGCTTGGCAGGTGCGGCCGCCGGAGCCGCTTTCTTGGCAGCCACGGCGGCAACCACGTCTTCCTTGGTCACGCGACCACCCTTGCCGGTGCCGGCAACGGAAGCGATGTTGATGCCGTTTTCTTCAGCGATCTTGCGGGCAGCCGGCGCAGCGACTGGATCGTCTTCGCCATCGGCAGCCGGAGCGGCGGCCTGGGCAGCGGCTGGTGCAGCAGCAGCGGCCGGAGCAGCGGCGGCAGCACCGCCTTCTTCGATGGAGCCCAGCACTTCGTCGGACAGAACGGTGTCGCCTTCGTTCTTGACGATCGCGCCCAGCACGCCGTCGGCGGTCGCCAGGACTTCCAGCACGACCTTGTCGGTCTCGATGTCGACGATCAGTTCGTCACGCTTGACGGCCTCGCCCGGTTTTTTGTGCCAGGTGGCAACGGTGCCATCGGCAACCGATTCCGGGAAAGTGGGGGCTTTGATCTCGATAGCCATTATCTGTGGTTCCTTAAATTCGGTTTCAGGTGCGCGGAGGCATTAAACGGTAAAGGCATCTTGCAGCAGTTGTTCCTGCTGCTCGGCGTGCATCGATGCGTAACCACAAGCAGGTGCGGCAGAAGCCTCACGACCGGCGTATTCCAGGCCCAGGGCCTTGTTATGGTTGCCGATGCTGCGACGCAGGTGATGCTGACTGCTGTACCACGCGCCCTGGTTCATCGGTTCTTCCTGGCACCACACCACGTCGGTGAGGTTGGTGTAAGGCGCGATGGCCTCCATCAGGTCTTCTTCCGGGAACGGGTAAAGCTGCTCGATACGCACGATGGCGATGTCTTCGCGGCCTTCGGCACGGCGCTTTTCCAACAGGTCATAGTAGACCTTGCCGCTGCACAGGATCAGGCGGGTCACTTTGGCCGCCTCCAGCGTATCGATCTCGGAAATAACGGTCTGGAACGAGCCTTCGGCCAGGTCCTCGAGCGTGGAGATCGCCAGCTTGTGGCGCAGCAACGACTTCGGCGTCAGCACGATCAGCGGCTTGCGCAGCGGACGGATGACCTGACGACGCAGCAGGTGGTAGATCTGCGCCGGAGTCGTCGGTACGCAGACCTGGACGTTGTGCTCGGCACACAGTTGCAGGTAACGCTCCAGGCGTGCCGAGGAGTGCTCCGGCCCCTGCCCTTCATAACCATGCGGCAGCAGCATGGTCAGGCCGCACAGACGACCCCACTTGTGCTCGCCGCTGGTGATGAACTGGTCGACAACCACCTGGGCACCGTTGGCGAAGTCGCCGAACTGGGCTTCCCAGATCACCAGCGCATTCGGCTCGGTGGTGGAGTAGCCATATTCGAACGCCAGGACGGCTTCCTCGGACAGCAGCGAATCGTACAGGTCGAAACGTGGCTGGCCTTTGTACAGGTGTTGCAGCGGAATGTAGGTGCTGGCGTCTTTCTGGTTGTGCAGCGCCGCGTGGCGGTGCGAGAAAGTGCCGCGACCTACGTCCTGGCCGGTGATGCGGATCGGGTGACCTTCGAACGCCAGGGTCGCGTACGCCATGGTTTCGGCGTAACCCCAGTTGATCGGCAGGCCGCCGGCTTGCATCTTCTGACGGTCTTCGTAGATCTTCGCGACCTGGCGCTGGACCACGAAGCCTTCCGGGATCTCCAGCAGCTTGGCGGACAGTTCCTGCAAGGTCTTGAGGTCAAAACGGGTGTCGTGACGAGCGGTCCAGGCGTGGCCCAGGTACGGACGCCAGTCCACGAACAACTCTTTGTTCGGCTCCTTGACCAGGCTTTTTACAACGTGCAGGCCGTTGTCCAGGGCGTTGCGATATTCGTCGACTTTTTCCTGGACGCGCTCGGCATTCAGCACGCCGCTCTGGGTCAGGCGCTCGGCATACAGCTCACGGGTGGTGCGCTGCTTGGCGATCTGCTGGTACATCAGAGGCTGGGTGCCGCTTGGCTCGTCGGCTTCGTTGTGGCCGCGACGACGGTAGCAAACCAGGTCGATCACCACGTCGCGCTTGTACTGCATGCGGTAGTCGATGGCCAGCTGGGTCACGAACAACACGGCTTCCGGGTCATCGCCATTCACATGGAGGATCGGCGCCTGGATCATCTTCGCCACGTCGGTCGCGTACTCGGTGGAACGCGAGTCCAGCGGGTTGCTGATGGTGAAACCGACCTGGTTGTTGATGACGATGTGCACCGTACCGCCGGTCTTGAAACCGCGGGTCTGGGACATCTGGAAGGTTTCCATGACCACGCCCTGACCGGCGAAAGCCGCGTCACCGTGGATGGAGATCGGCAGTACCTTCTCGCCGGTCGGGTCGTTGCGACGATCCTGACGGGCGCGAACCGAACCTTCGACCACCGGGGAAACGATCTCCAGGTGGGACGGGTTGAACGCCATCGCCAGGTGGACTTCGCCACCGGTGGTCATCACGTTGGACGAGAAGCCCTGGTGGTATTTCACGTCACCGGAACCCAGCTCGACCTTCTTCTTGCCTTCGAACTCGTCGAACAGCTCGCGCGGGTTCTTGCCGAAGGTGTTGACCAGCACGTTGAGACGGCCACGGTGGGCCATGCCGATGACCACTTCCTTGGTGCCATACGAACCGGAACGCTGGATCAGCTCGTCCAGCATCGGAATCAGGCTCTCGCCGCCTTCCAGGCCGAAACGCTTGGTGCCCGGGTATTTGGTGCCCAGGTATTTCTCCAGGCCTTCACCGGCAGTCACACGCTCAAGCAGGTGGCTCTTGATGTCGGCGGAGTACGTCGGACGGCCACGAACGCTTTCCAGACGCTGCTGGAACCACTGGCGTTGCTCGGAATCGGTGATGTGCGTGAACTCAGCGCCAATGGTGCGGCAATATGTCTGCTGCAACGCTTCGTGAATTTCACGTAGGCTCGCTTCCTCTTTGCCGATGAACAGGTCGCCGGCACGGAAGGTCGTATCAAGATCGGCATTGGTCAAGCCGTAGTGAGTGATCGACAGGTCTGCAGGTGCAGGACGCTGCCACAGCCCCAGCGGGTCCAGCTGGGCTGCCTGGTGGCCTCGCATCCTGTAGGCCTGGATCAGTCGCAGTACTTCAACTTGCTTCTTCTCGTGTTCACTGCTCACGCTGCCGGCGGAGACCGGTTGAGCGCGGCGCTGGTTCTTTGCCAGCAGCACGAAATGATCGCGAATCGTCGAGTGCGAAACATCGGTGGCAGAGTTACCGTCAGCCGGCAACTTCTGAAAATAGGTGCGCCACTCTTCTGGCACAGCGTTAGGGTCGTGCAGGTAGAGCTCGTAGAGCTCTTCCACATAGGCAGCGTTACCACCGGAGAGGTGGGCACTGTTCCACATGCGCTGCATCACGCTTTCTTGCATGCTTGGTCACCCTCGATTAGGGGAACACCATCGGCGAAAACACCGAGCAAACTTGCAGAAGTCCGAGTGCAGCGACTAAAACAAGCCACTTAGGATCACGCTGATAGTCCGGGTACCAGCCCGGATGCCCCTGCTTGTCTCATTTCTTCAAAATAAGAACCGCCGCTTTGTGAGCGGCTGTTCTGGTTATGCTACGACGCGGGTTGAAGCCCGCGCCTTAGCCTCTACGGGTACAGCGGTTTACGGTACAGCAGCTGAATCACACGCCGTTTTGCAGCAGCATGTTACGTATGTGACCGATGGCCTTAGTCGGGTTCAGGCCTTTCGGGCAGACGTTGACGCAGTTCATGATCCCGCGGCAGCGGAATACGCTGAACGGGTCATCCAGTGCGGCCAGACGCTCGGACGTCTTGGTATCGCGGCTGTCTGCCAGGAAGCGGTACGCTTGCAGCAGGGCGGCCGGGCCCAGGAACTTGTCCGGGTTCCACCAGAAGGATGGGCACGAGGTCGAGCAGCAAGCGCACAGGATGCACTCGTACAGACCGTCGAGCTTCTCACGCTCTTCCGGGGACTGCAGACGCTCGATGGCCGGAGCCGGCGTGTCGTTCTGCAGGAATGGCTTCACCTTCTCGTATTGCTTGTAGAAGATGCTCATATCGACGACCAGGTCACGGATGACCGGCAAACCTGGCAATGGACGAACCACCAGCTTGTTGCCCTTGACCACGGCCGACAGCGGCGTGATGCAGGCCAGGCCGTTCTTGCCGTTGATGTTCATGCCGTCGGAGCCGCAAACGCCCTCGCGGCAGGAGCGACGATAGGAGAAACCTTCGTCCTGCTCCTTGATCAGGGCCAGCACGTCCAGCACCATCAGGTCCTTACCACCGGTATCGACCTGGAAATCCTGCATGAACGGCGCAGCGTCCTGATCAGGGTTGTAGCGATAAACACTGACTTGCAACATGGCGGTCACCCTTAATAAGTCCGGACTTTAGGTTCGAAAGTCGGAACAGTCTTCGGCGAGAAGTTCACGGCACGCTTGGCGACGCGTTTTTCACCCGGGAAGTACAAGGTGTGGCACAGCCAGTTTTCGTCGTCACGGTCTTCAAAGTCTTCGCGGGCGTGGGCGCCACGGGACTCTTTACGCACTTCTGCGGCGATGGCGGTGGCTTCGGCCACTTCCAACAGGTTCTGCAGTTCCAGCGCTTCGATACGTGCAGTGTTGAACGCCTGTGACTTATCGTTGATCTTCACATTGGCAATTCGTTCACGCAGTTCCGCCAGCTGGGCGATACCCTTCTGCATGTATTCACCGGTACGGAACACACCGAAGTAGTTCTGCATGCAGTTCTGCAGCTCGCGACGCAGGGTGGCCACGTCTTCGCCTTCGGTACGCTCGTTCAGGGCGGACAGGCGAGCCAGGGCTGCATTGATGTCGGCGTCGGTAGCGTCGTCGTATTCGATACCGTCGCTCAGCGCCTTCTCCAGGTGCAGGCCAGCGGCACGACCGAAGACCACCAGGTCGAGCAGCGAGTTGCCGCCCAGGCGGTTGGCACCGTGAACCGATACGCACGCCACTTCACCCACTGCAAACAGGCCAGGGATGATTTCGTCCACGCCTTCGGCGTTCTGGGTCATTGCCTGGCCATGAATGTTGGTGGCAACGCCGCCCATCATATAGTGGCAGGTTGGAACCACTGGGACCGGCGCGACGACCGGGTCGACGTGAGCGAAGGTCTTCGACAGTTCGCAGATGCCTGGCAGACGGCTGTGCAGCACTTCCTCGCCCAGGTGGTCGAGTTTGAGCATCACGTGGTCGCCATTCGGGCCACAGCCGTTACCGGCGATGATTTCCTTGACCATCGAACGAGCCACGACGTCACGACCGGCAAGGTCCTTGGCGTTCGGAGCATAACGCTCCATGAAACGCTCGCCGTGCTTGTTGATCAGGTAACCGCCTTCACCACGGCAACCTTCGGTGACCAATACACCGGCGCCGGCGATGCCGGTCGGGTGGAACTGCCACATTTCGATGTCTTGCACCGGTACGCCAGCACGCAGGGCCATGCCGACGCCGTCACCGGTGTTGATCAGGGCGTTGGTGGTGGAGGCATAGATACGACCTGCACCGCCGGTCGCCAGTACGGTGGCTTTCGAGCGGATGTAGGTGGTTTCGCCGGTTTCGATGCAGATCGCGATCACACCGACGAAGGCGCCGTCCTGGTTCTTCACCAGGTCTACGGCGTAGTACTCGTTCAGGAACGTGGTACCGGCTTTCAGGTTGCCCTGGTACAGGGTGTGCAGCAGCGCGTGACCGGTACGGTCGGACGCCGCGCAGGTACGTGCAGCCTGGCCGCCCTTGCCGTAGTCCTTGGACTGGCCACCGAACGGACGCTGATAGATACGACCTTGCTCGGTACGCGAGAATGGCATGCCCATGTGGTCCAGCTCGAACACCGCGGCCGGGCCTTCCTGACACATGTATTCGATAGCGTCCTGGTCACCGATGTAGTCGGAACCCTTGACGGTATCGTACATGTGCCAGCGCCAGTCATCGTTCGGGTCGGCCGAAGCGATGGCGCAGGTGATGCCGCCCTGGGCGGAAACAGTGTGCGAACGGGTCGGGAAGACCTTGGTGATCACGGCAGTCTTGTGACCGCCCTGTGCCAGTTGCAGCGCTGCGCGCATGCCGGCACCGCCGCCGCCAATGATGATGGCGTCGAAAGAAATCGTTGGAATGTTAGCCATGGATCAGATACCCCAGAGAATCTGCACACCCCAGACGAAGTAAGCGAACATCGCAACGCCGCATACCGCCTGGAAAAGAAAACGTATGGCAGTCGCCGACTTGCCGAACGCCATCGGCGTCAGGTAGTCGGTAGCGATGGTCCACATGCCGACCCAGGCGTGAGCGCCCAGTGCGACGAGGGCCAGCAGACTGAAGATACGCATCCAGTTGTTTGCGAACAGTTCATGCCATTGGGCATAGCCAAGGCCTGGGTTGGCGACGACATATCCGATCAGGAAAATGAAATAAGCCGCGAGAACGACCGCAGACACACGCTGCGCCATCCAGTCATAGAGGCCCGAACGCGAGAGGTTCGTGACGTTGGTTACCATATCCAGACTCCTGCCAGAACGATTACCACCACGGAAACGGCGATAACGATTTTCGAGCCCAGCTTGCCGCCTTCCAGCGTCTCACCGATGCCCATGTCCATGATCAAGTGGCGCACGCCGGCAACCAGGTGATACAGCAAGGCGGACAGGATGCCCCAAATCACTAGCTTGGCTAGCGGACTGGTCAGACACGCCTTCACCTGACCGAAGCCTTCTTCCGAGTCGAGCGACTTGTCCAATGCGTAGAGCATGATGGCCAGGCTGACAAAGAGGATGACACCGGAGATACGGTGAAGAATGGACGTGTAAGCAGTGACTGGGAGTTTGATGGTCCTTAGGTCTAGGTTTACAGGTCGTTGGCTTTTCACGGCTTTTTTCACACTGAAGAGCCCCTAAGAATCAGGGCAAAGTTGTTGCGGCGCGCACTGGTCAGGTACTCACCACCCAGGGAGTGACGACCCCCAGCAAAGCTGGCCCAAAAGCCCCTGGCGGTCGGCTGCCGAGTATAGACAGTTAGGTTACTAATGACAACGCGTTCACCTTGCACTGATGGCGCATTGCACAACAGCGTTAAAAGGCGTAAACGGCAGGCAATTTCGAGGAAAAAGTCCGGTTAAAGCCTTCTGGAGCAAGACTTTAGGCAAATTGACATTCGGATTTATCTCACTATAGTGGTGCGGGCCCTGCGTGGGGGGTCTGTCTGATGATTCCAAGCATTAATAGGAGGCCACATGGCTGACAAAAAAGCGCAGTTGATCATCGAGGGCGCAGCCCCCGTCGAGCTGCCCATTTTAACCGGCACCGTTGGTCCCGATGTAATCGACGTTCGCGGCCTGACGGCCACGGGCCGCTTCACCTTCGACCCAGGGTTCATGTCGACCGCTTCGTGCGAGTCGAAGATCACCTACATCGACGGCGACAACGGCATCCTGCTGCACCGCGGCTACCCGATCGAGCAACTGGCTGAAAAATCGGACTACCTGGAAACCTGCTACCTGCTGCTCAACGGCGAGCTCCCGACCGCAGAACAAAAGGCTCAGTTCGTCAGCACCGTGAAAAACCACACCATGGTCCACGAGCAGTTGAAGTCCTTCTTCAACGGCTTCCGTCGCGATGCCCACCCGATGGCCGTCATGTGCGGCGTTGTCGGCGCCCTCTCGGCCTTCTACCACGACTCCCTGGACATCAATAACCCCCAGCATCGCGAAATCTCCGCGGTCCGCCTGGTGGCGAAGATGCCGACCCTGGCAGCCATGGTCTACAAGTACTCCATGGGCCAGCCCATGATGTACCCGCGCAACGACCTGTCGTACGCGGAAAACTTCCTGCACATGATGTTCAACACCCCGTGCGAGATCAAACCGATCAGCCCGGTGCTCGCCAAGGCCATGGACCGGATCTTCATCCTCCATGCCGACCACGAGCAGAACGCCTCCACGTCCACCGTGCGCCTGGCCGGCTCGTCGGGCGCCAACCCGTTCGCCTGTATCGCCGCCGGTATCGCCGCACTCTGGGGCCCGGCCCACGGCGGTGCCAACGAAGCGGTACTGACCATGCTCGATGAAATCGGCGATGTCTCGAACATCGACAAGTTCATCGCCAAGGCCAAGGACAAGAACGATCCGTTCAAGTTGATGGGCTTCGGTCACCGGGTCTACAAGAACCGCGACCCGCGCGCCACCGTCATGAAGCAGACCTGCGACGAAGTGCTCAAGGAACTGGGGATCAAGAACGATCCGCAACTCGAACTGGCCATGCGCCTGGAAGAGATCGCCCTGACCGACCCGTACTTCATCGAACGCTCGCTGTACCCGAACGTCGACTTCTACTCGGGGATCATCCTCAAGGCGATCGGCATTCCAACCAGCATGTTCACCGTGATCTTCGCCCTGGCGCGGACCGTCGGCTGGATCTCCCACTGGAAGGAAATGCTCTCCAGCCCGTACAAGATCGGCCGTCCGCGCCAGCTGTACACCGGCTACGAGTCGCGTGACATCACCAAGCTGGAAGATCGCAAGTAAGTCCTTGCCATAACGGCTAAAGCTGCACCGGAACGGCCCCCGCTTCTTATATATAAGAGCGGGGGCCGTTTTGTTTGTATGCGCTTTGATCGGTGGCAAGAGGTCTGACGCCATCGCGAGCAGGCTCGCTCCCACAGGTGACCACATTCCAATGTGGGAGCGAGCCCGCTCGCGATGGCGCCAGACCTGCCCCCCCTTAATCCGGGCACAAAAAAATACCCCGGCCTCTCGACCGGGGTATTTCCTCAAGCACTACGCTTGCTACTTACCGCATCAGTGATTAACCGCCCCACTCGCCCCCAGGCCAGTCTGCGAACGCACGAACTGCGGGAAGAACAGCGCCCGCTCGTTCTCGGCTTCAGCCGACTTGTCGGTGATGGAGAAGAACCAGATACCGACGAAGGCAATCGCCATCGAGAACAGCGCCGGGTACTCGTATGGGTAGATCGGCTTCTCGTGACCCATGATCTGTACCCAGATGGTTGGGCCCAGAACCATCAGGCCCACGGCACTGATCAGGCCCAGCCAGCCACCGATCATGGCGCCACGGGTGGTCAGTTTCTTCCAGTACATCGAAAGCAGCAGCACCGGGAAGTTGCAGCTCGCCGCGATGGAGAACGCCAGGCCCACCATGAACGCGATGTTCTGCTTCTCGAACAGGATGCCCAGGCCGATCGCCAGCACCGCCAGGGCGATGGTGGTGATCTTCGAGACACGGATCTCGTCCTTCTCGTTGGCCTTGCCTTTCTTGATCACACTGGCATACAGGTCGTGGGACACCGCCGAGGCGCCGGCCAGGGTCAGGCCTGCCACAACCGCCAGGATGGTGGCGAACGCCACGGCCGAGATGAAGCCCAGGAAGACGCTGCCGCCGACGGCGTTGGCCAGGTGCACCGCCGCCATGTTGTTACCGCCCAGCAAGGCACCTGCCGCGTCCTTGAAGGCCGGGTTGGTGCTGACCAGCAGGATCGCGCCGAAGCCGATGATGAAGGTCAGGATGTAGAAGTAACCGATGAAGCCAGTGGCATACAGCACGCTCTTGCGCGCTTCCTTCGCGTCACTCACGGTGAAGAAGCGCATCAGGATATGCGGCAGGCCAGCGGTACCGAACATCAGGGCCAGGCCCAGGGAGAAGGCCGAGACCGGATCCTTCACCAAGCCACCAGGGCTCATGATCGCCTCGCCTTTAGGGTGAACCTTGACCGCTTCGGCAAACAGCATGTTGAAGTCGAAGTTGACGTGCTTCATCACCATCAACGCCATGAACGAAGCGCCGGACAGCAACAGCACTGCCTTGATGATCTGTACCCAGGTGGTCGCCAACATGCCACCGAACAGTACATAGAGGCACATCAGGATGCCCACCATCACCACCGCAACGTGGTAGTCCAGCCCGAACAGCAGCTGGATCAGCTTGCCGGCGCCGACCATCTGCGCGATCAGATAGAACGCCACCACTACCAGCGAACCGCTGGCGGACAAGGTACGGATCTGCTTCTGCCCCAGGCGATAGGACGCCACGTCGGCAAAGGTGTATTTACCCAGGTTACGCAGACGCTCGGCGATCAGGAACAGGATGATCGGCCAGCCCACCAGGAAGCCGATGGAGTAGATCAGACCGTCATAGCCGGACGCGAACACCAGCGCGGAAATCCCCAGGAAGGACGCCGCCGACATGTAGTCACCGGCAATGGCCAGGCCGTTCTGGAAACCGGTGATCCGTCCACCCGCCGCATAGTAGTCACTGGCCGATTTGCTACGCTTGGACGCCCAGTAGGTGATGCCCAGGGTCAAGCCGACAAACGCCACGAACATGATGATGGCGGAGACGTTGAGGGGTTGTTTCTCCACGGCCCCGGTCAGGGCTTCAGCCGCCCAGGCACCCGGGGCGAACGCTGCGACGCTCAATAGAGCCAGTAGACGCCGGATCATTGTTGAGCCTCCTTGAGAATCGCATTGTTCAGCTCGTCGAACTCGCCATTGGCGCGTCGCACATAGATGGCAGTCAGGATGAACGCCGAGACAATCAAGCCGACACCAATGGGAATACCCCAGGTGATCGTCGACTCGGGCGAGATCCTGGCCCCGAGAATGTGCGGCCCATAGGCGATCAGAAGAATGAATCCGGAGTACAGCCCTAGCATGATCGCCGAAAGAATCCAGGCGAACCTTTCTCTTTTTCTCACCAGCTCCTTGAAGCGCGGGCTGTTCTGAATCGAGAGGTAAATGCTGTCGTTCATTGTTTTTATCCTCGCAGCACAATTTAAGTTGGAACGACTCTACTTTATGCGGCTCAAGGCCAGGTTCCAGACGACCTTAGTATTAGAACGACATGACGGCTTTGCCAGTTTCCAGCAAAAACCATCGCCACGCCCTTGTGGGAGCGAACCGCTGTGGGAGCAAGGCTTGCCCGCGACAGCATCGCTCCGGCATCAAGATCAACCGAGGCGCCTGCATCGCGGGCAAGCCTTGCTCCCACAGGTATGTGCGCAGCATTCGAGTATTGCGTATCGCAAAAAAAAACCGCATGACACGACATCATGCGGCTTTCGGGATCACTGGATCAGCAGATTACTTGCCAGTCCACTCCTTCACGCGGTCCGGGTGCTTGGCGACCCAGTCCTTGGCAGCGGCTTCAGGCTTGGCACCCTCTTGGATAGCCAGCATGACCTCGCCGATTTCGTCTTTCGAGGACCATTGGAATTTTTTCAGGAACTCAGCGACTTCCGGTGCTTTGGTCGCCAATTCCTTGCTACCGATGTTGTTCACGGTTTCAGCCGCGCCATAGACGCCTTTCGGGTCTTCCAGGAAGCGCAGTTTCCACTTGGCGAACATCCAGTGCGGCACCCAACCGGTGACGGCGATGGACTCGTTCTTTCTCTCGGCACGGGTCAGCTCGGCAATCATGCCGGCGCCGGAACTGGCCTTGAGTTGATAACCAGTCAGGTCGTAGTCCTTGATCGCCTGTTCGGTCTTGAGCATCACGCCTGAACCGGCGTCGATGCCAACAATGCGGTTCTTGAAGCTTTCATCGGTCTTGAGATCGGCCACGGACTGAGCCTTGACGTACTCCGGCACGATCAGGCCGATCTTCGCGTCTTTGAAGTTGGGGCCGTAATCGACCACCTGATCCTTGTTCTTCGTCCAGTAATCGCCGTGAGTCACTGGCAACCAGGCCGAAAGCATGGCATCGAGCTTACCGGTGGCCACGCCCTGCCACATGATCCCGGTCGCCACAGCTTGCAGCTTCACGTCATAACCGAGCTTCTGCTGGATGACTTCCGCCGCCACGTGAGTCGTCGCGACGCTGTCGGACCAACCGTCAACGTAGCCGATGCTCAGGGTTTTGGTTTCGGCGCTAGCCAGTGTGGAGCTGATCGCCAGTACCAGTGCGGCACCTGCGCCCATGAGTCGTCGCATCTTCATCGTGTACTTCCCCGAAAGTGCTGCGCCCGGCGAATGCCGAGCGACGTCAACGTATTGTTATGGTGCTCAGCGCCCCCATCACGCTCGCCTGCCAAACCAGTTCGAACATCAGTGGAGTACTGATGCAACGATCATCAACCTGCGCCGATCTTGAACCTGATCTGTTAGCGACATCGAAACAGCGAGGAGCGACATCAGAACGCCATCCACGACAAGTGTAGGCAACTAGCCACCAACCACCACTCCGTGTATCGTCCCGTTGCTATCGCGCGCCCACTCAAACCTGTTTATTGCCGGTCATGGCACTTGGTTTCGCTTCAGTGGTCATAGCCTGCGAACCTCATTCGGCACCATCCTCTAAGGGATCCAGTCATGCTCCGTTCCTTGCGCTTCGCTGCCCTGATCGGCGGCCTTATCCTGAGTGCGTCCGCGCTGGCGGTGGATATCGACGCCGCCAGTTATGGCTACCCCTTGACCAACCCGTTCGAGGCGACCATCGCGACCACCCCGCCTGACCTGCGGCCCGAGTTGCCCTTGATCGAGGACATCGACCAGGCGGACTACAGCGTTACCCTGCGCCCGGAACGCGAGTTCATCCTGCCGGACAACTTCTGGCCAGTGAAAAGTCTCACCTACCGCATGGCCACCCAGGACAAACCGGCACCGCTGATCTTCCTGATCGCCGGGACCGGTGCACGGTACGACAGCACCCTCAACGAATACCTCAAGCGCCTCTACTATAAGGCCGGCTACCACGTGGTGCAGTTGTCATCGCCCACCAGTTTCGACTTCATGAGCGCCGCCTCGCGCTTCGCCACCCCGGGCATCACCAAGGAAGATGCCGAAGACATGTACCGGGTCATGCAAGCCGTGCGCGCGCAGAACCCCAAGGTGCCGGTGACCGAGTACTACCTCACCGGCTACAGCCTCGGCGCGCTGGACGCAGCCTTTGTCGCGCACCTGGACGAAACCCGGCGCAGCTTCAATTTCAAGAAAGTGCTGCTGCTGAACCCGCCGGTGAACCTCTATACCTCGGTCACCAACCTGGACAAACTGGTCCAGACCCAGGTCAAGGGCATCAACAGCACCACGACTTTCTATGAAGTGGTGTTGAACAAGCTGACCCGCTACTTCCAGCAAAAAGGCTACATCGACCTCAACGATGCCCTCCTTTATGACTTCCAGCAGTCCAAGCAACACCTGAGCAACGAACAGATGGCGATGCTGATCGGCACCTCGTTCCGTTTCTCGGCAGCCGATATCGCATTCACTTCGGACCTGATCAACCGTCGCGGCCTGATTACCCCACCCAAATTCCCGATCACCGAAAGCACCAGCCTGACGCCGTTTCTCAAGCGTGCGCTGCAATGCGATTTCGACTGCTACCTCACTGAACAAGTGATCCCGATGTGGCGCGCGCGGACCGACGGCGGCAGCCTGCTGCAACTGGTCGACCAGGTCAGCCTCTACGCCCTGAAGGATTACCTGCACGAAAGCCCGAAAATTGCCGTGATGCACAACGCCGACGACGTCATCCTCGGCCCTGGCGACCTGGGCTTCCTGCGCAAGACCTTTGGCGACCGCCTGACGGTGTATCCACTGGGCGGCCACTGCGGCAACCTCAATTACCGCGTCAACAGCGACGCCATGCTGGAGTTCTTCCGTGGCTAAATACCTCCTGCTTCTCGTTGCGTTAATGGGTGCGGGCGCGGTTCACGCCGATGACCAGGGCACGGTGGATGCCGACGGCTTCAAGCAACCGCTGACCAGGCTCAAGTTCAATCCGGGCCTGGACCAGCGCGAATTCGAGCGTTCGACCCTCAACGCGTTGAACGTCTATGACCCGCTCGAATCCTGGAACCGTCGCGTCTATCACTTCAACTACCGTTTCGACCAATGGGTGTTCCTGCCGGTGGTCGATGGCTACCGCTACGTCACCCCGAGTTTCGTGCGCACCGGCGTCAGCAACTTCTTCAATAACCTGGGGGACGTGCCGAACCTGATGAACAGCCTGCTGCAATTCAAGGGCAAGCGTTCGATGGAAACCACGGCGCGACTGCTGCTCAACACCACGATCGGCGTCGCCGGCCTGTGGGATCCCGCCACCTCCATGGGCCTGCCGCGCCAGAGCGAAGACTTCGGCCAGACCCTGGGCTTCTACGGCGTACCGGCCGGCGCCTACTTCGTGCTGCCGATCTTCGGTCCTTCCAACCTGCGGGATACTTCAGGGCTGCTGGTGGACTACACGGCCGAGTCGGCGATCAACTTCCTGAACGTCTCGGAAGTCAGCGCCAACCACCCGGAACTGCTGCTCCTGCGCGGCGTGGACAAGCGCTACCAGACCAGCTTCCGCTATGGCCAGCTGAACTCGCCGTTCGAGTATGAAAAGGTGCGCTACGTGTACACGGAATCGCGCAAGTTGCAGATTGCCGAGTAGCCGTCGCCCCCCCTGTGGGAGCGAGCCTGCTCGCGATTGCGGTGTATCAGCCAATATCTCTATTGGATGACACGCCGCAATCGCGAGCAGGCTCGCTCCCACAGTTGTTTTGGGTTGTCAGGCTCAGCCTTTCAGCGCCTTCCAGAGCTTGCCCACCACCATCACCCCCGCCAGCACCACCGCCCCCGCGACAATCCCCGCCACCGCATTGAGCAACATCGGCACGATAAACCCGGCCCCGCCGGCACTTGCTGCCACGGCTTCGATCCAGTGATGCACCACCGGCACGCCATGGGTGAGGATGCCGCCGCCCACCAGGAACATCGCCGCCGTGCCGATCACCGACAGGCTTTTCATCATGTACGGCGCGGCGCGCAGGATGGCGTCACCGATGCTTCTGGCAACCTGCCCCGGCTTCTGTGTCAGCCACAGCCCCAGGTCATCGAGCTTGACGATCCCGGCCACCAGGCCATAGACGCCGACAGTCATGACAACAGCGATGCCCGACAGCACGATCACCTGTTGGGTCAGCGGTGCGTCGGCGACGGTGCCGAGGGTGATGGCGATGATCTCCGCCGACAGGATGAAATCGGTACGCACCGCGCCCTTGATCTTGTCCTTCTCAAACGCCACCAGGTCCACCGCCGGATCGGCCACGGCCTCGACCAGTTGCGCATGCTCGGCCTGGTCTTCGGCCGGGCTGTGGAGGAACTTGTGGGCAAGTTTTTCGAACCCCTCGAAACACAGGTAGGCACCACCCACCATCAACAGCGGCGTCACCAGCCAGGGCACAAAGGCACTGATCGCCAGGGCCGACGGCACGAGGATCAGCTTGTTGATGAATGAGCCCTTCGCCACAGCCCAAACCACCGGCAGCTCTCGCTCGGCTCGCACGCCGGACACCTGCTGGGCGTTGAGCGCCAGATCGTCGCCAAGCACGCCGGCGGTTTTCTTGGCGGCCATCTTGGTCATCAGTGCGACATCGTCGAGCACGGTGGCGATATCGTCGATCAACACCAACAAACTGCTTCCGGCCATGGTGGGGCTCCTTGAATGATAATGCCGCGCAGCATACCGCGAGCCGCCGTGCCACGGGGCATTCTTGAGCGTCGCGCGAGGCCGGTGCTACCATGCGCCACCGCCAGAACAGGCAAGGAACCCCTGGGTTTATGAGCACTATCCGCGAGCGCAACAAAGAACTCATCCTGCGTGCCGCCAGCGAGGAATTTGCCGACAAGGGCTTCGCGGCGACCAAGACCAGCGACATCGCGGCCAAGGCGGGCCTGCCCAAACCCAACGTCTACTACTATTTCAAATCCAAGGAAAACCTCTACCGCGAGGTTCTGGAAAGCATCATCGAGCCGATCCTCCAGGCCTCGACCCCGTTCAACGCCGACGGCGTGCCCGGCGAAGTGCTAAGCCACTACATCCGCTCCAAGATCCGCATTTCCCGCGACCTGCCCTTCGCCTCGAAGGTCTTCGCGAGCGAGATCATGCACGGCGCCCCCCACCTGAGCCCCGACCTGGTAGAACAACTCAACGCCCAGGCCCGGCACAACATCGACTGCATCCAGACCTGGATCGACCGCGGCCAGATCGCCCCCATCGACCCCAACCACCTGATGTTCAGCATCTGGGCCGCCACCCAGACCTACGCCGATTTCGACTGGCAGATCACCGCCATCACCGGCAAGGCGAAGCTGGATGAAGCCGATTATGAAGCGGCGGCGCAGACGATTATCCGGTTGGTGTTGAAGGGGTGTGAGTTGGATCGCCAGGCTTAGCATCGAGTCGCCTTTATCGCGAGCAGGCTCGCTCCCACAAGGGATTTCGATCGTTTGCTGAATCATATTCACAGCCAAACCCTGTGGGAGCGAGCCTGCTCGCGATAAAGGCGACTCGGTTCCAAATCAAACCCAAATCGCATCCCACAACGGATAATCGCCAAACCGTTTGACCAAGCCAGCCCGCAATGGGTTAGCCACAACATATCGGGCAAGCTTGACCAGATCTTCTTCCCGCCGCAGCGCCCGGTCATGAAAACCTGGCTGCCAAAGGCCGAGTTTCCGGCCAAGCCGCAGGTTCACGGACTTGGTACTCAATGATTTTGTCCTTTGCATCAAGCCGCTTAGCGCCCCCCTGCGCAATTCGATCAACCAATGGAAGTGATCCGGCATGACGACCCACGCCAATGAGTTGGCAAGGCCCAGATCCTCAGCTTTTCGAAACTGCTCGACAACCAATCTTCCCAAGACAAAGTCACTGAAGATTGGCATCCGGTCGAAGGTGTTTGCGGTTAATAGATATATACGACTGGACTCCGCACAACGGCCGAGGCGCAGTCGGTGCGAAGCGGGTAAATCAGGCATTCCGTGCCCCTTTGTCATCGAGTCCCGGGCAAGGCTAGACCTATGAATGCAGGGATGCGGGGCAGACCATTAGCAGGATGTGTCTGAGAGATTGTCATCGCGAGCAGGCTCGCTCCCACAGGGGAATTGCGGTGTTGATACATTTTGTGTCCACCCATCGAAACCTGTGGGAGCGAGCCTGCTCGCGATAGCGATAGGTCAGTCAATGCAGAATCAAACAACCACCCCCGCATCCGCCCACAACCCCATCACCTCCACAGCCCTGACAGCCACCTGCTCATCGACATCCGACAGATCGCCACTGATTCCAATCGCGCCCAGCACCTGCCCCGCCTGATCCCTGATCAACACCCCACCCGGAACCGGCACGACGCTGCCCTGCCCCAGGCTGTTCAACGCGGCGATGAAGGCTGGGCGTTGTTGGGCGTCCTGGGCCAGCAGGCGTGAGCCTTTACCCAGGGCAATGGCGCCCCAGGCCTTACCGATGGCGATCTGGGGGCGGAGCAGGCTGGCGCCGTCCTCGCGCTGCAGGGCAATCAGGTGCCCGCCGTTGTCGAGGATCGCGACAGTCAGGGGTGCGGCGTTGATTTCACGGCCCGCGACAAGGGCTTGCTCCGCCAGGTTGACGGCGACGTTCAAGGTTAGAGCGCTCATGGATGCTGTCCTTTTTGTTGTTGGAAAGCCTTCTGGGTTTCACCTTAGGCAAACCCTTACACAACAAATAGACCACAATTTAATTTGTTTTTGTATACAATAATTTTCGCAAAACGCCATGCGCGACGAAAAGCCACAGGATTATCGGCCTTCCGACGAATGAAACAGGCACCTGAGGAAAAGGATTGACCTATACCGTTCGCCGTGAATAAACTCGCCGAAAAGCCACTTGTATACAATTACAAAACGTAAGAGGCACAAAACCATGAGCAAAATGAGAGCAATCGAAGCCGCCGTTCTGGTGATGCGCCGTGAAGGCGTGGACACCGCCTTCGGTATTCCGGGTGCCGCGATCAACCCGCTGTACTCCGCCCTGCAGAAGGTGGGTGGCATCGATCATGTCCTCGCGCGCCACGTTGAAGGTGCCTCGCACATGGCTGAGGGCTACACCCGCACCAAGGCTGGCAACATTGGCGTCTGCATCGGCACGTCGGGCCCGGCCGGCACCGATATGGTCACCGGGCTCTACAGCGCCTCGGCCGACTCGATCCCGATCCTGTGCATCACCGGGCAAGCCCCTCGTGCCCGCCTGCACAAGGAAGATTTCCAGGCGGTGGACATCACCAGCATCGTCAAACCGGTGACCAAGTGGGCGACCACCGTCCTGGAACCAGGCCAGGTGCCCTACGCGTTCCAGAAAGCGTTCTTCGAGATGCGCTCCGGCCGCCCCGGCCCGGTACTGATCGACCTGCCCTTCGATGTGCAAATGGCCGAGATCGAGTTCGACATCGATACCTACCAACCACTGCCGCTGGCCAAACCCGCGGCCAACCGTGCGCAGGTCGAGAAAGCCCTGGCGATGCTCGATCAGGCCGAGCGGCCCTTGCTCGTGGCCGGTGGCGGCATCATCAATGCCGATGCCAGCGAGCTGCTGGTGGAGTTCGCCGAGCTGACCGGAATCCCGGTGATCCCCACACTGATGGGCTGGGGCACGATCCCGGACGACCATCCGCTGATGGTCGGCATGGTCGGCCTGCAGACGTCCCACCGCTACGGCAACGCGACGCTGCTGAAGTCGGACCTGGTGCTGGGTGTCGGCAACCGCTGGGCCAACCGCCACACCGGTTCGGTGGATGTCTACACCGAAGGTCGCCGGTTCATTCACGTGGACATCGAACCGACCCAGATCGGCCGCGTGTTCACCCCGGACCTGGGCATCGTCTCCGACGCCGCCTCGGCACTGACGGTGTTCATCGAAGTCGCCCGTGAATGGCAGGCCGCCGGCAAACTGAAAAACCGCAGCGCCTGGTTGCAGGACTGCCAGCAGCGCAAGGCCAGCCTGCAACGCAAGACACACTTCGACAACGTGCCGGTCAAGCCCCAGCGCGTCTACGAAGAAATGAACCAGGTGTTCGGCAAGGACACCTGCTACGTCAGCACCATCGGCCTGTCGCAGATCGCCGGCGCGCAATTCCTGCATGTCTACAAGCCACGTCACTGGATCAACTGCGGCCAGGCCGGTCCCTTGGGCTGGACCATTCCAGCCGCGCTGGGGGTGGTCAAGGCCGATCCGAGCCGCAAGGTCGTGGCCTTGTCGGGGGACTACGACTTCCAGTTCATGATTGAAGAACTGGCGGTGGGCGCACAGTTCAAGCTGCCGTACATCCACGTCGTGGTGAACAACTCCTACCTGGGCCTGATTCGCCAGGCACAGCGCGGGTTCGACATGGACTACTGCGTCCAGCTGTCCTTCGACAACCTCAACGCGCCGGAACTCAACGGTTATGGGGTGGACCACATCGCCGTCGCCGAGGGCCTGGGCTGCAAGGCACTGCGGGTGTTCGAACCGTCCGGCATCCAGCCGGCACTGCGCAAGGCCCAGGAAATGATCGAGGAGTTCAAGGTGCCGGTGATCGTCGAGGTCATCCTGGAGCGGGTGACCAATATTTCCATGGGCACCGAGATCAACGCCGTCAACGAATTCGAAGACCTGGCACTGGTGGGCAACGACGCGCCGACGGCCATTTCGTTGCTCGATTGACCCCTGTGGGAGCGAGCTCGTGTGGGAGCAAGGCTTGCCCGCGATGGAGACGCCTCGGTTCATCTTGATACCGAGGCGATGTGATCGCGGGCAAGCCTCGCTCCCACAGAGGCCCACTCTCACAACGGCTTCAGAATATTCATAGGAGACTGTCATGCCGCGTTTCGCCGCCAACCTGTCCATGCTGTTTACCGAACAGGATTTCCTCGCCCGCTTCGAAGCGGCCGCCAAGGCCGGTTTCACGGGTGTCGAATACCTGTTCCCCTACGACTACAGCTCCGCTGAACTCAAGGCCCTGCTCGACGCCAACGGCCTGACCCAGGTGCTGTTCAACCTGCCGGCCGGTGACTGGGCCAAGGGCGAGCGTGGCATTGCCTGCCTGCCAGACCGCGTCGAGGAGTTCCGCGCCGGCGTCGACCTGGCGATTGCCTACGCCCAGGTACTGGGCAATACCCAGGTCAACTGCCTGGCCGGGATCTGCCCGCAGAACTGCGACGAAGCCCTGGTGCGCAAGACCTTCGTCGCCAACCTGAAGTACGCCGCCGAGAAGCTGCAGGACAAGGGCATCAAGTTGGTGATGGAAGCCATCAATACCCGTGACATCCCCGGCTTCTACCTGAACAACACCGCCCAGGCCCTGTCGATCCGCGAGCAGGTGGGCAGCGCCAATCTGTTCCTGCAGTACGACATCTACCACATGCAGATCATGGAAGGTGACCTGGCCCGGACCCTGTCGGCGCACCTGGACGAGATCAACCATGTGCAACTGGCGGACAACCCGGGACGCAACGAGCCGGGCACCGGCGAGATCAACTATCGCTTCCTGTTCGAACACCTGGACCGCATCGGCTACCAGGGTTGGGTCGGCTGCGAATACAAGCCGTTGACCAGCACCGAAGCGGGTTTGAACTGGCTGAAAACCCATAACGCGATCTGACATGCACTCTTGTGGGAGCTGGCCCGTGTGGGAGCAAGGCTTGCCCGCGATGTAGGCACCTCGGTTCATCCTGGTACCGAGCCGATGTTATCGCGGGCAAGCCTTGCTCCCACAGAAGCTCGCTCCCACATAAAAGCACTCCCTCATTCGCCTGAAACAGCAACAAAACAAGAGGATTTCCCCATGGCTAAAATCGGATTCATCGGCACCGGCATCATGGGTCACCCCATGGCCCTGAACCTGCAGAAGGCCGGGCACAGCCTGTTCCTGTCCCAACACCACGACCCGGCTCCCGCTGATCTGCTGGCCGCTGGCGCGGTGGCCCTGGCCAATCCGAAGGAAGTCGCCCAGGAAGCCGAGTTCATCATCGTCATGGTCCCGGACACGCCCCAGGTCGACGACGTGCTGTTCCGCGCCGATGGCGTCGCGGCGGGTGTGGGCGCGGGCAAGGTGGTGATCGACATGAGCTCGATCTCCCCCACCGCCACCAAGGCGTTCGCGGCGAAGATCAATGAGAAAGGCGCGCAGTACCTCGATGCCCCAGTGTCCGGTGGCGAAGTCGGCGCCAAGGCCGCGACCCTGAGCATCATGGTCGGTGGCGACAGCAGCGCTTTTGAACGCGCCCTGCCGCTGTTCCAGGCCATGGGCAAGAACATCACCCTGGTGGGCGGCAACGGCGACGGCCAGACCGCCAAGGTCGCCAACCAGATCATCGTGGCGCTGAACATCCAGGCCGTGGCCGAAGCCCTGCTGTTCGCTTCGAAGAACGGCGCCGACCCGGCCAAGGTCCGCGAAGCGCTGATGGGTGGGTTTGCTTCGTCGAAGATCCTGGAAGTGCACGGCGAGCGCATGATCAAGGGCACCTTCGATCCGGGCTTCCGCATCAGCCTGCACCAGAAGGACCTGAACCTCGCCCTGCAAGGTGCCCGGGAACTGAACATCAACCTGCCCAACACCGCCAACGCCCAGCAAGTGTTCAGTACCTGCGCGGCCATCGGCGGCAGCAACTGGGATCACTCGGCGCTGATCAAGGGGCTGGAGCACATGGCGAATTTCTCGATTCGCGATAACTGACACCTGCCCCAAACCCTGTGGGAGCGAGCCTGCTCGCGATGGCTATTTCACAGTCAACGATGTTGTTGACCGAACCACCGCTATCGCGAGCAGGCTCGCTCCCACAAGAGACCGCATCAATCCAATAATAAGAATCGGGAGCCCGCCATGTCGGTCGATCCGCAACAATTGCTCCGCGAGCTGTTTGCCGCAGCCATCGACGCGGCCCATCCGCAGCAAGTCCTTGAACAGTATCTGCCAGCCGACCGTAGCGGCCGGGTGATTGTCATCGGCGCCGGCAAGGCCGCCGCGGCGATGGCGCAGGTGGTCGAGCGTTGCTGGCAGGGCGAGGTCAGCGGCCTGGTGGTGACCCGCTACGGCCATGGCGCGCCTTGCCAGAAAATCGAGGTGGTGGAAGCCGCCCATCCCGTGCCCGACGCGGCCGGCCTGGCAGTAGCCGGACGGGTGCTGGAACTGGTCAGCAATCTGACGGAAGACGACCGGGTGATCTTCCTGTTGTCCGGCGGTGGTTCGGCGTTGCTGGCACTGCCTGCGGCCGGTATTACCCTGGCCGACAAGCAAGCGATCAACAAAGCCTTGCTCAAATCCGGCGCCACCATCGGTGAGATGAACTGCGTGCGCAAGCACCTTTCGGCGATCAAGGGCGGACGCCTGGGCAAGGCCTGCTGGCCCGCGACGGTCTACACCTATGCGATTTCCGATGTGCCGGGCGACCTCGCCACGGTCATCGCGTCCGGCCCCACCGTGGCCGACCCCAGCACATCGGCCGAAGCCCTGGCGATCCTCAAGCGCTACAGCATCGAGGTCCCGGCGTCGGTGCATAGCTGGCTGCACAGCCCGGAGTCGGAAACCGTCAAGCCCGGCGACCCAAGCCTGGCCCGCAGCCATTTCCAATTGATCGCCCGCCCCCAGCAATCCCTGGAAGCGGCAGCGGTGAAAGCCCGTCAGGCCGGTTTCAGCCCGCTGATCCTTGGCGACCTGGAGGGCGAGTCCCGGGAAGTGGCGAAAGTCCATGCCGGCATCGCCCGGCAAATCGCCCGGTACGGCCAGCCCCTGGCAGCGCCCTGCGTGATCCTCTCCGGCGGCGAAACCACGGTAACCGTGCGCGGCCACGGCCGAGGTGGTCGCAATGCCGAATTCCTGCTGAGCCTGACCGACAACCTCAAGGGGCACCCCGGCATTTATGCACTGGCCGGCGACACCGACGGCATCGACGGCTCCGAGGACAACGCCGGCGCCATCATGACCCCAGACAGTTATCGCCGTGCCGCCGAGCTGGGCCTGAGCGCCAGCGACGAGCTGGACAACAACAACGGCTACGGCTATTTCGCCGCGCTGGATGCGCTGATCGTCACCGAGCCGACCCGCACCAACGTCAACGACTTCCGCGCCATCCTGATCCTCGAGAACCCCGCCCATGACGCCTGACAAAAAGGTCAAGATCCTCGCCACCCTCGGCCCCGCCACACGCGGGATCGACGACATCCATGAGCTGGTGCGGGCCGGGGTGAACATCTTCCGCCTGAACTTCAGCCACGGCGATCACGCCGACCACGCCCAGCGCTACCAATGGATTCGCCAAGTGGAGCAGCAGCTCAACTACCCGCTGGGTATCCTGATGGACCTGCAAGGCCCGAAGCTGCGGGTCGGCCGGTTCGCCGACGGCAAGGTCCTGCTGCAACGCGGCCAGGCCCTGCGCCTGGACCTGGACCCGACGCCCGGCGATCAACGCCGGGTCAACCTGCCCCACCCGGAAATCATCGCGGCCCTGGAGCCGGGCATGGACCTGCTGCTGGATGACGGCAAGCTGCGCCTGCGGGTGGTTGCCCGGCACAGCGACGCCATCGACACCGAAGTGCTCAACGGTGGCGAACTGTCGGACCGCAAAGGCGTGAACGTGCCCCAGGCCGTGCTCGACCTGAGCCCGTTGACCGCCAAGGACCGTCGCGACCTGAGCTTCGGCCTGGAATTGGGCGTGGATTGGGTGGCGCTGTCGTTCGTCCAACGTCCCGAAGACATCCGCGAAGCCCGCGCATTGATTGGCGACAAGGCATTCCTGATGGCCAAGATCGAGAAGCCGTCGGCGGTGGCCCAACTGCGGGAAATCGCCGAGTTGAGCGATGCGATCATGGTTGCCCGTGGCGACCTGGGCGTTGAAGTGCCGGCCGAGAGCGTGCCGCAGATCCAGAAGAACATCATCGGCACCTGCCGCGCCCTCGGCAAACCGGTGGTGGTGGCAACCCAGATGCTGGAATCGATGCGCTTCTCCCCGGCGCCCACTCGGGCTGAGGTCACCGACGTCGCCAACGCCGTGGCCGAAGGTGCCGATGCGGTGATGCTATCGGCGGAAACCGCGTCGGGCGATTACCCCCTCGAAGCCGTGCAGATGATGAGCAAGATCATCCGCCAGGTCGAAAACGGCCCGGATTACCAGACCCAACTGGACGTCAGCCGACCGAAAGCCGAGGCCACGGTATCGGACGCCATCAGCTGTGCAATCCGTCGCATCAGCAACGTCCTGCCGGTGGCGGTGCTGGTGAACTACAGCGAATCGGGCAGTTCCAGCCTGCGAGCCGCGCGGGAACGGCCGACGGTGCCGATCCTCAACCTCACGCCGAACCTTCAGGCCGCCCGCCGCTTGACGGTGGCCTGGGGCGTGCACTCGGTGGTCAACGATCGGCTGCGGCAGGTGGATGAAGTGTGTTCCACCGCCCTGGAAATTGCCCAGGCCCAAGGCATGGCGCAGCGCGGCGATACGCTGTTGATCACCGCGGGCGTGCCGTTCGGGCAGCCGGGGTCGACCAACTCGTTGCGCATCGAGACGTTGATCTAGCGCTTGTACTGGCCCCATCGCGAGCAGGCTCGCTCCCACAGGGATTACGCCAAACCTTGTGGGAGCGAGCCTGCTCGCGATGAGGTCGACTCGGTCCATCAGACACACCACCCCATCATGCCCAACACCCACTGCCCCGACTGGGCCACCGCCCTGCTCAACGGCTTCAGCCAGATCTTCCTCCAGCGTCATCCGCTGTGCGGCCTGTTGTGCCTGCTGGCAATCCTGTTCAGCGCGCCGGCCTTGTTCGGGTGGGCGTTGCTGGGTGGCGTGGCCGGGTTGCTCACGGCCCAGCGGCGCGATTACCCCAAGGCGGATCGCCAGGCCGGGCTGTTCAGCTACAACGGCATCCTGCTGGGGTTGCTGGCGGGCCTGGTCTTGCCCTGGTCCGTCTTGCTGCCGCCGCTGGTCATCGCGGGCGGCGGCCTCAGCGCGATGCTGACCCAGCAATGGCTCAAGCGCACCCGTGGCCCGCGATGCCTGCCCGCCTACACCGCGCCCTTCGTGGGGCTGGGCTGGCTGCTGCTGGGGTTCGCCCCGCTGCAGCCGCCAGCCCTGGCGGTCGAACTGACAGTGCCCAACCTGCTGACCGGCTGGTTGAACGGATTGGGCCAGGTGATGTTTCTCGACCAGCCGTTGGCCGGAGCACTGATTGCGACAGGCATGCTGCTGGCCAACCCGCGCGCTGCCAGCTGGGCATTGTTCGGTTCGGCCGCCGGCCTGGCCTTCGCCTTGCTGCAGCATGAAAACGCAGCCGCCCTGTCAGGGCTGGCTGGCTACAACCCGGCCCTGGTGGCGCTGGCGCTCAGCCAAGCGCGACGCTCACCCTGGCTGCCGCTCGTGGGCATCCTCTTGGCAATCCTGCTCACGCCGGGGTTCGCCGCCCTCGGCCTGGCGCCGCTGACCGCCCCTTTCATCCTCGCAGGCTGGCTGGTCCGCGCCACGGTTCGGGCGTGGCAACAGGCCAGACTCGACACCGCGCCTTGCGCTCTGCGGGGCAATCGCCCTAGGCTTCGCTGACTTGAATCAGGCGAAGGTTATGGACAGCACCGACAACTGGCGTGAACGCCTCTACATCATGATTTTCCAGACCGACACCGTGGCCGGTCGACGCTTCGACAGTGCGTTGCTGCTGATCATCCTCGCCAGCCTGGTGATCGTGATGCTCGACAGCATCGACAGCGTGCACAAGAATTATGCGGCCCTGCTGGCCGGGATCGAATGGGGTTTCACCTTCATCTTCCTCGTCGAGTACGGCCTGCGCTTGTATTGCTCGCCCAAGCCCCTGCGCTATGCGTTCAGTTTCTACGGCCTGGTGGACCTGCTGGCAATCGTGCCGGGGATCCTGGCGCTGTACTACAGCGATGCCCAGTACCTGCTGATCATCCGGATCATCCGCATGCTGCGGATCTTTCGGGTGCTCAAGCTCAGCCCCTACCTCAAGCAAGCCAATTACCTGATGGCGGCGCTGCGGGGCAGCAAGCAGAAAATCATCGTGTTCCTGGTCAGCGTCTCTACCCTGGTGACGGTGTTCGGCACGTTGATGTACGTCATCGAAGGCCCGGAGCATGGCTTCACCAGCATTCCCAAGGGCATCTACTGGGCTATCGTGACCCTGACCACCGTGGGCTTCGGCGACATCGTGCCCAAGACGCCCCTGGGCCAGGTGGTTTCGTCCCTGGTGATGATCACCGGTTATTCGATCATCGCCGTGCCCACCGGTATCTTCACCGCGGAACTGGCCACCGCCATGCGCGGTGACCAGCTCAAGCACGATTGCCCGGTGTGCAGCAAAAACAATCACGAACATGGAGCCGCGTTCTGCTCCCGCTGTGGCAATGCGCTGTTCAGGAAACTGGAATAAGCAAAGCACTTTTTGATGCTTGCCGGCCAAAAGGCCTGCCGCTAGTGTGCTGGCCTGGACACCCCTTTCAATAAAAAGGAATTCGCAGTGAAGAACTTCTTTGGCGTCACCCTTCTCGCCGCCGGCCTGACCTTCGGCAGCCTGGCTCACGCCGCCCCGACACTGCTCAACGTGTCCTACGACGTGATGCGCGACTTCTACAAGGATTACAACGCCGCCTTCCAGAAGCACTGGCAGGCCGAGCACAACGAGAACATCACCGTGCAGATGTCCTTCGGCGGCTCGAGCAAGCAGGCACGCTCGGTCATCGACGGGCTGCCGGCGGATGTCATCACCATGAACATGGCCACCGACATCAACGCCCTGGCGGACAACGGCAAACTGGTGCCCGAGGACTGGGTCAGCCGCTTGCCGGACCACAGCGCCCCGTTCACCTCGGCCACGGTGTTCATCGTGCGCAAGGGCAACCCCAAGGCCCTGAAAGACTGGCCCGACCTGCTCAAGGACGGCGTGCAGGTGATCGTGCCCAACCCGAAGACCTCCGGTAACGGCCGCTACACCTACCTGTCGGCCTGGGGCTATGTGCTGAAGAACGGCGGCGATGAAACCAAGGCCAAGGACTTCGTCGGCAAGCTGTTCAAGCAGGCACCTGTGCTGGACACCGGCGGTCGTGCCGCGACCACCACGTTCATGACCAACCAGATCGGCGATGTGCTGGTGACCTTTGAAAACGAAGCCGAGATGATCGCCCGCGAATTCGGACGCGACCAGTTCGAAGTGGTCTACCCGAGCGTGTCCGCCGAGGCCGAGCCTCCGGTGACCGTGGTGGACAAGGTCGTGGAGAGAAAGGGCTCCCGCGTCGCCGCCGAGGCGTACCTCAAGTACCTGTGGTCGCCCGAAGGCCAGGAAATCGCCGCCGCCAACTACCTGCGTCCACGGGATCCTGCCGTACTGGCCAAATACACCGACCGCTTCCCGAAAGTGGATTTTCTCTCGGTGGAAAAAACCTTCGGCGACTGGCGCACCGTGCAGAAGACGCACTTCAATGACGGTGGGGTTTTCGACCAGATCTACAGCGGGCAGTAAAAAGAAAGCAAGCCGTGCGCGCCCTGTGGCGAGGGGATTTATCCCCGCTGGGGCGCAAAGCGGCCCTGAGTTATTGCCCCGTAGCGTATCAGACAAACCGCTGGGGGCCGCTGCGCAGCCCAGCGGGGATAAATCCCCTCGCCACAGTTGATCGATCCGGATCTACATACGCTACCATCAACGACAGGCATGTCTGATATCAACCACGGGGCCTGTTCCAGAGGCCCGCGAGCCTTTAGCCTCACGGCCATCCTTTCCCCCCCGATGACGAGATTGCCATGAGTGCCCATCCAACCGCCCTGACCCGAGGCATGGTCCTGCTGTTCGCCTTCTGCTGCGGCGCCATCGTTGCCAACCTCTATTACGCCCAACCCATCATCGAACTGATCGCCCCCGACGTCGGCCTGTCCAGCACCATGGCCAGCCTGATCGTCTCGCTGACCCAGATCGGTTATGCCCTGGGCCTGTTCTTCCTGGTGCCGCTGGGCGATCTGCTGGAAAACCGCCGGTTGATGATCCTCACCACCCTCGTGGCGATTGCCAGCCTGTTGGGCGCGGCGTTCACCGATCAGCCGAATGTGTTCCTGCTGGTTTCGCTGCTGGTGGGGTTCAGTTCGGTGTCGGTGCAAGTTCTGATTCCCCTGGCCGCGCATCTCACCCCGGAAGCGTCCCGGGGTCGGGTGGTGGGTGGGATCATGGGTGGGTTGCTGCTGGGGATCCTGCTGGCACGACCGGTGTCCAGCGTGGTGGCCGATTACTTCGGCTGGCGCGCGATGTTCATGATCGCGGCGGCATTGATGGCGGCGATCAGCCTCGTCCTGGCGTTCACCGTGCCCAAGCGCCAACCCGATCACAGCGCCACCTACGGACAACTGCTGGGCTCCCTCGGCACCTTGCTGCGGCAACAACCGCAGTTGCGCCAACGGGCGCTCTACCAGGCCTGCATGTTCGCCACGTTCAGCCTGTTCTGGACCGCCGCGCCCCTGGAGCTGGCGCGTAACCATGGGCTGTCCCAGACCGAGATTGCCCTGTTCGCCCTGGTCGGTGCCATCGGCGCCATCGCCGCTCCCATTGCCGGGCGACTGGCCGACGCCGGCCATACCCGCATCGCCTCGCTGCTGGCGATGCTGTTCGCCAGCCTGAGTTTTCTGCCGGCATTCATCCATCCGCTCTATAGCGTCATCGGCCTGGCGGTCACCGGCGTGGTATTGGATTTCTGTGTGCAGATGAACATGGTGCTGGGCCAGCGCACCATCTATGCCCTGGATGCCAAAAGCCGTGGCCGGCTCAATGCCTTGTACATGACCAGCATCTTCGTCGGCGGCGCCTTCGGCTCGTCGATTGCCAGCGCGGTGTACGAGCATGGCGGCTGGTTGTGGGTAGTAATCATTGGCAGCGCGTTCCCGCTGCTGGCCCTGCTGCGCTTCCTCGGCACGTCGCAGAAGCACGCGTTGGCGGCGGCCTGATCGAATCGATAGAAGCCCGGCGGGCGAAACCTGCCGGGCGCCGCAGCAGAACTGTCAAACCCGCACGTTGCCTCGCGGCCCGGCAATCGCCCAGATGATCAGGCCCAATACCGGCAACAGCAGGATCAGCAGTACCCAGAGGATTTTCATCCCGGTTTCCGCGCCACTCTTGAGTACATTGATGATCGCCCAGATATCGAGCGCCAGGATGATCAGGCCAACCAGGCCATTGAAGGTGGAACCCATGGTGTCGCTCCCAAGTGATGACATGCACACTTAGGATAGTCCGCCTCCAGCGAGGGTTCCGTTTGATTGCTTCAGACGTGGACCGCGACCTTGAGGGCTTCCAGGGCGGGGGCGGCGGCGATGCCGACTTGCGCGCACAACTCCAGCACCCGCGGCACGTCGTTGCCGTACACCAGCACCATCTGCAATTCATCGTCGAGCAACTGGCTGAAGTTCATCAGCACGTAGCCGCCGTCTTCCTTGTTCAGGCTGCTCATCTGGATCTGGATGCGGTTGAGCGCCGTCAGGGCTTCGGTTTTCGCCAGTTGCTTGGGCTTGAGATTGAACGCCACGCCGGGGCCGAACGACGCGACGATCTGCTCGAACAACTGCACATAGGTGTCGGCCTGGAACAGCACGGTGTCCGGCAAGCTGCCCACCACCACCCATTCGCCCAGCGGGATCGGAAAGGTGTCGTCGTAGTTGATGTCCGGGTTGGCCGCCAGGAAAGCCGCCGGATCGGCGTAAGCCTGGGCAGCTTCGTCGGCAATCCTGTCAATGTCGGCCTCGCCCAGGCAGCCGGAGCTGATTTTGCTGATGAGTTCGACGAGTGCGGCTTTCATGGGCGAATCCTGTGGCAATGAAATTCAAGGGCACGCAGGATACCCGATCACACCCGGCCTGGGACTGAAACAGACCCGCTGCATCAATGCTTTTGTGGCGAGGGGATTTATCCCCGCTGGGCTGCGAAGCAGCCCCTCCAGATAACCTGAACACCGAGTTGTCAGGTTGTGGGGCCGCTTCGCGCCCCAGCGGGGATAAATCCCCTCGCCACAAGGTATTGCAGACTGAAGAGCCGTACTCGTAAAAGATATCAACCCAACAACTTCTCCAACTGCGCCGTGGTATCCACCGCGCCCATGGTCCGGGCCGCATCCAGAGCCGAGACGCCGTTGGCGTCCTTGGCCTTCGGGTCCGCGCCTTTGCCGATCAGGTAGTCGACGATTGCCACCCGGTTGAACATCGCCGCCATCATCAGCGCCGTGCGGCCATCGAAGGACGCGCCTTCCACCTGTGCGCCCCCGTCCACCAACGTCGAGACCACCGCCAGGTCGCCCTTGAACGCCGCGCCGGCAATCGGGCTCTGGCCGTTGTCGTTGCGGATTTCCGGATCGGCCTTGTGTTCCAGCAGTACCTTCACCGTCTCCACGTGTCCGTGATAAGCGGCCAGCATCAATAAGGTGTCACCCTTGTGGTTACGCAGGTTGGGCGGCAAGCCTTTGCTCAGCAAGGCCGCCATCATCGCGGCGTCGCCCTGGCGCGCCACGTTGAACACCTGTTCGGCAAATTCCGCAGCCTCTTCCGGGGTCATCTGGCGGCTTGTATCGGACATGGGGCACTCCACTTGAGTCTTCGAGAATGCGGCTAGTTTCCCGAGCGACGCAGAGCCTGTCATCCCCTTTTTCTCTGTACCCGTTATAGCCACAATCAATAGCAGAACTGCCCACCCTGGATCTGCGTCGCCAATGGGTGGTCGACGCGCACATAGGTCCCGATGCCGGGAAGCCAGGCGTAGATCGGCTCATCGCCCATGACGCAGGGGTCGAAGGCTTCGCGCCTGAGCCGGGCCTTGTGGTATTTGAAGGTGCCGGTGATGTCCATCTTTACCTTGATGCGCAGGAACAGCGGCACCGCACTGGCCGGCAGCCTGGCTTGCAGGAACTGCAACAGCTCGCTGAAATCCAGGATTGCCAGCGATTCGGCCGGGATGATGGCCGCCATGCCGGCGCGCCCGTCGATGCCATTGACCTCCACCCCATAGACCACCGCCTCGGCCACTTGCGGGTGCTGCAGCAAGACATTCTCAACCTGCATGGCGGATACGCTTTCGCCTTTCCAGTGGAAGGTGTCGCCGAGACGATCGACGAACTGCCCATGGCCAAAACCAAGGTCACGTAGCAGATCGCCGGTGTTGAAGTAACGGTCGCCCGGGGTGAAGGCGTCCCGGTAGAGGGTTGCTTCGGTCTGGGCCGGGTCGGTGCAGCCATCCAGGGGCGCCTTGTCATCGATCCGCGCCAACAACAGGCCAGGCTGGCCCTTCGGCACCTTCTGCAGCCGCCCTTGCAGATTGCGCAACGGCATCCCGCTGCTCTGGTCGTACCGCACCAGCGCCCAGCCCGTCAGGGAAAACCCGACGGTATGATCGAAATTCAATGCGTTGGTGAAGCCGATATTGCCGTCGCTGGCCGCGTACAGCTCACAGATGTGCTCGACGCCGAAGCGGGCCTTGAACGCAGCCCAGGCGCCCGGTCGCAGGCCATTGCCGATCATCTTCTTTACTTCATGGCGCCGGTCTTCGCCGCTGGCCGGCTGATCGATCAGGTAGCGGCACAATTCCCCTGCGTAACCCAGCGTGGTCGCCCGATAACGGCGTACATCGCTCCAGAACCGGCCGGCGCTGAAGGTGCGCCGGATCGCAAAAGCCGACGCACCACAGATCGCCGCTCCCCAACACACGCACAATCCCGTGGCGTGATACAGGGGCAAGGGGCAATAGAGAACATCGTCGGACTGCATGTCCAATGCAATCAGGCCAGAATGAGCGGCCGTGCGCATCCAGCGCCCATGGCGGAACACCACGGCCTTGGGCAGGCCGGTGGTGCCCGAGGTGTAGAGATAAAAACACGGGTCGTCGAAAAATACCTGGCGGCTGCTGGCCGGGTTGCCACTGGGGTAGTTGTCGCTGTTGCCCAGCAGGTCGACAAAGCCGCAAGGAACAGCGGCGCTGTGCTCGTCCGCCAGCCACCAGATGCGTGCGCTCGACAAAGCGGTCCGACCGCGCACCTCCTCGAAAGCCGGCACCCGCTCATCCCCTACCACCACGGCGACCGGCGCAACCAGCGCCAGGCTATGGACCAGCGCATCGCCCGTTTGCGAGGTGTTGATCATGGCGCTGACCGCCCCAACCTTCGCCGCCGCCAGCAGTGTTATCAACAGGTGTGGACGGTTTTCGATAAAAATCGCGATGCAATCGCCCTTGCCGATGCCCTGCGCCAACCAGTAGTGGGCGATGCGATTGGCCTGCTCGTTGACCTGTGCATAACTCAATGAAATGTCGCCACACAGCAACGCCGGGCCCTGGGGATTGCGTTGCGTGGCCTGCTCGAAACTCCAGCCCAGGCCGCAGGGTTGGGCCGGGTCCCGGACATTGGCGAGCTTGCGGCCCTTGATGATCCGGGGAACGACTCTGAGGAGGGAAGGCAGCTTGCGCAGCATCATGCCCCAGGTAATGGCGTCGTTGGGTGTACGACTCATGAAACTCCCTGTTCGACCTGCGGGTCTCGGTTCCTGCTTTCGGGCTGGCAGTGATGGTCGGTCGAAAGTACCCAGCGGTTGCCACGCTGTACACGCTGTTTTTGCAATGTTTTGTATCCACTGCGGGGACAGGCGAAGCGTGAGCGCCAGGAATCGATTTGGTTCCAAAAATCATTGCCCGACCACGCAAAATGCAGGATGCACGATGGCCATTCATGCAAGATGCACGAAATCAAAAAAACGGCAAAAAACCAACCCATTGTTTTTAAAGGGATTTATAGAGGATCCAATGCTGGCATGGTCAGTGCAACTTCTCCTCCACGGTTTGCCACCACCAAGGAGCAGTCATATGAATATGATTCAAGAGAAGTTCGCGTCCCTGTTTTCCAACTACGAAGTGACTACACAAGCTCGCCCGGACGGCGGCATCCTGCTGACATTGCGCAACAGCGAAGGCAAACAGTTCAAACGTTCGATTTCCTACGCCCAGTTGCACGCAGGGGACCAGTTGTCCTGGGTGATCAGTGCTATCCGTCGTGACTTGGCCGAACAGGCCAGCGAGCTGCCGCAGATCACCATGCTGCAGAGCCAGCATCGCTTCGCGCTGCCGACTTACCACAGCGCTTGATCTTTGAAGTTCGCCCAGTTGGGCTCCCTCAACTGGGCTTTTGTGGCGAGGGGATCTATCCCCGTTGGGTTGCAAAGCAGCCCTAAAACCAGACAACTCGGTGTATCAGACAGATTGAGTTGACCGCATAGGGCTGCTTTGCAGCCCAACGGGGATAAATCCCCTCGCCACAGGGCTTGCGGTGGTCCTCAGAAACCCTCGGGATTTATGTCGGCGAAACTCTTCACCGTGACGTGCCCTTCCAGCGTCCCCCCCTCCCGAGCCAATCCACACGTCGCCATGCCAGCCCCCCGGGCCGCATCCAGTTCCTGGACGATGTCCGACAGGAACAGGATCTCATCCGGCGCAATGCCTATGGCCTGGCTGATCCGCTGATAGGACTGCACCTCGCGCTTGGGCCCTGAGGTGGTGTCGAAGTAACCGCTGAACAACGATGACAGGTCGCCGGCCTCTGAGCAGCCGAAGATCAGCTTCTGTGCCTGGATCGATCCCGATGAATACACATGGAGCCCGTAGCCGGCCTGATGCCAACGCTTGAGGGCCTCGACCGCATCCGGGTACACGTGCCCTTTCAATTGCCCGGCCTGATACCCCTGCTCCCAGACCATGCCCTGCAACGCCTTGAGTGGCGTGGCCTTGCGGTCCTCGGCAATCCAGCCCAGCAGAATCGCGACGACCCGCTCGACGTCAGCGTCCGGCTCGCCACTGTCCTGGCGCACCGCCGCCAGTTGCTCGGCCACGTCGTCGCGGTCGGCGTGCTGACGGACAAACGCCGGTAAATGCTTCGCCGCGTAGGGAAAGAGCACGTCGAAGACGAAACTCACCGCGCTGGTGGTGCCTTCGATGTCGGTGAGGATGGCTTTGATCGACACGGGCTCAGTCCTCCAGGCGTGGGAAACGGCTGGCGATGTCGTCGCCGGTGAACTTGGCGACCCAGCCTTCCGGATTGTTGAACAGGCGAATGGCAACGAAGTGCGGGTGCTCGCCCATGTCGAACCAGTGCGGTGTGCCGGCCGGTACGGAGATCAGGTCGTTCTTTTCGCACAACACGGCGTAGACGTAGTCATCGATGTGCAGGGTAAACAGGCCACGTCCGGCGACGAAAAAGCGCACTTCGTCCTCGCCGTGGCGATGCTCATCGAGGAACTTGGCGCGCAGTTCGGCTTTTTGCGGATGATCGCTGTTGAGGCTGATGACATCGACCGTGATGTAGCCGCGCTCAGTCATCAATTGATCGATCTGGCTGCGGTAGGCGGTAATGACTTCGTCCTGGGTCGCGCCAGGCTGGATTTTCGTCGCGGCCTCCCAACGGTCGAAGCGAACCCCTTGCTCGGCCAGGGTCGCGGCGATGTCTTCGAAGTGGGTCAGCACCTTGTTCGGGATGTCGGGACTCGAGACGTGGTAAACGGACAGGCTGCTCATGGCAATGACTCCAGCAAATTAACGGTTCAGGAGTGCGCGGGTCTTCAGCTCGCACTCGAACAGGAACTCGAACGCCTCGATCTGGCGCAACGCATCATTCATGCACGGGCCCCAGGTGTACAGGCCGTGACCACGGATCAGGTAGCCCACGCACTCGGGATGTTCATCGAGCCACGGCTGTACCTTGGCTGCCAGGCGGGCGATGTCCTGGTCGTTGTCGAAAATCGGCACGCGCACCCGGGACTCGTGGGTCGACACACCGCTGAAGGCTTTTTGCAGTTCATAGTCTTCGAAATCGATGAACGCTTCAGCCGTCAGGCGCGACAGCACCGTGGCATTCACCGAATGGGTATGCAGCACCGCGCCGATCTCCGGGTGCCAGCGGTAAAGCTGGGTGTGCAACAGGGTTTCGGCGGAGGGTTTCTTGCCCGGCTCCAGGCTGTTGCCATCCAGGTCAGTGGCCAGCACATCGTCAACGCCCAGTTGTCCCTTGTGCTTGCCGGACACGGTGAGCAAGGCCTGGTCAGGCGCAAGACGGGTGGAATAATTGCTGCTGGTGGCCGGGGACCAACCGCGGCCATACAGGAAACGCCCGGCATCGATGATGTCCCGGGCAAGCTGTTCACGGGTAAGGCTCATGGCCTGTCCTCTTGCATACGTGTGGCAATGATAACGGCTGCAGCGAAGGCTGCGACGCTGGCGATGCTGAAAGTCCAGGTGGCGCCCAAGGCGTTCCAGCTGTAGCCGGAGTACAACGCGCCCAATGCCCCGCCCGTGCCGGCCAGCGCGGCATACAGCGCCTGGCCCTGGCCTTGCTGGCGGGAGCCGAAGCTACGTTGCACGAAATGGATGGCAGCGGCGTGAAAGCTGCCGAAGGTCGCCGCATGCAGCACCTGGGCAAACAACAGCACCCAGAGAAATTCGGCCAATGAGCCCAGCAGCAGCCAGCGCAATGCGGCCAGCAGGAAACTCGCCAGCAGCACCCGCCGCACGGAAAACCGCGCCAGGATCCGGCTCATCACCAGGAACACCAGCACCTCAGCCACCACGCCCACGGCCCAGAGCACGCCGATCACCCCACGGCTGTAACCCAGCCGCTCAAGGTGCAGCGTCAGAAAGGTGTAATACGGCCCATGGCTCATCTGCATCAGGCCGACGCACGCGTAGAAGGCCAGCACACCGGGGTTGCGCAACTGGCGCAGGAAGCCGTCGCCCGCCACCCGTGGCCCCTGCACCGGCTGGGCATTGGGCACCCAGAAGCTGGCGAGCACGATGCCGCCCATGATCAGCACCAGCGCCAGCGGGTAGATGTCCAGGCTCAGCCATTCGAACAACCGGCCCAGCACGATCACGGCGATGATGAAACCGATGGAGCCCCACAGGCGGATCTGGCTGTAGCGCGAGGCCTGCCCGCTCAGGTGAGCCAGGGTGATGACTTCGAACTGCGGCAGCACCGCGTGCCAGAAGAACGCGTGCAAGGCCATGACCATCGCCAGCCAGGCGTAGCTCTTGTCGATGAAGATCAGGGAAAAGGTCAGTAACGTACAGACCGCGCCGAACCGCACGATTGCCAGGCGCTGGCCGGTGTAGTCCCCCAGCCAGCCCCAGATGTTCGGCGCCACGCAACGCATCAGCATGGGAATCGCCACCAGCTCGCCGATGCGTGCGGCGTTGAATCCCAGGTGATCGAAATACAGCGCCAGGAACGGCGCCGTCGAACCGAGCAGGGCGAAATAGAACAGATAGAAGCTGGAAAGCCGCCAGTACGGCAGTGCCGCCATGGTCGTCAGGCCACGGCGGTCGGCAGATCAGCCATCAAAGCTGACCCAGCACCGGGGTGCCGACCCGGACATCGGCGTTTTGGCCGCGATGACGCAACAGGTGATCCATCAACACGATCGCCATCATCGCCTCGGCGATCGGCGTGGCACGGATGCCGACGCACGGATCGTGACGGCCCTTGGTGATCACTTCCACCGGATTGCCGTGGATGTCGATGGAGCGGCCTGGCGTGGTGATGCTGGACGTCGGCTTCAATGCCAGATGCGCCACGATCGGCTGGCCCGAGGAAATGCCGCCGAGAATGCCGCCGGCGTTGTTGCTGAGGAAGCCCTGCGGAGTCAGTTCGTCGCGGTGCTCGGTGCCCCGCTGGGCGATGCAGGCGAAACCGGCACCGATCTCCACGCCTTTCACCGCGTTGATGCTCATCAGCGCATGGGCCAGTTCGGCGTCGAGGCGGTCGAAGATCGGCTCGCCAAGGCCGGGCATCACCCCTTCGGCCACCACGGTGATCTTCGCGCCGACCGAATCCTGGTCCCGGCGTAACTGGTCCATGTAGGCCTCAAGCTCTGGCACTTTGTCCGGGTCAGGGCAGAAAAAGGCGTTCTGCTCCACCGAATCCCAGGTCTTGAATGGGATTTCGATAGGGCCCAACTGGCTCATGTAGCCACGAATCACGATGCCCTGGCTGGCCAGGTATTTCTTCGCGATCGCCCCGGCCGCCACGCGCATCGCGGTTTCCCGGGCCGAACTGCGACCGCCGCCACGGTAGTCGCGCTCACCGTATTTGTGGTGGTAGGTGTAGTCGGCGTGGGCCGGACGGAACAGATCCTTGATGGCCGAGTAGTCCTTGGACTTCTGGTCGGTGTTGCGGATCAGCAGGCCGATGGCGCAACCGGTGGTGCGTCCTTCGAACACGCCGGAAAGGATCTCGACTTCATCGGCTTCCTGGCGCTGGGTGGTGTGGCGGCTGGTACCGGGCTTGCGGCGATCCAGGTCACGCTGCAGGTCCTCCAGGGCAATCTCCAGGCCCGGCGGGCAGCCGTCGACAATGGCGACCAACGCCGGACCATGGCTTTCGCCCGCGGTGGTGACAGTGAACAGCTTGCCGTAGGTATTGCCGGACATGCAGGGTGCTCCGTGAAATCGCTGAGAAACTCAATCTGGGATTCTTGATGGGCGCCAGTATACGCAGGCTAACTGCGTAGTTCATCCTCGAACCTTATCGGTGGCCGCCAGTCCAACCGGCACCTTCGCAACCAGTGGCGTGATGATGCTAAACCTGCGTGTCCTGAGCCTTACCCTGTTCATCGGTCTGTTTTCCAGCCTGGCCCAGGCGACGGTCCTGTTAAGACCGATCAGCCTCGACACCGGCCACGGGGAGCTCTTCGGTTCATTGTTGCTGCCCAAATCCGACACGCCAGTGCCGGTTGTCCTGATCATTTCCGGGTCCGGTCCCACGGATCGCGACGGCAACAACCCCGAGGGCGGGCGCAACGACAGTCTCAAGCGCCTGGCCTGGGTCCTGGCCAAACACAACATTGCCAGCGTGCGCTATGACAAGCGCGGCGTGGCCGCCAGCCTGGCCGCGACACCGGACGAGCGCGACTTGAGCGTCGAAGCCTATGTGGCCGACGCCGTGGCCTGGAGCCACAAACTGGCCGCGGACCCACGGCTGGGCCCATTGATCCTGCTGGGCCACAGCGAAGGCGCATTGATCGCCAGCCTCGCCGCCCCCCAGGCCAATGCGGCAGCGGTCATCTCGGTGGCCGGCAGCGCCCGCCCGATCGACCAGGTGCTGCGCCAGCAACTGGGCAGCCGCCTGCCACCGCCACTGATGTTGCGTAGCAATGAACTGCTGGACAGCCTCAAGGCCGGTCGCGTCGACGCGAACGTACCGGCGCAACTGCAGTTCATTTTCCGCCCCAGCGTGCAGCCGTACCTGATCTCACTGTTCCGCCAGGATCCGGCCCGGGCGTTCGCGGCGCTGAAGGTGCCGGCCTTGATCATCCAGGGCAGCCATGACATCCAGGTCAGCGTCGATGATGCCCGGCAATTGAAGGCGGCCAAACCCGACGCCGAGCTGGCGCTGATCGAGGGCATGAACCACGTGATGCGTATCGTGCCCAACGACGAGAAACAGCAACTGGCGTCTTACAAGAACCCCGACCTGCCCCTGGCGGCGGCGCTCGGCACGCATATCCTGGCCTTTATTGACTCGATAGCCGCCCGTTAAACGCTTTTAACCCTCCAGTCCTGGAAAAAACGGCCGATAGACCGGTGTCGGACAGCGCATTGGCTGCCGACGAGCCGGCCAGGACAGGATTTCGCCGTTATGACTGAGACTGAAACTTCACCCGACACCACCGCCGAAACGCCCGCCACACCGGCGGCGGATCTGCCATGGGCGGACGTGCAAGCCGAGCACCACAAGATGCTCCGGCTGGCCCCGCTCAAGACGGACCGTGCCACGGGCGCGCGGCCGCTGCGGTTTGTCGAATTCAGCTACGCCGAGCGCCACAGCAAGGAACGCAGCTTGTTGCGCATGAGCATCCAGTTGCCGGGCCAGCGCGTGCGCAAGGAACAGAACCATCTGGATGTCTGGGCCGATCACGTCGAAAAGCGCCTGCATTTTTCCCCCGACAGCCTGCAGATGGAGCCGATGAACCGTGGCATCGGCCGCTTCCTCGCGGCCCAGGCCATTACGTGGGCCAAGAAGCGCTGGTCAAGCTACCGGGTCGACGGCACTGACCTGAACAACAAGGACGCGCTGAACGAAGACACCCGACTGCGCCGCGACCGCTTCCTGCAAGCCCATGGCTTCGAAGTGGTCTATGCCGACGCCCAGCACCTCAAGGGCAGCGTCAAGGATGCCCAGGTCGGTGACCTGAAAGGTGACTGGAATACCGAAAAGCTGCAGTTCGTGGAAATCCTCGAAGCCGCGCAGATGCTGCAACAAGCCGAGCAGAACCTCGCGGAACAGGAGGTCAAGCTTAAGCAGCAGGAGGAGAAGGTCAACAAATTCAAGCGCGAAGACACCGGCCTGCGCTTCACCATCACCTGCCTGGTGGCGTTCGCCATGTTCCAGGCGGGCTTGCTGATCTGGATTGCGACGCGGCACTGATTACCGGCTCTTTTCGGGGCAATGACTTGGAATACACCTGTGGCGAGGGGATTTATCCCCGCTGGGCTGCGAAGCAGCCCTAAAGTCAGCCACTCGGTGTATCAGATCCAATTGAGTCGCTGTTATTGGGGCTGCTTCGCAACCCTGCGGGGATAAATCCCCTCGCCACAAAAGCCTGTCTAAACCGCATTAAACCCGCGAAGCGAACAGCCCCTGATGCTGGCGGCACTGCTCGGCGCTGAGCATGAACACGCCATGCCCGCCGCGTTCGAAATCCAGCCAGGTGAAATCGACTTCGGGGTACAACGCCTCGACATGCACCTGGCTGTTGCCCACCTCGACAATCAGCAGGCCCTTCTCGGTCAGATGATCGGCCGCCTCGGCCAGCATCCGGCGAACCAGGTTCAAGCCGTCATCGCCACAGGCCAGGCCCAACTCCGGTTCATGCTGGTATTCCTGGGGCATGTCGGCGAAATCTTCCGCATCGACGTAGGGCGGGTTCGACACGATCAGGTCGAAACGCTGCCCCGGCAGACCGTCGAAGCCATCGCCCTGGACAGTGAATACCCGCTCATCAACGCCATGGCGCTCGATGTTCTGGTTGGCCACTTCCAGCGCGTCGAACGACAGGTCGGCCAGCACCACTTCGGCCTCCGGAAACTCATAGGCACAAGCGATGCCGATGCAGCCGGAACCGGTGCACAGGTCGAGGATCCGCGCAGGTGCCTGGGCCAACCAGGGTTCGAAACGTTTTTCGATCAGCTCACCGATGGGCGAGCGCGGAATGAGCACGCGCTCATCAACAATGAATGACATCCCGCAGAACCAGGCCTCGCCCAACAGATACGCCGCCGGGATCCGCTCCGCGATACGTCGCTGCAGCAGGCGCTGCACATGGACCAACTCGTCGTCTTCCAGGCTGCAATCCAGGTAGCTGTCGGCAATTTCCCACGGCAGGTGCAGCGCGCCCAACACCAGTTGGCGGGCTTCATCCCACGCATTGTCGGTGCCATGGCCGAAAAACAGATCCTCCCCATGGAAACGGCTGACGGCCCAACGGATATGGTCGCGCAGGGTACGAAGACGGGAAGTGATCACGGCGGCAAACTCCAGAAAAAACGACTGGCGAGTCTAACAGCCAAACGCGCCGCCACCCAAACGTGCCTCAAGGACGACTGAAAACGCCAGAGCACTCGTAGGAACCTTCCGTTTTTTACACTCCCCATTGAACAAGACGGGCAACTTGACAAGGCTGTAGGCCAGCAACGACGGCGCTTGCGATGGAAGCGATTCACAGAACCGCTCAGCCAGAGGACAATGTCGCAAAAGCCCCACCCGAAGGAGCCCCAGAATGTCCGTTCCAAAAACGATGTTTCAACTCAGCGGCCGTGGTTATGCGGCGGCCAACCTGAGTCAAGCGACCCTGATCATCATCGATGCCCAGAAAGAATACCTCGCCGGCCCTCTGGCCCTGAGCGGCATGGATGCAGCGGTTGCGAACATCAGGCAATTGCTCGGCGCGGCCCGTGCCGCCGGCCGACCAATCGTCCACGTGCGTCACCTGGGCACCCATGGCGGGCTGTTCGACCCACAGGGCGAACGCGGGGAATTCATTCCAGGCCTCGAACCCCAGGGTGACGAAACCATCATCGGCAAGCTGCTGCCCAGCGCCTTCCATGGCACCGAACTGAAAAAGCGCCTGGAAGAATTTGGCCCCCTGGACCTGATTGTCTGCGGTTTCATGAGCCATTCCAGTGTCAGCACCACCGTGCGCGCCGCCAAGAACCTGGGTTTTCGCTGCACCCTGGTGGAAGACGCCTGCACCACCCGCGACCTGCCGCACAAGGGCGGCGTCCTGAGCGCCGAACACGTGCACCAGACCGAAATGGCGATCATGGCGGACAACTTCGCCACCTTGGCCCTGACCCACGACTTGATCTGATTGCCCTCGATGAGCGGCCGCCTCCGCCGCTCATCCGCAAAAGACTCTCATTAGCCCCAGCCTCAGGAACAACCCGAACATCTTCCGGTCGAAGGGCCGATACCCACTGAGGAAGATCGGAATGAAGTTATCCGATGGTTTTGACGCACGTCGCTTGCGGCCCAAAGGCCCGAGCAACTGGCGGTTTCGTTTTGGCGCAGCCATCGCGGCGCTCCTGGCAACACTCGGCGTCCTGCTGGCCATGGCCGGAGCCGCCAGCCTGTTGGGCCGCCCGCCCGCATTGGGCGACTTGAATGCCACCCCGCTCGGTTCAGCGATCATCCTGGCCGTGGGCCTGCTCGTCCTGTTGCTGGGTGTCTGGCTCTGGCGCCGCTGCCGCCGTCGCGCCCGCCAATCCCTGGAGCTGGCCATGGCTCCGCACCTGATGAAAAAGCACGACTGACCCGCCATCCGACGTTTTGTCGCGCCCGATCCAGCCGGACTTGGGTAAACTGGCCGGCCTTCGCGGAGGCTGACATGCAAGACGACGATTTTTCCCTGTTCAAAAGTGCGATCCAGGGCGTTAAACCGATCAAACACGATCGCGCCGACACCGGTAAACCCAAAGCCGACCGCGCACAGATCGCCAAGCTGCGCCAAGCCGCTACCGTGCGCACCGATGCCACGACCGTGGACGGATTGTCCGATCAGTTCGTGATCGACGTAGGTCCCGAAGACGAGTTGATGTGGGCCCGCGACGGCGTCCAGGAAAGCCAGATGCGCAAGCTGAAGGTCGGCCAGATCCCCTTCGAAGGCAGCCTCGACCTGCACGGCATGAGCGTCGAAAAAGCCAGGGAGACCCTCTGGGCCTTTCTCGCCGAAGCCACGAAGTTCGAAATCCGCTGCGTGCGCGTCACCCACGGCAAAGCCGTGCGGCTGGACGGCAAGCGGCCGATGATCAAAAGCCACGTCAACACCTGGCTGCGCCAGCACCCACAAGTGCTGGGCTTCACCTCCTGCCAGGCGAAACACGGTGGTGCCGGAGCGGTGTACGTGATGCTCAAGCGCACCATGATGGAAGGCCGCGACGAATAGCCCTCGATTGCCGAGCTTGCAGCGCCGTGTCCGCCACCGTACCCTTGCCCTTTGCGTAAAATCCCACAGGTAGTTTCATGTCTCTGGAACAGAATTACACCGCTATGTGGGGTGGGTTCTGCTTGGTGTTTAGAGGTAACAAAGTCAGGGGGTTTGTGCTTAGCGCTACCTGATTTCTCTCGCCACAATGCAACCATTGGTACGGGAATTGGTACGAGAACGCATGCGCCTAGAGCCCCATGTCGGCTGCAACGACGCGGGGCTTTTTCGTAGCTGGAGCCCCATTCTCGCTCGCTCGGTACCTTTCGGTCGATGCTGTCGAAAACATTCGGCCACGGTATCCATGGCAGTGGCGATCAAAAATGGGAGCAGTACGCAGGGTAATGTCCGAACAAAATACGGAGAACCATGTCATGGCAATGCGCACCTACGACTATTTTGCTTGCCCAAACGGCCACCAGGGCGAAGAGAAAACAATCGAGAACGACCAGCCGTATTCCAAATCCTGGGAACGCGTATCGACCAAGGGCCTCAAAAGCGGTCCAAATGGCACCTATTTGTGTGAAGTTTGTGGCTTACCAATGTCCCGAGTGCCAAAAATAGCTTTAACGCTCAGCAATAGAATTAGCTAATTCAACCCTTAAACGCCTCAACCGCTTCACACCAAGGTCCGCTTGAAACCGCTGGGACAGCAGCCGCTGGTTGCCTTGAATTTAGTTTGACTTTCTGGATCAAGAAGGCCGAGGCGGTTAAAACATCCCTTCGCACCTCAACATCACAATTATTATAAACATTTTCTAATATAACAGTGTAGGCATCCGATTCATCTGCTCTGAACGTATACGACGTGCTACAGCTACGGGGATGAAAATTCGCTCCATCAAAGGTGCTACCGACGTATTTTATATAAATAGTCTGATACGGTTTTTTTTCCAATGACACCGTGATATTTCTTTGGGAAGAATTTACCACAATAGATTTAATACCAAAGCAATCATAACTATCTTCAAAATAGACAGCTGTAAGTTTATCCTGAGAGGAGCGATTTATTATGTCTAAGGTAATACTAGCTTGAGGTTTTTTTTCTGTTTTAACATTAACAGCACAACCACCCAAGCAAACAACAGTGCACAACGTAAGCGCAGCAATTTTTTTCAACATGGATTCCGTTCCTAAAGGGACTGGCATGGATGGCTATAGGCTATCAGCCTCCCCCCTCTCTGTCTCTATCGATACGAACAGACCGGATGATCGCGCAGACAGAGAAGCTTCATCACCCGATGAGATTGGATGAATAGCTCCGTTCGGCAATACAACTGCAGGCACACATACGCTACCATGTGACTCATGGCGGGTATGAACCCTGCGTTTATTGCCACTCAGCTGGGTCTCAGCGTTCAGATGTTGCTCTCGACCTATGCCCGATGGATCAACTCCAGCACCGTCTGGGGCGAACTCGGGAAGCTCGAAAACAGCTTGATTGGTACAAAATTGGTACAGACAGAACAAGTACCCTCCTGAAACCCTTATGGAATCAGCCTCTGTGACACTGGAACAGAATTACACCGCGATTCTCGGCCAACTGGGCGAGGACGTTTCCCGCGAGGGCCTGCTCGACACGCCCAAGCGCGCTGCCAAGGCCATGCAGTACCTCTGCCGTGGTTATGAACAGACCCTCGAAGAAGTCACCAACGGTGCCTTGTTCAGCTCCGACAACAGCGAAATGGTGCTGGTCAAGGACATCGAGTTGTACTCGTTGTGCGAGCATCACCTGCTGCCGTTCATCGGCAAGGCCCATGTCGCCTACATCCCGAGCGGCAAGGTGCTGGGGCTGTCGAAAGTGGCGCGGATCGTCGACATGTATGCGCGTCGCCTGCAGATCCAGGAAAACCTCAGCCGCCAGATCGCCGACGCGGTCCAGCAAGTCACCGGCGCCCTGGGCGTGGCGGTGGTGATCGAGGCCAAGCACATGTGCATGATGATGCGTGGCGTGGAAAAGCAGAACTCTTCGATGATCACCTCGGTGATGCTCGGTGAGTTCCGTGAAAACGCCGCGACCCGCAGCGAGTTCCTCAGCCTCATCAAGTAACCTGTCGTTCGAGAAAAACCGGCATTGATCGCCGGTTTTTTTTGCCTGTGAAAAATCAGGTAAGCTGCGCGCCCTCTTCTTCCCTGCCGCGAGGCTTATACCGTGATCGTCAAAGCGCTTCGAGTTGGTCTGGGCCAACTGATCATCTTCATCGACTTCATCACCCGTCCTGGCAAGAAAAAACGCCCGGCCGATGCCCAGGCGCAGGTCGACCAAGCCGCCCGCAGCCTGACGCTGTATCAATTCCACGCGTGCCCGTTCTGCGTGAAAACCCGCCGCACCCTGCGCCGCCTCAACGTACCGGTGGCCCTGCGCGATGCGAAGAACAACGAACAGGATCGCCAGACACTGCTGGAGCAAGGCGGCCGGATCAAGGTGCCGTGCCTGCGCATCGAAGAGAATGGCCAGACCACCTGGATGTATGAGTCCAAGGTGATCATTGATTACTTGGACAAGCGATTTTCGGCGGTCTGATGGTTTTGGGGTGGATGTAAGGGCCTCATCGCGAGCAGGCTCGCTCCCACAGGGGTTTTGTGAACACTGAAGATCCATTGTGGGAGCGAGCCTGCTCGCGATAGCGCCGGCCCGCTCACCACAAAACCCACTGCCTCACGCCGCTTCGACAGCCAACGCCGCCCGCACCACCCCCGCCAGCCGCCTCAGCCCTTCATCCAGCCGCGCCGGATCGATGTGGCTGAAGTTCAAGCGCAAATGCCCCGGATGCCGGTCCGGCTCGGGAAAGAACGGCTCTCCCGGCATGAACGCCACATCTGCCTCCAGCGCGGCAGCGAGTAGTGTGCGGGTGTCCAGCGGCTGCTTGAGGGTCAACCAGAAAAACAGCCCACCCTGGGGCATGTTCCAGTCCGCGATGTCGGAAAAATGCGTGTGCAACGCAGCCTGGAACCGGTCGCGACGCTCCCGGTAGAAATCCCTCAACTCGCCGAGGTGGCTGCGGTACTTCTCGCTACCGATCCATTGCAACGCCTGCCATTGGCCGATGCGATTGGTGTGCAGGTCCGCCGATTGCTTGAGCCGCAACAGGTGCGGAAACAGGTCTGGACTGGCAATCAGGTAACCCACCCGTAGCCCCGGCAACAGGGTCTTCGACACGGTGCCGGTGTAGATCCAACTGGCTTTCTTCAAGCGACTGACAATCGGTGTGGCGCTGCCGCCGTCGAAGGTCAGTTCGCGGTAGGGTTCGTCTTCGATCAGGGTCACACCGAACTCATCCAGCAGTGCCGCCACCGCGTCGCGCTTGGCCTCGCTGTAGCGCACCGCCGAGGGGTTCTGGAACGTGGGGATCAGGTAGATGAACGCCGGTCGATGCTGTTCCAGGCGCGCCCGCAATTGCTTCAGGTCCGGGCCATCGGCCTGCAGGGGGACGGTGATGCAATCGGCGCCGAACAGCTGGAAAATCTGCAGCGCCGCCAGGTAAGTGGGCGCTTCCAGCATGATCTCGGTACCGACGTCGATGTGCAGCTTCGCCGCCAGGTCGAGGGTCTGCTGCGAGCCGCTGACCACCAGCACCTGACTCGCCTCACAAGCCAGGCCCAGCGCCCGTGCCTGCGCCGCCAAGGCTTCGCGCAGGGCCGGTTCCCCTTCGCTCATGCCGTATTGGCCCATGGCCAAGGGCATGGCGTCCCACTCCACTTTCGGCAGCATGGCTTCGGCGGGCAGACCGCCGGCGAACGACATCACCTCAGGGCGTTGGGCCGCGGCGAGGATTTCTCGAATCAAAGAACTTTTGAGGCGCGAGACACGTTCGGAAAAAGCCATGGGACCACCTGTAGCGAGGCATTGGAGAAATGAGTCAAACTGCTTGACCGAAATTACTCCGACCTTTCTGGATACGTCAATATGCTTGACCTTAAAAACCCGACTTCCCAGCAAATGGCCATGGAAGCGTTTTTCTTCGGCTACCAGGCGTTCACCGCCAAGGCCGATGAAATGCTCGAACGTCGTGGGTTGAGCCGGGTGCATCAGCGCATCGTTTTCTTCGTTGCCCGCTATCCGTCCCTCAACGTGAAGGAACTGTTGGCCCTGCTGGGCGTTACCAAGCAGGCCCTGAACATGCCGCTGCGGCAACTGATGGAAATGCACCTGATCAACAGCGTCGCCTCCGAGACCGACAAACGTAAGCGGCTGCTGGAGTTGACCGAGGAAGGCGCGCGGTTCGAACAGGCGTTGCGGCGCGAGCAGGTGAAGTTGCTGGAACGGGTGTTTGCCGAGGCCGGAGAGGCGGCGGTGAATGGGTGGTTGGCGGTGAATATGGCGCTGGGTAAGGGTCAGGTATCCGCCGACTGAGATCCAATTCAAGTCATGCATGGCCTGAGCTATGCAATCGCGAGCAAGCTTTGCTCCCACAAGATGATCCGTATCTGTGGGAGCAAGGCTTGCCCGCGATAGCGTCCTCCCTGGCGATATATCCCTATCGCCGGACATTTCGTCTACAAACCAGAAAACATTATTTGCTTTATTTGTATACAAAAGCATAATTCGCTTCGTGCGAGTTCCTGACCATCAGGTCAACTACTTCGCCAGCCTTACCTGCCTCAAGGCGCGCAAGCCTCCCCCGCAAGGCCTGCGACGCTGGAAATAACAATAAAACTGTTGAGGAGTACTCGCTGTGGAAAGCCGCAAACCCGAAGCCCGGACGCTGGACCTCTCGCCGCCATCAAGCAATGGCTGGCTGGAGCGCATCTTCAAACTCAGCTTGCATGGCACCACGGTGAAGACCGAGCTGATCGCCGGTCTGACGACCTTCATCACCATGGCCTATATCATTTTCGTCAACCCCAACATCATGGCCGACGCCGGCATCGACCACGGCGCGGCGTTCGTCGCCACCTGCATCGCCGCCGCTCTCGGTTGCCTGTTGATGGGTCTGTATGCCAACTGGCCGGTGGGCCTGGCGCCGGGCATGGGCCTGAACGCCTTCTTCACCTACACCGTGGTGGGCACCATGGGCTACAACTGGGAAACCGCGTTGGGCGCGGTGTTCATTTCCGGCGTGCTGTTCATGATCCTGACCCTGTCACGGGTTCGTGAATGGCTGCTCAATAGCATTCCGGTGAGCTTGCGGTTCGCCATGGGCGCGGGGGTCGGGTTGTTCCTTGGACTGATCGGCCTGAAGACCGCCGGGATCATCGTTGACAGCCCTGCCACCCTGATCAAGCTCGGCTCGTTGCGTGAACCCGGCCCGCTGCTCGCCGCCGTATGCTTCCTGATGATTGCCGTGCTCAGTTATCACCGAGTGTTCGGCGCGATCCTGATCAGCATCATCGCTGTGACCCTGGCCGGCTGGGGCCTGGGTCTGGTGCAGTACAACGGTGTGATGTCGACGCCACCGAGCCTGGCGCCGACCTGGATGGCAATGGATGTGGCTGGCGTGTTCAACGTCAGCATGATCAGCGTGGTGCTGGCCTTCCTGTTCGTGCACATGTTCGACACCGCCGGCACCTTGATGGGCGTGGCCCAGCGTGCCGGGCTGGTGAAGGCCGATGGCCGGATCGAGAACCTCTCCCGCGCCCTGAAGGCCGACAGCGCTTCCAGCGTATTCGGCGCCATGGTCGGCGTGCCCCCGGTGACCAGCTACGTGGAAAGCGCTGCCGGTGTCGCGGCGGGAGGCCGCACGGGGCTTACCGCGGTGACCGTTGGCGTGCTATTTATTGCCGCCATGTTCTTCGCACCGCTGGCCGGGATGATCCCCGCCTACGCCACCGCCGGTGCCTTGATCTACGTCGCTATGCTGATGATGGGCGGCATGGCCCATATCGAATGGGACGAGCCGACCGACAGCATTCCGGCCATCGTCACGGCCATCATGATGCCCCTGACCTTTTCGGTCGCCGACGGTATCGCACTGGGCTTCATCACCTACGTGGTGCTCAAGGCCGGCACCGGTAAACGCAAGGAAATTTCTGTCAGCCTGTGGGTGCTCTGCGCGATCTTCATCGCCAAGTTCATCTTCTTGTAAGCGGCACCGTATCCACCCGCCTCACCCATTGGGTGAGGCTTTTGTACATCAGGAGCAAAGCAATGAATCTGGAAACCTGGCTGTTGTTCAGTGGCGCCGCGCTGGTGGTGATTCTCATCCCCGGCCCCCTGTCGTTGTTGATGATCGGCAACAGCCTGAACTACGGCCTGCGTCGTTCGTATCCGGCGTTCCTGGGTGGGGTGATCGCCTCGATCTGCTTGTTGAGCGCCTCGGCGCTGGGGCTCGGGGCGTTGCTGCTGGCCTCGGAAAAACTGTTCAGTGCCCTGAAAATCGTCGGTGCGCTGTACCTGTTCTACCTGGCCTGGCAAAGCTGGCAGCAATCGCGCCAGCCCTCCCAAGGCGCCGAAGTGCCCCAGGCCGCCGCCGTCCCGCGCTTTCGTGCGCTGTTTGGCCGGGCATTCGTGCTGGGCGCCAGCAACCCGAAAGACATCCTGTTCTTCGCCGCTTTCCTGCCGCAGTTCCTGAGCGCCGGACAACCGTTTCTGCCCCAGTTGCTGATCATGATCGCCACCTGGACCGTCCTCGACCTGCTCTGCAAGCTGGCCTACGGCCTCGGCGCCCACGGCGCGGCGCGGTACCTGCGTACGGGTAAAGGCCAGAGCTGGTTCAATCGCCTCAGTGCGGGCTTGTTTGGAGGCGCGGGCGCAGCGTCTCTATTGTCCACCCACTGAGTGGCAAAACGAGGCAACAACCCATCGATATACACCGCTCAGGAAAACATCTTACATAGAGGGCCATTCAATCATCGTTGAACAAGGACGTTCACAATGGCCAAGGTTATTCAACCGCCCTCCGTTTTTGCCGAGCGTGGCATCGTCATTACAGACATCGGTTTGCACGCCAATGCGCGCACAACCGAAACGCTCGATTTCAAAGCTGCCGATCGATCGCAGCTCAGTTCAGAACTCAAGCAGCGACAGGCGCAACTTGAAGTTGTGGATAAACTGCACGGCCCGTTCCACATCGGTTCCGTGGCCGTCACTCGTTCTGCCCTGAATGCACTCGGTGCAACAACCGATGGACAGCCCCTGAACGGTGACAATACTTTCTTCCGCATCCCCAATCGCTTTTTCCTGAACTCACTGCAATTCAACGCCAGTGATATTGAAACCCGTCTAGAACTCACCGGCGATGCAAACGACTATCGGCTGCCAACGTTGCTGTTCGAACTGGCAAGCCAGCGGTCACGCTCCGCGCAATCATTGTTGCGGGAAAATCCCGGCACCCAGGCTGAACCGAGCCGTTATCGGAACACGCTTGAACGACTGTTGAACGTGGCCCGGAACCTCGACGCCCAAGTGCTGGTGCAACGGTCATCCAGCTGGATCAACCAGGCCAAGAGCCAGGCCCTCATTCCCACGGGCCTGGGGCTTCAGGCCTTCGGCATCTACAGCGGCCTGCGGGGCCTGCAAGACGCCATCAGGGACAAGGACGCGTACCAGACCCTGTTCAACGGGGCCAGCGTGGCCGCCGAGGTGACCTCCATCGGTGTCGAAGCGCTTGTGACCCGCCAAGCCACCCACATGATCAAGGCCGGCCAACGCTCCCTGGGGGATTTCGCCAAAACGACCTTCGCCATCAGGCTGGCCCGGGGAAGCGGCCTGATTGCCAGCGTGCTCACACTGCCTTTCGACATCATCGCCGCGGTGGACTCGTTCAAGGCCGCGGCCGGCTCCACCGGCCGCGAGGCTACCGACCACTACGTCAACGCGGCCTTGAACGTGACCAGTGCCGCCATGGCCGTGACCCTCGGCGTCGCGGCGCTGGCAGGGTTTACATCGGCGGGTCCCGCGGGCCTGGCCGCCGGGCTTATCCTAGTGGTCGGCTCACAGATCTGGGGCGCGATCCGTCAAGTCGATGAAATCGACGACTACATACAACTCACCGTCCACGAGCGCCTCCGTACGGGCTGGTTCGCCTTCTGGACGATCAGTCCCGATGACGGTATCCAAGACCGCTACACCCTCGCCAAGGCGACCACTGAACACACAAAGCGGCTCCAGGCCAACGCCTTGAACCTGCTCAGGGGACCGTTGAAAGACAGCACTGAAGCAATCGTAAACGGCACGTTCACCGTGGAGCTCGAACGGGTGACCTACAACACCCGGAGTTGGTGGACCGGGGAAAGGTATCAGGCAACCGCCGTGCGCCCCCGGATCAAGGACAGCGATGACTGGATCGATGCACGCAGCGGCGTAACGCCTGAGACACCCGGTGCAGTCATTGGAACGGCGGCTGACCACAAAGACATCCATTGGGCTATCGGCGGCGGCAACGACACCGTCCTGGGTGTTGAAAACAAGCCGAACGTCTTCCATTACGGGGCAGGCGTCAAGGCATTGACCGGCGGCGTGAAGGATGATGTGTTCATTTTCGAGGGAGCGCCCGAGATCGTCGCCGGGACCCCGGCGCCCAGACCTAACCGCCTGATGGGGGGCGCAGGCAATGACACGCTGGTCCTGGCGGGCGGTGCCAGCGACAGTCAGGAGCCGCGCCTGGGTTACCGGGTCGATCTGGCCGCCGGGCGGGTCAGCGTGATCACTCAAGCCCCACATGGCGCAGCAAACGGCACCTATCGCCCTACCGTCCTTGAAAGCATTGAACATGTCGAACTGCGTGAGGGTGGCACCAGCGTCATCAAGGGGACGGCCGGCCCGAACATCATCAAATCCCGAGGTAACGACTCCATCGAGGCCGGCGCGGGAGATGACCGGATTTTTATCCTCAGTGGCAATAACCGCAACGCAGACGGCGGCCCAGGCGACGATGTCTACGCCGTCGCCCATAAACCGGGTCATGTATCGATCAGCGAAGACGGCGTAGGTAACAGCGTTATCGCACTGGACTGGCGAGCGGACCTGATCGAAAGCTGGGCAATTGAAGCCGGCAACCTGGTGCTGGTTTCGTGCTTCGACTCGAACGATTGGGACGTGCGCAAGGTCACCGTCAACAATGTCTACCGCGACACTGCGTATCCGCGATCCTTACAAAACAACAAACTGACGTTCATTACGAAAGATGGTTTCCATTGGGTACCCGACCTGCCCGACAGCATCGAACATGGCAACTGGCTAGCCATCGAAGCCGTCATGGTGCAACAAGGGACGCCGCGAAACCCGGCCATCCTGAATGATCGAAGCGAGCAATCGATCGCCCACGACAAAGATACGAGCTATTACGTTTCCCGCCTTATCGAACTCACTACACTCAACATCAAACAGAAAAGTGACTACACCACCACACTTCACCTGGACTACGTCCACTCCGAATTGACACGAATCGAAGCCCACTACAATGCCCATGTCATTCGGGAAGACGAATCGGATACGGTGAAGTATGGAGAGTGTGGCCTGACGCTGTACTTTGGCAATCGCCGGGTCATCGTGAATAACCTCGTCAGTTCCGACGAGCGTTATACCGCGCGAAAAAACGCCACGGGACGACGTGTATTCTCCGTCCTCGGCTCGAATCATACGGTGATCCTGATCATGAATGACGGCACATCCTGCCGTTTGGCCGTGCCCACCCCCGACTACGGCCTGTTGTTGGACAAGAAGTTCATAGACAAGGACCCGGTGCAATGGAAAACGCAACTATTACTGCCACTCACGCCGACGAAAAAGAAGTACGCCTATCTTCAGCCCTTGGATAACAAGCCCCATGACATGGGCAACCGGGCGACCTGCGCCCTGCTTACTTCATCCGCTGTACAAACGGGTGTCGAGGTCCTGATTGGCCAAGGCTCCACCTACCTTGTCCACCTGGGCCCGGACATGACGCTGCGCCTCTCCACGCCAGGCGCACTGGCCAGCGCCAAACCCAGAATACCTCAGGCCTCGCGGTGGGAATTCGACGCCACCCTGCTCGGCCAGGTCGAGATAAAGCTGGCTTCCAACCTGCTGCGAATCGGTAGAACAGTCATTCATCTTCCCGCTTATGAAGTTGACGACCTGGTGGACCAGATACGCGTGATCACCGCACAGGGTGTGGTGCATGCGGTCGACAGCCTGTTCGAGAGGGTTTATGTGGAAGGGCTGGATGCCCGGTATTTCGCGCCCGTGCTCGACCCTGACGTCGCGTTGCCCCTGGAACTTGCCAAGTTGTCGTCCGAACAATTAAAAGTCTTCAACATTGCCGTCAGGGATGGTTCCCCCGGCACACTGAGCTATCACCTCAAGACACGCAAGTGGACCCTGGATACCGATAAGTCTCGTGTCATTACAACGCGGGATCTAAAAAAAACGAACTTGTGCGACCACCATCTCAGGATCTATCAGGATATGGCCCGAGAAGGCCTCAGCCAACATCCCCCGCTGGACGATGAGACACTGCGTTTATTGTGGGAACAGTGCGCAAAACTGATAGAGAGCTTAACGTTGAGCAAGTCATTGATGTTGGCGCAGGCAATCATCTTGAGCCCGACGTTTGCCGGAGAACTGCCTTATATGAATTGGATGCTTTCGCCGGGTGAAGTCCTTACCGACCCTACATAGTCTCTGGCAGGCTTTTCCAGATATTTAGTTCAAACGCAATACATATGTAGTGCACCTGCGCGCGCATTTTCCATGAGTATCTTCAAGGCGACGATCAGTCATCAGTTCCAAAGTCATGTTCATTATTTATATTCAAGAGCCGAACATTCCATGAGTCCAAGAAAAAACACTCGCCCCACTGTTCCAACGTCTTCCTCCGATACGTCCCGCACCAGTCACGATACAACCCCGGAAAGTTTGCCCAGGAGTCCCATGAGAACGGAAGGATCGGGCCAGGCATCCGTCTCACCGCAGGGGAGGCACACTGAAGCGCCTGAATCCCAATCCATCACCATCCAGGTATCCGAAATCACACAACAGGCGTCCGCCAGCGGTGTGGCCGCAGCGGCGTCACTGGACACTTACCACCTCTCCCCCGAACTGGTCCCCCTGTTATCGGTGCCAGACGCGACCTCCGGCATCCGAACGTTCAGGACACGTACGTACGTCGAGCTTGAAGACGGTGCAACGGTACTGCTGGGCCGCGATGCCGAACAAAACTATCGGGCCCGGTCAAGCACTGAGCTCATCGCCTCTGGACCGCGCCTGGAGCAAGTGCAAGGCAGCCTCCTGTGGCGGCGGGTTTCCCAGCCCGTCGAACCAGGTAACAGTGACTCCCCACAAACCATCACCCTCCACAGCCTGTCGGACGATGAACCGTCCGGAGCGACCGCGCCCAAGCGCCAGCGCACGACGTCGCCTCCCCCAGGCGAAGCCGCTGTGCAAAGCCCGGCGGTATTCAGGCGGGACTGGGCGTTCACGCCTACGCTCACACGGCCTCAATTCATCACCGTGAACGATGTTCACTACAAGGTGATGAGTCGCATGGAGGAGCGCGAATTCCCGATCAGCTACATCCAGCCCCCCACCCATCCTGCCTATGATTTCGACCTGCTGGAGGCCATTCTCAGGCATACGCCTGACGAGCAGCCCAGGGCCGTCATACGCGTCCCACCGGATGATCACTGGGAGATCGACGCCAGGCTGCCCTTCGAAAAACCGCTGACGGCCTACGTCAGGGACGTTTTTCCGGAAGTCACGACCGTCACCCTGGAAAACATTGCCAGAAAGCAGTTCGAGCTGGCCAACAGCTCGAACTATGCCGATGCCGCGGGGTTGACCGCCCTCAGGCAGATTTTCCACAGTTGGAAACAGGCCACCCCGTCACCGCACCCGCAATGGAGCGATCCATTGCTGATGCTCTCGATTCTGCCAACCTCATCAGGTGTTACGAGCACCTCGCGGGCGATCGAGCTGCCCTTCCCGTCCTCGGCCGGCCCATTGGAGCGGCTGGATTTCGACCCCATGCGGTTCCGGCGGCAGTGGGATTTCTTCCTCTCGACCTATTCGACAGTGGACTTCAAACGCTTCATGGCCGGCCTCCTGACCCGTAATGGTTATACGGTCATGGAGCCCAACAACTTCAACAGCTTTCCGGCATTGGTCTTTCGGCGAACAGGGCATGACCATCTGTTTTTCATGAGCCTGCATCGCACCCGGATCCCGAAGCTGTCCCTGCCCACCCACACCAACCCCAACACCACCGGCATGAACCTGGAAACCCAGGTCGGCGACGCCGCCGCGCAAGCCGTCAAGAACGCCCACGCCGCCAACAAGATCATCTGGCTCAAGGGCGGCTCCCAGATCCTGCCAGGCTACGCCGACACCGTCTTCATCATCCGGGATGACAATGCCCGGCTGTAACAGGCAGGCAAAAAAAAGCCCGCAGTGTGAGCGGGCGAAAAACCAAGGAAGCTCTATGCGCAGGCGCTTCCAGGAGCAGGCGGCTGCCTGGGGTCAGCTGCCGCGATAGGTTGAATAGGCGTAGGGCGAAATCAGCAGGGGCACGTGGTAGTGCTCCTGCTCGGCCGAGATGCCAAAGCGCAGCACCACCACGTCGAGGAAAGCCGGATCGGGCAATTGCACACCCCGGGCGCGGTAGTAATCGCCAGCGTGGAATTGCAACTGATAGACCCCCGAACGGTAATCCTCCCCCTGCAACAGCGGTGCATCACAACGGCCATCGCTGTTGGTCGACGCGCTGGCGACGAGGTGCAGTTGCGGGCCTTCTACACGGTACAGCTCGACCTTGATCGAGCTGCCCGGGCAGCCGTGTGCAGCATCCAAAACGTGAGTAGTCAAACGTCCCATTGATTGTGCGTGCCTCGCTGCAGAGCAGTCCGGCCCGACGCCTCCTGATCAGTTGAAAGACAAGCCGCACCGTTTCAGAGCATGAAACGCTGCGGCGATGTGCAAATTAAGACATTTTAAAAAGAAATTGTACACAATAAAAAACACACATTTGCTCCACCCTTCGTCCGCCCGCTCCTTAGACCAGGTTCGAGCCAAACCAAAGGATACACGGCTCCTCTAATGATTAATTGACCAAACCGGCAGATTTCTTGCAGTGTAGGGTCAGCCAGGGGTGCGGTGAAAAATGCAGAAAAACGGGCTTACAAACTGCGCATAAAGTTGTATACAATCACCCCATCGTCGTGACGCCAGCCTTTGCTTCATCGCCCGGGCGCCACCTACATGGTACGAACAAGAAGGAAGACTGCAGTGAGCGCTGACTATCCACGCGACCTGATCGGTTACGGCAGTAACCCTCCCCACCCCCACTGGCCGGGCAATGCCCGCATCGCCCTGTCCTTCGTGCTCAATTACGAAGAAGGCGGCGAGCGCAACATCCTGCATGGCGACAAGGAGTCCGAAGCGTTCCTTTCGGAAATGGTCGCGGCGCAACCGCTGCAGGGCGAGCGCAACATGAGCATGGAGTCGCTGTACGAGTATGGCAGCCGCACCGGCGTCTGGCGCATCCTCAAGCTGTTCAAGGAATTCGATATCCCGCTGACCATCTTCGCCGTGGCGATGGCCGCCCAGCGTCATCCGGACGTGATCCGCGCCATGGTCGCCGCCGGTCATGAGATCTGCAGCCACGGCTATCGCTGGATCGACTACCAATATATGGATGAAGCCCAGGAACGCGAGCACATGCTCGAAGCGATCCGCATCCTCACCGAAATCACCGGCGAACGTCCGCTGGGCTGGTACACCGGCCGCACCGGCCCCAATACCCGGCGGCTGGTGATGGAGGAAGGTGGTTTCCTCTACGACAGCGACACCTACGACGATGACCTGCCCTACTGGGAACCGAACACCCCCAACGGCAAGCCGCACCTGGTGATCCCGTACACCCTCGATACCAACGACATGCGCTTCACCCAGGTGCAAGGGTTCAACAACGGCGACGACTTCTTCCAGTACCTCAAGGATGCTTTCGATGTGCTGTATGCCGAAGGCGCCGAGGCCCCGAAGATGCTCTCCATCGGCCTGCATTGCCGTCTGATCGGCCGTCCTGCGCGCCTCGCTTCCCTCAAGCGTTTCCTCGAATACGCCAAGGGCCATGAGCAGGTCTGGTTCAGCCGTCGCGTCGACATCGCCCGCCATTGGCAACAGACCCATCCGCACCCTGGAGCCACCCAATGACCGCGTTCCAGACCCTCAAGCCGTCGACCCTGAGCCGCGAGGCGTTCGTCGATGCCTTCGCCGACATCTACGAACACTCGCCGTGGGTCGCCGAGAAAGCCTTCGACCTGGGCCAGGACCCGTCGATCGACGAGATCGAGACCCTGCACCAGCGCATGAGCGACATCCTGTTGAGTGCCGATCACGCCAGCCAACTGGCCCTGATCAACGCTCACCCGGACCTGGCCGGCAAAGCCGCCGTCCAGGGCCAACTGACCGAAGCCAGCACGAACGAACAGGCCGGCGCCGGTATTCACCAATGCACGGCCGAAGAGTTCCAGCGCTTCACCGAGCTGAACGACGCCTACAAGGCCAAGTTCGAGTTTCCCTTCATCATGGCGGTAAAAGGCAGCAACCGGCACCAGATCCTCGCGGCGTTCGAAACCCGCATCCACAACCCGGTGGACACCGAGTTCAAGTGCGCGCTGGCGGAGATCAACAAGATCGCGTTGTTCCGGCTACTGACCCTTTAGCGAGCAGCCTGACCCAGGCAGCAAGCATCCCAGCCAACTTATTAAAGGCAGACAAGAAGAATGAAAGCTTACGCCGTACCTTTCGAGAAGTTCGTCAACCTGGCCGACGCCCGTCTCGGCACGAAGATCATCTCCGTCACCGATGACTGGTTCGCCGATGCCAACCGCCTGTTCCAGCCCACGCCGGCCGTTTGGAAGGAAGGCGTGTTCGATGACAACGGCAAGTGGATGGACGGCTGGGAGTCGCGCCGCAAGCGCTTCGAAGGCTACGACAGCGCCGTGATCCGCCTGGGCGTACCGGGCTCGATCAAGGGCGTGGACATCGACACTTCATTCTTCACCGGCAACTACCCACCGTCGGCGTCCCTGGAAGCCTGCTTCCTGGCCGAAGGTGAACCGGACGACAACACTCAGTGGACCGAAGTCCTGTCCGCTGTCGAGCTGCAAGGCAACAGCCACCATTACCACGAAATCAGCAACGACCAGGCCTTCAGCCACCTTCGCTTCAACATCTACCCCGACGGCGGCGTGGCCCGGCTGCGGGTCTACGGCATTCCGTATCGCGACTGGTCGGCTGTCGGCGACAACGAACAGATCGACCTGGCGGCTGCTCTCAACGGTGGTCGCGCCCTGGCCTGCTCCGACGAGCACTTCGGTCGCATGAGCAACATCCTCAACCCGGGCCGTGGCGTCAACATGGGCGACGGCTGGGAAACCGCCCGTCGCCGCACGCCAGGCAACGACTGGGTCATCGTTGCCCTGGGCCACGCCGGCGAGGTCGAGAAAGTCATCGTCGACACCCTGCACTTCAAGGGCAACTACCCCGACAGCTGCTCGATCCAGGGCGCCTTCGTCAAGGGCGGTACCGACAGCCAGATCGAAACTCAGTCTTTGTTCTGGCGCGAGCTGCTGCCAAGCCAGAAACTGGAAATGCACGCCGAACACACCTTCGCCGAGCAGATCAAGGCCCTGGGCCCGATTACCCACATCCGCCTGAATGTGTTCCCGGATGGGGGTGTGAGTCGCCTGCGGGTATTGGGCAAGGTCGCTAAATAGGGTCGGGCCCAATCGCGAGCAGGCTCGCTCCCACAAGGACACGCGGTCAAATGTGGGAGCGAGCCTGCTCGCGATAGCAATAGAACAGACAACACAGAATTTTTGGATAAGAAGACCAACATGCGCACACTCAAGATCGAACCCTTGACCAAAGAAGCCTTCGCCCCCTTCGGTGACGTGATCGAAACCGACGGCAGCGATCACTTCATGATCAATAACGGTTCGACCATGCGCTTCCATCGCCTGGCGACGGTTGAAACCGCCACGCCGGACGACAAGGCGATCATCAGCATCTTCCGCGCCGACGCGCTGGACATGCCGTTGACCGTGCGCATGCTGGAGCGCCATCCGCTGGGCAGCCAGGCTTTCATTCCGCTGCTCGGCAACCCCTTTCTGATCGTGGTCGCGCCACTTGGCGATGCACCTGTATCAGGCTTGGTCCGCGCCTTCGTCACCAACGGCAGGCAGGGCATCAATTACCATCGCGGCGTCTGGCACCACCCGGTGCTGACGATCGAAAAGCGGGATGACTTCCTGGTGGTTGATCGCAGTGGCACAGGCAATAACTGCGATGAGCATTTTTTCAAAGAGGATGAGTGTTTGATCCTCGCCCCCCACCAATAAGAGAAGCGTCCGATCACGCGAGAACAAGCGTGACGGGCGAGAGGTAACGACTGTGGAAGCACATTTGCTGGAATGGCTGAACCTGAGCATCCGCTGGGTTCATATGATCACTGGCGTGGCCTGGATCGGCGCGTCGTTCTATTTCGTCTGGCTGGAAAACAACCTCAATCGCGTCAACCCCAGGAGCGGCCTGGCCGGTGACCTGTGGGCCATCCACGGTGGCGGCATCTACCACCTGGAAAAATACAAACTCGCACCGCCGTCCATGCCGGACAACCTGCACTGGTTCAAGTGGGAAGCCTATTTCACCTGGATGTCGGGTATCGCGTTGCTGTGCGTGGTGTTCTACTGGAATCCAACGATCTACCTGCTGGCCCCCGGCAGCACTTTGAGCGGGCCCGAAGGCGTCGCCCTGGGCATCGGTTCATTATTCGTCGGCTGGTTCGTCTATTCCTTCCTTTGCGACTCGGCCCTGGGCAAGCGTCCCGCTCTGCTCGGCGCGATCCTGTTCGTGCTGCTGATCGCCGCGGCCTATGGGTTCAGCAAGGTGTTCAGCGGTCGCGGTGCCTACCTGCATGTCGGGGCAGTCATCGGCACGATCATGGTCGGCAACGTGTTCCGCATCATCATGCCGGCACAGCGTGCGCTGGTCGCCGCCATCGCCGAGAACCGCACGCCCGATCCGGCGCTGCCGGCCAAGGGCTTGCTACGCTCGCGGCACAACAACTACTTCACCTTGCCCGTGCTGTTCATCATGATCAGCAACCACTTCCCGAGCACCTACGGCAGCCAGTACAACTGGTTGATCCTCGCCGGGATCGCGGTGGCGGCGGTGTTGGTGCGTCATTACTTCAACACCCGTCACGACAGCAACCGGTTTGCCTGGACGCTGCCAGTCGGCGCCCTGGCGATGATCTGCCTGGCGTATGTCACCGGACCCAAGCCCGTATCCACCGCCCCCGACGTGGCCAAGGCGCCGGCCGCCATCGAGTACCAACCATTGCCGGAAACCGCCGTCGGCGGTGGTGCCAAGCCGCAAACCGTGCCTGCACAACCCGCCGCAGCGCCGGCCCAGGCCGCCAACGCCCAGGGGCCTTCGTTCGAGAAGGTACATAGCGTGATTCAGGAACGCTGCTCGGTCTGCCATTCGGCCAAGCCCACCAGCCCGCTGTTCAGCGCGGCACCGGCCGGGGTGATGTTCGATACGCCACAGCAGATCCAGCAACAGGCCGCGCGTATCCAGGCCCAGGCCGTGACCACCCAGATCATGCCCCTGGGCAACATCACCCAGATGACCCAACAGGAACGTGACCTGATCGGCGCGTGGATTACCCAGGGCGCACAGACCAACTGAGTATCCCTACCCGGCCTGGCTGACCCCGTTACACGCACTACCTGCCAGGCGACCCGGTCGCCTGGCAACCACTCCCTGCATCTCGACAAATATTGTTCCAGACAGCTGAACGAGCCCTCCGGGAATCTTTCCCTGGGTTCGGCAAGCAGGATTTGCCACAAGCAAAAACCTGACCGAACGGATGTTTTATCTGGAGAAAAGGCGCCACACCAGAGCGCTGACAAAAAAAAGCGGTACCACTTACCTTGGGAGCAAACCGAATGCAACGTACGTGCACCAACCTGATACTCGCAGGATCCTTGCTGGCCGGCGGCCAGGCCATGGCCGACGATCTGTTCCAATGGCAGAACAACAGCCTGACCTACCTGTACGGCAAGGATTTCCAGGTCAACCCGCGCATCCAGCAGACGGTGACCTTCGAACACGCCGATGCGTGGAAATACGGCGACAACTTCTTTTTCCTCGACCGGATCTTCTACAACGGCAAGGAGGACGGCCAGTCGGGCTCGAACACCTACTATGGCGAGTTCAGCCCGCGTTTGTCGTTCGGCAAGATTTTCGACCAGAAGCTGGAAGTGGGACCGATCAAGGACGTGTTGCTGGCCATGACCTATGAGTTCGGTGAAGGCGACAACGAGTCCTACCTGATCGGCCCGGGCTTCGACCTGGCCATCCCTGGCTTCGATTATTTCCAGCTGAACTTCTACAACCGCCAGACCGAAGGCCCACGCGCTGGCGACAACGTCTGGCAGATCACCCCGGTGTGGGCATACACGATTCCCGTGGGCTCATCCGACATCCTGATCGACGGTTTCATCGACTGGGTGGTGGACAACGACAGCAATTCCAAAGGCACCTCCCACGCCAACCTGCACATCAACCCGCAGATCAAATATGACCTGGGCAAGGCGTTGAACCTGGGTGCCAAGCAGTTGTACGTGGGTGTGGAATATGACTACTGGAAGAACAAGTACGGAATCGAAGACAGTGATGGGTTCAAGACCAACCAGAGCAATACGAGCTTCTTGCTGAAGTATCACTTCTGATTACCCACCTTGATCCTGGATACACAGGAATCCTTGTGGAAGCCGAGCTTGCTCGCGATAGCGATGGATCAGGCCAGGTAAGTGCTGGATGTACCGCCGCCATCGCGAGCAAGCTCGGCTCCCACAGGGGTTATGGGTGGGTTGAGATTTCGCGTTCACCACAAATCCCTTGTGGGAGCGAGCCTGCTCGCGATGGCGATGGATCAGTTGGCATCAACCCTGAGCCACCCCCAGGAACCGTCTCAGTTCATCGCGCTGGGCCAGCGCATCCCGGCGGCCCAGCTCGATCAGTTCGTTGCAATACCCCGCCTCGAACAGCAGATAGCTCAACACACTGGCACCGCTGGTCTTGGTCGCGCCCGGCCCGCGCAGGAAAACCCGTAGAGCACGGGGCAGCTCCTGGCGGTGGCGGGCGGCGATTTCATCAATCGGCTGGCTCGGAGAAATCACCAGCACGTCTACCGGTGCCGCGCCCAAGGCATGGACCGGCACGTCGTCGGGTAGCAAATGACTGAACCCGTTCAGGCGCTGAAGCAACTCGATATCGCTTTCCAGGCTGTCAATGAAGGTACTGTTGAGCATGTGCCCGCTGATCTGCGCCAGGGTCGGTTGCAGACCGGTGTAGCTGCGCGCCACCGGCTCCGCCGCAGCGAACCCACGGGGGTTGCCGCTGACACCGATGACCAGCACCCGATTCGCGCCCAGATGCAATGCCGGGCTGATGGGCGCCGACTGGCGCACCGCGCCGTCGCCGAAATACTGCGGGCCGATCTTGACCGGCGCGAACAGCAGGGGAATCGCCGAACTGGCCAGCAGATGCTCGACCGACAGCACCGTCGGCACGCCGATCCGCCGGTGGCGCAGCCAGGCGTCGATAGTCCCGCGGCCCTGGTAAAACGTCACGGCCTGGCCGGACTCATAACCGAACGCCGTCACCGCCACCGCACGCAATTGGTGTTCTGCGATGGCCTGCTCGATACCCGAAGCGTGGAACTGTGCCTCGAGCAACTCACGTAGCGGCGAACTGTCGATCAGCGCCACCGGCAACCTGGCGCCCAGGCCCAGCAGGCTATGACCAAAGAAACGCCTTGCCTGGCCCAACACTCCCCGCCAGTCGCTGCGCATGACTTGATGGCTGTGCACCGCCTGCCAGAACGCGGTCAACCGCTCGATGGCCGTCTTGAAGTGCATCGCCCCGCTCGCCAGGCTGACCGCATTGATCGCCCCGGCCGAGGTGCCGACGATCACCGGAAACGGGTTCTGCGCCTCGTCCGGCAACAATTCGGCAATTGCCGCCAATACCCCCACCTGATACGCCGCCCGAGCCCCGCCGCCGGAAAGAATCAAACCTGTAACCGGTTCAGCTGGGATCATCGCAACACTCCGTGCTCATGGATAGGAACTGCTGGCTCAACCGCGCTTGCCGTACAGCTTCGGCTCACCCGGAGGACGACTCTTGAAACGCCGGTGGGCCCAGAGGTATTGCTCGGGACAGTCGCTCACCGACTGCTCCACCCACCGATTGATACGGATGCAATCGGCTTCCTCGGTCTCACCCGGAAAATCCTCCAAAGGCGCCTGGATCACCAGACGATAGCCACTGCCATCGGCCAGGCGTTCCTGGACGAACGGCACCACCAGCGCCTTGCCGAGACGGGCGAACTTGCTGGTAGCGGTCACCGTGGCCGCCTGGATACCGAACAATGGCACGAACACGCTCTGCTTGGCGCCGTAATCCTGATCCGGGGCGTACCAGATCGCCCGGCCGGCACGCAGCAACTTGAGCATGCCACGCACATCTTCACGCTCCACCGCCAGGGAGTCGAGGTTGTGCCGTTCGCGGCCCCGACGCTGGATGTAGTCGAACAACGGATTCTTGTGCTCGCGGTACATGCCGTCAATGGTGTGCTGCTGGCCGAGCAACGCCGCGCCGATTTCCAGTGTAGTGAAATGCAGGGCCATCAGGATCACGCCCTTGCCCTCGCGCTGGGCCTGCTTGAGATGCTCCAGGCCTTCGACATGAGCCAGCCTGGCCAGCCGCGAACGCGACCACCACCAGCTCATGGCCATTTCGAAGAAGGCGATACCGGTGGAGGCAAAATTTTCCTTGAGCAGATGCTTGCGTTCAGCCGTGGACATTTGCGGAAAACACAGCTCCAGGTTGCGCTTGGCGATGCGCCGTCGGTCGCCCGCTGCCCGGTACATCAGCGCCCCCAGGACACGACCGACCCGCAGCAGCAACGGGTAAGGCAACTGAACGATCAGCCACAAAAGCCCCAGGCCGCACCATAGCAGCCAGAAACGCGGGTGAAAAAAAGCACTTCGAAAACGCGGGCGATCCATTACAGCTTCCATAAAGACATGGGCCGCGCATTCTACATCGTTCGACCCGGCTTGCGGCTCGCGGACGATCTCGTTATAAGTCTCGGCACTTTTAGTGACAAGCCGTTGTACGCCGACCATGAGCCAAACCGAACCGCTAGACCAAGATTCCGTGTTCCAGCTGAAGGGCAGCATGCTCGCCATTACGGTGCTGGAGCTGGCCCGCAACGACCTGGAGGGCCTTGACCGGCAGCTCGCGGCCAAAGTCGCCCAGGCGCCGAACTTCTTCAGCAACGCCCCCCTGGTGCTGGCCCTGGACAAGCTGCCGACCCACGAAGGCTCGGTGGACCTGCCGGGCCTGATGCGCGTCTGCCGCCAGCACGGCCTGCGCACCCTGGCAATCCGCGCCAGCCGCATCGAAGACATCGCCGCCGCCATCGCCGTGGACATTCCGGTGCTGCCGCCGTCCGGCGCCCGGGAGCGCCTGTTGGAACCGGCCCCGGCCGAAGCGACCAGAAAACCGGAAAAACCGCCGGTGCCCGAGGTCAAGCCGACCCGGGTCATTACCTCGCCGGTGCGCGGCGGACAGCAGATTTATGCCCAGGGTGGCGATCTGGTGGTGGTGTCCTCGGTCAGCCCGGGCGCGGAACTTCTGGCCGATGGCAACATCCATGTATACGGTCCGATGCGCGGCCGCGCGCTGGCCGGCGTCAAGGGCGACACGAAAGCCAGGATTTTCTGCCAGCAACTGAGCGCTGAACTGCTCTCCATCGCCGGGCAGTACAAGGTTTCCGAAGATTTACGCCGTGACCCGCTGTGGGGGGCTGGCGTCCAGGTCAGCCTGTCGGGCGACGTGTTGAACATCATTCGGCTTTAACGGATACTGCCGCATTTTCCAAGCATCTCTAAAACGTAGCGAAAACGGCTAAAACGACGTAGGAAAAAGGATCAGGCAGTGTTTACCGGAGGTAAACCCGGCCCCGCCCCCTATTCCAGCCAAGCCTGTCCAATTGCAGCAGTTTTCAAGAGATGTTTTTCAAGGACGGACAACGTCCTTTTTCCTTAGGGGTGAAACACCTTGGCCAAGATTCTCGTGGTTACATCCGGCAAGGGTGGTGTGGGTAAGACCACCACCAGCGCCGCTATCGGTACCGGCCTCGCACTGCGCGGCCACAAAACTGTCATCGTCGACTTCGACGTCGGCCTGCGTAACCTGGACCTGATCATGGGTTGTGAGCGCCGCGTGGTCTATGACTTCGTCAACGTCGTCAATGGCGAAGCGAACCTGCAACAGGCCCTGATCAAGGACAAGCGCCTTGAGAACCTCTACGTGCTGGCCGCCAGCCAGACCCGCGACAAAGACGCGCTGACCCAGGAAGGCGTGGAAAAAGTCCTGATGGACCTCAAGGAACAGTTCGAGTTCGTGGTCTGCGACTCCCCGGCCGGTATCGAAAAAGGTGCCCACCTGGCGATGTACTTCGCTGACGAAGCGATTGTCGTGACCAACCCGGAAGTGTCCTCGGTGCGTGACTCCGACCGCATGCTGGGCCTGCTGGCGAGCAAATCCCGTCGCGCCGAGAAGGGCGAGGAGCCGATCAAGGAACACCTGCTGATCACCCGCTACCACCCGGAGCGCGTGGAAAAAGGCGAAATGCTCGGTGTCGAAGACGTCAAGGAAATCCTTGCGGTACGCCTGCTCGGCGTGATCCCGGAATCCCAGGCGGTGCTCAAGGCATCCAACCAGGGCGTCCCGGTGATCCTCGACGACCAGAGCGACGCCGGCCAGGCCTACAGCGATACTGTCGACCGTCTGCTGGGCAAAGACCTGGAACACCGGTTCCTCAACGTCGAGAAGAAGGGATTCTTCGAGCGCCTGTTTGGAGGTAGGTAATGAACCTTTTTGACTTCTTTCGTGCCAACAAAAAGCCCAGTACCGCCTCGGTCGCGAAAGAGCGTCTACAGATCATCGTGGCGCACGAACGCGGCCAACGCAGCACCCCGGACTACCTGCCCTCCTTGCAGAAGGAACTGGTCGAAGTGATTCGCAAGTACGTCAATATCGGCAACGATGACGTCCATGTCGCACTGGAAAGCCAGGGTAGCTGCTCGATTCTGGAACTCAATATCACCCTGCCGGATCGCTGATCGATCCAGCGGGAGCCACGGCGGCTCGGGCCTGAACCTATGTGGGAGCGAGCCTGCTCGCGATGACGGTGGACCCTTCAGCTTCAATGCAAGCTGGACCACCGCAATCGCGAGCAGGCTCGCTCCCACACAGGGAATGGATCCGAGCCGCCGTTGGCGTTTGTACCGAGACTGTTTTCAATGCCCCTTTCCAACATCCGCATCATTCATCAGGACGCCGCCGTCCTGGTGGTCGACAAGCCGACCCTGCTGCTGTCGGTGCCCGGTCGGGCCGACGATAACAAGGACTGCCTGATCACCCGTCTGCAGGAAAACGGCTATCCGGAAGCGCGAATCGTGCACCGACTGGACTGGGAAACCTCGGGCATCATCCTGCTGGCCCGGGATCCGGACACCCATCGTGAACTGTCCCGACAGTTTCATGACCGGGAAACCGAAAAGGCCTACACCGCGTTGTGCTGGGGCCAGCCGGAACTGGACAGCGGCAGCATCGATCTGCCCCTGTGCTACGACCCGCCGACCAAGCCTCGTCACGTGGTCGACCATGAGCATGGCAAGCACGCCCTGACCTTCTGGCGCGTGCTGGAACGTTGTGGCGATTGGTGCCGGGTCGAACTGACGCCCATCACCGGACGCTCGCACCAGTTGCGCGTGCACATGCTGTCCATCGGCCATCCGCTTCTGGGTGACGGTCTCTATGCTCACCCGCAGGCCCTGGCCGCCTGGCCCCGCCTGTGCCTGCACGCCAGCATGCTCAGCTTTACCCACCCGCAAAGTGGCGAGCGTTTGCGCTTTGAGTGCCCGGCGCCGTTCTGAAGGATTGCGGCGCGCTCATCGCGAGCAGGGCTCACTCCCACAAGGGATTGCGTTGAACGCAGAATCTGTATTCGACGAAGATCCCCTGTGGGAGCGAGCCTGCTCGCGATGACGGCGGCACAGTCAACGTAGACTGCAGTCCCTCTCCCTATCAACAGCCAATACGGTAAACTCCCGCCCATTGCTGTCTGGAGCTATTTATGCGCGCAGAGTTGAACCAGGGCCTGATCGACTTCCTCAAGGCCTCCCCTACCCCATTCCATGCTACCGCCAGCCTTGCCCAACGCCTGGAGGCGGCGGGTTATCAGCGTCTCGACGAGCGCGAGACCTGGGCCACCGAGGCCAACGGTCGCTATTACGTCACGCGCAACGACTCTTCGATCATTGCCTTCAAGCTGGGCCGCAACGCACCGCTGCACGACGGCATCCGCCTGGTCGGCGCCCACACCGACAGCCCTTGCCTGCGGGTCAAGCCCCAGCCTGAGCTGCAACGTCACGGGTTCTGGCAACTGGGAGTGGAAGTGTACGGCGGCGCGCTGCTGGCGCCGTGGTTCGACCGCGACCTGTCCCTGGCCGGGCGCGTCACCTTCCGCCGGGACGGCAAGGTCGAAAGCCAGCTGATCGACTTCAAGGCGCCCATTGCCACGATTCCGAACCTGGCCATCCACCTCAATCGCGAAGCCAACCAGGGCTGGGCCATCAACCCGCAGAACGAACTGCCGCCGATCCTTGCCCAGTTCGCCGGCGACGAGCGCGTCGATTTCCGTGCCGTGCTCACTGACCAGTTGGCCCGCGAACACGGCCTGAACGCCGACGTGGTGCTCGACTACGAGTTGAGCTTCTACGACACCCAGAGCGCCGCGATCATCGGCCTGCATGGCGATTTCATTGCCGGCGCGCGCCTGGACAACCTGCTGTCGTGCTACGCGGGCCTGCAAGCCTTGCTCAACGCCGACTCGGAAGAAACCTGCGTGCTGGTGTGCAACGATCACGAGGAAGTCGGCTCCTGCTCGGCCTGTGGCGCCGACGGCCCGATGCTGGAACAGACCCTGCGTCGCCTGCTGCCGGAAGGGGAAGAGTTCGTACGAACCATTCAGAAATCCCTGCTGGTTTCTGCGGACAATGCCCACGGCGTACACCCCAACTACGCCGACAAACATGACGCCAACCATGGCCCCAAGCTCAACGCCGGGCCGGTGATCAAGGTCAACAGCAACCAGCGCTACGCCACCAACAGCGAAACCGCCGGGTTCTTCCGCCACCTGTGCATGGCCGAAGAAGTGCCGGTGCAGAGCTTTGTGGTACGCAGCGACATGGGTTGCGGCTCGACGATCGGCCCGATCACCGCCAGCCAGTTAGGCGTACGCACCGTGGACATCGGCCTGCCGACCTTCGCCATGCACTCGATCCGGGAACTGTGCGGCAGCCATGACCTGGCGCACTTGGTGAAAGTGCTGAGTGCGTTCTACGCCAGCCGGGAGTTGCCCTGATCACAGCAGCATGGCCCCTGCGGCTAGTCATGCTATGCACTTACAGGAGTAGATGAATCTGTGGCGAGGGGATTTATCCCCGCTGGGTTACGAAGCAATCCTAAAGTCGGCCACTCGGTGTAGTCCAATTTGAGTCGCTGTCGCTGGGGGCTGCTTCGCAGCCCAACGGGGATAAATCCCCTCGCCACAGATAAATCCACTCGTCACAGATAAATCCCCTCGTCACAGATGAATCCACTCGCCACAGATGAGTCCACTCGCCACAACAGCGTTTGATACAGGTCATCGCGACCTCGCAAAACCCCAACTAGACTGACTTTATCCCCCCGACAAGGCCGTCACCATGATTCCCTCGTCCATCCTCAACGCCATGCTGGTGCCGATCCTCGCCGGGATGATCCTGCTGGCCGTCGGCTTCAATTTTCGTGACAAGAATGTCGGGGTCTTCGCCATGTGGATCGGCATGCTGCTGATCCTCGCCACCGTGCTGTTCAGGATCATGAGCAAACTCAACCAGTCAATCTGACTCCGCGTCCAGCACGTCCACTCCGACATGAATCGCATCGTGTCGCCAGAACTCCAGGTCGCAGTCGATCAGCCGTTGATGCTGGTCATAATTGACCCGCGCAATCCGCAAGCCGGGGCTGCCCACCGAGACCTTCAGCGCCGCCGCGGCTTCGGGCTGTAAAGACGTGGGCACAATCTCGAATTTCACCCGACCGTAGTGCAGGTCGTAATGACGGGCGTACAACTCGGTCATGGACTGGTTGAGGTCGAACCCGAGGATGTCGGGAAAATACTGCGGGTTCAGGTAATGTTCGACATACAGCACCAGCCGCTCGTCGATTCGCCGCACGCGGCAGATCTGGATCACGCTCGACAAGGCCGGCAATTGCAGCCAGGCACACACCGCCGCCGAGGCCGGTTGCAGACGCGCCGAGATCACCTGGGTAGAAGGCACCCGTCCCTGGGCCGTCACCATGGCGTGGAAATGGCTACGCTGCATCAGGTTATAGGCCAGGCGTGGCGGCGAGACGAACCAGCCCCGGCGCTCCTCGCGATAAATCTGCCCCTGGGCTTCGAGCTGCAACAAGGCCTCACGCACGGTGATGCGCGTGGTCCCGAACAACTCACTGAGCTTGCGCTCGGCCGGCAACTTGCTGCCGGGGGCCAGCAACCCATGGTCAAGCTGCTCCTGCAGAACCTGCCCGATGGTTGTCACCGCTTTGGTTGTCTCAATGCGCATCAACGTTACCTATCTGGACTAGACCAGCACTGTTTCGGGGCGGAATCGGTACACGCTTCGAGCCACTTTCGTTCCTGCAAGCCTAGGCACTGCACATTACTGGCAGATGACAGAACCGCCGAACGGTCGATGCGCAGACCTGCAAATTTGCGGCCAAGTCCTTTCATATCAGCTGTTTAACCATGGTCTACGCTTAGCTATCAGTCACTGCGCGCGAACCGAATCGGTGTGGGTGCATCCACCGTCGACATCAAAATGTCACAGGGCTCGCCTACATTGGCTCAGGTATTGCTGACCTAGACCAACATAACCGCCAACACAACCGCAATCGCAGCGTTGAAAACGCCCATAGGAGCTTCGGATGAAACAGCTTTTCCTGGCATCACTGTTAGGCTCGACCATTGCCATGTGCACCACCGCCATGGCCGCTGAGACCGATCTGAAAACGCTGGAAGCCGCTGCGAAAGCGGAAGGCGCCGTGAACAGCGTCGGCATGCCCGATGACTGGGCGAACTGGAAAGGCACCTGGGAAGACCTGGCCAAGACCTACGGGTTGAAACATGTCGACACCGACATGAGCTCGGCCCAGGAAATCGCCAAGTTCGCCGCCGAGAAAGACAACGCCAGTGCCGACATCGGTGACGTCGGCGCGGCGTTCGGCCCGATTGCGGTCAAGCAGGGCGTGGTTCAACCGTACAAGCCAAGCACCTGGGAGCAGGTTCCGGACTGGGCCAAGGACAAGGACGGCAACTGGGCCCTGGCCTACACCGGTACCATCGCATTCATCGTCAACAAGAAGCTGTTGCATGGTTCCGAAGTACCCACCAAATGGGCTGATCTCAAAACCGGCAAATACAAGGTTTCGATCGGTGACGTGAGCACCGCGGCCCAGGCTGCCAATGGCGTGCTGGCGGCGGCATTGGCCAGCGGCGGCAACGAGAAGAACCTGCAACCGGCCCTGTTGATGTTCGCCGAGATCGCCAAGCAAGGACGCCTGTCCATGGCCAACCCGACCATCGCCACCATGGAGAAGGGTGAAGTCGAAGTGGGCGTGGTCTGGGACTTCAACGGCCTGAGCTACAAGGCCAAAATGGCCAACCCGGATGACTACGTCGTGCTGATTCCGTCCGACGGCTCGGTCATCTCCGGCTACACCACCATCATCAACAAATACGCCAAGCACCCGAACGCGGCCAAGCTCACTCGTGAGTACATCTTCAGTGACGCCGGCCAGATCAACCTGGCCAAAGGCAACGCCCGGCCGATCCGCGCCGAGCACCTGAAATTGCCGGCAGAGGTCCAGGCCAAGCTGCTGCCGAACGAGCAGTACAAAGGCGTGACCCCGATCAAGGACGCGGACGCCTGGGAGAAGACGTCCAAGGCACTGCCACAGAAGTGGCAGGAAGAAGTGATCATCAATATGCAATAAAGCGGTCGTTAGCCCGCTCGGATATCCAACGAAGATCCCCCTGTGGGAGCGAGCCTGCTCGCGATAGCGGTCTACTTTTCGACAGTGAAGTCGACTGACACTGCGCTATCGCGAGCAGGCTCGCTCCCACGGGGGCTGCGGTGAATCCGAGCTTTCTGGTTCCTGTCCGGAGTCCCGGTACCCATGAAGCACAACGTCATCCTGGTAGTGCTCGACGGCCTCAACTACGAAGTCGCCCGGCATGCCATGGGACATTTGCAGGCTTACATCAGCGCAGGACGCGCGGCGCTCTACAAACTGGAATGTGAACTGCCGGCCCTGTCCCGCCCGCTCTATGAATGTATCCTCACCGGCGTCGCGCCCATCGACAGCGGCATTGTGCACAACAACGTCTCGCGCCTGTCGAACCAGCGCAGCGTTTTCCACTACGCCACCGACGCTGGCCTGAGCACGGCGGCGGCTGCGTACCATTGGGTCAGCGAGCTCTACAACGTCTCACCATTCGTGGCAGGGCGGGATCGTCATACCGACAACCCCGATCTGCCAATCCAGTACGGGCATTTCTACTGGAATGACCACTACCCCGACTCCCATCTGTTCGCCGATGCCGAACATTTGCGTCAGCGCTACGCGCCGAACTTTCTGCTGGTGCATCCGATGAATATCGACGATGCCGGCCACAAGCATGGCCTCGACACCCCGCAATACCGCAACAGTGCCCGCTCGGCCGACATCAACCTGGCGGTCTACCTGCAAGCCTGGCTCGATGGCGGTTATCAGGTGCTGGTGACTTCCGATCACGGCATGAACAACGACCGTTCCCACAACGGCCTGTTGGCCGAGGAACGGGAAGTGCCGCTGTTCGTGCTCGGGGACAGCTTCAGCCTCGACCCCGCCGCGAAGCCCCGGCAGACCGAACTGTGCGGCACCCTCTGCCAGTTGCTCGGTGTTGCTCACGACAAACCGTATTGCCAGGAGTTGCTCAAGTGAATGCCATGACGCGCGGCAAATGGCTGGCAGCGTTGTGCCTGGTGCCCTTCGCGATTTTCTTCATCGTGTTCCAGATCGCCCCGCTGCTCTGGGTGCTGGTCAACAGCCTGGAGTCGGAAGAGTTCGGCTGGGGCCTGGCCAATTTCAGCAAGATCTTCAGTTCGAAGTTCTACCGGCAAGCGATCCAGCACAGCCTGGAAATCAGTTTCTGGTCCAGTGTATTCGGGATCATCATCGCGGTACTCGGCAGCTATTCACTGCGCCGGGTCGACTCGAAGCTGCGCAACTTCGTCAACGCTTTCGCCAACATGACCAGCAACTTCGCCGGCGTGCCCCTGGCGTTCGCCTTCATCATTCTGCTGGGGTTCAACGGCAGCATCACCCTCATGCTCAAGCAGGCAGGGATCATCGAAGACTTCAACCTGTACTCGAAAACCGGGTTGATCATCCTCTACACCTACTTCCAGATTCCCCTGGGTGTGCTACTGCTCTACCCGGCCTTCGACGCGCTGCGCGAAGACTGGCGCGAGTCCGCCGCGCTGCTGGGCGCCAACGGCTGGCAGTTCTGGCGACACATCGGTCTGCCGGTGCTGACCCCGGCGCTGCTGGGTACCTTCGTGATCCTGCTGGCCAACGCCCTGGGTGCCTACGCCACGGTATACGCGCTGACCACCGGCAATTTCAACGTGTTGCCGATTCGCATCGCCGCCATGGTTTCCGGCGATATCTCCCTCGACCCGAACATGGCCAGCGCCCTGGCCGTGGTGCTGGTGGCGTTGATGACCCTGGTGACCGTCGTCCATCAATTGCTGCTCAAGAGGAGCTACCATGTCTCGCGCTGAATCGAGCCCTGTCGGCCTCTACCATCGGGCCGTGGTGTACCTGCTGTTCGCAATACTGCTGTTGCCCCTGGCCGGCACGCTGATCTACTCCATCGCCAGCAGTTGGTCGGCCACCGTGCTGCCCGCAGGCTTTACCTTCAAATGGTACGTGCAGTTGTGGAGCGATCCACGTTTTCTCAGCGCCTTCGGCCAGTCGCTGATCGTCTGCGTCGGCGCGCTGGTGCTCTCGGTGGTGCTTATCCTGCCACTGCTGTTCGTGGTTCATTACCACTTCCCGAAACTCGACGCACTGATGAACATCCTCATCCTGCTGCCCTTCGCGGTGCCGCCGGTAGTGTCGTCGGTAGGCCTGCTGCAACTCTATGGTTCCGGCCCGCTGGCAATGGTGGGGACGCCGTGGATCCTGATCGGCTGCTACTTCACCGTCGCCCTGCCGTTCATGTACCGCGCGATCACCAACAACCTGCAAGCCATCAATCTGCGCGATCTGATGGACGCCGCCCAACTGCTCGGCGCCAGCACCTTCCAGGCGGCCTTGCTGGTGGTGCTGCCCAACCTGCGCAAGGGCCTGATGGTGGCGCTGCTGCTGTCCTTCTCCTTCCTGTTCGGGGAGTTCGTGTTCGCCAACATCCTGGTGGGCACCCGCTATGAAACCCTGCAGGTCTACCTGAACAACATGCGCAACAGCAGCGGCCACTTCACCAGTGCCCTGGTGATTTCCTACTTCTTCTTCGTACTGGTCCTGACCTGGGCGGCGAACATTCTGAACAAGGACAAAAGCCAATGAGCTACGTCAGCGTCCAACACCTGCAAAAAGGCTACGCGGGCACGCCGGTGTTCAGCGACATCAATTGCGAAATCGGCAAGGGTGAATTCGTCACCCTCCTCGGCCCTTCCGGCTGCGGCAAGTCCACGCTGCTGCGCTGCATTGCCGGGCTGACGGCGGTGGATGCCGGCAAGATCCTGCTGGACGGTCAGGACATCGTCCCGCTGAGCCCGCAAAAGCGCGGCATCGGCATGGTGTTCCAGAGTTACGCTCTGTTTCCCAACATGACCGTGGAGCAGAACGTCGCCTTCGGCCTGCGCATGCAAAAGATCCAGGCCGACGACAGCCGCCAGCGCGTGCAGGAAATCCTGCGCCTGGTGGAACTGCAAGACTTCGCCAGCCGCTACCCCCATCAACTCTCCGGCGGCCAGTGCCAGCGCGTGGCCCTCGCTCGCTCCCTGGTGACCCGGCCGCGCCTGTTGCTGCTGGACGAACCGTTGTCAGCCCTGGATGCGCGGATTCGCAAACACCTGCGCGAACAGATCCGACAGATTCAGCGCGAGTTGGGCCTGACCACGATTTTCGTCACACACGATCAGGAAGAAGCCCTGACCATGTCGGACCGGATTTTCCTGATGAACCAGGGAAAGATCGTACAGAGCGGCGATGCCGAGACCCTTTACACTGCGCCCGTCGACGTTTTCGCAGCCGGCTTCATCGGCAACTACAACCTGCTGGACGCCGACAGCGCCAGCCGATTGCTGCAACGGCCGGTGAACGGGCGCATCGCCATTCGCCCGGAAGCCATCGAGCTGAGTCGCAGCGGCGAACCGGATGCGCTGATCCGTAGCCACAGCCTGCTGGGCAACGTGATCCGCTACCGGGTCGAGGCTCGCGGCGTGGAACTGGTGGTGGACGTGCTCAACCGCTCGGCCGCCGACCTGCATCCCGATGGCGCCCGCCTGGCGCTTTCCATCGATCCGTCGGCCCTGTGTGAGGTAGCCTGATGGCTGTGTTGATTTTGAAGCTGATCTTGAGAAGGGAAACGCACTGATGGCCCTGGCAATTTTTGATCTGGACGAAACCCTGATCCACGGCGATTGCGCCACCCTCTGGAGCGAGCAGATGGGGCGCCTGGGCTGGGTCGACCCCGAGTCGTTCATGCGTCGCAACAACGAGCTGATGGACGCCTACAGCCACGGCAAGCTGCGCATGGAAGAGTACATGGACTTCAGTCTGGAGCCGATGATCGGGCGCACACCGGAAGAAGTCGAACACCTGGTGGCACCCTGGGTGGAGGACTTCATCGAACCGATCATCTTCAGCGACGCCACCAAGGCCATCGCCGAACACCGCAAGGCCGGCGACCGGATCCTGGTGATCTCGGCCTCGGGCACGCATCTGGTCAAGCCGATTGCCGAGCGCCTGGGCATCGATGAGATCCTGGCAATCGAGCTTGAAGTGGCCCATGGGGCCTACAGCGGCAAAACCGTGGGCACCCTGACCTACCGGGAAGGCAAGATCGCGCGGTTGCTGGACTGGCTGGACGCCGAGGAAGAAAACCTGGAGGGGGCGAGTTTCTACTCCGATTCACGCAATGACCTGCCGCTGTTGCAGCGGGTGGACTACCCCCATGTGGTGAACCCGGATCCGGTGTTGAAGGCCCATGCCGAACTGGCGGGGTGGCCGATTCATAGCTGGAAGTGAGCACCGATCCACCCTGATTGGGAGCGAGCAAGCTCGCTTCCACAGTTTATCGGGTACGTACCGCACCGACATAAATCAGTCCGTCACCGTTTCAGGATGACCACAGTTCTTGACGCATCAAACCCGCGCTATCAAACGCCTTTCACGCCAAAGCCATCTGCGTTTTCACTTGCATAAGGAGGAACGTCTCCAAAATCCATGATCAGGAACTTCGCTAAAGTATGTGGATTGATCACGTACTTCTTCCCAACGGGGGCACCACCTGGATCGAGAATCCAGTTGCGCCAATCACCCAAGCCCATATTCTGGTTGTAATTCGTCCACAGAGCGCCCCACTCATATTCACTTGGAACCCGGCAACCCTGGCCATTGATCCAGTCCCTGCAATTGCGGTAATTACCCCTGTTGAAGGCCGGCAAGAACATCTGAACATTACTCGCCCAGACGTTGAAAGCCGTCGTTTGGCCGAGTTGATCCGATACCGTGATAGTGGAGCCTGCCGACCCTTTCGATATAACGCGCACTGTCGATGCGTCATACATATACGCTTCGACAGCGGCCGGATTACTGGAGGTACAGGCATAGGGGGGCGTTCCTCCTGACACAGCACGGTGCGCATAGGCACCCGAGGGAGGATTCGGCGGGGTTGCGTCTTTTCTGTAGTGTGTGGCACTCAGATTTATATCGCTGGGGTCGACTATTAAAGGCACGTAGACGTTAATGCCCCAGACATTGGACTCGGGATTATTGCCATAGAGCGCCTTGGCGGTGAATAGATGGGGCCCTGGAACAAGTGCCCCCATCAACAAACTCCAGTTACCGTTGCCGTCGACCTCGACGTCACCTCTATAGACGGCATTGTCGAAAATCTGAAGACGCTCGCTCCGCTGAGCCCTGCCAATGACGTTGACAGTGGTCGAAACGGTATAACCGCCGTTGGGGATTTCGGTATTGGCGGGATCTTGCACCGAAGTGATGGTCGGGGCTTCGGTGGAGGTCTGCACGGTAAAGCTACGGACAGCCGATTCCGGGTTGCTGCCATAGAGTCCTTTGGCGGTAAAGCTGTGCAAACCCTGCTCCAACCCGTTCTGATGCAAGCTCCAGTCACCACCACCATTAACGTCAACAGTGCCCTTCGAGATGGCGCTATCGAAGATCTCGACGCGTTGGTTTTTCGAGGCCTTGCCAAACAGGGTGACATTGACCTGATCGGTGATGCTACCGTCAGGCACTTCCACGCCCGCAGCGGTTTCCACATTGGTGATGCGGGGTATCTCGATGGCGGTGACATTGAAATTTTTTGCCGCAGAATCAGGTATCCCCGTGCCGTACAACGCTTTGGCCTTGATGCTATAGGCGTTGGGTGTCAGGCCCGTGAGGGAGGTGCTCCAGATTGTGCCGGTCGCCGGGATCGTGAACGGGCTGCCGATGTTGGCCGCTCCATTCATGAGTTGAATCTGTTGACCGCTGCTGCCGGTACCGGTGACAGTCACCGTGGTTTCAACAGTGGTTTTGCCGACAACAGAACCTTTGGTGTCGCGGACATCGGTGAGGGTTGGATTCACCAGTGCAACGGTCTTGACGGTATAGGTGCGCAACGGAAAGGTCAGCGCATTGGCCTCGTTGGTGGTTTTGCTGAAGTCTGCCTTGAACTCCATCGACAAAGTGCTGCCGTCCTTCAGTTCCTTCAGATAGCTATAGGCAGCCATGACGTCATAGAACCCTTGGGTGATCCAGGTTGGACTGGTTCTTGGGCCCCGTGGCGGCGGGGCCCAGATATTCAGGTCATAGGGAACGGTCCCGTCGGCCCTGGTGCCTTTGAGGCGTAGCCACACATCCTGATCCGGGGCGATAAGCGGCCAGATACCGGCCCGACAGGTGGCATCGGCACTGATGGAATTGAGATCCAGCTCAGTGCCCTCACCGTTGTTGGCCGCTTGCAGGATCTTCGGCTTGGAACCCGACAGATCATTCTCGGCAAGAGTCTGCACCGCCAGGTTGAGCGCGGCTGACGGATCAGATTCATTGCCATTGCGCGTCACCGTGTAGGTCACCGTCACCGACCGGCCCAGGTTGTAGGCGATCACCTCGACCGGGATAGCGATCTCGCGATCGGCAGGCAGTGCTTGCACTGGAGTGGTGTGGGAGCCCGCGCCTGCAGTGCCGGCCCACGTCACGCTGACCTGATCGCCCGGCTGGACGCCGTAGTCTGGAATCACCACGGTCAAGGCATCCTTGGCCGCCACCGGGTTCAGTTGCTGGGACGGCGAACTGCCTGTGGCCTGCTTGACACTGGGCGCAGTCAAATCCATCCCCGCACCAATGCTCATCAGCAGAATTTCTGACGGACTGGTCCCACCCGCAACCCGCCTCACCCAATACATCGCCCGCACCGTGCCATTACGGTTGCCCTCGATCAGCGCGGCGCTGATGGTGAACGGGATGTCCTGGTTCTCGGTCACTTCAGTGACCGGAAGCGAATCCCGATACCGGCCGGTGTTCGACCCCCACCACAAGATATGCACCCGATCGCCGGCCTTTTGCCCGCTGTATTGGCGAACGATCAGGCGCGTGCCATTTGGCTTGTCCGCCGGGTCCAGAACCCCGTCGCTCTCCCCTTCGACCACCGGCGCTGGCAATTCAGCCTGGGGGACGCCGATAGTCAGCAGGTCGGCGTGCAGCGATTCCTCTTCGATGACTTCCCGGCTCACCGCATCGCGCAGCAGTTTGTAGTACAGATCCAGCGTCCCGCCTTCAATGGCGGTGAGGTGCTCACCGGCCACGACGATTTCAATCGGTACGCTGCCCTCCGCTTCATTCTTGCTGAGCGGATGCAGGGGCAAGTCAGGCGTATAAGAGCTGCCGCTCTCGGTGATACCGTTCCAGATCAACGCAATGGCATTGCCCTCTTCCATGGCCGGGTCCAGCGGGATCTCGATGGTGGTACCGGGCAGTTGGGGGTCGAGGGTGCCGGCGATCTCGTCCAGGGGGATCGGGGCCGCCAGGCCAATGTGTTCGACATTCCCAGTACCTGGATAATCGAAAACAGTGGAAAACCGGTTCTTATCAACTACTCAACTGTGCGTAAAAACAGTACCGAGCAGCGGATGTTCTCTGGCGTTCAGGCTCTGTAGTCACCACTTGGCACTTCAGCAAGTTCGCTCTCACACGTTCAACGCGAGGCGCATGCAGGTCTCCGATAGATGGTGCGCCTTCTTGCTTTGACCTGTTATTTCTGACAGTAGACGCAACGCTGTGTCCGCAGGTTAATACACTCCACGTCTGATCAACTTGACAGTCCTCCACGACGGGAACCTTCATGGACAAGCGCCTTGAACAGTGGACTTATATCAACGCCAGCATAAAGGTACTTACGGCCGTCACGCTCGCCGTATTATTTGGTTGTGCAACTCAATCACCCTCACCGCCGCCCGCACTTCAGACGTCTAATATTTATGAGCACTCCGGTGAGGAAACCGCCAGAAACCTGACCACGGCTTATCACAATACCGCCACCAACTGCGGCCACCCCAGTACACCGGCCTTTCTCTGCTCAGGCGTAACGCTACGCATCACTAAAACCAGTGATAGGTACGATCCTTGGGATCATAGCGACTTCTCAAGAACGACCGATGCGGTCTCTTTTTCCTACTTGAGAGCCGATACGAAATTTGTGCGCGCGCCCTGGAATGGAGCCAACGGTTTTATCTTCTACCCTTATTTCAACGCCCCAACGGACAAGATCAGACCTGAAGTCATCTGTTATTTTCCACTCGACGGCGCTACTTTCTATCGAGACGCGGCGGGACAGTACGGATGCAGGGACAGCATTGTTCCTCCGTTCGTGTTCCCTACCAGTAAACCTTGCCGAGAACAAAATGTGACCACCGCGGAGCAGTGGGTGGCTCATTATCAATCGGCTCCTCATTCCAGGAATCCAACTGTGCACTCCTGTGCCTTTATGGTGGGAAATGACTTGGGCTCTGAAGCGGTAAATGCCTTCAATCAAGCCATCCGGGTACGCTCGTTGATTCCCACCGTAGCCTTTGGAGACCACAACGAACTTCGAATTAAAGCCTGGCCTGAGAATCAGCCAGGGGTATTACCGATTCAAGCCTTCTTCTATCTCGGCGCCGGGCTCGCGAATGCCCGAATCGACCAACGGAAGTATTACGACCGCACCGCAGGCATGGTGGTCCCCATCATCCGTCTTATCTTACCCAACACCCCCTCGGAGGACGCCACGTTTGCCTATAGTGTCGCGGACCAGGCTGTGCTTCCCTCGCACAAGCTTAGACCCAGGGTTCCCAAAACGTATAACGCAGCGGGCGACCGTCTGAAAATGAGCGACATCTACACCGACGCGCATGTGGATGTAGAAGTACCTCACTACACGGGTATGCATGCAACCGATACCATCAGGGTGCGCTGGCAGGGTCGGGTCAACTACAACAGCGGGGTAATAGAGGTGGGCGACCCGCCCGGTAAAAGATTGATCCCAATTCCTCGTCTGGAAGTCCTCGACAATATCGGTCGATCTGTCGAGGTCGGTTACTCAGTCAAGGAGAAAGGCGTCGGTGAGACGATAGAGTCGGCAAGATTGACGCTGCATATCGACCCGCAAGCGGTGCATCCATTACCGGCGCCGAGTTATTCCAACTCGAAGGTTAGCGTGAACTACGGCGGTGAAACAGGCTACACCGTCAGGGTTCGTTGGGTCGGTGTCACGACTCACGATACTGAAAGCCAGGATGTGACGTCCGGCCAAGCCAACATTTTTGACATTCCCAGTGCCTGGGTATCCGAAAACAGCGGAAAACCCGTCCTGATCAACTACTCGATTGTCCGTAAAAACAGCAACGAGCAACGAATGTTCTCCCAGGTCCTTAGGGTTAACCTCTAGGTCAACCCTTTGGCAGTACGTGGTTTTCCACATTCCGGCAGCACGGGCAGTCCCCCGGAATCAGCTCAGACTCTCATCAATCACCAATACCAACTTACCTGACACCTTGTTACCCGCCAGCTCGGCAAACGCCGCTTCGGCTTCCTCGATCGGAAAAGTCGCAGCCAATTGTGGGCTCAGGCGCTTCTCGGTGAATAACGGCCAGACATGTTCACCCAAATCCCGCAGCAGATCGGCCTTGAATTGATCGTCGCGACTGCGCAGGGTCGAACCCAGCAACTGGATACGCTTGGCGAGGATCTTCGCCAGGTCCAGGTGGCTTTCCCGTCCGCCCATCAGCCCGATCAACACCCAACGCCCGTCAACTGACAAAAGTTTCACGTTGAGCCTGGCGTAGCTGGCGCCCACCGGATCGAGGATCACGTCGAAGGGCGCGAAGTCGTTCAAGCGCTCGATGTCGTCAGCCCGCACCACGCCGCCCTGGGCCCCCAGCGCCTCGCAATAGGCCAGCCGATCGACAGAACCGACACTGACCCAGCATGGGTTGCCGAACGCCTTGCACAGTTGGATTGCAGCAGACCCGACGCCACTGGCCCCGGCGTGCAGCAGCACTTTCTCCCCGGGCTTGAGGCCTGCCAGCTGGAACAGATTCAGCCACGCAGTGCTGTAGACCTCAGGCAGCGCGGCCGCTTCAGGCAATGACAGGCCCTCGGGCACTGGCAGCACATGCCGGGCATCGACCACCACTTCCTCGGCCATGCCGCCGCCGGCGAGCAAAGCACACACGCGATCACCCACCTGCCAGGACGAGCCCGCCCCAACCTCGCTGATGACCCCGGAACACTCCAACCCCAGTACGTGGCTGGCCCCGGGGGGCGGCGGATAAAGTCCGGCTTTCTGCAACAAATCGGCCCGATTCAGGCCGGCAGCCGCCACACGAATGCGAACTTGCCCTACATCGCACGTAGGACTTGGCTCATCAGCCCATACCACTTGCCCTTCAACGCCTTGCAATGCTTTCACGGTGCCTCCATAGTGAGTCTCGACTGGGCCCGCTGCTGTAACGCCGGGCTTTCTTGCATTTTGCGCCCGGGCCACATGGAACCGGCGACTTCAAAGACGGCCTAATATGCGTTATCAATTGTCCCTGCGTCGAATCAGTATGAAGCACCTGTTCCCCAGCACCGCCCTCGCGCTTGTCATTGGCCTCGGTCTGTTGCCACTGTCGAGCGATACGTTCGCAGCCAACAGCTGGGACAAGCTTCAACCTGATCGCGACGAGGTAATTGCCAGCCTTAACGTCGTTGAGTTGCTCAAGCGTCATCACTACAGCAAACCACCGCTCGATGACGCGCGCTCGGTCATCATCTATGACAGCTACCTGAAGCTGCTTGATCCGTCGCGCAGCTATTTCATGGCCGGCGATATCGCTGAATTCAACAAGTGGAAAACCCAGTTCGACGATTTCCTCAAGAGCGGCGATCTGAACGCAGGGTTCATTATCTACAAGCGTTACCTGGACCGCGTGAAGGCGCGTCTGGACTACGCCATTGCCGAACTGAACAAAGGCGTCGACAAGATCGATTTCAACACCAAGGAAACCCTGCTGGTCGACCGCAAGGACGCCCCTTGGCTCACAAGCACAGCCGAACTCGATGACCTGTGGCGCAAACGCGTCAAGGACGAAGTGCTGCGCATGAAGATCGCCGGCAAGGACCCCAAGCAGATCCAGGAAACCCTGACCAAGCGCTACAAGAACCAATTGGCTCGCCTGGACCAGACTCGCGCCGAAGACATCTTCCAGGCGTACATCAACACCTTCGCCATGTCCTACGACCCGCACACCAATTATCTGTCGCCGGATAACGCGGAAAACTTCGACATCAACATGAGCCTGTCCCTGGAAGGCATCGGCGCGGTCCTGCAAAGCGACAACGACCAGGTGAAGATCGTGCGCCTGGTACCGGCGGGCCCGGCCGACAAGACCAAGCAGGTCGGCCCGGCGGACAAGATCATCGGTGTCGCCCAAGGCAATAAGGAAATGGTCGACGTGGTCGGCTGGCGTCTGGATGAGGTGGTCAAGCTGATCCGTGGCCCGAAAGGCTCGGTGGTGCGCCTGGAAGTCATTCCGGCCAGCAATGCACCAAATGACCAGACCAGCAAAATCGTATCCATCACCCGTGAAGCGGTGAAACTGGAAGAACAGGCCGCGAAGAAGTCGATTCTCAACCTGAAACAGGATGGCAAGGATTACAAACTTGGCGTCATCGAGATCCCGGCCTTCTACCTGGACTTCAAGGCGTTCCGCGCCGGGGATCCGAACTACAAGAGCACCACCCGCGACGTCAAGAAGCTGCTGACCGAACTGCAGAAGGAAAAGGTCGACGGCGTCGTCATCGACTTGCGCAACAACGGCGGCGGGTCCTTGCAGGAAGCCACCGAACTGACCAGCCTGTTCATCGACAAGGGCCCTACCGTGCTGGTGCGCAACGCCGATGGCCGGGTGGATGTGCTCGAAGACGAGAACCCGGGCGCGTTCTACAAGGGGCCGATGGCCTTGCTGGTCAATCGCCTGTCGGCGTCGGCCTCGGAAATTTTTGCCGGTGCCATGCAGGACTACCACCGGGCGCTGATCATCGGCGGCCAGACCTTCGGCAAGGGCACCGTGCAGACCATCCAGCCGCTGAACCATGGCGAACTGAAACTGACCCTGGCCAAGTTCTACCGCGTGTCCGGCCAGAGCACCCAGCATCAGGGCGTGCTGCCTGATATCGATTACCCGTCGATCATCGACACCAAGGAAATCGGTGAAAGCGCCCTGCCCGAAGCCATGCCTTGGGACACCATCCGGCCGGCAATCAAACCGGCGGTGGACCCGTTCAAACCGTTCCTGGCCCAGCTCAAGTCCGACCACGACGCCCGCAGCTCCCGGGATGCCGAGTTCGTGTTCATCCGCGACAAGCTGGCCCTGGCGCAGAAGTTGATGCTGGAAAAAACCGTTACCCTCAACGAAGCCGAGCGTCGCGCCCAGCATACCGACATCGAGGCCAAGCAACTGGCGATGGAGAACCTGCGTCGCAAGGCCAAGGGCGAAGAGCCGCTCAAAGAGCTGAAGAAAGAAGACGAAGACCTGATCACCGAACCGGAAAAGACCAAGCCGGAAGACGATGCGTACCTGAGCGAGACCGGGCGAATCCTGCTGGATTACCTGAAACTCAATACGACGGTCGCCAAGCAAGGATGATGGCCATTTAATGGTGACTCTCGCCAGAGCGTCATCAAACTGACATCAGTCTGTCGTGAAATACAGGACTGGGCGCCCCACCACGGCGCCCGGTCCTTTTTTTATCGCCAGAGATCGCCATGACCACGACCGAACAGCTGAGTGCCTTGAGTTCAATCCTGACTCAAAGCGGTTTGCAGAGTCTGTTCCAACCGATCGTGTGCCTGTCCGAACGGCGCATCCTGGGCTACGAAGCCTTGACCCGCGGGCCGTCCAACAGCCCTCTGCATTCGCCCGTCGCCTTGCTCTCCGTGGCCCGCCAGGCCGGACGCCTCAGTGAACTGGAACTGGCCTGCCGCCGCAGCGCCTGCCAACGCTTCAACGAGCAGAAACTGCCAGGCAAGCTGTTTCTCAATGTCTCACCCGAGTCGCTGCTGGAATCGGCGCACCAGACCGGACGCACCCTGCAACTGCTGCAGGACTTTGGCATCCCGCCCAGCCAGGTGGTGATCGAGCTGACCGAACAGACCCCGATAGATGATTTCCAGCTCCTGCAAAACGCACTGCATCATTATCGGGCCATGGGTTTCTCCATCGCCTTGGACGACCTTGGCGCCGGTTATTCGAGCCTGCGGCTGTGGTCCGAATTGCGCCCCGAATATGTGAAGATCGACCGGCACTTCATCGACGGCATTCACCAGGATGCCCTCAAGCGCGAATTCGTCGGCTCGATCCTGAAGATCGCCCGGACGTCACGCTCCCAGGTGATTGCCGAGGGCATAGAACTGCCGGAAGAACTGGCGGTGTTGATGGAAATGGGCGTCGATCTGGTCCAGGGATACCTGCTCGCCCGCCCTCAGGAACAGCCGTCACGGGACGCCAAGGCGCTGATGCCCAAACAGGACAGCGGCGCGGTGCCGCTGAGCGATGAAATCAACGATCTCAGCGCCCTGCTCAACGAGCAACCGGCCATGCCCCACGACACCCCTACGGCACGGGTCCTGGAAGCCTTTCGGCGCCAGGCCAACCTCAACTCCCTGGCCGTGCTGGACAATCAGAACCACCCCTGCGGCATCGTCCACCGCCATTCACTCTCGGACGCCTTGCTCAAACCCTTCGCCACCGACCTGTTCGCCCGCAAACCCATCAGCCGCCTGATGAGCGATGATTTCCTGGCCGTGGAACTGAGCCAGTCGCTGCAGCAAGTCAGCCGCCTCATCACCAGCCGCGCCCGGCAACGCATCGAAGAAGACTTCATCATCACCCTCAATGGTCACTACCTGGGACTGGGACGGGTGATCGACGTGCTCAAGCTCATCACCGAACTGAAGATCCAACAGGCCCGCTACGCCAACCCGCTGACCCTGCTGCCAGGCAACGTACCGATCCAGCAATGTCTCACCCGTCTGCTGCAACAGCGGCAGGAAGCGGTGATCTGCTACGTCGACATCGACAGCTTCAAACCCTTCAACGACATCTATGGCTACGGCCGCGGCGACGAAGTCCTGCTGTGCCTGGCCCAATGCCTGAACGAACGCATAGACCCCAGCCGCGACTTCGTCGGCCACATCGGCGGCGACGACTTCCTGCTGGTCCTCGGCCCGGAAGACTGGCGCAAGCGTCTGAACCAACTGCTCGGCGACTTCCAGACCCATTGCCGCCGGTTCTATCGCCCTGAACATCTGGACGCGGGCTGTTTTACCGCGCTGAATCGGCAGGGTATCCGGCAGGAGTTTGCGTTGTTGTCGCTGTCGATTGGCGTAGTGCACCTGCGCTCAGAGGCCTGCGAGGAGCTGGATGCGAGCCAGTTGGCGGAACTGGCTTCGCAGGCTAAGCATCATGCGAAGGAAGTGCCTGGGGGGAGTTTGTATCTGGTTGAGGCTGAGCCTGCCAAGTATGTGGATGCGTTGGTTTGAGCTGCATCCCTAGTGGATGGGATTTTCCTGACAGCTTTGCGGTTCTAACCCCTTGCCGACATCGCCTTGCGCCATTGCCTACAACTACGCCAGAATCCGCCGGCTTGTGCGCCTTGGACCACGTCGGTAGTTTGAGCCTTGTCACTGCTCATCAGTGATCGGGTTTAGTCGCCCGTCTCAACCTAAGGCGTATCAGGTCTCTGTCTGACAGGCTTTGCTGTTCCTGTATTGATGGTGGCTGTGCGCAGGGCGCCCTCGGGCGCGCCGGATTCTTAGGTTCCCCGGTCGACTAACCTGCGTACAGCTGCCGCCCTCTCGTTTAGTCGCGAGGTGGTTTCAGCATCACTTACAGGAACCTAAGTAGATGGCCAAAATTACACCGAATCCTCCAGCCGCAGACGAAACCGCATCACGCGTTCAGTCGGCCCGTAACAAAAAGCTCGATGACGCTGCTACGCGGGCTCTGGATTTCTATCTGAAACCCACGCCTGAGAAAGAAACGTCCGACACACACACCCTCTTCATCATCGCGCCTGATGTGGATTCTGAATGTTTGCTTGCCAATCTCAGTGAAAATCTGGCGTCAGCAAATGCCATGATCAGTGATTTGGCGTTTGACCTTGAGGGTTCTCGACGGCATGTTGCACTGGGGATTCAGCAGGTGATTGAGTTGAGTGAACTGCTGGCTAATCGGGCTTTGGATATTGCTGAGGTGAGATAAATAATTGCTCACTCTCTGACACAAAGGTCCACCCATGCGAGACCTTTAGTGTCAGAGAGCAAGCAATTCTATATATATTCCCAAGTAGACTTGTCTTCAGTTTCAGCCTTGCGAAGATCATCCTTCCATATTTCGCTTGCCAGCCTATATATATCCTCAAAGAACACTCGTGGATTGGCCATTGCGTCCCAGCCATTAGGGAAGGAGGAGCACACCTGAGAATCATGTTCCAATAAGGCCTGAAAGTCATAGCTACTATCTCGCAACGCTTCCTCTAAGCTTTTATAAAGTAGGTATTTTTGTCTGTACGTAATGCGCCAGCGTTCTGTTAGCGAGTAATTTACAATCAACACCTCTCTATCCACAGGGTTGTTAGGGTCGAATTTTTCAAGCTCTTCGCCCAATGTTTCCTCTCGATCATATATATCAAAACACCCCAAAAAATATGCAGGTGAAGGCGTGTATGGCTGGTTTGTACTAGGATCAATCATTTAAATTTCCTATTTAATTGGATACAGGGTAAATGGAATTTCAGTATCTCGATCAAACTTCATTTCTATTCGATCCATTTTAACCAATTTTGGATCACTTGGATTTTTAGCATTTGGAATATAACCTTCCCCCGCGCCAGGAAAGTCCAACCGCAGGTATTTGCTTCCGCTTTTATCCGTCATTAGCTCGTGACCATCATTCTTTTTTCTAATTGCTAATTTATAGGCTTTCAGCTGTAACTCCCAACTGTAGAACCTTGAACTTGGATTCCCTTTCCTATGCCAAGGGGTCTTGCCGGTAATGGGATCTGTACCGTCAATTGATCGTTGCTTCCATACCTGATCTGAAACTGCGGGGCTATGCTTACCAACCATATGCATGCCTTGTTCTTTATCTAAACGCCTGACCTCTTTTTCTGCCAGCTCTGCGGCAGTTGGCTTAGGCAGTGGCGGCTCACCCTCATCCACCTGAGCCTTACCCGCCGGATCCTGCTCCCCAACCGCCGCCTTGCACCCGCCCTTCCCCGGACAATCTACCAACCCCAACGGATCCACCCACCCCGTCGGGTTCAGGGTGTACCGATACCCATTGAGCCCACCCGCCAACTTGCTCGGATCAGGCGTCAGGTAGCGCCCCGTTTCCGGATTGTAGTAGCGGTGTCGGTTGTAGTGCAGGCCGCTTTCCGGGTCGAAGTATTGGCCCTGGAAGCGCAGCGGTTGTTCCAGTTGTTCGCCGCCGCCGTGTTCTATCCCGTGGGCTTTGCCGTAGCCGTTATAGCGCGCCGACCAGACGATCTGGCCGCCGTAGTTGGTCAGCTCCTGGGGCGTGCCCAGGTGGTCGAGGTGGTAGTAGAACGGGCAGGCATTGAGGCCTTTGCCGTCGAGCAGTGCCAGCGGCCGGAACGTGCCCGGTTCGTAGAGGTAGCTGCGGTGGTGCTGGCGGCTGCTTTCGGCGACGAGCTGGTCGCCCTGCCAGAAGAACTCGGTGGTCAGGCCGGCCACGGTCTTGCTGATGCGTCGGCCGAAGGCGTCGTAGCGGTAGGACGTTTCTCGGCCGTCCGCCGTGGTGAGGCCGATCAGGCGGTGCTGGCTGTCGTAGCGGTATTCGGTGACGAGGGCCCGGGCCTTGCCGCGGCGTTCGCGGATCAGGTTGCCGAAGGCGTCGTAGTCATAGTGGCGGTCGCCCTCCATCAGCAGGCGATTGCCCTTGAGCTGGGTCGGGCCGGGTCGGTCCTGCATCAGCAGGTTGCCGGCCGGGTCGTGGGCGAAGTGTTCCGTGGGATCGGTGTGGGAATGGTCGATCCGGGTCAGCCGGTCGAGCGGGTCGTACTGGTACTCGCGCCGTCCTCGACGGCTGTCGGAAAGCGCGGCGAGGTTGCCCTTGGGGCTGTAGGCATAATCGCGCCAGAACAGGGTCTGCTGGTTCTGCTGCACGGTGTGGGCCTTGAGCCGGCCCTGTTCGTCATGTTCGTACCGGCTGAGCAGCAGGCCCTGTCGGCGCTGGTGTTCGCGGCCGCCACGCAGCTGGTGTTCGGTGAGGCGGGCGCCGTTGAGGTCGATGGCGGTCAGTGCGCCGCCCGGGGCGTGGTGGTAGTCGAGCTGGCTGTTGTCCGGCAGGCGCAGGTGGTTGAGCCGCCCGCAGGCGTCGTAGCCATAGCGCAGAGTGCCCCAGCCCTGGTGCTCGGTGATCAGCCGGTCCTGAGCGTCGTACTCGAAGGCCAGCGGATGGTCGCTGCCGTCATCGACATCGACCAGCCGGCCCAGCCCGTCGTAGCGGTACTGGATCGTCTGGCCGTCGGGCAGGGTCTTGCGCCGTAGCCGTCCGGCCGCGTCACGCTGGTAGGCGGTGACAAGCTGGCTGCCGTCGGCACCGAACTCGGTTTTCTCCAGCAGGTGCCCATTGAGGTCGTAGGCATAGGCGGTGCGTTGGCCGTCGAAGCCGACTTGCTGTCGGATCAAGCCGCTGGGGGTGTAGTCCAGCTGATATTTTTCGCCGGACTCGTTCTCGATCTCGGTCAGCAGCAGCTGCGCCGAGTCGTAGCGGTAGTGCAGCGTGCTGCCGTCGGGATTGATGCGGCGGCTGACCAGGTGCAGGTCGTCGGTGTATTCGTAGCGGGTGACACGGCCCTGTTCGTCGCGCTCGGCGGTGACCTTGCCGTAGGCGTTGTAGGTCCAGGCGCGGGTGGTGCCGCTGGGCAAGGTGGTCTGCAGCAGCCGGCCCACGGCGTCCCATTGGTAGTGGGTCACCCCGCCGTGTTCATCCTGGCGGCTCAGCAAGCGCCCCAGGACGTCGTAGGCAAAAACCCACTGGCTGGCGTCAGGCAGGGTTTCTTCCGTCAGTTGGCCGAGCCGGTTCCAGGTGAAGCGGTGTTCGCTGGCGTCCGGGTAGTGGATCGACAGCAACTGCCCGTGGGCGTCGTAGGCATAGCGGGTGCGTTGTTGATCCGGGTCGATGGCCTCGATCACCTCGCCGCGGTCGTTGCGCCGGTAGATCCAGACGGCCTTGCCACGGGCGCGGGCGTGCAGGAAACCGTTGCGGTATTCGTAGGACGTGGGCACGTCTTCGGGGGGAATCAGCGCCACCAGCCGTCCGACTTCGTCGTAGTGGTATTCGGTGACGGCGCCCAACGGGTCCTGTTCGGCAATCAGCCGGCCCTGTGCGTCGTAGGCCTTGAGGTGTTCGCCGCCGTCGGGCTCGACCTTGCGCACCAGCCGCGCACGGTCGTCGTGAACATACGTCTCTTCGCTGCCGTCGAGGTGGCGGACCGTGACGCTGCCGTCCTCGCCCCAGCTATAGCGCGTGTCCATCTGCGCGAACGAGGCCCAGTGCCGCACGCAGCGGGCCGCCTGTCCGGTGCCTTGCCACTCCCAGAAGAAACTCGCCCCGCCGGCCAGTTGCCGCTGGAGGATGACGTGCGCATCGTCGTAGTCGTAGCGCTCGCTTTCGCCGGCCGCGTTGGTCGCTTCGATCAGCCGTGAGCGTGCGTCGTAGCGGTAGGTCGCCAGGGTCTGTTCGGTGCGCCAGGCTTCGTCCAGGGTCAGCGCCGGGTGGAAGCTCTGGTAGTCGAGGGCGATGAGGTGGCGCTGTTCGTAGCGCAACTGCAGGCAGCGCCCGGCACCGTTGTCCAGGCGGCAGATGTCGCCATGGATGTTGCGCTGGAGGGTCAGGCGGTTGTCGTAGCGGTCGCTGAGGGCGGTGAGATAACCGTCGCGAAAGTGTAGGAAAGGTGCGTTTTCGCCGGGTTGGGCGATGATCAGTTCATCCGGCTCGCTGCCCAGGTAGATCGCCGCCCGGGCCAGGCTGTTGTGGATCGCCGGGCGCTGGGCGTTGGGCAGTGGAAAGGTCGTGCGGCGGTTTTCCTGGTCGATCCAGATGACCTGCTCACCCTCAAGCAACAAGCGGTGTGCCAGGGCATGGCTCCAGCCGCGTCCCAGCCCCACGTCCTGCTCCGCCGCGCTGCTGCGGTACAGGCGGGTGAAGATGAACGGCAGTCGGCCATCGAGCGTGCCGTCGTCCAGGGTCAGCAGTTCTTCGCCGGTGACCATCGACACCGGGCAGCCGTCGGTGCGGGTCAGGGCCGCGCTGTCGGCGCTGTCGCCGTTGGGGTTTTTCGATTGGGCCGGGGCGTCGTCGTGGGGCTCGTCTTTTTTCAGCGTGGTGTTGCGTTGCGCATCCCAGCGCAGTTGCATCCGACCTTTTTTTACTCCGGCCGCGATACCCCGCGCCGCCACGGCCTTGTAGCGGTCGACGTAGCCCATGAAACCGTTGACGACGGCAAAGATCGCGCTGACGAAACGCTGTACGGCATTCATCAGGCTTGCGCCGTGCCTGGCCAGACGCATCGCCAGATAAGCGATGCCGGCCCCCGCCCCGGCGAAGGTCAGCACCACGCCGATCAGCAGGTCGAGCAGCAACTGCACCACCACCGTCGAAAGTGCTTCGGTCGTTTCGCCGGCGAGCTCACTGGGTGGCAGCATCTCCAGCCAGAGACTGGCGGTGCGAACCAGCAGGCACAGCGCCGCTTCGTCACTGGCCAGCAACTGCAGTTTCGCCATCACTTGCGGTGCTGCCTGCGCCAGTTTCGCCAACTGATCGGCGCTGTCGCCCAGGCGCTCAACGAACTGCCCGGGATCCTTGAGGATGTCCGAGAGCAGATTGAGACTGTCCCACACCCCTTCGATTGCCGCCCAACTGCCGGCGAGCAAGCCGTTGCCCACCGCGGCTGCCGAGGTCGCCAGGGATTGCTGCTCCCACTGCGGCTTGAACCCCTGCCACTCGCCGCGCAGCCAGTCTGTCAGCTCCGTGGTCAAGCCATCGTAGGAGGAAAACAGTTTATTGATCTGGGCGGGCGAGACCTCGCCCTGGACATGGACCCGATAGAACTTCCCCGCATCCCCCCTGAAGACTCCCAGCCCCTGGGCATCCAGGGTGACCGGCGTGATCTCGCCGCTGTCCACCGCCACCACATCCACCACGATGTCGCCCAGCGGAATGTCGTACACCGATTCGAGCTTGCTCTCGATCGTCATCACCCCGCCTTGGGGGCACTGGACGACAGTGGAGAGAAAGTCGTCGTCGCCGCTGCTGACGGCGGTGGTGCTGTCACCGAAGCGGATCAGCCGCTCCATGCCCATCAACGAAGGCAGGTCGGCCGCCTGGCTGGCCCGCTCCGCCGCACGGCTGTACCAGCGCCCCAGTTGCTCGCGATAGAGAGAAAGGGTGTCTTTGAAACTGTCGAGCTCCAACTCGATACGGTGCGCCTGATCCATCAAGGTACGACACGATCAAGGGCCAGCAGGGAAAACCGGTCGAACATGGGTAGACGTCTCGCAGCACTCAGGAAGCGCGAGACTTTGCCGGGGATGGCTGGAGAAATAAGTCAGGGAAGGAGGTATTGAATGTAGGGCGATTCGCTAAATGCAAAAACCCATCGCCCCCTTGGAGTCGATGGGTCTTCAATCCGCAAAAAAGGTCGTTGTCGGCGATTGCTCAGCGCATGCGTCAGTTGCTGAAGCGCCCGCGATTTGCCGCCGCATACCCAACTGAGCCCAGGCAAAAATCTTCTTTTTCGACTTGGCCGCCCAATTTTTCTTGAGTTGCCCAGGAAAATCTTGAGAACGTCCGGTTTTTCCGATTTTTCTTTAACCGGTCCGCGCCGGGATCCGTCAGACCAATCAGGCCTCTGCCGACTCCGGATACTCATACTCAAACACCCGGACCACTTCCGACGCATGCCAGGACGCGGCGGCCACGCCGTCGGAGGGGCCGGAAAAGCGCCCCAGGCGTTCCACGCATTCAAAGAAACCGGTGCGTGGCAACCGGCTGGCGCCCTGACTGATGACCAGCGAGCTGCGCAACGGCTGCTCGGCCCGGGCGTCCAGCGCCGCCAGATGTTCAAGGGCGGCGGTCAGGGTCTGCATGGCCGGGCTGGGCAGCTGCAAGCGCTCCAGCAAGGCACGATACGTCAACAAATGGCGCTGGCGGCGCGCCTGGTCCAATTCACCCAACAACCCATCCCAATGCTGCCGACTGATGCGTACACTCACGATCCTTCCCTCCACCCCGGCACCGTCAATTCCCAGGCCAGACTACGCCGAATCGCAGCATCGGGCTGACGCTCGCCGCTTTCGATCATGGCCAGATAAGACGGGCTGATACCTACCGTGCGGGCCAGCGCCTCGATGGCGATGCCCTTCCCTTCGCGCAAACTGCGTAATTGATCCAGGCCAGGAAGAATCTGGTCCGGTGCCGCCGCGTATTGGGCCTTGGCCTCTTGCGGCGGTGCTTGATGGATGCCTGCGGCCCTCAACAACGACTGGTACTGCTCCCACGGCAAAACCGCGTACTCGGGCTCTCCGTCGCGTGTGATTATCTGAATATCCATCTCTACCCCGTAGGACGATGACACTTAGCGAGTCAGCCTTTTCCTTAGAAGTGTAATCCTAAATGACGGCCAAGGTCGCGGGGTGATGATCGACCGACGGGAAACCAACAGAATCAGGGCTTTTTCTGTTCCTGGAGCTGGAGTTGTCGAGGGGTATCGGGGAGTCTTTCGACCCGTGCGAGCTTTTCGGGAGATTGGCTATCACGCCAGGCACGGAAGGCACTGAGCTCGTCATCGAGGGTTTTCATGATCCACGCCAGCACGGCGATATCATCGATCATGCCAAACATCGGCAGCAGGTCCGGAATCGCATCCAGGGGGCTGAGGAAATACATGAGCCCCGCCACCACCGACAGCAGCGACTTGGCACTGACCGCCCGGTACTCACCGCGCCAGTAAGCCAGGCACAACGCCTGCAGCAAACGCAGATCGTCCTTGAGTTTCCCCAGGCGCCCACCCTCCCGGGCGCCTTTGCGGGCGACGGCAAACAACAGCGTCGGCAATCGGCCACGCGCCAGCAGCCGTCCCGCCAAAGGCAGAAAGCGTGCAAAATTCCACGGTGCCTTCATTTTTTCTTCCTACTGAAATGTTATCCACACAAATTGTGGATAACCTTGTGAACAGAGCTATGTTTCCACGCTGAAGCCCGCGTTTCATAAGGGCCGAGCTCAGATCGGGCGTTTTTTACTCACATAAAAAAACCCAATATTTCATTGACTTGACAGGCTGACTGGGTCTAGCACAGCGCCTGTATTGCCTATGACTGTCGTCTGCGATGTGCGTTCGGTTTTTTCGGATTTTCCGTAGCCCGGATGCAACAACGCCCCGCATAAGCGAGGCGTTGTCGTTATAGCAGACGCGATTACTTGGCTGCGTCTTCTTTTGCCGGATCCTTGATCGCCAGCAGTTCCAGGTCGAAGACCAGAACCGAGTTGGCAGGGATCGCAGGGCTCGGGCTCTGGGCACCGTAGGCCAGGTCGCTCGGGATGTACAGCTTGTACTTCTCGCCGACATGCATCAGTTGCAGACCTTCAACCCAGCCCGGGATCACGCCGCTGACCGGCAGGTCGATCGGGCTGCCGCGTTCCACGGAACTGTCGAACACGGTGCCATTGGTCAGCTTGCCGGTGTAGTGGACAGTCACGACGTCGGTCGGCTTGGGTTGCGCGCCGTCAGCTTTCTTGACCACTTCGTACTGCAAACCGGAGGCGGTAGTGGTCACGCCAGCCTTCTTGCCGTTTTCCTCGAGGAATTTCTTGCCGGCGGCCGCCGACTCTTCACTCATCTTGGCCATGCGCTCTTCGGCACGCTTTTGCAGTGCGGCAAAGGCTTCAACCAGTTCTTCGTCTTTCAGCTTCTGTTCTTTCTTGCCGACGGCATCTTCGATGCCTTGGGCGACCGCTTTGGAGTCCAGGTCGTCCATACCTTCCTGAGCCAGGCTTTTGCCCATGTTCAGGCCGATACCGTAGGAAGCTTTCTGCGCCGGGGTTTTCAGCTCAACGCTGGTCTGCGAGTCGCAACCTGCGAGTACCAGGCCAACCAGGGCAACCGCCGCCGCCAACCGATGCTGTTTCATGCTATTTCCTTGTTCATGCGCCTAAAGGGCAATCGAATAAAGCCGCGAGCTTATCAGGCCGCCACGACCAATGGCTACCGGCATGTGAGCCGAAAACCGGGGATAAGTTCAGGTGCCACAAATGCTTTTTGATCCTGTGCAGATGAAGCATCTGTCATCTATTACATACAGGGACCTATCGCCGCGCCCTGGGGTCGACAAATAATGGCCACTTGCCGGCCGCGCGGCACTGAGGCATAAGGGCGTATCAAAAAAACAAGGAAGTGACCGTGCGCCTCCTCTCTCGCATTTTCCTGCTGCTCCTCGTACTGGTACTGGTCGTCGTGGCCGTGGTGCTTTATTACATTGCCAATCCCCGGCTGCCGTTCTACACCCCCGTCGAACAGGTGCACTACCTGGACCAATGGAGCGCCGCCGAGCGCCAGACGTATTACTTCACACCCCAGGGGACGCAGGTCAAAGGCCTGCGCTACGAGTGGTTCACGGCTCTCGAACTGCCATTCTCGCAGCAGCGCTTCGCGTCGCCCGAATACCTGGCGCGCTTCGGCTTTCTGGTCGACCCGGCGCAGAAAGCCTCGCAGAACAATCCCGGCAACCTGCCGGTGGGTTTTGCGCGGCACCAGAACCCGGGCAGCACCGAGCAGTTCCTGGACATCACCTGCGCCGCCTGCCACACCGGCGAATTGCGCTTCAAGGGTCAGGCGATACGGATCGATGGCGGCTCGGCGCAACACGTCCTGCCCTCCAGCGTACCGACGTTGCGCGGTGGCAGCTTCGGACAAGCACTGGTCGCCAGCCTCGCCTCGACTTACTACAACCCCTGGAAATTCGAACGCTTCGCCCGCCAGGTCCTGGGCCAGGACTACGACGATGCCCGCCACGACGCGTTGCGCAAGGCATTCAAGGACTCTCTGGATACGTTCCTGCGGGTCGCCTGGAATGACACCCACCGCGGCCTCTATCCCACCGAAGAAGGACCGGGCCGCACCGACGCGTTTGGTCGCATCGCCAATGCCAGTTTCGGCGATGCCATTTCGGCGACGAATTACCGGGTCGCCGACGCCCCGGTGGATTACCCGCAGTTGTGGGACATCTGGACCTTTGACTGGGTGCAATGGAACGGCTCGGCCCAACAGCCGATGGCCCGCAACGTCGGTGAAGCGCTGGGTGTGGGCGCCACGCTGAATTTCTTCGATGCCCAGGGCAAGCCGTTGCAGGGCGATGCGCGCTACCCCTCCAGCGTACGCGTGCGCGATCTGCATACGATCGAAGAAACCCTGCAACTGCTCAAACCCCCGGTATGGCCGGAAGCGCTGCTGGGTTCGATCGATAAACCTCTTGCCGCCAAGGGCCGGGCGCTGTTCGCCGAAAACTGCGCCGGCTGCCATGTGCCTGAAGTCGTCCAGGGCCCTGACAGACCGGTCCAGCAATTGCACATGCTGCCGGTGAAGGTGATCGGCACCGATCCGGGCACGGCCAATAACATTGCCGACCACCGCTTCGATTTGACCAGCCTGCAATGGGACCCGGCCGAACTGGCCAAACTGGACGTGCAACTGCACCCTGCCCCCGCGCAACCGCTGGACCTGGGCCAGGTTTCGGTCGCCAAGGGACTGGCCTACGTCACGGCCTTCGTGGAGAACCGCGCTTACCGCGACGCCGGCGTCACTCCGGTCGAGCGGCCGGCCATGGATGGTTTCGGCCTGCCCATCGGCGTACGTGAACTGCGCGCCTACAAGGCCCGGCCGCTGGTCGGCGTCTGGGCCACGCCACCGTTCCTGCATAACGGCTCCGTGCCGACGATCTATCAGTTGCTGTCCCCTCAGGACGAACGAGCGACCACCTTCTATAAAGGCAGCTTCGAGTACGATCCCCGGCACCTGGGCTACCGCACCGAAGCCTTCACCAACGGATTCCTCTTCGACACCCGGCTCACCGGCAACCACAACAGCGGGCATGAGTTCCGCGCTGGCGAGCGGGGTAACGGGGTGATCGGTCGCCTGCTGCAACCGCAGGAACGCTGGGCATTGCTGGAGTACCTCAAGGTGCTGGGCGGGCCACTGGAGTCGCAACTGTGATGATGAATCTCTCAGGCAAAAGGACTGACCCATGCTGATCACGCTCTGGCTGCGCCTCGGCGCCTTTCTGGGCAAGACACTCCTGTGGCTGCTGGGCATCGGCTTGCTCGGCTGGGCGCTCGCCACGGCGTGGTTCGCCTGGCAACACAGCGGACCGGTGTCGGACAAGGAGCAGATACCGCCGGGCGAAGCCGCCATGACCCAGGAGATCATCCAGACCGCCATCCGCATCGTCGATCAGCATCGTGAAGGCACGCGCTATCTGCGGGACGCCCATGCCAAGGCACATGGCTGCGTGATGGCCGAGGTCCAGGTGCCGAATGACCTTCCAGCCCCCCTGCGCCAGGGCGTGTTTGCCGAGCCGGGAAAGGTCTGGCAGGCAACGATGCGCCTGTCCAACGGCAATGCGTACCCGCAATTCGATAGCCTGCGGGATGCGCGAGGGATGGCCATCAAGCTGTTGAACGTGCCAGGCAAGCCACTGCTGGCGGACCGACAGTCACAGGGTGAACAGGATTTCGTAATGTTCAATCACCCGAACTTCTTCGTCAGTGATGTCGCCGAGTACCGTCAGAATGTGGCCGCCCAGGCCGACGGAAAAAAAGTGATGGCGTTCTTTCCAGGACTGGACCCGCGCACTTGGCAGTTTCGCCATCTGTTCATCGCCCTGGCGACACTCTCACCACCTCCCGCCAGTCCGACCCAGACTACGTATTTTTCGGTATCGCCTTACAAGTTCGGCGAGGCCAACGCCAAGTTTCGTGTAGCGCCAGACCCGGACAGTTGCCCAAGCTATACCCTGCCGCCGCAAAACCAGGCACTGCCGAATTTCCTGCGCAGTGCGTTGCATCAGCAGTTATCCACAGACCGGGTACCGGCGTGTTTTGTCCTGCAGATCCAACGCCAGGACCCTGGCAAATACATGCCGATCGAGGACACCAGCATTGAATGGCGCGAAAGTGACGCACCGTTCGAGACGGTGGCGCGAATCAAGGTACCGCCCCAGGATTTCGACAGCCCCAAGCTGAACCTGGCCTGTGACAACCTGTCGTTCAATCCGTGGTTCGGCATCGAGGCGCACCGCCCCATCGGCGGTATCAACCGCTTGCGTAAGGCGGTGTACGAGGCGGTCAGCGATTACCGTCACAGCCGGAACGCCGAGCAGTAGATAAACGCCTCGGGAATGATCGTTCCCACGCTCCGCGTGGGAACGCAACCAGGGACCGCCAAGGCGTACCGATTCAAACAGCAGACAGCAAAAAGCCCACTCAATGAGTGGGCTTTTTGCTGATGACCTGGCGTTCAGTATTCCAGGCCATCGAATATGGCGCAGCGGACGGGACTCGAACCCGCGACCCCCGGCGTGACAGGCCGGTATTCTAACCGACTGAACTACCGCTGCGCGTAACATTGAAAGCTTGGTGGGTGATGACGGGATCGAACCGCCGACATTCTGCTTGTAAGGCAGACGCTCTCCCGGCTGAGCTAATCACCCTGCACTTTCGATGCGGGGCGCATTCTCTCACAGTTTTTTGTAACGTGCTGATTTAATTGCAAAACTCAGAAAAAAAAATGAAAAAGGTGCGACAAACAGCCAAAACCCGGCCTCAGCAGCCTTCATTACGCAGATGAGCAACCGTCTGCACCAGTCCCTTTCACTGGCACGTGCCCAGTTCCATATTCGACGCCTTCAGCTGCAAGCGTGTCTTGCAAATAAACTCGCTGAATAGAGGTCCGGCGATCAATCGCCTGCCGCAGTCGCTCCTGGCATTGGGCCCATGCTTCCTGATCCACTCGGGATTGACGCATCAAATCAAGCATCGCCTCTTTAGCTTCGACATACTCGTCCCAGGCATCCTGCGCCTGAAGCCTCAGACGTTCTCGTTCCCCCATTTCCACGCGTCTTAGCATCAGCTTGACCTCATCGACGATCACAGGACCGAGCGTAAATTGCGGGCGGTGAGGGGCTTTGAAACGCTCCGACTGCATGATTCTGGAGCGCGCCTGTTGTACGCCCCAGGCCAGCGCGCAAGCTAGTTTTTCACCGGCGTGACGGTCATGGAGCTCTTCGCAAATCACAGCACCGTCGGCCGCATACACCCCTATGAAGACCTGAATCCCACGCTCCAGTGTCAGCCGGGCCTGTACCTCGACCTGTCGTCCATCGTCAAGAAGGTCATTATAGATTTTGCCAGGCAGACGCCTGTCAACCCAAAGCCAGTACTGTGCGCTTCTACGTCGCATGGAGCGTCCTCGCTTGTTATCGACGCAGTTAGGCACAGGTGATCCCGTTTGCCAAACCCAACTGTCGGGACGGCACCGCAGTCGCGGCGGCAAGTCGGGAAAATCAACGCCGCAGGCCGGCTCGCGTTGATCGCGACAGGCACGAGCGGTCAAAAAAGACGGAAAGGTGGGGTGCCATCGAGGCGGCAAAAGCATCGCGACGGTGTACTTGAAACCGTGGCGAGAGTGGATCCGAATGGAATTCCAGACACAAAAAAAGCGGCTCAAGGCCGCTTGTTTTTTGGCTTCCAGGTGTTCAGTGGGCCTGGATAAGCAAATATGGCGCAGCGGACGGGACTCGAACCCGCGACCCCCGGCGTGACAGGCCGGTATTCTAACCGACTGAACTACCGCTGCGCGTAACACTTGGAAACGAATGGTGGGTGATGACGGGATCGAACCGCCGACATTCTGCTTGTAAGGCAGACGCTCTCCCGGCTGAGCTAATCACCCTTCGCTTTCGGTGTGGCGCGCATTCTACGGAGCGTCCTCCACGCTGGCAAGCACTTTTTAAATTAATTTCCTCAGGTCTTCCAAAGGCTTAGCGAAGGGTTGGCCTATGGCGCCGCGAAGAGAATAATGCCCTCCTTTGTATAAAGGAGAGATTCACCCCATGTGGTTCAAAAACCTGCTTATCTATCGCCTGACCCAAGATCTGCCTTTTGATGCCGAGGCGTTGGAAACTGCACTGGCCAGCAAACTGGCGCGTCCATGTGCAAGCCAGGAGTTGACCACTTACGGTTTCGTCGCGCCCTTCGGCAAAGGCGAAGACGCTCCCCTGGTGCATGTCAGCCAGGATTTCCTGTTAATCGCCGCGCGCAAGGAAGAGCGCATCCTGCCTGGCAGCGTCGTACGCGATGCAGTGAAGGAAAAGGTCGAAGAGATCGAAGCCGAACAAATGCGCAAGGTCTATAAAAAGGAACGGGACCAGATCAAGGATGAAATCATCCAGGCGTTCCTGCCACGTGCATTCATTCGTCGCTCCTCTACCTTCGCCGCCATCGCGCCGAAACAGGGGCTGATCCTGGTCAACTCCGCCAGCCCGAAACGCGCCGAAGACCTGCTCTCCACCCTGCGCGAAGTCATCGGCTCGCTGCCGGTGCGTCCACTGACGGTCAAGACCGCACCGACCGCCGTCATGACCGACTGGGTCAAGACCCAGAAAGCTGCGGACGACTTCTTCGTGCTGGACGAATGCGAACTGCGTGACACCCATGAAGACGGTGGCATCGTGCGCTGCAAGCGCCAGGACCTGACCAGCGACGAAATCCAGCTGCACCTCAACACTGGCAAGGTGGTGACGCAACTGTCGTTGGCCTGGCAGGACAAGCTGTCTTTCGTTCTCGACGACAAAATGGTGGTCAAGCGCCTGAAGTTCGAAGATTTACTGCAGGACCAGGCGGAGCAGGACGGTGGCGATGAAGCCCTCGGCCAACTGGACGCCAGCTTCACGCTGATGATGTTGACCTTCGGCGAATTCCTGCCAGCGCTGGTTGAAGCGCTGGGTGGGGAAGAGACACCACAGGGGATTTAACGCAATAGCATCACCTCTGTGGGAGCGAGCCTGCTCGCGAATGCGTCAGATCAGTCAACATCAATGTTGCTGATGCACCGCTTTCGCGAGCAGGCTCGCTCCCACATTGGTTTTGTGTGGTTTCAATTACTAATAACAAGGATCTGGTCATGCGCGCATTGGCTGCACTGAGCCGCTTCGTCGGCAATACCTTCGCTTACTGGGTACTGATTTTCGCCATCGTGGCATTCCTGCTGCCGGAGTGGTTCGTGGATCTGAAGGTCGCCATCGTGCCCTTGCTGGGGCTGGTGATGTTCGGCATGGGCCTGGCGCTCAAGCTGGATGACTTTGCCGAAGTGGCCCGCCGTCCTGGGCGTGTGGCCCTGGGTGTGATTGCCCAGTTCGTCATCATGCCCGGTTCCGCATGGCTGCTTTGCCAAGTGTTCAGCCTGCCGCCGGAGATCGCCGTCGGTGTGATTCTGGTGGGCTGCTGCCCGAGCGGCACGTCGTCCAATGTCATGACCTGGCTGGCGCGCGGCGACCTGGCCCTGGCCGTGGCAATCTCCGCGATCACCACCCTGCTGGCTCCCCTGCTGACCCCGGCCTTGATCTGGTTGCTGGCCTCGGCCTGGTTGCCGGTGTCGTTCTCGGCGCTGTTCTGGTCGATCCTGCAAATCGTCCTGTTGCCGATTGCACTGGGCATCATCGCCCAACGCCTGTTGGGTGCCCGGGTTCGTCATGCTGTAGAAGTGCTGCCGCTGATATCAGTGGTGAGCATCGTGATCATCGTGGCGGCGGTGGTGGCGGCCAGTCAGCCGAAGATCGCCGAATCCGGCCTGCTGATCATGGCCATTGTGATGTTGCACAACAGCTTCGGTTACTTGCTGGGGTACTTCACCGGGCGCTTGTTCGGCCTTCCATTGGCCCAACGCAAGACCCTGGCGCTGGAAGTGGGCATGCAGAACTCCGGGCTGGGCGCGGCCCTGGCGAGTGCGCATTTCTCGCCGCTGGCGGCGGTGCCCAGCGCGTTGTTCAGCGTCTGGCACAACATCTCCGGGGCGTTGCTCTCAACCTACTTCCGCCGCATGAGCGAAAAGCAGGACCGCGAAGCGCTCGCCGCCGGCCAAGCGGTCGATTGAAAACAGGCTTGATCGAGTGCCCGGGAATGGGCACTCTACCCTTTCAGCGCGGGGACGACCCCGCCACTTGATCCCGTCCGCCGATCAAGTGTCAATCCGGGGACGACCCCATCCACTGATGGAGGTGCTTGATGTCCTGGATCATTCTGTTTTTTGCCGGCCTGTTCGAAGTCGGTTGGGCTGTCGGCCTCAAATACACCGACGGCTTCAGCCGCCCGCTCCCCACTGCATTGACGATTGCAGCCATGGCGATCAGCCTCGGCCTGCTCGGCCTTGCCATGAAGGAATTGCCACTGGGCACGGCCTATGCGATCTGGACCGGAGTCGGCGCCGTGGGCACGGTGATCGCCGGGATTATTCTATTTGGTGAGTCGATGGCGCTGGTTCGGTTAGTCAGCGTGGCGTTGATCATTGCGGGATTGATCGGGCTTAAAGTCAGCGCCTAGACCCTTTTGCAAATGGAGCCTGGGGAAGCAGGGTCTGTGGGAGCAAGGCTTGCCCGCGATAGCGATCTCAAGACCGCCATCGCGGGCAAGCCTTGCTCCCACAGATTGAGGCCTCATAAGGCCTGAGTGTTTACCTGGCACTCCCGCGCAACTCGCCGACCAACGCTTGCAGCTTGGCCGGCTCGGCCATCTCCATCGCCACCGCCGGCCCAGCCACCAGGGTCACCCGCGACCAGAACCGCCGGAATAAGCCCTTGGCCGGATCGCGGCTGAAGAAACTGCCCCATAAACCCTGCAAGGCCAGGGGAATCACCGGCACCGGTGTCTCCTGCAGGATGCGCGTCAAGCCGCTCTTGAACTCATTGATCTCACCATCAGCGGTCAACTTTCCTTCAGGAAAGATGCACACCAGCTCGCCATCCTTCAGATATTGCGCGATCCGCGTGAAGGCCTTTTCATAGATGTGAATGTCTTCCTGACGCCCGGCAATCGGAATGGTCCCGGCAGTGCGGAAGATGAAATTCAGCACCGGCAGGTTGTAGATCTTGTAGTACATCACGAAGCGAATCGGCCGACGCACCGCGCCGCCAATCAGCAACGCATCGACGAAGGAAACGTGATTGCAAACCAACAGCGCGGCACCTTCATCGGGAATCGCGTCCAGATTGCGGTGCTCCACGCGGTACATGGAATGGCTCAGCAACCAGATCATGAAACGCATGGTGAACTCGGGGACGATCTTGAAGATGTAGGCGTTGACGCCGATGTTCAGCAGCGACACCACCAGGAACAGTTGCGGGATCGACAGTTTGGCCAGGCTCAGCAACACGATGGAGACAATGGCCGAAACCACCATGAACAAGGCGTTGAGAATATTGTTGGCGGCAATCACCCGGGCCCGTTCGTTTTCGGCGGTGCGCGACTGGATCAGCGCGTACAGCGGCACGATGTAGAAACCGCCAAACACGCCAAGGCCAAGGATGTCGACCAGCACCAGCCAGGCATGGCCGAAGCCGAGCAATTCGAGCCAACCGTGGCCGTTGACACTGTCGGGGATTCCACCGGAATGCCACCACAACAACAGCCCGAACACCGTCAGGCCGAACGAACCGAACGGCACCAAGCCGATCTCGACCTTGCGCCCGGAGAGTTTTTCGCAGAGCAGCGAACCCAGGGCGATCCCCACCGAAAACACCGTGAGGATCAAGGTCACCACGGTTTCATCGCCGTGCATCCAGTCCTTGGCGTAAGCCGGGATCTGCGTCAGGTAAATCGCCCCGACGAACCAGAACCAGGAGTTGCCGACGATAGAGCGGGACACCGCCGGGGTCTGCCCCAGGCCCAGTTTCAGGGTGGCCCAGGACTGGCTGAAGATGTTCCAGTCCAGGCGCATCTGCGGCGAAGCGGCCGCCGCCCGGGGAATGCCGCGGCTGGCCAGGTAACCGAGCACGGCGATGCCGATGATCGCGGTCGACACCACCGGTGCATAGTGGGCCGAGGACATCATGACCCCGGCGCCAATGGTGCCGGCGAGGATCGCCAGGAAGGTGCCCATCTCCACCAGGCCGTTGCCGCCGACCAGTTCGTCCTCGTGCAGCGCTTGCGGCAGGATCGAATATTTGACCGGACCGAACAGCGCCGAGTGGGTACCCATGGCGAACAGCGCCACCAGCATCAGCGACAGATGATCGAACAGAAAGCCTACGGCGCCGACTGTCATGATGACGATTTCGCCAAGCTTGATCAGACGAATCAACGCATCCTTGGCGAATTTTTCCCCGAACTGCCCCGCCAGCGCCGAAAACAAAAAGAACGGCAGGATGAACAGCAGTGCGCACAGGTTGACCCAGATCGAACGATCACCCTCGATGGTCAGCCGATAGAGAATGGCGAGGATCAGCGACTGCTTGAACACATTGTCGTTGAAGGCCCCGAGGGATTGCGTGATGAAAAACGGCAGGAAACGCCGCCGGCGAAGCAAGGTGAACTGCGAAGGGTGACTCATCTTCCATGTTCCTGAGTGGCGTGGACGCTTATTGGAATAACGTTTTTTTATCCAGGCCACACATTAACCTACGGCACGTCGCTTGGGAGCCGCCGGGCAATTATTTCGCCAGCCCGGCAATGCACGGCGACACGAACAACTCACCGTGCCAGGCACCCGATACCGTGCGCCAGCCGACGATCAGCCACAGCACCACCAGCATTACCACCAACAGGCAACCGAACAGGCTGAAGAACCCCAAGCCCAACAGGCTCGCCAGTTTCAGCGTCGTCAATGCGTACACACCCAAGGGGAAGGTAAAGCCCCACCAACCGAGGTTGAACGGGATGCCTTCGCGCAAGTAACGCGCCGTGATCAGCAGCGCCATCAGCATCCACCAGAACCCGAACCCCCATAGCGTGACACCGGCCACCAGCCCCAGGCCGGCGGCGATTTCACCGACGCCAGGCATGCCATTGGCAGCAAAGATCATCGGGGCCTCGCCGCCGAGCACCAGCATGCCCAAGGCCCCTGTGCCGATTGGTCCCAGTGCCAGCCAGCTCGACGCCGCCATGTTCTCGTGAGGCAGTTTGTGCAAGGCCATGCGCAGCAGCAGAATTGTCAGAATGCTGAACGCCACCGGTAGGGAAAAGGCCCAGAGCACGTAGCTGATGACCAGCATGACCAGTTGCGAATGGGCGCTTGCCAGGTGCGGTGCCAAGAGCCCGCCGCTGGCGGCTGCGACTTCGGCAGCCACCACCGGCAACAGCCACACGGCGGTCATCTGGTCGATCCGGTGCTCCTGCCGGGTGAACATCAGGAACGGGATCAACACGCCACAGGCCAGGGACATTGCCACATCGATCCACCACAACGCCTCGGCCAGCGACACCACGGCGTTTCCCCAGCGCGGCAGGCCGAACACCAGGAAACCGTTGATGATGGTCGCCAGCCCCATGGGAATGGTGCCGAAGAACATCGAGACTGTTGAATGGCCGAAAATCCGCCGCGCCTCATCGAAGAACAACACCCAACGGGCAGCGTACAAACCGCTGAACAACACAAACAGCAGGATGTTGAACCACCACAAACCTTCACCCACGACACGCAGGCCAGGCAGATTACCCGGCCACTGGACCAGGGCCAGGGCGAGTACGCCGGTGCCCATGGTCACGGCGAACCAGTTGGGCGTGAATTGGCGAATGGCTTCCAACGGCCTGGGCAAGTGGCTGAGTGGGCGCAAACGGCTTGTTGCAGGGCAGCATGTCATGACGAACTCCAGTCCCCGGTTGAGGTGGAGTGATCTTAGAGCCGGATCGAATATCGATATAACGGGTAATTTCTCTATATGTTATCTGTTTTACAGATAATCAATCAGACACTGCCTTCGCTTTCGATCACCAGGATTCTCGCCGCTCCCTGGGGCTTGGCCACATGTTCGGCCCCGACCGATGCGTAGAAGATATCCCCAACCCCCAGCAAGGTCTCCTTTTCGACACCCTCCTCCCGGTAGCACATCTGCACGAGCCCATCGAGCACCACGAACACTTCCTGAGCATCGTTGACGTGCCATTTGTACGGCTGATCGGTCCAGTGCAGGCGGGTGGTGATGCCGTTCATGTTGGCGATATCCAATGCGGCCCAGGCACGGTCGCCGGTGAAGGATTTGCTGCGAATAATCTTCAAGGAGGTTCAACCGGAAAAATGACGAGAGGCCAAGGCTACCTCAATTCAACCGTTTGCATTCAACGGATCAAGGTCGAACACCATCGCCTGCCGGTTTCGCGGCCTGCCGCAACAGCCCCAGCAACGCAGCGCTCGCCAACAGGATCAGCACCAGACCATAACCATCGGTTGTCGGGATCAACCCGAACACCCGCGTCAGGTTCCCGGCCAGCAGTGACGGCAAGCTGAAAGCCAGGTAACTGAGCACATAGAATGCCGACATCAACCCCGCCCGCTGATGGGGCAAGGCCAGCGGCATGATGCTGCGCAACGCACCGAGGAAACCCGCGCCGAAACCGCTGCCGGTCACCAGCGTGCCGATGAAGAACAACGGCAGGCTCCCCGTGTGCGCGGCGATCAACACCAGCGCGAGGCCGGTTATCAACAAGCTGGCGGCAAGACGCAGCATCTTTTCTGCGCCCTGGTTGCGCAGCGTGTAAATGGACAAGGCTCCGGTGAGCGTCAGGGCCGCCACCAATGCACCGCCGATCAGGTTGGAGGTCGATCCGGTCGCTGTCCGCACCAGGGACGGCGCCAACGACAGATAGAAACCGCCCACCGCCCAGGCCGCCAGGTTCAACGGCAGCACCAGCCACAAGGGCCGCCGCGCCTGTGTCGGCACATGCAAGGTCGGGCGCAGGGACTGCCAGGCCCCGGGTTGCGGGCTGACGCTTTCCTTCAGGCGCCAGAGATAGATGGCCTGGGCCAGGAACAGGCCCAGCAACAGCCAATAGGTCAGTTGCAGGGGCAACGGCGCGAACTCCGCCAGCAAACCACACCCCAGCGCTCCGCAGGCCATCCCCAGCAAGGGCGCGACACTGGTGATCAACGGGCCTTGCTGACGATCGAAGTCCAGCAGCGCGGCCCCCAGCACACTGGTGGCCATGCCCGTGGCGAAGCCCTGGATCAACCGGGCCCCGATCAGCCAAGCGATGCTGTCGGCATTGATAAACATCAGCATCGCCAGCATGTTGAGCAACAGCGCCACGAAGATCACCGGTTTGCGACCCAGGTAATCCGACAACGACCCCACGGTCAGCAAGGCCGCCAACAGACTGAAGGCGTATACGCCGAAGATCAGCGTGAGGATCGCCGGGGAAAACTGCATGTGTTCCTGATAGAGGTGATACAACGGCGTCGGCGCGCTGGAGGCGGCGAGGAAACCGAGCAAGGTGACAGCCAGGAATATCAGGCTGGCACGGGTCGAAGCTGGACGGGACATGGGCACACTCCGCAGAAGCTGTTCACAAAAATATCAGCAAAAGCTAATTTTTTGCTTTTTCCGAGTGTGCTCCCGAGGTGCGCTTAAAGCAAATTCTTTGTGTTAAGGTCCGATCCATGGCTATTAAAGAAGGTTTACGCCCCGGCGGCAGAAGCGCCCGGGTACAAGAGTCGATCCATTCGGCCGTTCACGCCCTGCTCCAGGAACAGGAACGCGCCACGCTGACCGTGCCGCAAATTGCCGCGCGCGCGGGTGTGACGCCGTCCACCATCTACCGGCGCTGGGGTGACCTGCCGGCGCTGCTGGCCGATGTCGCCGTCGCCCGCATGCGCCACGACAGCGAACCGGCCAACACCGGCAGCCTGCGCGGCGATCTGCGCGCCTGGGCCGAGCAATACCTCGACGAAATGAATTCCGAACCCGGTCGCAACATGATGCGCGACATCCAGGCCTGCGCCACGCCAGGGCATTGCGTGGGGATCATCAGCGCTCAGTTGCGGATCATTCTGGAACGGTATCCCGATGAGCCAAATCCTGGCATCGAGCGGCTGATCAATGTGATGGTGGCGCCGACGGTGTTTCGCATTCTCTTTGCCAGCGCGCCGCTGGAGGTTGAGGAGTTGTATCGGTTGATTGATATCGCGCTGGCTCAGTAAGGCAGCCATCGCGAGCAGGCTCGCTCCCACAGGGAACAGGCGGCGCACGCCGGATCTGTGAATGGTCCATAACCCTGTGGGAGCGGGCTTGCTCGCGAAGACGACTTTACGTTCACCATTGATGCAAGCTGACCCGGCGCTTTCGCGAGCAAGCCCGCTCCCACATTTTGTTCTGCAGTGGATGAGAGATTCATGACCGCTGCGAATCCCTTGTGGGAGCGAGCCTGCTCGCGATGAGGCCCGCAAATCCACAGCATGACCCGAGTGCGACACCCCACCACGCCCCGACCTTGGTCGACACTGACGAACCCGAGCGGGCATGCGAGACTGTCTTGCCGGGCCCAAGCCCCGGTGTTCTTCGTTCAGGAGTTTCCATGTCGTTGTCCAGCGGGCTGATCGCCGTCGTTGCCCTGGCCTATATGGCCATCATGTTCGCCATCGCCTTCTACGGCGACCGGCGCAGCACGCCGTTGCCTCCACGGGTACGGGCGTGGGTCTACAGCCTGTCGCTGGCGGTGTATTGCACCAGCTGGACGTTCTTCGGCGCGGTGGGCCAGGCAGCCGAACAGCTCTGGTCATTCCTGCCGATCTACCTCGGGCCGGTCCTGCTGCTGGTGCTGGCGCCGTGGGTCCTGCAAAAAATGGTGATGATCAGTAAACAGGAGAACATCACCTCCATCGCCGACTTCATCGCCGCCCGCTATGGCAAGTCCCAGTCGCTGGCGGTGGTGGTCGCGCTGATCTGCCTGGTGGGCGTGCTGCCCTACATCGCCTTGCAGCTCAAGGGCATCGTGCTCGGAGTGAACCTGTTGATCGGCGCCGGCGCCGATGCCATGGGCACCCGCGCCCAGGACACCGCCCTGATCGTCTCGCTGATCCTGGCCTTGTTTACCATCGTGTTCGGCACTCGCAACCTCGATGCCACCGAACACCACCGCGGCATGGTGCTGGCCATTGCCTTCGAGTCGCTGGTCAAGCTGTTCGCCTTCCTCGCGGTCGGCGCCTTCGTGACGTTCGGTCTCTACGACGGCTTCGACGACCTGTTCGACCAGGCGATGCTCGCACCGCGCCTGGAGCAATATTGGAAAGAAACCATCAACTGGCCGTCCATGGTGGTGCAGACCGGGGTGGCGATGATGGCGATCATCTGCCTGCCGCGTCAGTTTCATGTGACGGTGGTGGAGAACATCGAGCCCCAGGACCTGCGTCTGGCCAAGTGGGTGTTCCCCGCCTACCTGGCCCTCGCCGCGCTGTTCGTGGTGCCCATCGCCCTCGCCGGACAAATGCTGTTGCCCAGCTCGGTGCTGCCGGACTCGTTCGTCATCAGCCTGCCGCTGGCGCAGGCCCATCCGTCACTGGCGTTACTGGCGTTCATTGGCGGCGCCTCGGCGGCAACCGGCATGGTGATCGTCGCGAGCGTGGCCCTGTCCACCATGGTGTCCAACGACATGCTGCTGCCCTGGCTGTTGCGTCGTAACAACGCCGAGCGGCCGTTCGAAGTGTTCCGCCAATGGATGCTCTCGGTGCGTCGGGTCAGCATCGTGGTGATCCTGCTGCTGGCCTATGTCAGCTACCGCCTGCTGGGTTCCACCGCGAGCCTGGCGACCATCGGCCAGATTGCCTTCGCCGCCGTCACCCAATTGGCGCCCGCCATGCTCGGCGCGCTGTACTGGAAACAGGCGAACCGCCGCGGTGTATTCGCCGGCCTCGCCGCGGGGATTTTCCTCTGGTTCTACACCCTGGTGCTGCCGATCGCTGCCCACAGCCTGGGCTGGTCCCTGAACACGTTCCCGGGCCTGGCCTGGCTGCATGGCAATCCATTGCATCTGCCGATCAGCCCGCTCACCCAGGGCGTCGTCCTGTCCCTGGCCGGTAACTTCACGCTGTTTGCCTGGATCTCGGTACTGTCGCGCACCCGGGTGTCGGAACACTGGCAGGCCGGACGCTTCATCGGCCAGGAGATCAGTGCCCGCCCCAGCGCCCGGTCGATGCTGGCGGTGCACATCGAAGACCTGCTGCAACTGGCGGCACGCTTCGTCGGCGAGGAACGGGCGCGCCAGAGTTTCATCCGCTTTGCCTACCGCCAGGGCAAGGGCTTCAACCCAAACCAGAACGCCGACAGCGAATGGATCGCCCACACCGAGCGCCTGCTGGCTGGTGTGCTCGGGGCATCGTCGACGCGGGCCGTGGTCAAAGCCGCGATTGAAGGTCGGGAGATGCAACTGGAGGATGTCGTCCGGATCGCTGACGAAGCTTCGGAAGTGCTGCAGTTCAACCGTGCCCTGCTGCAAGGCGCCATCGAGAACATCACCCAGGGCATCAGCGTGGTGGACCAATCCCTCCGGTTGGTGGCGTGGAACCGTCGATACCTGGAACTGTTCAACTACCCGGACGGCCTGATCAGCGTCGGCCGGCCCATTGCCGACATCATCCGCTACAACGCCGAACGCGGCCTCTGCGGTCCGGGCGAGGCCGAAGTCCACGTCGCCCGGCGCCTGCACTGGATGCGCCAGGGCCGTGCCCACACCTCCGAACGGCTGTTCCCGAACGGCCGGGTGATCGAGCTGATCGGCAACCCGATGCCCGGCGGCGGTTTCGTCATGAGCTTCACCGACATCACCGCCTTCCGCGAAGCCGCACAGGCCCTGACCGAAGCCAACGAAGGGCTGGAGCAACGGGTGGCCGAACGCACCCGGGAGCTGTCGCAACTGAACGAAGCCCTGACCGAAGCCAAAAGCACCGCCGAAGCGGCCTACCAATCCAAGACCCGCTTCCTGGCCGCTGTCAGCCATGACCTGATGCAACCCCTCAATGCCGCTCGACTGTTCTCCGCCGCGCTGTCCCACCAGCACGACGGCTTGCCAGGCGAAGCCCGGCAACTGGTTCAGCATCTGGACAGTTCACTGCGCTCGGCCGAAGACCTGATCACCGACCTGTTGGACATTTCCCGCCTGGAAAACGGCAAGATCAACCCCGACCGTAAAGCCTTCGCCCTCAATGACCTGTTCGATACCCTCGGTGCCGAGTTCACGGTGCTGGCACGGGAACAAGGCTTGAAGTTCCGCGTTCGAGGCTCGCGACTGCGGGTCGACAGCGACATCAAATTGCTGCGGCGCATTCTGCAGAATTTCCTCACCAATGCCTTCCGCTATGCCAATGGACCAGTCCTGCTGGGCGTGCGTCGGCGCAGTGGCGAGCTATGCCTGGAGGTCTGGGATCGCGGACCGGGCATCGCGGAAGATAAGCGGCAAGTGATTTTCGAAGAATTCAAACGCCTGGACAGCCATCAGACCCGCGCCGAAAAAGGCCTGGGCCTGGGCCTGGCCATTGCCGACGGGCTGTGCCGGGTACTCGGCCATACCTTGCGCGTGCGCTCCTGGCCGGGACGCGGCAGTGTGTTCAGCGTCAGCGTACCGCTGGCCCATACGCAGATAGCCGCGCCCAGCATCGTGGCCGAACCCAACGGGCATTTGCCTAGCGGCGCACAGGTCCTGTGTGTCGATAACGAAGACAGCATCCTGATCGGCATGAACAGCCTCCTGACCCGCTGGGGTTGCCAGGTGTGGACAGCGCGCAACCGTGAAGAATGCGAGCGCTGGCTCGCCGAGGGCGGACGCCCGCAACTGGCCCTGGTGGACTTTCATCTGGACAACGGCGAGACCGGCACCGAACTGATGGCCTGGCTGCGCACCCGCATGGGTGAACCGGTACCGGGGGTCGTGATCAGCGCCGACGGCCGCCCCGAGACGGTGGCCCAGGTACACGCCGCCGGGCTGGATTACCTGGCAAAACCGGTGAAGCCGGCGGCGTTGAGGGCGTTGTTGAGTCGGCATTTGCCGTTGTAAGAAGAAACCATCTTTCTTCCTGGCACCTTAACCCTGTGGCGAGGGGATTATCCCCGTCAGGCTGCCCAGCAGCCTCCTTTGTGAGTGCTGCGCACTCAAGCGGGGATAAATCCCCTCGCCACGGGGTTTTGCGTCAACTAGGAGGCGGCATTAAGCGTTGGGTTTGGCATCGGCCTCTTCCGACAACTCAGGCAGCCCATTCTCATCCGTCGACAGCCCCCCGAGACGGTGGCCCAGGTATACGCCGCCAGGCTGGATTCTTCTTGGCACCTTAACCCTGTGGCGAGGGGATTTATCCCCGTCAGGCTGCCCAGCAGCCTCCTTTGTGAGTGCTGCGCACTCAAGCGGGGATAAATCCCCTCGCCACGGGGTTTTGCGTCAACTAGGGGGCGGCATTAAGCGTTGGGTGTGGCATCGGCCTCTTCCGACAACTCTGGCAGCCCATTCTCATCCGTCGACAGCCCCCCGAGACGGTGGCCCAGGTACACGCCGCCGGGCTGGATTCTTCCTGACACCTTAACCCTGTGGCGAGGGGATTTATCCCCGTCAGGCTGCCCAGCAGCCTCCTTTGTGAGTGCTGCGCACTCAAGCGGGGATAAATCCCCTCGCCACGGGGTTTTGCGTCAACTAGGGGGTGGCATTAAGCGTTGGGTTTCGCATCGGCCTCTTCCGGCAACTCGGGCAGCCCATCCTCACCCGTCGACAGCCGCCCGAGACGGTGGCCCAGGTATACGCCGCCAGGCTGGATTCCTCCTGACACCTTAACCCTGTGGCGAGGGGATTTATCCCCGTCAGGCTGCCCAGCAGCCTCCTTTGTGAGTGCTGCGCACTCAAGCGGGGATAAATCCCCTCGCCACGGGGTTTTGCGTCAACTAGGGGGTGGCATTAAGCGTGGGGTTTGGCATCGGCCTCTTCCGGCAACTCCGGCAGCCCATCCTCATCCGTCATCGCCCGCTCAAGCAGTTCACCCGGTAACCGCTTGCTCGCCCGGGCGCCGAGCAGCTTGAGTTGTTCGGTGCGACTGACCAGGTTGCCGCGCCCTTCCGTCAGCTTGTTGCGAGCGGCACTGTAGGCCTTGTCCAGTTGTTGCAGGCGACTGCCTATTTCATCCAGGTCCTGGATGAACAGCACGAACTTGTCGTACAGCCACCCGGCCCGTTCGGCGATTTCCCGGGCGTTCTGGCTCTGGCGCTCCTGCTTCCACAAGCTGTCGATCACCCGCAGCGTCGCCAGCAACGTGGTCGGGCTGACGATCACGATGTTGCGGTCAAAGGCTTCCTGGAACAGATTCGGCTCGGCTTGGAGGGCAGCGGAGAACGCCGCTTCGATCGGCACGAACAGCAAGACGAAATCCAGGCTGTGCAAACCGTCCAGGCGTTTGTAGTCCTTGCCGGCCAGCCCTTTGACGTGGGCCCGCAGCGACACGATGTGTTGCTTGAGGGCAAGTTGGCCGATGGTGTCATCTTCAGCGGCCACGTACTGCTGATAGGCGGTGAGACTGACCTTGGAATCGACCACCACCTGCTTGTCGCCGGGCAGATAGATCAACACGTCGGGCTGGAACCGCTCGCCGTCCGGGCCCTTGAGGCTGACTTGGGTCTGATACTCACGACCCTTCTCCAGGCCGGCGTGCTCAAGCACCCGCTCGAGAATCAACTCGCCCCAGTTGCCCTGGGTCTTCTGGCCCTTGAGCGCGCGAGTGAGGTTGGTGGCTTCATCGCTCAGGCGCAGGTTCAGCTGTTGCAGTCGCTCCAGCTCCTTGCCCAGGGAAAAACGCTCCCGGGCTTCAGCTTGATAGCTTTCCTCAACGCGTTTTTCAAAAGACTGGATGCGTTCTTTCAACGGATCGAGCAACTGCCCCAGGCGCTGCTGGCTGGTTTCGGCGAAGCGTTGCTCACGTTCATCGAAGATTTTTCCGGCCAGCTCGGCGAACTGCGCCCGCAGCGCGTCCCGTGAACCTTGCAGGTCATCCAGGCGTTGCTGATGGCTTTCCTGTTGCTCGCGCAATTCGGCATGCAGTGACGCCGCCTGGGCATCGAGCCGCCGCAGTTCGGCCTCTTTGCCGGCACGTTCCAGATTCCAGGCATGGGCCGCATCCCGGGCGTTATCACGCTCGATCTGCAACAGTTCGACCTCCCGACAGGCCGCCGCGAGTTCGGCTTGCTTGGCCCCGTTGGCCTGGCTCAGGTCGCTGATTTCGTCGCGGCAGGCATCGAGCTGGGCATTCAGGCCATCATGGGCCATGTGCGCGGTGGCCAGGCGCTCCTCCAGCAAGGCCACTTCGGTCTGCGCGGCACTGGCCTGGCGTTGCAGGTGCCAGGCCAGTGCAAGCAACGGCACCGCAGCGCCTGCCAGGCCCAACAACAGGCTGGTCAAATCCATAGCCATGACAAATCCTGCCGATCAGATAAAGCCCGAAGGTTAACCAAGCCGCTGGAAGTTGCCCAGCTCAGCCCTTCTATTTCAGTCTTCTATTTCAAGAAGCGCCTGCCGGGCCCGATGATCCCCAGCCCGGGCAGCCTGGCGCAGCAGATCCTGGCCAATGCGCCGGTCCCGGGCGTTACCGCATTCACGGCACATCAACTGACCGAGGCGGCTCTGCGCAGCCACGACACCTTCACGGGCCGGCTGCTTGAGCAGGCGCCCGGCCAGGTGCTTGACGCTGGGGCTTTCTCCGAGACGCGGGTTGTCGAGCAACCACTCAGCGACCCGCATTGACATGCGCTTGGGCGGGGTAACACTCGGGGGTGTGGAAGTAACAGGATGTGATACTGAGCGAAACTTCATAACGCACTATGAGGCAGATCGAAAGGCGCGCCACTCTACTCCTTTTTTCGTGTGGGTAAAGCCGAAAAAAACCAGCACGCCCGTGCTAGAGCAAGTGCTTGGGACAATCCACAGAAGCTGTGGATAACTCAGTGGACAACCCCCCCTGAAGGGGTCGAAAGCCCTGTGGGACGGGGCCTGCGCTCAAACTGACGATTTTTTCACCAGTAAAAAAAAGCGATGTTTTTCATTGACTTAAATTTTGGATACAGGCACCCACCCTGGATTGATGCGACATGACAGTTCGGTGACAACCCCCCTGGGGAGTGTGCACAAGTAACACCCGAAGTGGTTATATCGGTGCGCTTTCTTGAGGCATTTGGCGGTAAGCCTGGGGATAACCCGACTCAGTGGTATGACGCTCTAGCCTTGCCCTTGCGACCAAATGCAGCGGATCTGGATATTTTTTAAACAACCCGCTTCCCTTACGCCGTTCGATCCGTTAACATCCGCGCCGTTAGTACCAAGCTGAAAGTCAATTCCGGGTCGAACACATCTCCGCGGTCAGCCATGCCCAAGGGACACCTCACCGATAAAAGAGACCGACCCCCTCGATGGTTTCCAGGTAAACCTTGCGCCGACACAGCCTTTGACTGAATACAAAGGGTGTTGCCAAGTTCGTTACTCTGACCGAACCAACCTGCAAAATTGATCAGGATCTTCACCCTGGGCCCAGAACCTTTGCCCTTGCTGTGTCGCCTGCCCTCCTAAGTACCTACCTGCCAGCCCAAGCGCGCACTTTCATATAGCGCTCAAACTGGCTGCTTTGTTCCAGTCGGGTTCTTCGTTCGACCAATGGTGGTCGACGTTACTGGAACGTTTTAACGTTGCACGGTTCTTAACCGTGTCATTTGTAGGAACACCCATAACATGTCGACTCAAATCCACACACAGGATGCCATCCGCACCCTCACCAACGCTTTTGCTCCAATGAACTGCCTGATCATGGCCGCTCGCAAAGGCTGCTTCAGCTTTACCCTGGTCAACGAACACGGCATCGCCCGTCACAGCGAACGCCTGTACCCCGATCAGTACTCCAGCGCGGAACCGCTGCAGGCCGTGATCGAGCGTACCCGTCAGGCACTGGTTGCCTGAGACGCCAGAAACGCTGAAAACCCAAAGGCCCCGCCCGAAAAGCGGGGCTTTTATTTAAGGAAGTAGATGAACCTGCGGCGAGGGGATTTATCCCCGCTGGGCTGCGAAGCAGCCCCTAAAAAGGCTGAATGCGATCCACTCGGCAGAACGCGGATTCAGGGCTGCTTCGCAGCCCAACGGGGATAAATCCCCTCGCCACAATGATTACTGAACCTCGAATGATCAGTATCACGCCCCGAAAAAACGGGGCTTTTTATTGCCTGAAACTTCTCGATAAAGCGAAGCGGCTTAAGCACCAACGGATATAACAGTTATAACCGCTGGCGGAAGATGTTTTAAAAACAGCCCTTTACAACGGGAATATGACACTACACTTCAAGTCAAGCGGCATGATCCGCTGTCGGCGGAGCCTGGACCGATCCACCGCTGCCAAGCCCCACTCCTTCAGGCTCCGCCCCTCTTACGCTTCGAGGATGTTATGGGTATCGCTGCCAGCGAACTGTGTCGATATGTGATCCGCCCGACGCTCCTGTATCTGGGGCGCCACAGCGCAACGGCGGAATCCTTGTTGCTGGGCATTGCCGCCAGCCAGTCCGGTCTGGGTTCCGCCTTGCATGACCGTCGCGGCCATGGCCTGTATCGCATTACCGAATGCCGTCACCAAGCACTCTGGGACCATTACCTGGCGCTGGATCCGGAGCGCGCCAGCCTCGTGCGCGGCCTGGCCAGCCAACATGCCTTTCTCAGCGGTCCACACCTGGAACTGACCGTCAACCTGCGTTACGCCACAGCCATTGCCTGGCTGCTGGTGGAGGAACAAAACACCCCGCTTCCCGATGCCGACGATCTGTTGGGCATGGCCCGGATCTGGCGTCAGACATTTCACCCCCAAGGGCGCCTGCGGGACTTCACCTGCGCCTGGCAACACTGTGTTTCATCGCTGAATCAGGTCGCCTGTTGAAGAGGATGTTTGGAAACTTCCTACAACGGTCACGAATTTGGTCGGATTGTCCTACAAAACCGCTCTAACTTACGCAAAACAGGCTATAGCGCTTGAACGAAAATGTTGGTAATTTTCGCCTCGGTGACCACACGGAGTTCTAACAATGAAAAAAATGATGCTCAAAACCACCCTTGGCCTCGCCGTAACTTTGGCCTCCACTCAATTGTTCGCCAGCGGCTTTGCCCTGAACGAACAGAGTATCAGTGGCATGGGCACTGGTTTCGCGGGTCGTTCTTCCTCTGCCGATGATGCAAGTACCGTGTTTGGCAACCCTGCCGGCATGTCGCGCCTCAAGCGCCAGCAAGTGACGGGTGGCTTGGCGGCCATCGATGCTTCTTCCGACATCAGCGATGCCAGCGGCAATCGTACCGGTACCAACGACGGCGACATGGTGCCCTTCACTGCCGTACCCATGGGCTATTACGTCAAGCCTATCGATGATCAATGGGCGTTCGGCCTGGGTGTCTATGCGCCGTTCGGCCTGATCACCGACTATGAAAACAGCTTCCAGGGGCAGAACTTCGGCAGCAAGAGCGAAGTGAAGGTCGTCACCTTCCAGCCAACTGTCAGCTATGCCTTCAACGACAAGGTGTCGATTGGTTTCGGTCCGACGATCAACCGTCTTTCCGGCAAACTGGAGTCGGCGCTGACCACCCCATTCTCGCCTAACGACGGCAATGTGAAGATCAAAGGCGACGATATTGGCTACGGCTATAACATCGGCCTGCTGGTCCAGGCGACCGATACCACTCGTGTCGGCCTGACCTACCACTCCAAAGTCAAGTACAAACTCGAAGGCCATACCGAAGTCACCCCAGGCGCAGGCACTCCAGGCTTTTTGCTGAATAGCGGACGTTACGACGCTTCGCTGGATATCACGACCCCTGAAACAGTGGATTTCTCGGTCACCCAGCAAATCAACGATGCCTGGACCGTTTACGCCGGTAGCACCTGGACTCGCTGGAGCCGCCTGAAAGACATCACAGTGAACAATGACGTAACGGGAGGTGGCGCGCTGAACCCGACCCTCTTCGGCACTATCACCGAAGAACAGAACTGGCACGACACCTGGGCCTACGCCATCGGTACCTCCTACCAGCTGAACAAACAGTGGGTATTGCGTACGGGCCTGACCTTCGACCAGTCGCCTGCCAACAACACAGACCGCTCGCCACGCATCCCAACTGGCGACCGGACCATCTTCAGCCTGGGTGCCGGCTGGAGCCCGACCGACGACCTGACCATCGACGTAGCCTATTCCTACCTCAAGGAAGAGAAGGTCAACGTCAACCGTACCAACGCATTAGGCCAGGCCTACAACGCTGAATACGAAAACAGCGCAAACGGCTTCGGTGTTGGCGCAACCTACCGCTTCTGATGATTCACGGCGAGCCTGAACCCCTCGCCATCCGAAGCAAAAAAAAAAGCCCCGCACTCTGCAAAGAGCCGGGGCTTTTTCGTGGCCGGCGATCAGGGTTTAGACGCGATGGCCGCCTCCACCGCCTTGATGAACTCAGGATCGTCGGGCTTGATCCGGCTGGAGAAGCTGGCAACAACCTTACCCTGGCGATCCACCACGTATTTGTAGAAATTCCATTTCGGCGCGCCGGATTGTTCGGCCAGGTGCTTGAACAGTGGTATGGCGTCCGCACCGCGTACCGGCTGCGGTTCGGTCATGGTGAAGGTCACGCCATAGTTGACGTAACAGACCTTGGCCGTCTCGGCACCGTCCTTGGATTCCTGCTTGAAGTCGTTGGACGGTACGCCCAGCACTTGCAGGCCTTGGTCCTTATAGCGTTGATTCAGTGCTTCGAGGCCTTTGAACTGGGGCGCGAACCCGCAGAAGCTGGCGGTGTTGACCACCACCAGCGGTTTGCCGGCGAAGCGCTGGCACAGATCGATGGTTTCCTTGGCCCGCAGCTTGGGCAGCGACCCTTCCAGCAACGGCGGGCAGTCGGCGGCCCATACTTGCCCGGTCACAACCAGCAGCAGGGTGGGAATAGCTAGCCAGCGCATCAGCATGTAGGCACTTCCTTGAAAACATGTCAGACCACGACGTTACTCGTCATAACCTGAAGCGTCCACCGCTCAGCAGTTGCCCATGCCCAGCTGCATCAAGGCCAACCCACCCTGATGCCAGCCCCACCAGGCAAACGCCAACAGCAGGACCGCACCGGCCACAATCAACCAGGGGCCGACGCGACTCATGCCGCACCGGCTTGAGCCAGCAGGCGCGCTACCGGACGTTCGCGCACCGGCCAGTTCAACGCTGCCGCCAGCAGGCTCAGCAGGACGGCGACCTGCCAGATCAGGTCATAGCTGCCGGTGCGGTCATACACCACCCCGCCCAGCCAACCACCCAGGAACGATCCCAACTGATGGAACAGGAACACGATCCCACCCAGCATCGAGAGATTTCGCACACCGAACAGGGTCGCCACGGTGCCGTTGGTCAAGGGCACCGTGGAGAGCCATAAGAACCCCATCGCCATACCGAATGCGTAGGCCGTGGTAGTAGTGACCGGCAACCAGAGGAACACGCCGATCACCACCGCCCGCGCCAGGTACAACCCTGTCAGCAGCCGCGGCTTGGACATGCGCCCGCCGAGCCAGCCGGCGGTGTAGGTACCGAAGATATTGAACAGCCCGACCAGGGCCAGCACGGTGGTGCCGACGCTGGCCGGCAGGTGCTGGTCCACCAGATAGGCCGGCAGATGCACACCGATGAACACCACTTGGAAACCGCAGACGAAAAAGCCGAACGCCAGCAACCAGAACCCGGAATGGCTGCACGCCTCGCGCAACGCTTCGGACAAGGTCTGCTCATGGCCGGCCAAGGGCGTCGGCGTGTCTTTGAGCATAGTCACCAGCGGCACGATCAGCGCCACCAGCAGGCCCAGGGCCAGCAGCGCGGCGGACCAGCCGAGCCAGCCGATCAAGCCCAGGGTGCCCGGTAACATGGCGAACTGGCCGAAGGAGCCGGCGGCACTGGCGATGCCCATGCCCAGGCTGCGTTTTTCCGCCGGTACGGCACGACCGACCACCCCGAGGATCACCGAGAAAGACGTACCGGACAGACCGATACCGATCAGCAGCCCTGCACTCAATGACAGCGACCAGGCGGAATCCGACAACCCCATGAACACCAGGCCCAAGGCGTAGAGCACACCGCCGATCAGCACCACTTTCGCCGCACCGAAGCGGTCGGCCAGCGCCCCGGTAAACGGCTGCGCCAGGCCCCAGATCAGGTTCTGCAGCGCAATAGCGAAGGCGAACACCTCGCGGCCCCAACCGAACTCGGTGCTCATGGGGGCCAGAAACAGCCCAAAACCATGCCGCACACCCAGGGACAACGCCAGGATCAGCGCGCTGCCCACCAGGACCCAACCACAGGTACGCCACATCGATGCCATTTTTATTCTCCGCTCGCGGGTATATACCCGCTTATCATCGAACGAACCGGCTTCACGCCAGTTCATCCAGCAAGGCCAGCAATGCCGTGCGCTTCTCGGCACCCAGCTTATCGATCAATCGTTGTTGCGCCGCTTCCCAGGCAGGCAATGCCGCCGCCAGTCGGTCGCGTCCGGCTTGCGTCAATACGACGATGCGGTTACGCATGTCTTCGCCCTCCGCAAGCGCTACCAGCCCCTCGCCTTCCAGAACCCGAAGATTGCGCCCCAGGGTGCTGCGGTCCAGGCCCATGGCTTCGGCCAGGGACGAAATGCTCGGCTGATCCAGGCGTGCCAGGTTGTTCAGCAAAGAATACTGGGCAACGTTGATCCCGAAGCCGTCGAGGGCGCCGTCGTAGTACCTGCTGACGCCTCGAGCGGCGCGACGCAGGTTGATGCACAGACATTGAGAAGGAAGCATGGTGCGTGTATATACCCGTTAACTGGATGAATGCAAATTTAAATGTATCGCTCGCCGAGGAAAACCTGTGGGAGCAACTTGCTCCCACCGACCTCCGCGCCACAAAAGCGCGGCGTCAGATCAATGCCACCCCCACCAACACCGCCATCTCAAGCAGCTCCAACAAGGCCCCGGCCGTGTCGCCGGTGCACCCACCCAGCCGGCGCAGCATCATCTGCCGCAAGCCGACGAAAATCGCCGCCGCAATGATCAACGCCCAGACCCCGGCCCAGCCCGCCACCAGTACGCAACTCAGCGCACAGACCGACAAGACCTGCCACCCCGCGGCTCGTGGCAGATGATCGGCGAGTGCCTGGCCCAACCCGCCAGCACGCACATAAGGCGTGGTCACGAACAGGCCCAGCAGTGCGGCGCGCCCCAATACCGGCACGATGAGCAACATCAGGAACTGTCCTTGTTCGAGCAATGCCAGCAACGCAGCAAACTTGAGCAGCAGCACCAGGACCAAGGTAATCACGGCAATCGGACCGCTGCGTGGGTCTTTCATGATCAGCAGCGTGCGTTCGCGGTCGCCAAAGCCACCCAGCCAGGCGTCGGCACTGTCGGCCAGGCCATCCAGGTGCAGGCCGCCACTGAGCAGCACCCATGCCGTCAGCACCAGCGCGCCATGCAGCAGCAACGGCGTACCGAGCAGCAAAGCGTTCAAGCCCCAGAGCAATGCACCGAACAACACCCCCACCAGCGGATAGAACAGCAGCGAACGGCCAAGCTGCGCGGGTTCCGGCATACCCGGCAGGCGAACCGGCAAGCTGCTGAGAAATTGCAGGGCGATCCAGAACGGCAGCATCGTCAGCTCATCTCCGTTAAGACCGGACCGGACGATACCCGCAAGGAGAACCGCGCACCGTGGGCGACTTCAACGTTGAGCAACTGCTCCCGAGGCAGGCCTCGGGCCCGGGCCAGCAACAATTTCATCACGCCGCCATGGCTGACCAGTAACACCCGTTGCCCCGCGTAAGCCGCGTGCAGGCGCTCCACCGCCGCCAGGACCCGGGTCGAAAACGCCAGCACCGGCTCACCGTCGGGGGGTGTGCAAGCATAAGGATCGGCCCAGAACCGGCCCAGGGCCTCGGCGTCCGTGTCCATCAACGCCGCTGCGCTGCGGCCCTCCCAGGCACCGAAATGCAGTTCCTGCAAATCCGCGTCCAAGTGCACCGGCACATTGAGTCGGCTGCCCAACTGCTCGGCAAAACGCGCACATCGTTGCAACGGCGAACTCACCAGCCGATCCCAAGGACCGTCCGCTGCTACAGCCGCGTGCATCTGCTCCCAGCCCCTGGCCGTCAACGCATCGTCGAGGCTGCCGCGCAACCCGCCGCCCAGCTCGGTTTCGCCATGGCGCAGCAGGTCCAGACGCAAGGTCATGCCGGGCGATCCGCCACGGCCGCTTCGGCAAACGTCGCCATTTGCCCGTGCAGCTCACAGGCCAGGCGCAACAGCGGTACGGCCAGCGCGGCGCCACTGCCCTCGCCCAGGCGCAGGCCCAGGTCGAGCAGCGGCTCGGCGCCGAGGGTTTCCAGAACGTGGCGATGCCCCGGTTCGGCGCCGCGATGGCCGAACAGCAGCCATGGCCGGCACCCGGGATTGAGGCGCACCGCGACCAATGCCGCGACGCTGCAGATAAAGCCGTCCACCAGCACCGCGACCCCTTGCTGCGCGCAGGCCAGGTAAGCACCGACCAGCGCGGCGATTTCAAATCCACCCAGGTTGAACAGCGTCTGCAAGGGATCGCTGCTCTGGGCTCGATGCAGCGTCAGGGCACGTTCGATCACTTGCGCTTTGTGGCTGACACCCGCCGCGTCCAACCCCGTACCCGGCCCGACCAGATGAGCCACCGGGCAGTCGAGCAAGGCGCAGGCCAGGGCACTGGCCGCCGTGGTGTTGCCGATCCCCATCTCGCCACCGATGAACAACTGCGTGCCGCTGGCAATCGCACGGGCAACACTGTCGCGCCCGGCTTGCAAGGCCTGCTCGCCTTGGGTCAAGGTCATCGCCGGGCCCTGGACGAAATTCGCCGTGCCGGGCCCGACATGCAGATGCCGCACACCGGGCAGATCCAGCGACGGCGTCACGGTCCCCAGGTCCACGACCTCCAACCCCGCCCCCAATTGCCGCGCCAGAACGCTGATGGCCGCGCCGCCGCTGACGAAGTTGAGCAGCATCTGCCCAGTAACTTCCTGGGGAAAGGCCGACACACCCTCCGCCACCACCCCATGGTCGCCGGCAAAAATCGCGATCCACAGTCGATCCAGGCTTGGCTTGACCTGCCCTTGCAGGCCTGCCAGCTGCACCGCCACCGATTCGAGCCGTCCCAGGGAGCCGGCCGGCTTGGTCAGTTGTTGCTGACGGGCCGCGGCCTGTTCCAGGGCCTGGGTATCGAGGGGCTTGCACGGGTCCAGCCACCAGCGGTGATTCATAACGCAGTACCTTTGAGAGTCAGGGGCAGGCCGGCAACGGTCAGCACAACACGCTGACAACGCTCGGCCAAGGCTTGATGCAGCCAACCGGCTTCATCGACATAACGGCGAGTCAGCTCGCCCAGCGGCACGACACCCATGCCGGTCTCGTTGCTGACAAAAATGATTTCACCGGGCAGTGCGGCCACGCAGTCCAGCAGTGCGTCGCGCTCCGTACCCAGTTGTCGGGCGTCATCGAGCATCAGCAGGTTGGTCAGCCACAGGGTCAGGCAATCCACCAGCAGGCAGTGTCCCGGTGCGGCGTTGTCCCGCAACGCCCGGGCCAGGGCCAGCGGCTCTTCCACCAGCGCCCATTCGGCCGGACGACGGGCGCGATGCAGGGCGACACGCTGGTTCATCTCGCCATCCAGGGGTTGGCTGGTGGCGATGTAGGTCACCGGCAAGCGAGTGTCCGCCGCGAGTTTTTCAGCCAGGCGACTCTTGCCGGAGCGGGCGCCGCCGAGAATCAGTTGGAGCATGGTGTATTACCTTTCAAATAGGCGGTGTTGCTGCCGGCCCCATCGCGAGCAGGCTCTCTCCCACATTGGCCGGTGTTCACAATCCCCTGTGGGAGCGAGCCTGCTCGCGATAGGGCCACCCTAGATCCCACAGAGATCACGCAACAACCCGGTATCCAGATGCTTCTCCACCAGGTCCGCCAGCCGCTCGATGTCACGCTCGCGCAAGCCGTGGTAATCCACCGCCTGCACATCCGCCAACCCGGCCCAACGCAACAAGGCGCTGCTGGACTCGGGCGACTCGAACAGGCCGTGCAGGTAGGTGCCGACGATCTGTCCGTCGAGGCTCCGGGCCCCGTCGCAACGGCCGTCATCCAACTGCACCAAGGGGTGTTCCAGGGCCGGGCCGACGGTCACGCCGGCATGGATCTCATAGCCACTGACCCCGGCATTCTCCAGGGTCAATCGGCCTCGGACATTGCGCAGCTGCTTCTCGTGCTCCAGGGTCGTTTCGAACGCCAGGAGCCCCAGTCCGTCGCTGGAGCCCGGCGCGCCTTCCAACCCCAGCGGGTCGTGGACCTGCTGGCCGAGCATCTGCAAGCCGCCGCAGATCCCCAGCAGCTTGCCGCCGTAGCGCAGATGCCGCTGGATGGCCGCTTCCCAGCCGTGGGCCCGCAGATGGGCCAAGTCGCTGCGCACGCTTTTCGACCCCGGCAGGATGATCAGGTCGGCTGGCGGAATGGCTTGGCCGGGGCCGATGAATTGCAGGTCGACCTGCGGGTGCAGGCGCAATGGATCGAAATCGGTGTGATTGCTGAGGCGCGGCAGCACTGGCACCACCACCTTGAGCACTTGCTCGGCCTTGTCGGTCTGGCGCTGGTCCAGCCCGTCCTCGGCTTCCAGGTGCAGGTCCATCACGTAGGGCAACACCCCCACCACCGGTTTGCTGGTGCGCGCTTCCAGCCAGTCCAGGCCCGGTTGCAGCAAGGCGATGTCGCCACGAAAACGGTTGATGATGAAGCCCTTGACCCGCGCCTGCTCGCTGGGCGAAAGCAATTCCAGGGTACCCACCAGATGGGCGAATACCCCACCGCGATTGATATCGGCGATCAGCAGCACAGGGCAGTCCACCGCCTCGGCAAACCCCATGTTGGCGATGTCACCGGCCCGCAGGTTGATCTCGGCCGGCGAACCCGCGCCCTCTACCATCACCACCGGATACGCCGCGCTCAAGCGCTCGTGGGAAGCCAGTACGGCCTGCATCGCGATGGCCTTGTAATCGTGATAGGCCACGGCATTCATGGTGGTGACCGCACGGCCATGGATGATGACCTGGGCCCCCGTGTCGCTGTTGGGCTTGAGCAACACCGGGTTCATGTCGGTATGCGGTTCGAGGCCGGCCGCCTGGGCCTGTACGGCCTGGGCGCGACCGATTTCGCCACCGTCGGTGGTCACCGCGCTGTTGAGGGCCATGTTCTGCGGCTTGAACGGCACCACACTCGCGCCCTGGCGCCTGACCCAGCGGCACAGCGCCGTGACCAGGGTGCTTTTACCGGCATCGGACGTGGTGCCTTGCACCATCAATGTGGTCATTGGAAGTCCTCGGCGTAGGCCTCGAAAGCCTGTTCCAGGCGCAGGAATTCGGCATCGTCGGCCGGCAATCCGAAGCGCAGGCTGCTGGTGTTCGTGAACAGCCGCAGGAGAATGCCGCGATGGGCCATAAAGTCGTGAAGCATCTGGGCATGTTCGGTGACCAGCCACTGGAACAACGCGCAACCACCCTGGGGCTCGAAGCCATGACGAGCCAGCAGCAGCGCCAGGCGTTGGCTGGCAGCTTCACAGCGCTGTCGCTGACGGGTGTGGGCGGCGGTGTCGAGTAAACAGGCTTGGCCCAGGACCCGGGTCGGCCCGCTGACCGCCCACGGCCCGACCTGTTCGGCGAGCAACCTGAGCAAATGTTGCTCGGCCAGGACAAACCCCAGGCGAACCCCGGCCAGGCCAAAGAATTTGCCGAAGGAACGTAGCACGATCAGCCCGACCTGATGGGCATGGGCAGCCAGGCTCAGTTGCGGGGTAACGTCCATGAAAGCCTCGTCCACCACCAGCCAGCCGCCGCGCTGGGCCAACCGGGCATGCCAGTCCAGCAAACGCTCGGGACTCAGGTTCAGGCCCGTGGGATTGTTAGGGTTGACCACCACCAGCACATCGAGACTGTCGAGGAAGAAATCCACTTCCGACTCCAGCACCTCGCGCACGATGTAACCGCAGCGGCGCCAGGCTTCGGCGTGCTCGGCGTAACAGGGCGACAACACGCCGACCTCGCCGCTGCGACGCAGGCGCGGCAACAGCTGGATCGCCATCTGCGAACCGGCCACCGGCAGTACCTGGGCCGCCCCGTAATAGGTGCAGGCAGCCTGCTCCAGCCCGTCATCGGTTTCAGGCAGGCGTGCCCAGGCCCGCAATGGAATCGCCGGGACATCGAACGACCATGGCGCCAGGCCGCTGGACAGGTCGAGCCAATCCGCCTCGGCAATGCCATATTGCCGGACCGCCTTGCGCAGGCGTCCGCCGTGCTCAAGCATAGAACTCAGCTCCCAGGCAGAGAATCAGCAACCACAACCATACGCCGCGCTGCACCAGTTGCCAGCCGCGATCAATGGAATCGGCACTCGCCGGCACGCCCTCGCCCAGCGGCGGACGCTGGTGCAGCTCACCGTGATACACCGCCGCGCCCCCCAGCTCGACACCCAGCGCACCGGCACCGGCGGCCATGACCGGCCCGGCATTGGGGCTGTCCCAGGTCGGGCCCTGGCTGCGCCAGCACTTGAGCGCCAGACGGGTTTTACCGAGCAGTGCGTAGGTCAACGCCACCAGCCGCGCCGGGATATAGTTGAGCACATCGTCGATTTTTGCCGCGGCCCAGCCGAAGCGCTCGAAGCGTTCGTTGCGATAGCCCCACATGGCGTCGAGGGTATTGCTCAAGCGATACAACACCACGCCGGGCGCCCCCGCCACGGCGAACCAGAACAGCGCGGCGAATACCGCGTCGCTGCCGTTTTCCAGCACCGACTCGGTGGCCGCTCGGGCCACGGCGGTTTCATCCAGCTCACGGGTTTCACGGCTGACCAGATAGCCGACGCGGGTGCGGGCTTCCTCCAGATCGCCGCTGCGCAGCGCCCGGGCCACCGGCTCGACATGTTCGCCGAGACTGCGCAGGCCGAGAGCGCAGTACAGCGCCAGGATATCCACCAGCCATCCCACCAGTGGCGCCCAGGACAAGGCCGTGGCGAGCAGGGTCAGCGGCACCACCGCAATCACCCACGCCGTGACCCCATGACTGCGCCAACCGCGCCCGCCGGAATTGAAGCGTTGTTCGATGCGATCGGCAAAACGGCCGAACGCCACCAGCGGATGCCAGCGCCGGGGCTCACCCAACAGTGCATCCAGCGCTACGGCGGCGGCACTGAGCAACGCGACACTCATGGGTTCACTCCCCAACGGTTTTCATAGAGCAGTTCATTGAGTGAACGCGGTTGGGCCCAGCCCTCCAGGGCGAGCATCGGTGCCGGATAGAAGCCCTCCACCGGGCCGAGGCAGAGTATCGCCAGGGGCTTAGCGCCCGCGGGCAGGCCCAGCAGATCGGCCAGGGCCTGGGGTTCGAACAGCGAAACCCAGCCCATCCCCAGCCCTTCGGCGCGGGACGCCAGCCACAGATTCTGGATCGCGCAGGACAGCGAGGCGAGGTCCATTTCCGGCAAAGTCCGACGGCCGAAGATGTGTCGCTCGCGGTCATCCATCAACGCCGCCACCAGCACTTCGGCGCAGTCATTGATGCCCTCGACCTTGAGCTTCATGAATTCATCACTGCGTTCGCCCAGGGCCTCGGCGGTGCGAATACGCTCCTGCTCCACCAGTGCCCGGATATTTTCCCGCAGGGCACGATCACTGATGCGGATGAACCGCCAAGGTTGCATCAGGCCCACGCTCGGCGCCTGGTGGGCGGCCTCCAGCAGGCGCCGCAGCAACTGGGGTTCTACGGTGCCACCGGTGAAATGCCGCATGTCGCGGCGCTCGGCGATGGCGCGGTAGATGGCGTTGCGTTCGGCCTGGGGAAATGCGTTGTCGGTCATGGTCTCTTCGCGAGCAGGCCCGCTCCCACAGAGAATTGTGAACACCCATCCAATGTGGGAGCGGGCTTGCTCGCGAAAGCGGCCTCAGGGTCCGGCGCCAACAACGCGGCAATCGCCCGCGGATTCGACGGAAAATAGAAATGCACATAGGACGCCGTCATCCGTCCCTGCCGGAACACCGCCTCCGCACCACGTCCGCCGTTAGGGCTATGGCCACGGGCGATCGGCTCCAGGTCAGTGCTGGTCAGCGAATGATGATAGGTATGTCCGCGCAAAGTGCCTTCCGGCAGCTCCACCGATTGCAGCGCCAGAGCGGCCAGGCGCTTCTGCATCTGCGCGTCACCGGCGAGCAACCCGAGCAGCTCGGCGCGATTGCCCTCGACATCGGTCAGCGAATCCAGCAGATACAACATGCCGCCGCACTCCGCCAGCAACGGCTTGCCGGCGTCGTGATGCGCACGGATCGCCGCCAGCATCGGTGCGTTCCGGGCCAGGGCAAGGTGATGCAGCTCAGGATAACCGCCAGGCAGGTATAGGCTGTCCGCCTCGGGCAGTTCGCGGTCATGGATCGGTGAAAAAAAGCGCAACTGCGCGCCCATGGCTCGCAGCAGATCGAGGCTCGCGCCATAGGTGAAGGCAAACGCTTCGTCCCGGGCCACGGCGATGCGGACCCCGTCGAGCCATGGTTGCGCGACGACTACCTCGGGCGCGGCGAATGTCACCGCTGGCGGAAGCGTCACTTCGCACGTGCCGGCCAGGGCCTCGGCTGCCGCGTCGAGGCGCAGGTCCAGGTCGTTCAACTCGCTGGCCTGGACCAGCCCGAGATGACGACTTGGCAGTTCGATTCCGGTTTCCCGGGACAACGCGCCATACCAGCGCAGGCCTTCGGTGAGGCTGCCTTCAAGCAATTGCGCGTGACGGACAGTGCCAACCCGGTTAGCCAACACGCCGGCGAACGGCAGGTCCGGTTGATAGCGCGCCAGCCCCAAGGCCAGGGCGCCGAAGGTCTGGGCCATGGCCGTACCATCGATCACCGCCAGCACCGGCACGCCGAAATGCCGCGCCAGGTCGGCGCTGGACGGCGTGCCGTCGAACAATCCCATCACCCCTTCGATCAGGATCAGGTCCGCTTCGGCGGCCGCCTCCCACAACAGCCGTCGGCTTTCCTGCTCGCCGACCATCCACATGTCCAATTGATAGACCGGCGCGCCGCTGGCACGCTCCAGGATCATCGGATCGAGGAAATCAGGGCCGCATTTGAATACGCGTACCTTGCGCCCCTGGTTGCGATGCAACCGGGCCAGGGCAGCGGTGACCGTGGTCTTGCCCTGCCCCGACGCCGGGGCGGCAATCAATACCGCCGGGCACTGGCGGTCTGGAAACGAAGCGTCACTCACAGTTCGACGCCTTTCTGTGCCTTGATGCCGGCCTGGAAGGCGTGCTTGATCATGCCCATTTCGGTGACAGTGTCCGCCAGCTCGATCATTTGCGGCTTGGCGCCGCGACCGGTCACCACGACGTGCTGCATGGGTGGACGCGCCTGCAGGTCGCTCAGTACCTGGTCGAGATCGAGGTAACCGTGCTTGAGGGCGATGTTCAATTCATCGAGCACCACCAGGCCAATGGACGGATCATTCAGCAGTTGGCGCGACACGGCCCAGGCCGCTTCGGCCGCGGCAATGTCGCGTTGTCGATCCTGGGTCTCCCAGGTAAACCCTTCGCCCATGACGTGAAAGCGCACCTGCTCCGGGAAACGCCGGAAGAACAATTCTTCCCCGGTGCTGCTGCGGCCCTTGATGAACTGCACCACGCCACATTGCATCCCATGCCCCATGGCCCGGGCCAGCATGCCGAACGCAGAACTGCTCTTGCCCTTGCCGTTGCCGGTCAACACCAGCAGCAAGCCGCATTCGTTAGGGGAATTGGCGATGCGCTCGTCGATCACGGCTTTCTTGCGCAGCATGCGCGCCAGGTGACGCTCGTCGCGGTCGGACGCATCTGTATCGGGGGAGCTGGTCATGGGGAAGCCTCCGTGGGGAACTGGATAACGGCAGGCGGGCACGGGAAAAGACGGCAACAAGCCTGGCATCGCCCACCGTGATGCCGTTGGATGAATCAGGCCGGTCTCCGGGCTCATGAGCGGCGTGATGCCGGGCTGCGCGCCTTCCCATGTCGAGACACAGTGGCTTGCTGGCAGCTTTGACTCATTTACCGTTGCGGGGGCAGCGCCGGGTTCTCACCGGTTTCCCTGTTTCACTCTGTCGACCCGGGTCACAGAGCACCTGAAACAAGTCGCGAAGGTTAGAGGGTTGGGGGTGGAGCGTCAATTAAAGCCACCGCGAGCCCAGCGCTGATCATGGGTCCAGATCAATAAAGTGACGCCAATCTTGTGTCACGCTACAGCAAGTGATATCAAATAGGCATTACGACCCAATATCACAAGAACAAGGGGGCAAAAACATGCAAGGCATGATCATCAGCAATCCGAGGCTGGAATTCCTGCGCCCGGTGCTGGAACGCTGGTTTGACTGTATCGACCGCTACAACGCGGTGCGCGGCGATAACGATACGCCCTACTGGTTCGATGAAAAGGCCAATCTCGGCCTGCTCTCTGCCGCCGCCTGGATGGCCGAGATGATCACGCTGCAGAACACCGCGACCCGCAAACAGAATGAAGAAGGCGAACGCAATGTCAGTGCCGACCTGTTCATTGCCGGTGCCGATGATCGCGCTTTCATCCAGGCCACCCAACGCTGGCCGAAGGTCAAGAGCCTCAACCTGACCCAGCCCCTGCAGGATGTCACCAGCGATGCCAAGCGCATCAGCTATGCCACCGACCTGAAGCTGGGCTGCCTTTTCGTCGCTCCGCAAAAAGCCCAGCAAAGTGCTACGCCTGAAGAACTGCAGGACATGATCGATGACCTGCAAAAGGAGAACACCTGCGCCGTGGCCTGGTACTTCCCTTACAACTATCGCAAGTTGCGCAACGAGGCCGGTCATTACCACCCGGGCATCGCCGTGCTGTTCAAGCAGGCCCACGGCTGACCGGTTGAACCATCGCCGGTATATGCTTCTCTATGAATAACCACGTGCATTCATAGGGAAGCCAGCATGCTCAAGCCACCACACCTCCTGATCGTAGCCCTCGCCGCAGGGCTTGTCGCTTGTGGCGAGTCTTCCACACTGCAAGTCTCCGACGGCATCGGCCCGTCGCCAAAACTGCCCGAACCGAACAAAACGCTGGTCCCCACCGTCAACATCGCCGAAGCCGTCGGCTGGCCTCAGGGCGCCAAGCCAACCGCGGCCGAAGGCTTGCAAGTGGCAGCGTTCGCCGAAGGGCTGGACCATCCGCGCTGGCTCTACGTACTGCCCAATGGCGACGTGCTGGTGGCGGAAACCAACGCGCCGCCCAAGCCGGACGACGCCAAGGGCATCCGTGGCTGGGTAATGAAAAAAGTCATGGGCCGCGCCGGCGCCGGAGTCCCCAGTCCCAATCGCATTACGTTGTTGCGTGACGCCGATCACGATGGCATCGCCGAAACCCGCACGGTCTTTCTGGAAAACCTCAATTCGCCATTCGGCATGACGTTGGTGGGCAATGACCTGTACGTGGCCGACACCGATCGGCTGATCCGCTTCCCCTACAAGGATGGCGACACGCAAATCAAGGCACAGCCGATCAAGGTCGTCGATCTGCCGGGCGGGACCATCAACCACCACTGGACCAAAAACGTGATTGCCAGCCGTGACGGCAGCAAGCTCTACGTCACCACTGGTTCGAACAGCAACGTCGCGGAAAATGGCATGGAGGCGGAGGAAGGCCGCGCGGCGATCTGGGAAGTGGACCGCGCCACCGGCAATCACCGCATTTTCGCTTCCGGCCTGCGCAACCCCAACGGACTGGCCTGGGAACCGCGCAGCGGCGCGCTGTGGACAGCGGTGAACGAGCGGGATGAGATCGGCAGCGACCTGGTGCCGGACTACATCACCTCGGTCAAGGACGGCGCTTTCTACGGCTGGCCCTACAGCTACTACGGGCAGAACGTCGACGTGCGGGTCGAGCCACAGAACCCGGCCCTGGTGGCCAAGGCCATTGCCCCGGACTACGCCGTCGGCCCCCACACGGCCTCACTGGGCCTGACTTTCGCCGAAGGCAGCACCCTGCCTGCGCCCTTCACCGAAGGTGCGTTCATTGGCCAGCATGGTTCCTGGAACCGTAAGCCCCACAGCGGCTACAAAGTGATTTTCGTACCGTTCAACGGTGGCAAACCGGCGGGGAAACCGGTGGATGTGTTGACCGGTTTCCTGAATGCGGATGAAAAAGCCCAGGGCCGGCCCGTGGGCGTAGTGATCGACAAGCAGGGTGGGTTGCTGGTGGCCGATGATGTGGGGAACAAGGTATGGCGGGTGTCGGGTAAATAAAGTCTGCCTATGGCCTGCAGACAACTCTGTGGCGAGGGGATTATCCCCGCTGGGCTGCGCAGCAGCCCTATCCTGTCATCTCGGTGTATCAGTCAGATTGAGTTGACTGGCTTGGGGCTGCTGCGCACCCCAGCGGGGATAAATCCCCTCGCCACAAATGTCATTCCAACCAGAAACTGCGCTTAAAGCTTGCGACACAAGGTCAACCCATCCCCCAACGGCAACAGCGACAAATCCACCCGCCGGTCATCCTTCAAAGCGCGGTTCAGAGCCTGGATGGCGCGGGTGTCCTCGCTCTGGGGCTGGGTTTCCAGCACCCGTCCGCTCCACAGCGTGTTATCGAACATCACCAGCCCACCCCGGCGCAGCAGCCGTAGCGCGCACTCCAGGTAAGCCGGGTAGTTGGCCTTGTCGGCGTCGATGAAGATCAGATCGAACGTGTCGCCCTGCCCTTGGCGCTCAAGGTCGTCGAGGGTTTCCAGGGCCGGCGCCAGGCGCAGCTCGATTCGCTCGGCCAGCGCGGCTTCGCGCCAATAACGTAGCGCCACGGCATTGTAGTCACCGGGAATATCGCAACAGATCAACGAACCATCCTGCGGCAGAGCCGAGGCCATGCACAGCGCGCTGTAGCCGGTGAATGTACCGACCTCCAGCAAGCGTCGGGCACCGGTGAGTTTCACCAGCAATGCCAGGAATTGGCCCTGCTCGGGCGCTATCTGCCAGCGCGCCATTGGCAGCGCCTGGGTCTCGTCCCGAAGACGTCGCTGCAAGGGCGTCTCCCGCAGGGAAACGTCCAGCAGATACTGGTAAAGGGCATCATCGAGGTTGAGGGTGCGAGCGGTCATGACAACCTCCGCGAATCAGGGATAACGCGCCAGATGCTCAGGTTGCAGCACCCGCTTGGCGCTCAGATAGGCTTTCTGCCAATAGGCCTTGGACAAGCTGTCGAGCTTGACCGTACCGCCGGTGGCCGGCGCATGAACGAAACGGCCCTCACCGACATAGATCCCGGCGTGGCTGACCTGGGAGCCACCATTGGTGGCGAAGAAAATCAGGTCACCACTTTGCAGTGCATCCTTGCCGACATTCGGGGCGCGCATGCCGATCATCTCGCGGGTCGAGCGTGGCAGGGAAATACCGGCGGCATCGCGATACACATAACCGATCAGGCCACTGCAATCGAAGCCCGAATCCGGCGTGTTGCCGCCCCAGCGGTAGGGTGTCCCGACCAGGCCCAAGGCCCGGAAGAGCACATCTTCGGCGGCCGGAGACAAAGGTTGCGCGGGGGCAAAGACTACGGGAGCCCGAACAGGCGCGGGCGGTGGCGTGCGGCTTGCGCACGCGCTGAGCAGTGCGGCAAGGCAGATGAGAGCGAGGCGGGCCGACGTCGACATATGCAGAACAATCCTGATCTGGATGCGGCTTTTCTGCCGTGGACATGAAAACAAATCCGCCTGCGGAGTACGCAGGCGGATTGCCATCAATCAATGATCAAGGATTCTAGCGGCTATGAGGCAAACTTCAAGTAAGACTTTAAGTTTGCCTTACAAACTGTGCGCTTACTTGCGAGCGGTAACCACGGTCGGTGCCATGGCGAGGGCGCGCTTGGCTTCGATGAAGGTCTTGCTCCAGTAACTGTCACCCAGGCTGTCGATCCGTACGCCACCGCTGCGGCGACTGCTGGAATGGATGAACTGGTTGTCGCCCAGGTAGATACCGGCGTGACTGACGCGACCACGACGCCCGCTGGTGTTGAAGAACAGCAGATCACCGGGTTCCAGCTGGTTGCGAGCGACCAGCGGTGCATTCACGTTGATCATTTCACGTGTGGAACGCGGCAGGTTCATGCCGGCTTCCTCACGAAACAGGTAGCCGATGAAACCGCTGCAATCGAAGCCGGCTTCGGAAGTACCGCCGAAACGGTAGCGGGTACCGATCAGGGACATGCCACGTTCCAGGATGCTGTCGGCCAGCACCGGGAGCTGATAAGGCTTGTTGCCAGCGAAGGCTGCCAGTTCTTTGTCGTCTGCCATTTCTTCCTGGAATGCCATGGAAGAAGACTGGGCGGTAACGGAGTTCTTGACCTGTGGTTGTTGCGCTTGCTGCGACACTGGAGAGTGGGCAGCGCAACCGAACAGCAGGGTAACGAGTGCGAGAGGCACGAGGGGTGCGAAGCGATTGAGCATGGGCACGACCGTGGCTGAAGTAGTAAAGATGGCGAGACTATGCCTTCTATCGACTTCATTTGCAAATTCAATCGATGCAAATGTGACTTCTCGGTTTCACGTCTACATCTAAGCGCTTAAGCCCATTTTAGAAGTCATGCGGCCTGCCGCCCAGCAGGACCGCGGGTTTCGCCGCGCCCAGACAAGGCCAGAAGCCACTACAGACAACGGTTCTACCAGCCCAGGGTTTCTTTCAAAAAAGGAATAGTCAGCTTGCGCTGGGCTTGCAGGGAAGCCTGATCGAGGCGTTCGAGCAATTCGAACAGCGCGCTCATGCTACGGGTGCCACGGGTGAGGATGAAATGCCCGACTTCGTCGGTCAGGTGCAGGCCTCGCCGGGAAGCACGCAACTGCAAGGCACGGAGCTTGTCTTCGTCGGAGAGCGGCCGCATCTGGAAGATCAGCGCCAGGGTAAGACGGGACTTGAGATCCGCCAGCTTCACCGGCAGCTCCCGTGGCGACGTCGATGCGGCGATCAGCAAACGCCGGCCGCTATCGCGCAACCGGTTGAACAGATGGAACAGCGCCTCTTCCCAGTCAGCCTTGCCGGCCACGGCCTGGAGGTCGTCCAGGCAGACCAGTTCGTACTGTTCAAGGTTGTCGAGGATTTCCACGCCGCGATCCAGCAACTCCGCCAGCGGCAAGTACACCGCCGGCTCGCCCAACTGCTCGAACCGCAGGCAAGCGGCCTGCAACAGGTGCGTACGCCCTACCCCGTCCTTGCCCCACAGATAGATCAGACTCTCGGTCCAGCCGGCGTCGGCTTCGCAAAGCCGCTCGACATAGCCGAGTGCAGCGGCATTGGCGCCTGGGTAGTAGTTGATGAAGGTGGCGTCGTCACGCAGACGCACACCTAGGGGCAGCTGAATCGGTTTCATGCTGGCTGGACAGCTCCAAAGGAACCGTGAGTGGCCTCTGTGTAAAGTTTGCAAAGTCTATACCCGTGGCGCGGACCGCACAATGCGCCGGACCACGAGCAAAATCAAAGGTTTGCAGCGACAACGCCAGGGAGCGACGGTTTTCCTGACATTTATCCTACAGCTCGGGGTCTTCAACGCCGCTGTAGATATCCGAATCCTTGTACAGATCATGTACATGACGCACCAGCACCATGATCACCGCGGCCACCGGCAGCGCCAGCAGGATGCCGGTGAAGCCGAACAACTCGCCGCCCGCCAGGATCGCGAAGATCACCGCCACCGGATGCAGGCCGATCCGATCCCCCACCAGCAACGGCGTCAGCACCATGCCCTCCAGGGCCTGGCCGACCATGAACACCGCTACGATACCGACCATGGGGTAGAGATCACCGCCAAACTGGAACAACCCGGCGATCAATGCCGCGCCAATACCAATCACGAAACCCATGTATGGAACGATGGCGGCCAACCCGGCGATCATGCCGATCAAGAGCCCCAGCTCCAGCCCCACCAGCATCAACCCCGCCGCATAGATGAAGCCCAGCGCCACCATCACCAGCAACTGCCCGCGCACAAAGGCACCCAGCACTTCGTGGCATTCACCCGCCAGGGTCATGATGCGTTCTTCACGGTGACGGGGCAGCAGGCTGCGGATCTTGGCCATCATCAGGTCCCAGTCCCGCAGCAGGTAGAAACTCACGACCGGAATCAGCACCAGGTTGGCCAACCAGCCGATCAGCGCCAGGCCCGAAGCGGTGGCCTGGCTCAGCACGACGCCGACGATGTCGGTGGTCTGGCCCATGTGTGCACTGATGGCAGCCTTGACCTTGTCGAACTTCCAGAAACCGTCCGCCAACCCCAGTTTCGACTGCACCCACGGCACCGCCGTGTGCTGCAACCAGTCGAGCATCTGCGGCGCCAGCTCGTACAGACGCACCAATTGCTTGGCAAGCATCGGTATCAATACCAGCAACAGGGCACTGACAATCAATGTAAACAGGGTGAATACCGTTATCACCCCCCAGGTTCTCGACAGGCCGAGCTTTTCCAGGCGATCCGCCACCGGGTCAAACAGGTAAGCCAACAGCAGCGCAACCAGGAACGGCGTCAGAATCGGATGCAGCAAATAGATAAACGCGAACAGCAGGGCAACCCCGCCCAACCAGAACCAACGCCGCGTATCGCCCATGAACCACTCCCAGCTATATAAAGAAAGAAAACCTACCAGCGGAACCGCAGGCTGGCCGTCGGCGCGGGCGCCGGCGCTGTTGCCGGGGCCGTTCCATCGGCAGCCGGCGGAACCGCTGGTACCGGAGCAACCGCTTCACCGGCGGGAATTTCCTGCAACTTCGCCAGGGCCAGTTGCGCCTTCAATTGCTCCGCGCTGCCATTGACCCGATAAATGATCCGGTCACCTTCGACCCGCTGCACCTGCCCACCGAACGGTTCGAGCAAACGCCCAAGGGCGGCATAACGCTCAAGATTCATGCCCTGCACTTCCAGCGACTGCTCGGTGGCCACGCCCGGCTTGGCCACGAAGCGCGGTGCCAGGCGCTGACTCACCGCCAGCATCACCGCATCGGCCAGCGCAGCCTGATCGGCGCCCTGGGCAGTGCCCTGCTCACGCTGGTCGCCCAGCCACAGGCGCCAGGTCCCGCGCCACTGACCGCCCTCTTCCTTGGCATGGACCGCCAGCAAGGCATCCGCCGCGTATCGCTCCGAGGCATCGTGCAACGGCGCCGGATCGCTGCCTTCCAGGTTCGGCGCGGTGGCAACGATCTGCTCGCTCAGGTCCGCCAGCGGCAAGTGCAATGCCAGGCCACGGTGCTGGGCGGCACGGCGCAGCGGCATGGCGCTGGCCTGACCATCGCCCACCAGGCTGGAGCCTTCGGCCGAATCGTTGAGCCACCAGCCCAGGATCGCCGGCCGGTTCACGCCCCACAGCGACAGCCCTGCCGAACGCAAGGCCCGATCGGTGCTCGCCGGATCGAAGTCGACCTTGAGGCTTTCCGGAGGGCCGGCGTCGTAGCCATATTGAAGAATGATCTGCTGCGGGTCCTTGCGGATCGCCGCCAGCCCCGGGTTCTGGGCGGCCTTGGCGTCGCCGGTCAGGCGCAGCACCAGCGTATCCAGCGCGCGCAGCGTCGCCTGGTTACGCTCTTCCGGTGTCTGGCTGCTCACCGGTTCGAGCACTTGATAGAGACCATTGAGGGTTTCGGCATGGCTCGCCAGGCTGATCAGCGACAAACAGCCCACGGACAAGAATTTGAACAAACGCATGGAAGATTCCCGGACATAAACGACTGGAACAAGCCGTGTGAAGAAGACTGAGCATGGCTGTGACCACAGCACCTGGCAAAACATTCACACACCCGATGGAAGTTTCGCACCGCGTAACCATAGCCGGTTACCGCTACACCTTATACAGGCGCACCGCGCAGCACCAACAGAAGAAATATCGGTTTTTTTCCTCGGATATGTCCCTGCCCGTCGGCACGAGGATGGCCGCTGCCCCACAAGCCTGATAAAATCGCGCGCCTTCGCAGACCGGCAATGGCCGGGCACCCGGAATAATCCGTACAACGGTTATTCAATGGCCCCGGCGATCGGTCGTTACCCAGAAATCCCCCCTAAAGGCCTGGATCATGAGCAAGCAACCCTCCCTGAGCTACAAGGACGCCGGTGTAGACATCGACGCCGGTGAAGCATTGGTCGAACGCATCAAGAGCGTCGCCAAGCGCACCGCGCGCCCGGAAGTCATGGGCGGCCTGGGCGGTTTCGGCGCCCTCTGCGAGATCCCGGCCGGCTACAAGCAACCGGTGCTGGTCTCGGGCACCGACGGCGTGGGCACCAAGCTGCGCCTGGCGCTGAACCTGAACAAGCACGACAGCATCGGCATCGACCTGGTGGCCATGTGCGTGAACGACCTGGTGGTCTGTGGCGCCGAGCCGTTGTTCTTCCTCGACTACTACGCCACCGGCAAGCTGAACGTCGACACCGCCGCCCAGGTCGTGACCGGCATCGGTGCCGGCTGCGAACTGTCCGGCTGCTCGCTGGTCGGCGGCGAAACCGCTGAGATGCCTGGCATGTACGAAGGCGAAGACTACGACCTGGCCGGCTTCTGCGTCGGCGTCGTGGAAAAGGCCGAGATCATCGACGGCTCGAAAGTCGCCGCCGGTGATGCCCTGCTCGCCCTGCCATCTTCCGGCCCGCACTCCAACGGCTACTCGCTGATCCGCAAGATCATCGAAGTGTCCGGCGCCGACATCGAGAACATCCAGCTCGACGGCAAGCCCCTGACCGACCTGCTGATGGCCCCGACCCGCATCTACGTCAAGCCGCTGCTCAAGCTGATCAAGGACACCGGCGCCGTCAAGGCCATGGCCCACATCACCGGCGGCGGCCTGCTGGACAACATTCCGCGCGTCCTGCCAAAAGGCGCCCAGGCGGTGGTCGACGTGGCGAGCTGGACCCGCCCGGCGGTGTTCGACTGGCTGCAAGAGAAAGGCAACGTCGACGAAACCGAAATGCACCGCGTGCTGAACTGCGGCGTGGGCATGGTGATCTGCGTGGCCCAGGAGCACGTCGAAACTGCCCTGAACGTACTGCGTGAAGCCGGCGAACAGCCTTGGGTCATCGGCCAGATCGCAACCGCGGCCGAAGGCGCTGCCCAGGTCGAGCTGAAAAACCTCAAGGCTCACTGATGCAGGAAAACATGCCTGCAACCTGTGACGTCGTGGTGCTGCTGTCCGGCACCGGCAGTAACTTGCAGGCGCTGATCGACAGCACGCGGACCGGCGACAGCCCGGTCCGCATCCGCGCGGTGATTTCCAACCGTGCCGATGCCTACGGCCTGCAACGTGCCAAGGACGCGGGTATCGACACCCGTGTCCTGGATCACAAGGCGTTCGACGGCCGCGAAGCCTTCGACGCCGCGCTGATCGAACAGATCGACGCCTTCAATCCCCATCTGGTGGTCCTGGCTGGCTTCATGCGCATCCTCAGCGCCGGCTTCGTGCGCCACTACCAGGGCCGGCTGTTCAATATCCACCCCTCGCTGCTGCCCAAATACAAAGGGTTACACACTCACCAGCGCGTGCTGGAGGCCGGAGACGCCGAGCACGGCTGCTCCGTGCACTTTGTCACCGAGGAACTCGACGGCGGACCACTGGTCGTACAGGCAGTAATACCGGTAGAGTTGCACGACACGCCGCAAAGCCTGGCACAACGGGTTCACGCCCGGGAACACCAGATCTACCCGATGGCCGTGCGTTGGTTTGCCGAAGGACGGCTCACCCTCGACGATCGTGGTGCCTCACTGGACGGTCAGTTACTCGCCGCCAGCGGCCATTTGATTCGACACTAGGAGATTTTATGCGTCGCGCCCTGCTCTTCGCCTGCGCTCTGCTTGCCTTGCCCCTGGCACAGGCTTCAGACCTTCAACCGTTCTCCGCCAGCTACACCGCCGACTGGAAACAACTGCCCATGAGCGGCACCGCCGAACGCAGCCTGACCAAGGAGGCCAACGGCACCTGGAAGCTGAGCTTCAAGGCATCGATGATGATCGCCAGCCTGACGGAAGAAAGCACCCTGACCCTGGACAAGGACACGCTGCTGCCACAGTCCTATCACTTCGAACGCGGTGGCCTGGGCAAGGCCAAGAAGGCCGATCTGGACTTCGACTGGAGCACGAAGATGGTCACCGGCACCGATCGCGGTGATGCGGTGAAGCTGCCGCTGAACCGTGGCATGGTCGATAAATCCACTTACCAGCTGGCCCTGCAGCACGATGTCGCGGCCGGCAAGAAAAGCATGAGCTATCAGGTCGTCGATGACGGCGAAGTCGATACCTATGACTTCCGCGTGCTGGGCTCGGAAAAGGTCGACACCAAGGCCGGCCAGATCGATGCGATCAAGGTCGAGCGCGTACGCGATCCGACACAGAGCAAACGCACCACCGTACTCTGGTTCGCCAAGGACTGGGACTACCTGCTGGTTCGCCTGCAACAGGTCGAGACCGACGGCAAGGAGTACAACATCATGCTCCAGGACGGCACGGTCAACGGCAAGCCGGTGAAAGGCAGCTGATCGACGCGAACACAAGAAGCCCCGCCAATGCGGGGCTTCTTTTTGCCTGGATTTCGGCTCGGTGGGAGCTTCGTGGGAGCAAGGCTTGCCCGCGATGCAGGCGCCTCGGTCTCTGCCGACCGCGTTATCGTTTATCGCGAGCAAGCTTTGCTCCCACGGGGCTTGCATTACTCAAGAGTGGTTTCTGCCACATGAAATCTTTTTCATGAACCCTTCCCTGCGACCAAACGCCGCGCCCTGCCCGGCCTGGAGGATGGTGCGACTTTCATGAAAATTTCTTAACCGGCCAGGGTATTTACTTAGCAGACTACCAAAATCTATAACAAAGTCCTGCACACGCCTTGCTGCAGATGACAGAGATTGGAGTTTGCAAGATGACTGTGAAAGTAAATGAACGCGATGATGCCCACATGTCCCACGAAGCCATTGCCGCCGGCATTCAGATCTGGGATGTGCGCCAACAGGATCTGCTGGTGGGGATGTTCCACTCCGAGACGGAGGCCTACCGTTACAAGGCCGAGCTGGAGCGCGAGGAAAGCCAGCGTGCCCATGGGGCAACGCAATCCCAGGAACAACTCTGACCCTGTGGGAGCCGAGCTTGCTCGCGATGGCGGCGTATCAGTCAGCAAACCTATCGACTGACATACCGTCATCGCGAGCAAGCTCGGCTCCCACAGGATTTTGCGTTTAGCTCACCGGCATTGCGCCAGGCTTACCACATCAAATCATCAGGAATCTGATACGCCGCATACGGATCGTCGGCATCCACTTCTTCGGTCTGGGTGTTGAGCTGGACGATGCGCTTGGGGTCACGTTCCTGGATCTTCAGCGCGGCCTCGCGCGGGATCACTTCGTAGCCGCCGGCATGATGGACGATCGCCAGGGAGCCGCTGCTCAGCTTGTTGCGCATCAGGGTGTTCACCGAGATGCGCTTGACCTTCTTGTCGTCGACGAAGTTGTAGTAATCCTCGGTGGTCAGCTTCGGCAGGCGCGACACTTCGATCAATTGCTTGATCTGCGCGGCACGGGCCTTCTGCTCGGCCTTCTCCTGCTGCTGACGGTTGAGTTCCTGATCGCGCCGGGCCTTCTCGGCCATGGCTTCCTGGGCGGCGCGCTGCTGGGAGTCATCCAGCTCGATCTGGCCCTTATGGGCCAGGCGCTGCTGCTTCTGCTTGTCCTTGCCGACCTGCTTGACCTGCTTTTGGTTGACCAGCCCTGCTTTGAGCAACTGGTCGCGAAGGGAAAGGCTCATGGTGCTTACTCACTTAGGCAACGGCCTCAGCCACAGCTGGGCAAATTCTTTTCCTGACGTTTGGCTTCGCCCCACAAGGCGTCCAACTCTTCAAGGGTGCAATCTTCCATGGGACGGTGGGTGTCGCGCAATGCCTGTTCGATAAATCGGAAACGTCGCTCGAACTTGGCGTTGGCGCCGCGCAGTGCGCCTTCCGGATCGACCTTGAGATGCCGAGCCAGGTTGACGACCGAAAACAACAAATCACCGAGCTCGTCGGTGACTGCCGCCTGATCGTTCTCCGACATGGCTTCGAGCACTTCGTCGAGCTCTTCCCGGACCTTGTCGAGCACCGGCAAGGCGTCCGGCCAGTCGAAACCGACCTGCCCGGCGCGCTTCTGCAATTTGGCCGAACGGGACAGCGCCGGCAACGCACCGGGCACATCGTCGAGCAGCGAGAGCTGCAACGGCGCGGCGGACTTCTCGGCCCGTTCCTCGGCCTTGATCTCCTCCCAGCGCTGCTTGACCTGCTCTTCACTCAGGCGCGGCACATCCAGCGGCGCGTACAGGTCGCCGGTGGGAAATACGTGGGGATGGCGACGGATCAACTTGCGGGTGATGCTGTCGACCACACCGGCAAATTCGAAGCGGTTTTCTTCCCGGGCCAATTGGCTGTAATACACCACCTGGAACAGCAGGTCGCCCAACTCACCCTGCACATGGTCGAAGTCACCGCGCTCGATGGCGTCGGCCACTTCGTAGGCTTCTTCCAGGGTATGGGGGACGATCGTCTCCCAGGTCTGCTTGATGTCCCACGGGCAACCGTACTGCGGATCCCGCAGGCGGTTCATCAGGTGGAGCAGGTCTTCAAGGCTATACATAAATCCATCTCGTCACACAAAACCTTGTGGGGGCGAGCCAGTGGGAGCAAAGCTTGCCCGCGATGGCGGTCTGGCCAACAACATCAATGCTGACTGAAACACCGTTATCGCGAGCAAGCTTTGCTCCCACAAGCTCGCTCCCACATTTTGACTGCGCTTACCCCGGCGTCCGGTTACGCCGGGTCTCGATGATGTTCGGCAACTGGGAAATCCGCCCAAGCAACCGCCCCAGCGCATCCAGCCCCGGAATCTCGATAGTCAGGGACATCAGCGCGGTGTTGTCTTCCTTGTTCGAGCGGGTGTTGACCGCCAGCACGTTGATGCGCTCGTTCAGCAGTACCTGAGACACGTCACGCAGCAGCCCGGAACGGTCGTAGGCGCGGATGACGATGTCCACCGGATAGGTGAGCACCGGCACCGGCCCCCAACTGACCTGGATGATCCGCTCGGGTTCGCGACCGGCCAGTTGCAGCACCGAGGCACAGTCCTGGCGGTGAATGCTCACGCCACGCCCCTGGGTGATGTAGCCGACGATCGCATCGCCCGGCAACGGCTGGCAGCAGCCGGCCATCTGGGTCATCAGGTTGCCCACGCCCTGGATCTGGATATCGCCGCGCTTGCCCGGCTTGTAGCCGGTGGCCTTGCGCGGAATCAGCTCCAGTTGTTCGTTGCCACGCTCCGGCTCCACCAGCTGCTGGGCCAGGTTGACCAGTTGCGCCTGGCGCAGGTCGCCGGCCCCGAGGGCGGCGAACATGTCCTCGGCGGTCTTCATGTTGGCCTTTTCGGCCAGCTTGTCGAAATCCACCTGCGGCAGGCCCAGGCGACTGAGCTCCCGCTCGATCAGGGTCTTGCCGGCGGCGACGTTCTGGTCGCGGGCCTGCAACTTGAACCAGTGGACGATCTTCGCCCGCGCCCGGGAGGTGGTGATGTAGCCCAGGTTCGGGTTCAGCCAGTCGCGGCTCGGCGTGCCGTGCTTGCTGGTGATGATCTCGACCTGCTCACCGGTCTGCAGGCTGTAGTTGAGCGGCACGATCCGCCCGTTGATCTTGGCACCCCGGCAGTTGTGGCCGATCTCGGTGTGGACCCGGTAGGCGAAGTCCAGCGGCGTCGCGCCCTTGGGCAGGTCGATGGCGTGGCCGTCGGGGGTGAAGATGTAGACCCGGTCCGGCTCGATATCCACCCGCAACTGTTCCGCCAGGCCGCCGATGTCACCCAGTTCCTCGTGCCACTCGAGCACCTGGCGCAGCCAGGAGATTTTCTCTTCGTAGTGGTTGGACCCGGACTTGACGTCGGTGCCCTTGTATTTCCAGTGGGCACAGACGCCCAGCTCGGCTTCCTCGTGCATGGCGTGGGTGCGGATCTGCACTTCCAGCACCTTGCCTTCCGGCCCGATCACGGCGGTGTGCAGCGAGCGATAGCCGTTTTCCTTGGGGTTGGCGATGTAGTCGTCGAACTCCTTTGGAATGTGCCGCCACAAGGTGTGGACGATCCCCAGCGCGGTGTAGCAATCGCGCATTTCCGGGACCAGCACGCGAACAGCGCGCACGTCATAGATCTGGCTGAACTCCAGGCCCTTGCGCTGCATTTTGCGCCAGATCGAATAGATGTGCTTGGCCCGGCCGCTGATGTCGGCCACCACTCCAGTGGCCTGCAGTTCTTCGCGCAACTGGGTCATCACGTCGGTGATGAAGCGCTCGCGGTCCAGGCGCCGTTCATGCAGCAACTTGGCGATCTGCTTGTACTGGTCGGGCTCCAGGTAGCGGAAGGACAGGTCCTCCAGCTCCCATTTGATGTGACCGATGCCGAGACGGTGGGCCAGGGGGGCATAGATGTCGAACACTTCCCGGGCGACACGATTGCGCTTTTCGTCGTCGGCGGCTTTCACCGCGCGGATCGCGCAAGTGCGCTCGGCCAGCTTGATCAGCGCGACGCGTACGTCGTCGACCATGGCCACGAGCATCTTGCGCAGGTTCTCCACCTGGCCCTGGGTCCCCAAGACCATGGAATGACGCGGGCTGAGGCTGGCGCTGATGGCCGCCATGCGCAACACGCCATCGATCAGTTTGGCGACCACCGCGCCGAAACGCTGGCTGACCACCGACAGCTGGATCTGGCCTTCGCGCACGCCACGGTACAACACGGCGGCTACCAGCGAGTCCTGATCGAGCTTGAGGTCGGCGAGGATCTCGGCGATCTCCAGGCCCGTCTGGAAACTCGACGTGCCTTCGGACCAGAGGTTCTTCGCCGCATTGTGTTGCTGTTCCGCCTCGCGAGCGAACTCGCAGGCTTCCTTCAAGGCTTCGCGATCCAGTGCCATGTCGATACTGACCGCGTGATCGAGCCAAGCCTCGAGATTGATACTGCCGTCGGTGTTGATCGGCTGGTGTGCTCTCACCTGTACCATCTTTACTTACCTTCCCTACGACGCAGATTCAATGCGTCAACATCGCTGACCTTCGTTGCCCGTGTTTCCGCCCAGGACTGTGGCGGGGTGACACGAACGGGTCAGTCGGACAAGCCATCCTGGCTCGCTTCAAATAACGCCATGGCCTCGACATGCGCCGTTTGAGGAAACATATCGAGAATCCCGGCACGTTTTAACCGGTAGCCCTGCTTGATCAATTCGACCGTGTCCCGGGCCAAAGTTGCCGGGTTGCACGATACATAAACCAACCGCTTGGCGCCCAGGGACGCCAGCTTGCGCACCACCTCGAAAGCACCGTCACGGGGTGGGTCCAAGAGTACCGCAGAAAAGCCTTCGCCGATCCATTCGGCATCGGTCAGTGGCTGGGATAAATCGGCCTGAAAAAAGGCAGTGTTATGCAAATTATTACTGATGGCATTGGCCGCCGCGCGGTCCACCATGGTCTGCACGCCTTCCACGGCCACCACCTCGCGCGCGCACCGGGCCAACGGCAAGGCAAAGTTGCCCAGGCCGCAGAACAGATCCAGCACTCGCTCCTCGGATCGCGGCGCCAGCCACTGCAATGCCTGGGCGATCATCGCCTCGTTGACCCCAGCGTTCACCTGAATGAAATCCCCCGGCCGATAAGCCAGCTCCAGGTCCCAGGTGTCCAGGCGATAGCCCAGGGTCAATCCAGGTTCGGCCGGTTGTGGCTCACCTTCGCCGTGCAGCCACAGTTGGGCGCCATGGAATGCGCAGAAATCCTTGAGGATGGTCAGGTCGGCTTCCGACAGCGGCGCCATGTGCCGCAGCAATACCGCCAGGGACGAGCCGGCGAACAATTCCACATGCCCCAGCGCCTGAGGTTTGCTCAAGCGGCGCAGCATGTCCGGCAAGCGATTCATGATCGGCTGCAAGGGCTGTACCAGCACCGGACAATCGCCGATGGCGACGATGTCCTGGCTGCCGACGGCGCGGAACCCGACCTCGAGGTTCTTCGCTTTCTGGTCCCAGCGTACCGCCACGCGGGCGCGGCGCCGGTAAGCGAATTCCGGCCCGCTCAGCGGCGCGGCCCACTCCTGCGGCGCCACACCGGCAACCCGCAACAATTGCTCGGCGAGCATGCGCTGTTTCAGGGCGAGCTGTTCGTTGTGGGGCAGGTGTTGAACGCTGCAACCGCCACATCGGCCGGCATGGATGCACGGCGTAGCGCGGCGCAGTTCACTGGCCTGGAACACCCGTTCGGTGCGCGCCTCGACCACCTTGCCATGGGCACCCAGTACCCGCGCCTCGACCTCTTCGCCCGCCAGGGCGCCGATGACGAACCAGGTGCGCCCGTCGACAAACGCGATGCCCCGGCCATCGTTGGCCAGGCGCTCGATGATCAGGCGCTGTTTTTTGCCGGTCGGCACTTGTGGGGCCCGGCTTCCGCCACTGGGCTGGAAGCGCAAGCCTCTTTCATGCCTGGCCATCAGTTGGGCGCGTCGAAAATGCCGGTGGACAGGTAGCGGTCGCCGCGGTCGCAGATGATCGCGACGATCACTGCGCTTTCAACTTCCTTCGACAAGCGCAGCATGCCCGCCACGGCACCGCCGGACGATACGCCGCAGAAAATGCCTTCTTCGCGGGCCAGGCGACGGGTCACGTCCTCGGCTTCGAGCTGGGCCATGTCGATGATGCGGTCCACGCGGTCGGCCTGGTAGATCTTCGGCAGATATTCCTCGGGCCAGCGGCGGATGCCGGGAATCGACGCGCCTTCCACCGGTTGCAGGCCGACGATCTGCACGTTCGGGTTCTGTTCCTTCAGGTAGCGCGAAGTGCCCATGATGGTGCCGGTGGTGCCCATCGAACTGACAAAATGGGTGATGGTGCCATCGGTCTGGCGCCAGATCTCGGGGCCGGTGGTGGTGTAGTGGGCTTCGGGGTTGTCGCCATTGGCGAATTGGTCGAGCACCTTGCCGCGACCTTCGGCCTGCATCCGCTCGGCCAGGTCACGGGCGCCTTCCATGCCCTCGTCCTTGGTGACGAGGATCAATTCGGCACCGTAGGCGGTCATCGCCGCCTTGCGCTCGGCGCTGGAATTGTCGGGCATGATCAGGATCATCTTGTAGCCCTTGATCGCCGCCGCCATCGCCAGGGCAATCCCGGTGTTGCCGGAGGTCGCCTCGATCAGCGTGTCACCGGGCTGGATCTGCCCGCGCAACTCGCCACGGGTGATCATCGACAGCGCCGGCCGGTCCTTGACCGAACCCGCCGGGTTGTTCCCTTCGAGCTTGAGCAAAAGCGTATTGCTGGTCACGCCGGGCAGGCGCTGCAAACGGACCAGCGGTGTGTTGCCGACGCAATCGGCGATGGTGGGATATTGCACAGTCATGGCGTATTCGCAATCCGGGCTGCGGGGGCGCCTATCATACCGGCAAACCCTCCTCGGCCATATCACGCAAAGTATGGTGGTTATGGTTTATGGGAATAAGCACCACACACCGTGGCGAGGGAGCTTGCTCCCGCTGGGGCGCGAAGCGGCCCCCCGACAAGTGCCCCGACATACCGCGGACTCAGGTTTGAGGGCTGCTGCGCAGCCCAGCGGGAGCAAGCTCCCTCGCCACAAGCATCTCGTTCGACTGGTCTTTGTCGGCGCTCTCGCCGGCTATCAACCACAGACTCAACCGCAGCCCTCTCCCCGTATTTTCCGCCCACATCCGCCCGCCCTGGCGCTGCACCGCGTTGCGCGCGATGCTCAGGCCCAGGCCGAAACCGCCATCGCCGGGACGGGAGCCATCGAGGCGGGTAAAAGGATCGAAGATGCGCCGCAGATCCTGCTCCGCCACCCCGCCGCCTTCGTCCTCCAGCCACAGATGCCAGAACGCGCCTTCGCGCCGGCCATCCAGGCGCACGATGCCATGGGGCGGGGAATGGCGGATGGCGTTGCGCAGGATATTTTCCAGGGCCTGGGCCAGGGTATTGAGGTTGCCCCGCACCCAACAGTCGGCCGCCACGGCGCACTGCAATTGGCTGGTGGGCCAGGCGCTTTCGTAGCAGGCATTCTCCGTGAGCATTTCCCACAACGCCTGGACCTGGATGGCTTCCCCGGGCAGCGGCGCACGGTCGGTATCGAGCCAGGCCAGTTGCAATGTGTCCTCAACCAGCCGCCGCATGCCCTCGACTTCCCGGGCGACCCGCTCACGCAATGGCTCGAGCGCTTGCTCGCTTTCGCTGGCGACCTGCAAGCGACTCAGGGGCGTGCGCAGTTCATGGGACAGGTCGCGCAGCAATTGCTGTTGCAGGATGACGGTGGATTGCAGGCGTTCGGCCATGTGATCAAACGCGCGCCCCAACTCACCCAACTCATCGGTCCGGTCGGTCGTGCGACGGGGCAAGCGCACGTTCAACTGATCGACACGCCAGGCATTGGCCTGCTCGCGCAGCTGATTGAGCGGCACCACCAGCAAGCGGTACAGGCCGACGCACAGCAACAAGGTGAACAACCCTGGGATCACACCATTGGTAATCACCCGCCAGAACACCCGGTACCGCCCCGGCAGGAAACGCTCGGGCAACTCGATCACCAGGCTGCCGGCGGACGGATCCTCGGGAAACGGCACCCGCAGCCATGGCCGGCCTTTGCGATGGATGGGCCAGTCGAGCCCTCGCAGAAATGTCAGGCGCTCGATCTCCTTGTCCGTCAGCGGATGTTCACTCAGGGACTGCAAGTCCGCACCGATGACACCGACCCAACTGGCTTCCCGCTCCTGCATGCCCTGCAACCACCGATCGACACCCGCCTGGCTCCCCCCATGCCAAGCCCGCTCGGCCTCGGCGGCATAACGCGTGAGGGTGCCTCTGGCCTCATCCGAGAGGAACTGGTTGCGCTGCTCCATGTAGCGGCCCCAGGACCAGCTCAACCAGATCATCAGCAGACAGAACGCCACCAGCAGGCACGCCAGTTTCCAGAACACTGAATGCCGCGGCGGCAGGTCAGACCATTTCATCGACGGCACTCAACACATAACCCTTGCCCCACACCGTGCGCACTTCCCGCGCGGTGTAGCCGATGGCCTTGAGCTTGCGACGGATCTGGCTGACGTGCATGTCCAGGCTGCGGTCGTGAGGAGCGTAACCACGCTGCAAAACGTGCTGATAAAGGAAGGCCTTGCTCAGTACTTCATCGCCGCTGCGGTGCAGGACTTCCAGCAGGCGATACTCGCTGCGGGTCAGTCCGGCAGAGTGCCCGGCGACCTGCACGTCACAGCGCTCTTCGTCGAAATCCAGCCCCTGGACCTGATGCACCGGCAACACCGGGGCCGGACGCCGGTCCAGGGCCACCCGGCGCAGGATGGCTTCGATACGCACATGCAGCTCAGCCATGCTGAAAGGCTTTGGCAGGTAATCGTCGGCGCCGAGGCGAAAACCACTGATGCGGTCGGCTTCGGCCCCCAGGGCCGACATCAGCACCACCGGGGTGGAATGGCTCTGGCGCAAACGGGTCAGCACCGCGAGCCCATCCATGCCGGGCAGCAGGATGTCCATGAGCACCACATCGAACGCCTGGCGGCAGGCCAATTCCAGCCCTTCCTGGCCGTTCTGGCACCAGGTCACGTCGAACCCGCTGCGGCCCAGTTGCTCGTGGACATAGGCGCCCAGCACGAGATCGTCTTCAATGGAAAGAATGCGGGGATGACCAACGGGAGTGGGATTCATGATTATCTGCAAATAATTCTCAGTTGCCGAATTATTCAAGATCGCCTCTCAGGAGGCAACCGCCGCGCATCGCTACACCGATGCAACGGGCGGCACGGATGCACGGCGACATGAATTTTACGAAGATTGCCCGCCTGCAAGTCGCTACACTGCGCAGGTGTTGCGTGCCGGATGCGCGCAAAGTCGATCTGACCGCTGGATGCAGGAGACAGGTGTGCTGAAGAAACTGGGAATCAAAGGTCGCGTGTTGTTGCTGACCCTGTTGCCGACCAGCCTGATGGCGCTGGTCCTGGGCGGCTATTTCACCTGGATGCAGCAATCGGACCTGCATGCCCAGTTGCTGCAGCGTGGCGAGATGATCGCCGAACAGCTTGCCCCGTTGGTCGCCCCGGCCATGAGTCGCCAGGACAGCGATCTGCTGGAGCGCATTGCCACCCAGTCCCTCGAACAAACGGATGTGCGCGCCGTGACGTTCCTCGCCCCCGACCGCACGCCCCTGGCCCACGCCGGCCCGACCATGCTCAACCGCGCACCGGAGGGCAACAGCGCCCATCTGCTACAACGCACCGGCAACGATGCCACGCGCTACCTGCTGCCGGTCTTCGGCAAGCATCGTAATCTCGCCGGCAAACTGATCCCCGAGGAAGCCGATCGCCTGCTGGGCTGGGTCGAGCTGGAGCTGTCCCACAGCAGCATGTTGCTGCGCGGTTACCGCAGCCTGTTTGCCAGCCTGTTGCTGATTACCGCCGGCCTGGGACTGACCGGGTTGCTGGCCCTGCGCATGGGCCGCACGATCAATCGACCGCTGAGCCAGATCAAACTGGCCGTGGCGCAGCTCAAGGATGGTCACTTGGAAACCCGCCTGCCCCCGCTGGGCAGCCAGGAACTGGATGAGCTGGCGTCGGGCATCAACCGCATGGCCGGCACCCTGCAGAACGCCCAGGAAGAATTGCAGCACAGCATCGACCAGGCCACCGAAGACGTGCGCCAGAACCTGGAAACCATCGAGATCCAGAACATCGAGCTGGACCTGGCCCGCAAGGAGGCCCTGGAGGCCAGTCGGATCAAGTCCGAATTCCTGGCGAACATGAGCCATGAAATCCGTACGCCCCTCAATGGCATCCTCGGCTTCACGCACCTGCTGCAGAAGAGCGAACTGACCCCGCGCCAGCTCGATTACCTGGGCACCATCGAAAAGTCCGCCGACAGCCTGCTGGGCATCATCAACGAGATACTTGATTTTTCGAAGATCGAGGCCGGCAAACTGGTGCTCGACAGCATTCCGTTCAACCTGCGGGACCTGTTGCAGGACACCTTGACCATTCTCGCCCCCGCCGCCCACGCCAAACAGCTGGAACTGGTAAGCCTGGTCTACCGCGACACGCCGTTGTCGCTGGTGGGCGATCCGCTGCGACTCAAGCAGATCCTCACCAACCTGGTGAGCAACGCCATCAAGTTCACCCGCGAAGGCACCATCGTCGCCCGAGCCATGCTCGAAGACGAACACGAAGACAGCGTGCAATTGCGCATCAGCATCCAGGACACCGGGATCGGCCTGTCGAACCAGGACGTGCGGGCGCTGTTCCAGGCGTTCAGCCAGGCCGACAACTCGCTGTCGCGGCAACCCGGCGGCACCGGATTGGGTCTGGTGATTTCCAAGCGCCTGGTGGAACAGATGGGTGGCGAGATCGGGGTCGACAGCACACCGGGCGAAGGCTCGGAATTCTGGATCAGCCTGCGCCTGCCCAAGACCCGTGACGACGCCGAGGACCTGCCCGGTCCACCGTTGCTGGGTCGTCACGTGGCCCTGCTGGAAAACCACGACCTGGCCCGCCAGGCCTTGCAGCATCAGTTGGAAGACTGCGGCTTGCAGGTGACGTCGTTCAATACCCTGGAAAACCTGACCAATGGCGTGACCATCGCGCACCAGACCGACCGGGCCATCGACCTGGCCGTGCTGGGCATCACCAGCAACGACATGCCGCCGGAGCGCCTCAACCAGCATATATGGGACCTTGAACATCTGGGCTGCAAGGTCCTGGTGCTGTGCCCGACCACCGAGCAGACCCTGTACCACCTCTCGGTGCCCAACCCCCACAGTCAGTTGCAGGCCAAGCCGGCCTGTACCCGCAAATTGCGCCGCTCGCTGTCCGACCTGGTCAACCCGCGCCCACCACGCAACGAACCCAATGAACCGGTGGCCAGCCGCGCACCCAAGGTCCTGTGCGTGGACGACAACCCGGCCAACCTGCTGCTGGTGCAAACCCTGCTCGAAGACATGGGTGCCAAGGTGCTAGCGGTGGAAAGCGGCTATGCCGCGGTCCAGGCCGTGCAAAAGGAAACCTTCGACCTGGTCCTGATGGACGTGCAGATGCCTGGCATGGATGGTCGCCAGAGCACCGAGGCCATCCGCCAGTGGGAAAGCGAGCGGCATTGCACGCCGCTGCCGATTGTCGCCCTCACCGCCCACGCCATGGCCAACGAAAAGCGCGCCCTGCTGCAAAGCGGCATGGATGACTACCTGACCAAACCCATCAGCGAGCGGCAACTGGCCCAAGTGGTGCTCAAATGGACCGGCCTGGCCCTGCGCAATCAATCCCCGGAGCGAGGCTTCGACGCCCAGGGCGGCAGCGAACTGCTGGTGCTCGATCACGAAGAAGGCCTGCGACTGGCCGCCGGCAAGGCCGATCTGGCGGCAGACATGCTGGCGATGCTGCTGGCCTCCCTGGAAGCCGACCGCGAAGCGATTCGCCAGGCCAGCGAGGCCAACGATCACAACGCCCTGATCGAGCGGGTCCATCGCCTGCACGGCGCCACACGCTACTGCGGCGTTCCGCAATTGCGTGCCGCCTGCCAGCGCAGCGAAACCCTGCTCAAGCAACAGGACCCCAAGGCTGCCGTCGCCCTGCAGGACCTGGATCGGGCCATCGATCGGCTGGCCAGCGAGGCACGCATCAGCGCCTGATCCTTCAACCGGCACAAAACCCTGTGGGAGCGAGCTTGCTCGCGATAGCGGTTCGTCAGTTGACATCAATGCGACTGATCCACCGCTATCGCGAGCAGGCTCGCTCCCACAATGGGAAAAGGGGGAGTTCGTCGCATCCGGACCATCCCAAGCCATGCCGCGTGCTAGCATGTCGCGCCTATTTTGGAGGACCCATGGCCGAGCACGATTTCCGCTACACCCTGATGAATCCGCAGCACACCTTGACCGAAGTCCGCGCCCTGGCGCCGGGCCGCTATCAGGTCACCGGCAACGGCGGTTCGATCCAGGCCAACGACGTACTGCTGGTCACGCTAAAGGGCAGCAAGGATTTGTCCATGCACCTGACCGTGGACACCGTTCGCCACCTGCTCAAGCCCATGGGTCAATGGACCGCCATGACCACCGGCCCGGTGTTCGGCGAATTGGCGATCCACACCTGGCAAGTCAATTGCGACAGTTGCGCCAAGGAGCTGAGCTTCGAATTTGCCGTCGATGCCAAGCTCGGCGTCAAGGCCCAGAAACCGGCCGCCAGCGCACGCATCGCCGAGCTGGGCTGGACCACCGTGGGTGAAAAACACCTGTGCCCGACATGCAGGGAAGCTGCCTGATGAAACGTCTGGTCCTGTCCGCGTTGATCGGCATGAGCCTGCTGGGCTGTGCCGCCGAACCTGTACAGTTGCAACAGAACCGCAGCTACATCCTGGAATGGATCGGCGAACGGCCATTGATGGACTACAGCCACCTGACCATCACCCTCGGTGAGGACGGCCGCGCCTATGGCAATGCCGGCTGCAATCACTGGTTCGGCCCCTATACCCTGGAAGGCCATCGCTTGAGCTTCGGCAAGATCGGCAGCACCCGCAAACTCTGCGGGCCGGCCGTGATGGAGCAGGAGTCGCGGTTCTTGCAGGCGCTGGAAAAGGTCGAACGCTGGGACATCTCGCCCATCGAACAGATACGTTTCTGGCCAGCCCAGGGCAAGCCGCTGCGGTGGTGGCTGGAAGAGGGTTGAGCCTCCAAGCGGAGCTCTTGAGCCTGGCTGGGCCCTGTGGCGAGGGGATTCATCCCCGCTGGGCTGCGAAGCAGCCCTCCTGGGTCTGGTCTGACACAGCGCAGTAGCAGCTGCATTTTTGGGGCTGCTTCGCAGCCCAACGGGGATGAATCCTCTCGCCACAGCAGCTCCTACAACAACCCGTCACGAAAGTGCTATTTAAGCGCCTGCAACGCCTCAAGCTTCGCCATCACCCCCGCCGCCGTCTGCTCGCCCAGCAATTGCTCGCGCACCTTGCCTTCGTTGTCGATGATGTAGGTCACCGGCAACCCTTCGCTGCGCGGCAGGTCGAAGATCTCGGCCGGGTCCCGGGCCAATACGGTGAAACGGATGCCCATCTTGTCGCTGGCGCTCTTGAGCTCCTCGCCCTGCACCTGATCGAAATTGACCCCGAACACACCGACGTTGCGTTCCTTGAGCTGTTCGGCCAAGGCATTGAACTGCGGGATCTCGGTGCGGCATGGCGCGCACCATTCGGCCCAGTAGTTGATGACCAGCCACTGCTTGTCCAGCCGTTGCGAGTCGATCGCCTGGCCGTTCTGGTCGACTCCGTAGTCGTTTCCGCAACCGGCGAGCAACAGGATACCCATGAATGTCAGTGCCGCCGTCAATCGCCTTGCCATGTGCCAATCCTTGTCTGAATGTGAACGCTGCCACGACCCATCGTGGCACAGTAGAATAGCCGCCACCTTACGCAAGATGCGACCCGCTCATGACTGATCTGACGCTTTATCACAACCCGCGCTGCTCAAAATCCCGCGGTGCGCTGGAACTGTTGGAGGCCCGCGGCCTGACGCCCGCCGTGGTCCGCTACCTGGAGACCCCGCTCGATGCAGCGCAGCTCGAACGGCTGCTGGGCAAGCTCGGCATCACGGCCCGGCAATTGCTGCGCACCGGCGAGGACGAATACACCCGCCTGAACCTGGCCGACGAAAGCCTGAGTCAGGCGCAATTGATCGCCGCCATTGCCGCCCACCCGAAACTCATGGAGCGGCCGATTCTCGAAACCGCCGACAAAGCCGTGATCGGCCGTCCGCCGGAGAAGATCCTGGAGATCCTGCCGTGAGCACACCGTACATCCTGGTGTTGTATTACAGCCGCAGTGGCTCCACCAACGAAATGGCCCGGCAGATCGCCCGCGGCATCGAACAGGCTGGGCTGGAAGCCAGGTTGCGCACGGTACCGGCGGTTTCCACCGAGTGTGAAGCGGTGGCCCCGGACATTCCCGAGCAAGGTCCGCTGTACGCCACCCTCGATGACCTGAAGCACTGTGCCGGCCTGGCCCTGGGTAGCCCGACCCGTTTCGGCAACATGGCGGCGCCGCTCAAGTACTTTCTCGACGGCACCAGCAACCTGTGGCTGACCGGTGCCCTGGTGGGCAAGCCGGCTGGGGTGTTCACCTCCACCGCGAGCCTGCACGGCGGCCAGGAAACCACCCTGTTGTCGATGATGCTGCCGCTGTTGCACCACGGCATGTTGATCACCGGCCTGCCCTACAGCGAGTCGGCCCTGATCGACACCGAGGGCGGCGGTACGCCCTACGGGCCGAGCCATCACGCCGGGAGTGATGGTAAAAGCGGCTTGAACGAGCATGAAGTCGCCCTGTGCCGGGCCTTGGGTTCGCGCCTGGCGAAAACCGCACAATTGCTGGAGAGCGGCCGTGGCTAAAAAGCCGAAGATCCTCCCCTCCATCCAGTGGCTGGAGCCACGCGTACGCATCGCCCGCGTCCTCAGCCTGCTGTGCTTTTTCGGCCTGGTGGGGGTGCTCAGCGTCTATTACCTGCTGATCGCCGACCTGCACGGCGCGCGTCCCTGGGTGATCCTGCTGATCGAGTTGGTACCGCTATTGATATTGGCCCCCGGCATGCTCACCGGCAGCGCTCGCGGCCACTCGTGGATGTGCTTCGTGGTGAACCTGTATTTCATCAAGGGCGCACTGGCGGCCTATGACCCTAACCGGCAACTGTTCGGCGTGCTGGAAATGCTCGCGAGCGTGGCGGTGTTCTGTTCGGCATTGTTGTATGTGCGCTGGCGGTTCCAGTTGAACCGGCGGTTGGCTGGCGAGGGAGACATCTCCGTCGCCTGACAGGCCGCCATCGCGAGCAGGCTCGCTCCCACAGGGGATTTTCGGCGTTCACAAATCCAGTGTGGGAGCGAGCCTGCTCGCGATAGGTGCGACGCGGTTTCAATGATTCACTGTGTAGGCCAGCATCTTCGAAATCTGGCTCATCGGCCGCCCGCCACTTTCTTCATGCCACTGGTTGAAGGCATTCTGCACCGTCGCCAGGTCCCGCAGGCTGGTGGGGACTTTGTCGACGATGTCCTGGGCATTGAGCGCTGCTACAACGTCGTTGCTGGTCACGAAGGTGTCCTTGCCCATCATTCGTAAAAAGTACGGAGCCGACAGGCCACCCAGTTGATGGCCATGTTTTCTCAGGTAGGTCCACAGGCCAACGATATCGTTCACCGGCCAGTCGGCGATCAGCGCGCCGAAGCTGCCTTTTTCATGAGCCGCGTCCAGTACCAGTTGCGCGTTGCGGGGCACGCTCTTGAGCTTGCCCAGGTGCCGGATGATCCGCGCATCCTGCATCAACCGCTCTAGGTGCTCGGCACTCATCAGCACGACCTTTTCCGGATCGAACTTGAAGAACACCTCTTCGAACGCCGGCCACTTGGCATCCACCAGGCTGTGCTTGAGCCCGGCGCGAAAGATCCGCAGCGACATGGTCGAGAGATAGCGGTCGTCGCCGATCTTGCGCAGTTGCGCCGGAGTCTTGGGAACAGACAGGTGGGCTTCCAGTTCAGCCGCCGAACCGAAGCGGTTCAGACAGTACTCATGCAGCCACTTGTAATCGCGCATTCCCGCTCCTGGGGTCCGGTCAGAGGTTCACGACATTGACGAAGCGCGAAGCAGCGCTTTCATCGATACGCAGGTTGGTGAAATCGAACAGGTTGCGATCCGCCAGTTGCGACGGAACGACGTTCTGCAAACCGCGGAAGATGCTCTCGGTGCGGCCTGGCGTCTTGCGCTCCCACTCCTGGAGCATCTCCTTGACCACCTGACGCTGCAGGTTCTCCTGGGAACCGCACAGGTTGCAGGGGATGATCGGGAATTGCTTGAGATCCGAATAGGCCTGGATGTCCTTCTCGCTGCAATAGGCCAGCGGGCGGATCACCACGTTACGCCCGTCATCGGCGCGCAGCTTGGGCGGCATGGCCTTGAGCGAGCCGTTGAAGAACATGTTCAGGAAGAACGTCTCGACGATGTCGTCACGGTGATGCCCCAGGGCCATCTTGGTCGCGCCGATCTCGTCGGCGAAGGTGTAGAGCGTACCGCGACGCAGGCGTGAACACAGCGAACAGGTGGTCTTGCCTTCGGGGATCAGCTCCTTGACCACCGAGTAGGTGTCTTTCTCGACAATGTGGTACTCCACGCCCAGCGACTTGAGGTACGCCGGCAGCACATGTTCGGGAAACCCCGGCTGCTTCTGGTCCATGTTCACCGCGACGATGTCGAACTTGATCGGCGCAACCTTCTGCAGATGCATCAGCACATCGAGCATGGTGTAGCTGTCCTTGCCACCGGACAGGCAGACCATGACCTTGTCGCCGTCTTCAATCATGTTGAAATCGGCAACCGCCTCACCGGCCAGGCGGCGCAAGCGCTTTTGCAGTTTGTTCTGGTTGACCGTAAGAGTGCCCATGACGCGAAATCCGTGAGGTGTGACGAGGGGCCGGCATTTTACGCAAAAACAGGCCTGTGGCGAAGAGGCTGGCACACCACTGTTGTGGCGAGGGGATAAATCCCCTCGCCACAGGGTTAATCACTGGCTTCAAGACTGCGTACACAGACCTATCGGCGATTAACCCGCCACCCTACAGCGCGATTTGCTCTAAGCCCCCCATCCCCCTGGGGATAACTCCTTTCTATACTGCGTCATAAGGTCGCACACATATTCAGACCTTTACTTACTTGGCCATTTGGCTCGTAGGCGCTCCGTTGGGGGGCGATGGCAATAACAAAGGAGTGACTGACTATGATCCATCATGTCGTGGGGCTCTTTACCCACCCTGATCAAGAATGGAAAGACATCCGTGGCGATCAGGAGGAAAGCATCAGCCACATGTACCTCACCCACACGCTGATCCTGGCGGCGATCCCCGCTGTATCGGCGTTTATTGGCACGACGCAGGTAGGATGGGTCATCGGCAATCGAGCCCCCGTCATGCTCACCCATGAAAGCGCGCTGTGGATGACCATCATGTCCTACCTGGCCATGCTGGGCGGTGTCGCGGTGATGGGGGCGTTTATCCACTGGATGGCCCGCACCTATGATGCCAACCCGAGCCTGGCCCGCTGCGTGGCGTTCGCTACCTACACCGCCACCCCCCTGTTCATCGGCGGTCTGGCGGCGCTTTATCCCCACATGTGGCTGGGGATGATCGTTGGTACGGCGGCGATCTGCTATACGGTCTACCTGCTGTATGTGGGCTTGCCGACTTTCATGAATATTCCTCAGGACGAAGGTTTTCTGTTTTCCAGTTCGGTACTGGCTGTCGGCCTGGTGGTGCTGGTTGCCATCATGGCGTTCACGGTGATTGTCTGGGGGTTGGGCGTCGGCCCGGTCTATACCAACTGAAAAACCAAGGCTCTCCTATAAAAAAAGGATCTGCCAACACAGGCCGCCGCAAGGCGGCCTTCCTGTGTCTGACTATGGAAACGACCGCTGGGCACCTGAGCGATTCGCAACGGCCGATGCTTGCGGCATACTCGGGTTTCTGGAGACCCGTAAAGCATGCTCGAGCAACTCAATACCCGCGTCGAAGAGTGTTACCAACAAGCCGAATCCTTTTTCAAACGTCCTTTCAAACGCCCGGTGGTCAGCTTCAAATTGCGTGGCCAGAAAGCCGGTGTGGCGCATTTGCACGAGAATTTGCTGCGCTTCAATCCGCAGCTATACCGGGAAAATGCCGAAGATTTCCTCAAGCAGACCGTCGCCCACGAAGTCGCGCACCTGATCGCCCATCAGTTGTTTGGCGAACGCATCCAGCCCCATGGCGAAGAGTGGCAACTGATCATGCGTGGCGTGTACGAACTGCCTCCCAACCGCTGCCACACCTACGAAATCAAACGCCGCAGCGTCACCCGCTACATCTACAAATGCCCCTGCGAAGGCAGCGACTTCCCGTTCTCGGCCCAACGTCACAGCCTGGTGCGCCAGGGGCGGCGGTATCTGTGCCGCAGCTGTCGCGGGACGTTGGTGTTCAGCGGGGAGACGCGGGTGGAGTAGCGGGATTTGTGGTGCCTGGGCCGGCCTCATCGCGAGCAGGCTCGCTCCCACATTGGATCTGTGAGCGCTACAAAACCCTGTGGGAGCGAGCCTGCTCGCGATGAGGCCCACAAAAACACTACACAACCACCCCGGCACCCCGCAGCTGGGCAATCTGCTCAGCACTGAACCCCACCTCCCCCAGCACCTGATCCGTATGCGCCCCCAGTCCTGCACCAATATGCCGAGACTCGGGCAAGCCTTCCGAGAACTTCAACGGACAAGCGATCTGCGCCTGACTCGAGCCATCGCCGCGAGGCACCTGGGTGACCACTTTCCTGGCCTGCAACTGCGGATGCCCGAGAGCTTCCTCCAGGCCCAGCACCGGTTCGACGCAGGCATCGATCTCGGTAAACAACCGGCAAAGTTCGGTGAAGTCATGCTTCTCGAATTCGGCCTGGAGCGCCTGCTTGAGCATGTGTTGTCGCTCGGGCTCGGGTGACAGCCCATGAACGGCCAGTTCCGGCCGGCCCAGGGCCTCACACAACGCTTGCATGAAAGCCGGCTCCAGGCTGCCCACCGACATCCAGCGACCATCCCGGGTGCGGTAATAGTCATAGAAGCTACCGCCATTGAGCAGGTGCTTTTCCCTGCCGGGCTCGACCCCGCTGGCCAGGTAGCCGGCACCCGCCAGTGCGTTCAGGCTGAATACACAATCGGCCATGCTCACATCCAGGTATTGGCCCTGCCCGCTCTGCTGGCGGGCAATCACCGCCGCCAACAATCCGATCACCCCATGCAGCGACCCGCCAGCGATGTCCGCCGCCTGAATCCCCAGCGGCAACGGGCCGCTGGCGGCACGCCCGGTCTGGCTGGCCAGGCCTGTCAGGGCCAGGTAGTTGATGTCATGTCCGGCGCGGTCCTTGTAGGGGCCCGTCTGGCCGTAGCCGGTAATCGACACGTAGATGAGCCGGGGATTGATCGCCTTCAACGCCTCATACCCGAGCCCCAATCGCTCCATTACCCCGGGACGGAACTGTTCCAGCAGAATGTCGTACTCGCCCAGCAACCGCTTGATCACCTCCAGCGCCTCCGGCTGCTTGAGGTCCAGGGCCAGGCTGCGCTTGTTGCGATTGAGGTAGGCATGGCTGGCGGAAACACCCCGGTCATGGGGCGGCAGGACGCGCAGCAGGTCCGGACGGGTCGGGGATTCGACGCGCAGCACCTCGGCCCCCATGTCCGCCAGTAGCAGCGAGGCGAACGGGCCGGGTAGCAGGGTCGAGAAATCCAGAATCTTGAGCGATGCCAATGGGCCTTGCATGGAGGGTCTCCGCTGGATGATAAGCAAAGACTAGGCAGGCGCTGGCGGTAGGGCAATTACCGCGGGTGTCGTTTGGGATGACCGATGCGCTCAAGACTTGCGCACCTCTGTTGTGGCGAGGGGATTTAGCGAGACGTCGCAACCCAGCGGGGCGGTGCGACGTCTCGCTAAATCCCCTCGCCACAGGAACTTCGCCACCCCTTGGAAAGTGCCCATGAAAAAACCCGCCGAAGCGGGCTTTTCATTGCTGTCTGAAGATTACCTCGCGACACCTGGCGCAGAGGTTTCAGCCGCCGCAATTTGCGCGGCTGCGATCTGCTCGTCGTCTTCACGGACATCGGAGATGCCGCGACCGCCGGAAGCCAGTTCGGTCTGCAACTGGTCTTCATCCAGTTCCTTGACCCACTTGGCAACCACGATGGTGGCGACAGCGTTGCCCACCAGGTTGGTCAGGGCGCGGGCTTCGGACATGAAGCGGTCGATACCCAGGATCAGCGCCAGGCCGGCGACTGGCAAGGTGCCCACGGCCGACAGGGTGGCCGCCAGTACGATGAAGCCGCTACCGGTCACGCCAGCAGCCCCTTTGGAGGACAGCAACAGCACGGCCAGCAGGGTGATCTGGTGAGTCAGGTCCATCGGGGTGTCGGTGGCCTGGGCGATGAACACCGCAGCCATGGTCAGGTAGATCGAAGTACCGTCGAGGTTGAACGAGTAGCCTGTCGGGATGACCAGGCCTACGACCGACTTCTTGGCACCCAGGCGTTCCATCTTGATCAACATGCGTGGCAAGGCCGATTCCGACGAGGAAGTACCCAACACAATCAGCAGCTCTTCACGGATGTAGCGGACCAGCTTGATGACGCTGAAACCGTGAGCGCGGCAGATGGCGCCCAGCACCACCAGCACGAACACGACGCAGGTGATGTAGAAGCAGATCATCAGCTGGCCCAGTTGCACCAGCGAACCGACACCGTAGGCGCCGATGGTGAACGCCATGGCACCGAACGCACCCAGGGGGGCCAGCTTCATGATCATGTTGATGATGATGAACATCACGTGGGCGAAGCGGTCGATGAAGTCCAGCACCGGCTTGCCATAGGCACCCAGGCGATGCAGGGCGAAACCGAAGATCACCGAGAACATCAGCACTTGCAGGATATCGCCGTTGGCGAACGCGCCGACGATGGTGTTCGGGATCACGTTGAGGATGAAGGCGATGATGCTCTGGTCTTTACCAGCCGAAATGAAACCGGCGATCTTGCTGGTGTCCAGGGTTGTCACGTCGATGTGCATGCCGCTGCCCGGCTGCACGACGTTGACCACGACCAGGCCGATCAACAGGGCGATGGTAGAGACGATTTCGAAGTACAGCAGCGCGTAGCCGCCGGTCTTGCCGACCGACTTCATGTTCTGCATGCCGGCGATGCCGCTGACAACGGTGCAGAAGATGATTGGGGCGATGACCATTTTGATCAGTTTGATGAATCCGTCACCGAACGGCTTGAGGGCCACACCGGTCTGTGGATAGAAGTGGCCGAGCAAAATACCGATGGCAATGGCAACGATCACCTGGAAATACAGGGATTTGTACAGGGGCTGACGAGTCGTCATGGCAAACCTTCCTCAAGCGTCCCGTGTGACAACATCCATCTGTCGTCCACGGCACCTCAACTTTGCGAACCCTCCTGCACTGGAGGGATTTGTTTTGTCGGCTGCACAGGGGCAGACCTACGTGGTGCATCGCAAAGCCCATGCCATTTCCGAGAAAAGCCCTACAGCCGCCATGGTAGACAGGCTTGGCGATTAGACTCGGGTTAAACGAACGTGTATGAGATGGCGGATATCCGCCAACAGGCCGATTCCTGTTCCGGGATTTGGCGGATATCCGCCTTGTCGCAATGGATTGCCCTGCTACCATCGGCCGCTTATCAAACGGATTGATGCCATGCGCCAACGCACAATTGCCAGTCACTTCGCCCGCGCAGCCCTGGGCGGCGCCCGTCGGCAGGGGTTCGACTACCTTCCCTTGCTGCAACAGCTGGGCATCAGCCCCGAGTTGTTGGACGAGCCGCGCGCGCGTATCGCACCGGAGCAGTTCGCCCGCCTGCTGCAGTCGCTGTGGCTGGCGCTGGGTGATGAATACCTTGGATTCGGCAACGCTCCGAGCAAACCCGGGACGTTCGCCATGATGTGCCATACGCTGATCCATTGCCGGACCCTGGGCAAGGCGCTCCAACGTGGCCTGTTGTTCTATCGTCTGTTCCCCGACGCCCCGGACCTGACACTGGTGACCGAAGGCGAACGGGTGCGCCTGGTACTGGACGATTCGGCCTTGTGGGACCCGGATCATTTCCTCGCCGAGAGCCTGCTGGTGGTCTGGCATCGCCTTGCCAGTTGGCTGATCGGCCAACGAATCACCCTGGAGCAGGCAAGTTTCAGTTATGCCAGGCCCGTCCATGGCGCCGAGTACGATTTGCTGTTCCCCTGCCCGCTGGCGTTCGAGGCGCAGCACAGCGGCCTGTTGTTCCACAGCCGCTACCTGGACATGCCGTTGCTTCAGGACGAACGGACTCTCAAGCGGTTTCTCGAGCACTCCCCCGCCGATCTGCTCTCGCGCCCGGACGATGGCCACAGCCTGAGCAGCCAGTTGCGCCGGTTGCTCGGCCGCGATACCGCACGCTGGCCGGACCTGGAGGCTGCCGCCAGTCACCTGCACCTCAGCCCCCAGACCCTGCGCCGCCATCTGCGAGAGGAAGGCACCAGCTTCCAGGAACTCAAGGATCACCTGCGGCGGGATATCGCCATCTACCACCTGGGACGCGCGGACCTGTCGTTGCAGCAGATCGCCGAGCAGTTGGGGTTCTCGGAGCCGTCGGCGTTTCACCGGGCGTTCAAGAAGTGGACGGGGCTGACGCCGGGGGCTTACCGGGACCAGGAGAATTGAGGGAAGGGTTTGGTGTTTACCCCTGTGGGAGCAAGGCTTGCCCGCGATGACAATCTCGAGGACGCCATCGCGGGCAAGCCTTGCTCCCACAGGGTTCATGCAGGTTCAAGCCACAGGTTCGCCTCCAGTCAAACCACCGGAAAAAGCACCCGGAACGCCGCGCCGCCCAGCTCCGAGTCCCCCAAGGTCAAGCACGCGCCATAGCTCTCGATGATGTCCTTGACCACCGCCAGGCCAATTCCCTGCCCCGGATGCTGGCGATCCAGCCGCTCGCCGCGCTGGAGAATCCGCGCACGCTGGTCCGGCGGCACGCCCGGGCCGTCATCCCCGACACACAACTCGATGCCGCCAAGGGTCTGGTGCACGCTGACGAGCACTTCGCCCAGGCACAGTCGATAGGCGTTTTCCAACAGGTTGCCGAGCATCTCCAGCAAAGCGCCCTGCTCGATCGGCACGTGGCAGTGCTCCGGCAGGTCGAAACGAACATTGACCCGTTTGTCGCGGTAGACCTTGTCCAGGGTGTCGCACAGGCTTTGCAGCACCGGCCGCAGGCGCACCTGATGGCGCACCAGCCCACTCTTGCGCAAACTGGCGCGCTGCAACTGGTAGCCGATCTGCTGGCTCATGCGCTCGATCTGGGTTTGCAGCACCCAGGCCTGCCCACGGTCTTCGGGGCGCCGGGCCATGTCTTCGCTGACCCCCTGCAACACCGCCAACGGCGTCTTCAGGCTGTGGGCCAGGTCGTCGAGGGAGTCTCGATAGCGGCTGCGCTGCTCCCGCTCGCTGTACAACAGCCGGTTGAGGGAGCCGGTCAGGCGCAGCAGTTCCCGGGGATGCTCGGTACTGAGGCTCTCCCGGGTGCCGCCTTCGATTTCATCCAGTTCCTGGCTCAGGCGGCGCAACGCCCGCAGCCCCCAGGTCAGACCGATCCACAACAGTGCCAGCAACACCGCCAGCGCCGCGCCGAAACCCAGGTAGAGCTTGTCCCGCAGGCCCTGCAAGGTCACTTCGTAATCGCGCACCGGCTGCAAGGTGACGACGCTGAACGCCGCGTTCTGGCCGGCGAGCAGCTTGATCTCGACGTCATAGACAAAGAACTCCTCGCCGCTCTGCTCACGGATGCGGGCAAACTCGTTGCCCTGGCCGTCATAGCGAGGCGTGTAGTTGATATTTTCATCCCGGGTCGCCTTCGACCGCCAGACCAGCCGCCCGTCGCGATCATAGATGTAGCCCAGCAGACGGGCGTCGGCGAGATTGAAACGCTCGTCGGGCAACTGTGCCGGCATCTTCAGGCGATTGTTTTCCACCCGGGCGGCGGAAATCAGCGTGGTCACGTCCGAGGCCAGGCGTTGCTGGATGGATTCCTGCAACGCCAGACTGAACGCGCCTTGCATGGCGGGCAGCAGCGCCAGCATGAACAAGACTGCCAGGATCGTGGCGGCCAGCATCAACCGCAACCGCAGGGAACGAATCACTGGCAGCGCTCGTTGAACAGGTAGCCCAGGCCGCGCACGGTGTCGATCGGCTTGAAGCCGGCGGGGGCTTCGAGTTTGCGGCGCAGGCGCCCGACCAGGACTTCGATGACATTGGGGTCGCGCTCGTCGTCATCGGGATACAACTGTTCCATCAGGCGATCCTTGGCCACCACCTGCTGGTGATGACGCATCAGGTACTCGAGGATGCGGTATTCGTAGGCTGTCAGCGCCAGCGGCTCCTCGTCGAGGCAGGCTTGCTTGCGGTTGAGGTCCAACCGCAACGGGCCGGCGACGATGGTCGACTGGGTAAAACCGCTGGAGCGGCGCAACAGGGCATTCAGCCGGGCCTCCAGTTCCTCGAACTGGAACGGCTTGACCACATAGTCATCGGCCCCGGCGGCCAGGCCTTCGACCTTGTCCTGCCAGTTGCCACGGGCGGTAAGGATCAGGATCGGAAAGGTCTTGTCCTGGGCACGCAGCCGGCGGATCAGTTCCAGGCCGCTGATCCCGGGCAAGCCAAGGTCGATCACCGCCAGGTCATGGTTGAATTCCGCGACCTGGTACAGGGCCTCTTCGGCATTGGCGACGGCCTGCACTACATGGCCGCTGTCGGTGAGACGGGTTTGCAGGTGATGGCGCAACAGCGCTTCGTCTTCGACGACCAGTAACTTCATGGAGCCTTTCTCCAGGTGAATCAGACAATCCGGTGCTGTGCAGCGCAACGAAAGCCGCCGGATCGGCCCTGTGTGGGAGCGAGCAGACTCGCTCCCGCAAGGAACCGCTTAGAACGTGTAGTTGGCGGACAGGTAGGTCTGGGCACTGCCGGTCAGGTCCAGCGAACCCACCTTGTCGCCGCCGTGGGGGCTCATCTCGGTGCTGGCGTTGCTGCGCAGGTAACGGTAACCCAGTTCCACCGAGGTGTTCCGCGAAATTTGTTGCAGCACGCCGCCCTGCAGGCCCACCGCGTAGCCGATGTCGCTGTCGCGACTGAAACCTGGGGAGTCCTGGGTTACCTTGGTCAGGCCCGCCGTCGCACCGCCGAACAGTTTGGTGCTGCCAGTGACCGGGTAGAACAGGTCGTAGCTGCCCAGCAGGTTTTCCTGGCGCAGCTTGATGCCGTTATGGGTCCCCGAAACATTGTCATAGGTCGCATAGTAGCGGCCCTGGTCGTTCTGCTTGCCCAGGCGCAGGCCGTAGGTGGTGTCCTTGCCGATCACGCCGTCGGCGTTCGGATTGTTCAGCGCCTGGTCCAGGGCACTGGATTTCTTGACCTTGTCGCTGGTCTGGCCGAGGGTCAGGCTGGCGAAGTTATCATCGGCGTGGGCCAGGGCGCTGGCACCCAGCACAGTGAAAGCCAGCAGCAGTTTCTTCATGTGTGTCATGTTCAGATTCCTTTGAAACGTGGGTGGTGTGTGAAGTCGTGATCACGTTAACCAGCGGTTCCTGAACCCCCCTTGAACGTTCTCTGAACCTGCGCTGAATGAATCGGCTAGAGTGTTCTGTCTAGAGCGAACCCATTCTTTCAAGGAGATTCCCCATGCGCAGGTTGCTTGCTGTTGTACTTCTGGCCTTGAGCGGCGCGGGCCACGCTGCCGTCCAGACCCAGGAAATCCCCTACACCAGTGCCGACGGCACGAAACTGATCGGCTATTACGCCTATGACGATGCGATCAAGGGGCCGCGCCCGGGCGTGGTGGTGGTGCATGAATGGTGGGGGCTGAACGACTACGCCAAGCGCCGCGCCCGCGACCTCGCCGGCCTGGGCTACAGCGCCCTGGCCATCGACATGTACGGCGATGGCAAAAACACCGAGCACCCCACGGACGCCATGGCCTTCATGCAAGCGGCGCTCAAGGACAGCAAGGCCGCCAGCGGGCGATTCCAGGCCGGGCTCGACCTGTTGAAGAAACAACCCCAGACCGATCCGGACAAACTTGCCGCCATCGGCTACTGCTTCGGCGGCAAAGTGGTGCTGGATGCGGCTCGCCAGGGCGTTCCGCTGGCTGGCGTGGTGAGCTTCCACGGCGCCCTGGCGACCAACACTCCGGCCACGCCCGGCAGCGTCAAGGCGAAAATACTGATCGAGCATGGCGCGCTGGACAGCATGGTCACCGTGGATAACGTCACCGCACTCAAGAGCGAGATGGACAAGGCCGGCGCCGATTACAAGTTCGTCAGCCTGAAAGGCGCCAAGCACGGTTTCAGCAACCCCGATGCCGACCGCCTGAGCCACGGCGAACATGGCGGGCCGGACATCGGCTACAACAAGGCGGCCGATGAGCAGTCGTGGGCGGATATGCAGAAGTTCTTCAAGAAGATCTTTGGTTGATCACTGAAGCTATCTGTGGCGAGGGGATTCATCCCCGCTGGGCTGCGCAGCAGCCCCAAAACCTGCTGACTCGGTATGTCAGACAGATCGAGTGTTCTGGGATGGGGCTGCTTCGCAGCCCAGCGGGGATAAATCCCCTCGCCACAACAGTGTTCACAACTCCCCGGCATCACCCACTACCCAGCATCAAGCCAACCCGGCAAAATGCCCGGCATGAACCGACTCCCCGCCCTGCCCGCCTGCTGCTCGCCTTTGGATGAACATTGGCTGTTGCCCGATGCCCTGCCCGATACAATCCTGCTGAGCACCCGCTTCGATCCGCTGTTGCTGATCGGTGAAGACTTCCCGAACAGTGCCATCGAGCCACCCGCCAGCATCCAGCGTTCGGTGGCCAAGCGTCAGGCAGAATTCCTAGCCGGGCGGATCTGCGCCCGGGCAGCCCTTTATCAGTTGAACGGCCAGCATTGCGTACCGGCGATTGGCGATGACCGTGCTCCCGTCTGGCCGGCCCATGTCAGCGGGTCGATCACCCACAGCACCCGCCGGGCCGCGGCCATCGTCGCCAGCAAGGACCATTGGCAAGGGCTGGGCATGGACCTGGAAAACCTGCTCGACCCGGAGCGCGCCGAGCGGCTGGCGAGTGAAATCCTGACCCCACCGGAACTGCAACGCATGGCCACCACCCGGCGAGATGACCGGGCCCTGCTGGTGACGTTGACCTTTTCGGTGAAGGAAAGCCTGTTCAAGGCGCTGTACCCGATCGTCGAGCAGCGCTTTTATTTCGAACATGCCGAGGTGTTGGAGTGGACCCGCGACGGGCAGGTGCGACTCCGGTTGCTGACGGACCTGTCGGCCGAATGGCGCCATGGCAGTGAATTGCAGGCGCGGTTCGGGGTGAAGGATGGGCAGTTGTTGAGTCTGGTGGGGATCAAGGCCTGAGGCTTCTGTATCGCTTTTGAAGGCCCCATCGCGAGCAGGCTCGCTCCCACAGGAGGAATGCGTTCCCATGTGGGAGCGAGCCTGCTCGCGATGAGGACAATCCAATCGCTACATCCCTCAACCCCTGTCCTGATGTCTCGGCCAGCTCAAGCTGAAACACGCCCCACCCAGGCTCTTGCTCTTGGCGATCAACGCCCGGCCGCCATGCCAGTAAATGATCCGCCGCACGATCGACAGGCCCAGCCCATGGCCGCCCGAGGCCCGGGCACGGCTGTCGTCCAGGCGCAGGAAGGGCTTGAACACCCGCTCCCAGGCCGCCTCCGGCACACCGGGCCCGTCATCCTCGACGTCCACCCGGCAACGCAGTTGCCCCACCTGATAGCTGACAATCACCCGGGATTTGGCATGGCGCATGGCATTGCTCACCAGGTTCTGCAAGGCGCGATGCAGGAAGCGTGGCTCGGCCTCGACCCAGGCACCGTCGCAATCGGCGGCAGACAGGCACAGGCCGCGTTCGACCGTGACCCCGACCCGCAACGGACCCAGCTCCTCGATCACCTGATTGACCAGCGCATCCAGGTCCACCCGCTGGAAGTTCAGCGCCGGTGAGCCTTGCTCCAGTCGCGCATAGGTCAGCATCTCGTCCACCAGTCGATCCAGGTCTTCGATGTCATGGTCCATGCCCGCCAGGTATTTTTCCCGGGCCTGGGGAGTGGCAGCGCTGCCGAGCATTTCCAGGCCGAAGCGCAAGCGCGCCACCGGGGTACGCAGTTCGTGGGAAACCGCCCGTACCAGCTCACGCTGGATCGCCAACAGTTGTTGCAAGTGCTCGGCCATGTCGTTGAACGCTGCGGCCAACCGCCCGACCGAGTCGGCGCCACGGGCCGGCACGCGGGTTTCCAGGCTGCCCTGGGCGATCTGGGTGGCGGCGGCTTCCAGGCCACTCAGGCGCCGTTCCAACTGACGCACCAACAGGTAGACGATCAAGCCGATCAGACTCAAGCCCAACGCCGCGATCAGCACCAGCCATTCAGGCGGGTAAGGGTTCATCTGATACAACGGGCCGATTTCCAATACCCATGGCGTACCCACCATCCCGGCGAACACCCGGATCGAATCGCCGCCCTTGCCCAAGGCCATCACCGTATCGCCCTCGGACACGCGACGACGCTGGTCTTCGTCCATGTCCGCCTGCTCGGCGGTCATCAGCCGCAGATCGAAACCGAAACCTTTTTCTTCCATGAGTTGCGCGAGCCGCCGGGGTTGCTCACTCACCGGGTAGCGCACCAGTTCGTCGGCCAGCAGGTAAATGGTCGCCCGGGCCAATTGCTCGCTGATCTGCCGGACTTCCCCCACCAGCATCAGTTGCTCGCCATCGCTGACCAGTCGATAGACCTTCGCCGCATGGGGCCCGGTCTGTTCAACCAGGGCCTGCCCACGCAGCACGCGGGTGCGCTGTCCCAGGTCCAGGTCGGTCTGGGCGAAGGTCTGCAACGCCAGGGGGATGCCCAGCAGCCGCTCCCACAGCAGCAACGCCCGATGACGCTCGGTGACATTCATCGGCCGCAGGTTCTCGGCCATCAGGGAAAACGTGCCGTGGGCCAGGCGCTCGCGGTACTGCTCGCTGCGGGTCTGGTTGAGCAGGTGCAAGGCCAGCACCCCGAGCACCGCCACCAGCACCAGCGCCGCGCACATGCCGCCATAGATGCGCAGGAAGATCGAGTTCACGGTGCCAGGTCTACACAGGCTTCGGGCACGAACAGGTAGCCTTTGCTGCGGATGGTCTTGATCAGCCGTGGATGGTCCGGGTCATCGCCGATCTTGGGCCGGATGCGCGAGATGCGCACGTCGATGGAGCGGTCCTGGCCGTCATAGCCAATGCCACGCAGGGCGGTGAAGATCTCCTCCCGGGACAGGATGCGCCCGGCATTGGACACCAGCAGCCACAGCAGGTCGAATTCGGCGCTGGTCAGTTCGATCCCGTTGCCCTGCAACCAGGCCTCGCGCAAGGCGTCGTCCACCACCAGCGGGCCGAATTGCAGGCGCCGCGGTTTTTGCGGATTCGGCTCCACCGGCTCGCTGCGCCGCAACAAGGCCTGGATGCGCGCCAGCAGTACGCGCGGGCGCACCGGCTTGCAGACGTAATCGTCGGCGCCCAGGTCCAGGCCCTGGATCTGGTCGGCGTCGTCGGTGCGGGCCGTGAGCATCAGGATCGGCCCATCGTACTGCGCGCGGACCTTGCGGCAGATGCTCAGGCCGTCTTCGCCGGGGAGCATCAGGTCGAGGATCACCAGGTCCGGCTGCTCGGCGATGATCCGTTGTGCCGCTGCCGCGCCATCACCTTCGATGGCGACACGCAGCCCGTTGCTTTCCAGGTAGTCACGGGTCAGCTCGGCCAGACGCTGGTCATCCTCGACAATCAGTACCTGCCAGGCTTCTTGTTCCACTTGGGGCCTCGTGTTGCTGTGAATATAGAAAGAAAGAACGACGCACTCACCTGTGGCGAGGGGATTTATCCCCGCTGGGCTGCGAAGCAGCCCCAAATCAGTCGCTTAGCTGTATCAGGCAGAACACAGGGGGCCGCTTCGCGACCCAGCGGGGATGAATCCCCTCGCCACAGGGCATGCAGGTTCGCCCATCGATGCAGATGTCCTTCTTTTTGTCATGTCAAAAGAGGATAACCCTGTCCCACACCCCGGCCGATTGTATAAACGGCGGCCCGGTAGAAAACAAGCGGACAAATGCGTTCGGTCGGGCGGGATTTGTGTGATAACGTCCGCGCCCGCAAAAACCGGCAGGCTGTTTTCGGCGCCTCGAAAACGATGAAAAAACGCCCGCTCCAGCAAGGTCGCGGCCTACAGCGCAGTTCCCTGTTTCGCACACAAATTACGCACAGGTTTATCCACAGGCAGTACGTTGCATTCATCCCCCAAAACGCATTATCTTGTAGCCCGCTGCAAAAAAAACCCTACATGTAGGGGTTTAAGCCAAAAACCAACCACAAGTCGGACAGAGAATTCAAGCGCTTTTTCGTGCCTCTTTCCACTTGAACAACGTATTTTCCCAAGACCAGACCGCCCCTGCGGATGGCCACTGTTTCAAGGGTCGAAAACGACCGAAACGGTACGGGTGTTGCAGTCCATTGCTGCCACCCCTGCAACCCGGTTCGAGCCCAGGCTCGCAACCCAAGAACTTCGGATGGAAGCAGCCCCTCAGGCCTGCTTCCTACTGTCCCGAAGTTGTTATGCCCGGCGCCAGCCGGTTGTAGTGCTTCAGGACGGAACGGTGGGCACCGTGATGGTGCCCAAACAAACATAGAGAACGTGGAGACACCCATGCACACCGACACAACTCGCGAGAACCCGCAGGGCACCGCGCCGCTGGCCGCCGATTCGACCCCGGATCTGGCCGCCACCGCGCCTGGTCAACTGCGCGTGATCAAGCGTAACGGCACTGTCGTTCCTTACACCGATGACAAGATCACCGTCGCCATCACCAAAGCGTTCCTCGCAGTTGAAGGTGGCACCGCAGCCGCTTCGTCGCGCATCCACGACACCGTGGCCCGCCTGACCGAACAGGTCACCGCGACCTTCAAGCGTCGCATGCCGTCGGGTGGCACCATCCACATCGAAGAAATCCAGGACCAGGTCGAACTGGCCCTGATGCGTGCCGGCGAGCAAAAGGTAGCGCGTGACTATGTGATCTACCGCGACTCCCGCGCCAAGGAACGCGCCACCCGCAACCCGGCCGACGCACCGGTCCAGGCTCACCCGTCCATTCGCATCGCCCGCGCCGATGGCAGCCTGGCGCCGCTGGACATGGGCCGCCTGAACACCATCGTCACCGAAGCCTGCGAAGGCCTGGAAGAAGTCGATGGCGAGCTGATCCAGCGCGAAACCCTGAAGAACCTCTATGACGGCGTCGCGCTCAAGGACGTCAACACCGCCCTGGTAATGACCGCGCGGACCCTGGTGGAACGCGAGCCGAACTACTCCTTCGTGACCGCCCGTCTGTTGATGGACACCCTGCGCGCCGAAGGCCTGGGCTTCCTGGAAGTCGCCGAGAGCGCGACCCACCACGAGATGGCCGACCTGTACGCCAAGGCCCTGCCGGCCTACATCGCCAAGGGTATCGAATTCGAATTGCTGAACCCGGTCCTGGCTTCCTTCGACCTGGAAAAACTCGGCAAGGCGATCAACCACGAGCGCGACCAGCAGTTCACCTACCTGGGCCTGCAAACCCTGTACGACCGTTACTTCATCCACAAGGACGGTGTCCGCTTCGAACTGCCACAGATCTTCTTCATGCGCGTGGCCATGGGCCTGGCCATCGAAGAGAAGCAGAAAGAAGACCGTGCCATCGAGTTCTACAACCTGCTGTCGTCCTTCGACTACATGGCCTCGACTCCGACCCTGTTCAACGCCGGTACCCTGCGTCCACAGTTGTCGAGCTGCTACTTGACCACCGTACCGGACGACCTGTCGGGCATCTACGGCGCGATCCACGACAACGCCATGCTGTCGAAATTCGCCGGCGGCCTGGGCAACGACTGGACGCCGGTTCGTGCGCTGGGCTCGTACATCAAGGGCACCAACGGTAAATCCCAGGGCGTCGTGCCGTTCCTCAAGGTGGTCAACGACACCGCTGTCGCGGTCAACCAGGGCGGCAAGCGCAAGGGCGCGGTCTGTGCCTACCTGGAAACCTGGCACATGGACATTGAAGAGTTCATCGAGCTGCGCAAGAACACCGGTGATGATCGTCGTCGTACCCACGACATGAACACCGCCAACTGGATCCCCGACCTGTTCATGAAGCGTGTCTTCGACGACGGCAAGTGGACCCTGTTCTCGCCATCCGAAGTGCCGGACCTGCATGACCTGACCGGCAAGGCCTTCGAAGAGCGCTACGAGTACTACGAAGCCCTGACCGAGTACAACAAGATCAAGTTGTTCAAGGTCGTCCAGGCCAAGGACCTGTGGCGCAAGATGCTGTCGATGCTGTTCGAAACCGGCCACCCATGGCTGACCTTCAAGGACCCATGCAACCTGCGCAGCCCGCAGCAGCACGTGGGCGTGGTCCACAGCTCGAACCTGTGCACCGAGATCACCCTGAACACCAACAAGGATGAGATCGCTGTCTGCAACCTGGGCTCGATCAACCTGCCGAACCACATCGTCGACGGCAAGCTGGACACCGCCAAGCTGCAACGCACCGTGAACACCGCCGTGCGCATGCTCGACAACGTGATCGACATCAACTACTACTCGGTGCCACAGGCGAAGAACTCCAACTTCAAGCACCGTCCAGTCGGCCTCGGCATCATGGGCTTCCAGGACGCGCTGTACCTGCAGCACATCCCGTACGGCTCCGACGCCGCGATCGAGTTCGCCGACAAGTCCATGGAAGCGGTCAGCTACTACGCGATCCAGGCTTCCTGCGACCTGGCCGACGAGCGTGGCGCCTATGAGACGTTCCAGGGCTCTCTGTGGTCCAAGGGCATCCTGCCGCTGGACTCGCAACAGATCCTGATCGCGTCCCGTGGCGAGAAGTACATCGACGTCGACCTGACCGAGTCCCTGGACTGGGCACCGGTTCGCGCCCGTGTACAGAAAGGCATCCGTAACTCCAACATCATGGCCATCGCACCGACCGCCACCATCGCCAACATCACCGGCGTGTCGCAGTCGATCGAACCGACCTACCAGAACCTGTACGTGAAATCGAACCTGTCGGGCGAATTCACCGTGATCAACCCGTACCTGGTCCGCGACCTCAAGGCCCGCGGCCTGTGGGACTCGGTCATGATCAACGACCTGAAGTACTACGACGGTTCGGTACAGCAGATCGAGCGCATCCCGCAGGAGCTCAAGGAGCTCTACGCGACCGCGTTCGAAGTGGACACCCGTTGGATCGTCGACGCCGCCAGCCGTCGCCAGAAGTGGATCGACCAGGCTCAGTCGCTGAACCTGTACATCGCCGGCGCTTCGGGCAAGAAGCTGGACGTGACTTACCGCATGGCCTGGTACCGTGGCCTGAAAACCACTTACTACCTCCGTGCCCTGGCCGCCACCAGCACCGAGAAGTCGACCATCAACACCGGCAAGCTGAACGCTGTTTCCAGCGGCGGCAACCACGGTGACGACTCGGTCCTGGCTGCTCCAGCAGGACCTGCGCCAGTGCCAAAGGCCTGCGCGATCGACGAGCCGGATTGCGAAGCTTGCCAATAAGCTGAGCGGGTGGGCGCTGAAAGGCGCCGACCTTTAAAGAAAGCCCCCGATAGACCGCTGGTTTATCGGGGGTTTTCTTTTGTCTGGAGGAAAGTGGTGTCTGGGCTTGCCTCATCGCGAGCGGGCTCGCTCCCACAGGGGAACGCATTTCAATGTGGGAGCGAGCCTGCTCGCGATGAGGCAAGCCCAGGCAACCCAAAACACTCGCCCAAAAAGAAGCCCCTCTTGCGAGGGGCTCCTTGTACAACATTTCAAGCAACCATCGAGAATCAAGCCATCTGGATAATGGTCTGCATGATGGTGCTCTGGGTGGAGATGGTCTTGGCGTTTGCCTGGTAGTTACTTTGGGCCTTGATCAGCTCGACCAGTTCGTTGGTCAGGTTGACGTTGGACTCTTCCAGGGCATTGGAGACGATGGAACCCAAGGTACCGGTGGTTGGAGCATCGTAGCCCGGGATCCCGGACGAGAAGGTTTCTTTCCAGCTGGTGCCACCTACCGGCTGCAGACCTTGCTCGTTGGTGAAGCTGGCGAGTGCGAGCTGGCCGATCGGCTTGGTCTGGTTGTTGCTGAAGTTGGCCAGCAACACACCGCTGCCGTCGATGGTCAGGTTGGTGATCTGGCCGGTGGCGTAACCGTTCTGGGTCGGGATCGAACGCGCGGTATCGGCGTTGAATTGGGTGGTGTTGCCCATGGAGATCGTGATGGTTGGCGCACTGGCTGCGCCGTTGGCGGCCCATACGCCGTTGGTTACGGTGCCGGGAATCCAGCCAGTGAGCTTCAGGTCGCTGTCAGTGAGCGGCGCACCCGGCGGATTCGGGGTGCTGACCTGGACCAGCTTACCGCTCGAATCAAAGGTCATGGTCGACGGGACCGGCGCGGTCGCACCGGTCGTGGTCGGCGCGGAGCCATCGAGGTTACGACCATCGATCAAGGTATAAACGTTCCAGGTATTGCCAGCCGTCTTGACCATGTACTGGTCCATGGAGTGCTGGTTGCCCTGGGTGTCGTAGACCGGGGTGGTGAACTGCTTGGTGAAGGTCGAAGTATCGGTCGGATCGAACGCCGCAGTAATTGCCGTGGCCGTCGAGTTCAGGTTGATGGTCGACGAAACCAGGCTGGTAGCACTCGGCGGCAGGTTGGAGGTGTCGATACGCAGGTCGGTCAGGATCCCGTTCTGGATCTTGCCGTTGGCGTCCACACCATAACCTTGCAGACGCGAAGTGCCGTCGCTGTTGGTGATGAAGCCTTCCTTGTCGGTCTTGAACGTACCGGCACGGGTGTAGCTCAGGGAACCGTCGTTGCTCAGGACGAAGAAGCCCTGGCCCTGGATGCCCATGTCCAGCACGTTGCCGGTGTTGTTGACGTCACCCTGGCCGAACTGCTGGGAAACGTTGGACAGCCGCACGCCGTTGCCGACGGTCTTGCTGCCTGAACCCAGCTTGGTAGCCGAGTAGACGTCTTCGAATTCCGCTCGGGACGATTTGAAGCCGGTGGTTGCCACGTTGGCGATGTTGTTACCGGTGACGTCCAGCTGTTTGTTGGCAGCATAGAGACCGCTAAGGCCGATGTTGAAAGACATATTCCACTCCTTTGCCGGGTTAGTCGGCTCTACATACCAATAGTTTGTACTTTGGACAGGGCGATGCTGCCCAGCCCGGCGAGGTTGAGCATCAGCTCTCCCCCTGTCTGACTGATCGTCACGCTGCTGACGGTTGCCGGCAGGTTGGTGATCAGCGACGTGGCCTGGCCGTCGATGGTGGTCGAAGCCGTGAAGGTGTAAGTGCCCGACTCGACCGTGGTGCCCGAGTCGTTCTTGCCATCCCAGATAAAGGCGGAGTTACCGGCCTTCTGGCTGCCCAGGTCGATGGTGCGAACCGTCTTGCCGTCCTTGTCGACGATCTTGACCGCGACGGACGATACCGCTGATGGCACCACCACCGTGCCGTTGAGGCTTTTGGAGGTGTCGACCACCGCCTTGTCGCCGGGGGCAATGACTGAGCGCCCCACCAGCGACGAGGCCTGCAAGGCCTGGGACGAGTTGTAGTTGCTGGCCAGCCCGCTCACGGTATCGTTGAGGGTGGTGATGCCTTCCAGGCTGCTGAACTGTGCCAGTTGGGCAACGAACTCACCGTTGTCCTGTGGCGACAGCGGGTCCTGGTTTTTCAGCTGGGTAACGAGCAATTGCAGGAACGCATCCTTGCCCAGCTCCTTTTTACCGGTCGCAGCACCCGTCACCGAAGCCAGGCTATCGGAGGTGTTATTGGTCTTGACCGAGGAGTTGGCCAGAATCTCGTTGAGGCTCAAACCGCCGGTGGTATTGGTAACGCTCATGTGACTCGCCCCTTATCACTGACCCAGGGTCAGGACCTTCTGCATCATGGTTTTGGCGGTGTTCATCATTTCGGCGTTGGTCTGGAACGAACGACTGGCGGAAATCATGTCGGCCATTTCTTCGACGACGTTGACGTTCGGGTAATAGACGTAGCCCTTGGCGTCGGCAGCCGGATGGTTCGGTTCATAGCGCGCTTCGAGGTTGCTCTGGTCCTCGACGACGCCAAGCACCTGCACGCCCTGCCCGGCCGCATCCTGCTCCTGGAACAGCGAGTCGCTGCCGCCCGACTGGCCGCCCTGGAACATGGTGGCGAACACCGGGTGACGGGCCCGGTAGGTCTGGTCGATGCTCGACGAAACGGTCTCGGCGTTGGCGATGTTACTGGCGACAGTGTTCAGGCGAGTGGTCTGGGCACTCATGGCACTGCCGGCGATGTTGAATACGCTCGCAATCGACATGGCTTATTCTCCGCGCAGGGCCGAGATCAGCCCTTTGAATTTGCTGTTGAGCAGGGTGAAGCTGGCCTGGAAGTTCACGGAGTTCTCCGCGTAGTTGGACTGTTCCAGTTGAGCGTCCACGGTGTTCTGGTCGATCGAAGGTTGCATCGGCGTGCGATACATCAGCGACTCATCGCCGTTGCCCAGGCCTTCGGCCTCGATATGACGGTTGTTGGTCATGTTCAGGGCGAAGGAACCGTTCTTGGTTTTCTCGTTCTGCTCGGCGAGCACTTTGGAGAAGTCCAGATCCCGAGCCTTGTAGTTCGGGGTGTCGGCGTTGGCGATGTTGTTGGCCAGGACTTCGGCACGCTGGGCGCGGAAGCTCAGGGCCTGTTCGTGGATACCGAGCGCTTTATCGAAGCTGATGCTCATGTCGGAAACCTTTGGGTGACCAGAATGTACGTACATGGACATAGCAAGCGTCGTGCCACTTTCAAAAACCCCATAAACCGGGGCTTTGCGGGCATCGGCAAGGCGGCAATGCCAGAAAAGCGGCAACCGCTTTCCGCTTACCTGCCGCTTTTCTGCCGCTTTTTGAGTAGCACTGGCAATTACAGTGGGAGCGAGCTTTTGTGGGAGCCGAGCTTGCTCGCGATGAACGATGACGCGGTCGGGAGTTGAAACCGTGTTGCCTGCATCGCGAGCAAGCTCGGCTCCCACAAAAGCTCGGTCCACAGAGTGAGCAAGCACTAATCAGCAGGCATAAAAAAACGGGAGCCGGTAGGAGCTCCCGTTTTTTTGACGACCCGACCGCATCACTTCGCCTGGTAGATAATCCCCGGGCTGCACTGGACCATCTGGTAATGATCGGGCAAGCCGTTCAGCGCTTCGGACGCACCGAGGAACAGGTAACCGCCCGGCTTAAGGGTGCCGTGGATACGCAGCAGGATGTCCTTCTTCACTTCGGCGGAGAAGTAGATCAGTACGTTGCGGCAGAACACGATGTCGAACTTGCCCAGGCTGGCATAGCTGTCCAGCAGGTTGAACGAGCGGAATTCCACCCGGCTCTTGATCGGCGCCTTGACCACCCAGCGCCCCGGCCCTTTCGGATCGAAGTAGCGTTGCAGGCGATCAGGTGACAGGCCGCGGCCGATGGCCAGGCTGTCGTACTCACCGGTCTTGCAGTTGTTAAGCATGGTCCCGGACAGGTCCGTGGCGACGATCTGCACGCCGCCCTTCAACTGGCCGATGTTGGTCCGCTCGAACTCGTCGATGGACATCGACAACGAATAAGGTTCCTGGCCCGACGAACAGGCTGCCGACCAGATCCGCAGGCGCTGGCCCGGGCTGGCCTTGATGGCCGCCGGTAGCACCTTGTTCTTCAAGACTTCGAACGGATAGGTATCGCGAAACCACAGGGTTTCGTTGGTGGTCATGGCGTCCACCACCATTTCGCGCAAACCGCTGCGCGGCTGGGTCTGGATGCGCTGCACCAGCTCGCCCAACGATTTGAGGCCCTGTTGCTCCATCAATTTGTTGAGACGGCTCGACACCAGATATTGCTTGTTTTCACCAAGCAATATGCCACAGGCTTTTTCCAGGAAAACCCGGAACTGTTCGAAATCCAAATTACCCGTAGACAAGTTACCGCCTCTTTCCATTGTATTGATTTGCCGGGCACATAATGCGCCCGACCTTTATTCAGCTGCCTTGATCCGCTCGACCACCCGGGAAGCCAGGTCATCGGGGCGGAACTTGGCGAGAAAATCGTCGGCACCGACCTTCTTGACCATCGCCTGGTTGAAGACGCCCGACAGAGAGGTATGCAAAATGATGTGCAGCTTCTGCATACGCGGATCGCTGCGGACTTCCGACGTCAGGGTATACCCGTCCATCTCCGGCATCTCGATGTCGGAGATCATCATCAGGAACTCCTCTTCAGGTTTCTTGCCCTCGTCGACCAGCTTGCGCAGGTAGTCCAGCGCCTGCCGTCCATCGTTCAGCGCAATCACTTCGACGCCGATCGTCTGCAGGCAACGGGTCACCTGCTTGCGCGCCACCGACGAATCATCCACCGTCAGCACCCGCAGCGAAACCGCCTTGTGCTGGGTTTCGGCGTCCACCACACCGTGGGAGATGGTTTCCGTGGTCGGCGCCACTTCGGCGAGGATTTTCTCCACGTCGATGATTTCCACCAACTGGCCGTCGACCCGGGTCACCGCCGTCAGGTAGTGATCGCGGCCGGTGCCCTTGGGCGGTGGATGAATCTCCTCCCAGTTCATGTTGACGATGCGCTCCACCGAGCGCACCAGGAAACCCTGGGTCTTGGTGTTGTACTCGGTGATGATCACAAACGGATTGCTCTGATCCAGCAGCCGACCAGAACCGGTGGCCATCGCCAGATCGAGAATCGGGATGGTCGCTCCCCGGATGTTTGCCACACCGCACACGACGGGACTGGACTTGGGCATCAAGGTCAGCTTGGGGCATTGCAGCACCTCGCGGACCTTGAATACGTTGATCCCATATAACTGCTGGCCATCGAGACGGAACAACAACAGCTCCAGGCGATTCTGACCGACCAGCTGCGTGCGCTGGTTTACCGAATCCATCACTCCCGCCATGCCCTGACTCCTACCTAACGCTAATGTGTCCGACGCGCATTCATCACTAAACGGCACGGGGCTTGCTATTCAACCGGCATGAACACACAAACGACATTTTCTCGACGCCTGACCACTCATTGCCGCCTCTGGCTCGGTGTGCTGCTGGCTGCCTGCCTGTTCGCCTCGGGGGGACGCGCCCTTGCCGATGCTCCAGTTACCTTGCCTGATCTCCTTATCGGCGTCACTCAGGGCTTTCTTGAATTCACCGTAGAAGACTATCTGGCTTCCAGTCAAACCGAAGGTCGCTACGAAATCGAAGTCAACCAGATCGACCCGCGCTTACGCATGCCAATGTGCGACAAGGAATTGACTGCCTCCCTGGAAAGCCCCGCCAGGCCCCTGGGCCGGGTCACGGTAAAGGTCCGCTGCGACAGCACGGCGCCCTGGACAGTCTTCGTGCCGGCCCAGGTGCGCCTGTTTCGCGAAATCGTTACCACGACCCGCCCCTTGAAACGGGCCGGAATCGTCGAGCCCCAGGACGTGACGTTGCGTGAACGGGATGTCAGCCAGATCAACCAAGGGTTCCTGACCTCGGTCGATCAGGCCATCGGACAGAAACTTGTCCGACCAATGGTAGCCGACCAGGTCGTGACTCTCCTGCACCTGGAGCAGGCCGAAGTCGTCCGCAAAGGCGACCAGGTGGTGATCACCGCCCGCAGCGGCACGCTGGCCGTGCGCATGCCCGGCGAAGCCCTGTCCAATGGCGCCATGAACGAACAGATTCGGGTGAAAAACCTCAATTCCCAACGCGTCATCAAGGCGCAGGTGATGGCCCCAGGCCATGTGGAAGTGGCTATGTAGCGATCCGGTAGAGAGGGGTAGAAAGCTGGCGCTTGACCCTGCTGTTCCCTAGACTGTGCCTTACGCAAGGCAAGCGCAGACGTGCGCACGCTCATTGAACAAATGAGCCTAAAGTTTTTTTGGGGATGGCCGAAAACATGGCAAGCGTCCAAATACCCAGAGGTTTTTTACCATGGTCATCGATTTCAATCGTTTAAACAGCTCTTCACCATTGACAGGCACTACGCGCCCCAGCGCCAGCAAGGAAACCGAAAAATCCTCGCCGGCCGAGCAAGCCACCACTGTCAAGAACGGGGAGTCGGTACACCTCAGTGATGAGGCTCAGCAGTTGCAGAAGGTCACTGACAAGCTGCGCGATCAACCTGTCGTCGACAACGCCCGCGTGGCCGAGTTGAAAGCAGCTATCGCCGATGGCAGCTATAAAGTCGACAGCAACCGTGTAGCCAGCAAACTGCTCAACTTCGAAGCCCAGCGCTAGGCCGCCGCCTGCGCAGGCTTTTGGACGCTAAGACCCAAGGCCAGCCATGCACGACACTAATTTATTGCAACTGATCATCGACGACTTTGCTCCAGCGCAACAATTGCTGGAGCTGCTGCAGACCGAATCCCTGGCGCTGCACGGTCGTGACATGCCCTTGCTGGAAAATATCCTGGCACAGAAACAGGCATTGATCATTTTGCTCGATCAGCATGGCCGCAAACGCAGCGAGATTCTCGCCAGCCTCAACCTGCCCGCCAACAACGATGGCCTCGAGCAACTGGCCAGCCAGTCGACGCTCGGCGATCAATTGTTGTCCCAAAGCGCAGTGCTCAATGACCTGCTCGCCCAGTGCCAGGCGGCCAACGCCCGCAACGGCCAGTCGATCCAACTCCAGCAAGCCGCTACCGCCAACCAGCTACGCATCCTCAATGGCGGTGAGATCCCGACGCTTTACGATGCTCGCGGTTCGACCGCCAAGATGGTCAAGCACCGCCCGCTCAGCCAAGCATGAAACGAACCATGCCTGCGCTCTATCAACCCGCGATAGATGCTGGCAAAATGCTGGCTATTCGTAGTCGTATTTTGCCTGGAGATTGACCCACCGTGTTCAATGCCTCAAACGCGGATGATGCTCCGCAACCGCCCAAGGTCCTTACCACGCCCCTGGAAATCTCCGGCAACTTGCGGATGCTGCAAGATAGCCACGATCCGTTGATCATCACCTTCCACGAACGCACCCAGCGCTTCCAGAGCTATCTGGTCGACGTCGATCGCGAGAAGAACACCCTGGCCCTGGATGAAATGATCCCCCGCGACGGGGAGCGTTTCCTGCTCGCGGGCGAGCCGTTTCGGGTCGAGGGTTTCCATGATGGCGTACGCATCGCGTGGGAAGGCAAGGGTCCGCTGACAATCAATGAATCCAGCGAGGGTCGCTGCTATCGCGGCGCCTTGCCCGACGAAGTGGTTTATCACCAGCGTCGCAATGCCTTCCGCGCCGCCCTGAAGCTGGCGCAACTGGTGAACATCGAACTGGGCGGCGACAAGCTCAAGTCACCGGTGAACGGCAAACTGCTGGATATCTCCGCCACCGGCTGCAAGCTGCGCTTCGATGGCGACATCACCGAGCGCCTGCAATTGGGCCAGGTTTACGAGCGCTTCATCGCCGCCCTGCCCTTTGGCAACATGACGGCACCGGTCGAACTGCGTTACCTGCATTTCGAAGAACGCATCAACACCACCTTCGCTGGCGTGCGCTTCCACAATATCAGTGGCCTGGTGCAGCGGCAGGTCGAGCGTTTCGTTTATCAGTTGCAGCGCGAAGCGCGCCGCTTCGATAAAGACGATCTCTGATCTTAAGCGCCCAAGTATTGCTGCGCCTGGACTGACCTCATCGCGAGCAGGCTCGCTCCCACAGGGACTTGCGGCGTTACCGCACCCCATGTAGGAGCGAGCCTGCTTGCGATTGGGAGCACCGCGGCCCACTTACCTGACCTGAGGCTCCTCAGCCTCAGCCGTCTCTGCCACCGGCTCGACCTCCGGATTAGGCGCCACCTGCATCTGCTCCTGCACCACTTGCTCATCGACCCTCGGGTCGAGGCATGCCACCAGCGGCGAACTGGACATGCTGTCGGGCATCGCCACGTGATGCAGCGGTGCGTCATCGACCTGATGCAGGTTGGTCACCGCTTTCGGCCGTATGCGCCACACCAGTACCAGTGCGAAGAAGGTGAAGAAGGCGTACAGCATGTGGCTGCCGAACGACTTCATCAGCACCCCGGCCACCAACGGGCCAATACTCGCACCCACGCCGTAGGTCACCAGCAGCATCGCCGTCAGCGACACCCGGCGATCGGCTTCGACGTGGTCGTTGGAAAATGCCACCGCCAGCGGGTACAGGCAGAATTGCATCAGCGAACAGAAGAACCCCGCGACGAACAGGACTTCCAGTGGCACCGTCGACAGGATCGCCAGTGGCGCCGCGAAGACCGCCAGGCACAGGGCAAAGCAACGGATCAGCAGCGCCCGGTCGTAACGGTCGGACAGCCAGCCCAGCGGCCACTGCACCAGTAGACCGGCAAAGATGCAACTGCCCATGAACAGACCGACCTGTTCGGTCGACAGCCCTTGCTGGGAGGCATACAGCGGCGCCAGGCCATAGAACGAGCCGACGATCAGGCCGGAGCCCAGCACTGTGCTCAACGACTGCGGGACGCGCTTGATGAAGAACCGCGGCTCCATGGGCGCCGGACGCAACGGCGCCGGGTGGATCCGGCGGGTCAACGCCACCGGCACCAGGCACAGGGCAAAGCACAGCGCCACCAGCATTAGCAGTTCCAGCCCCAGGGCCGGGTGGATCACCAGGATCAATTGACCCAGCACCATCCCCAGGTACGAGGCGATCATGTAGCCGCTGAACACCACCCCGCGTTGCTTGGCATCGGCCTGCTCGTTGAGCCAGCTCTCGATGACCATGTACTGGCACATCATGCCGAGACCGACGATTATCCGCAGCACCACCCAGGCCGGCAGCCAGCTCACCAGGCCGTGGCCCAGCACCGCCGCACCGACGATCCCGGCACAGGCCGAATAGGCGCGAATATGCCCGACGCGGGCAATCAGCCGATGGCCGATCTTGCCGCCCAGCACCAGGCCGAAATAGTTGGCGGCCATCAGCGCACCGACCCACAGGCTGTCCACATGCTCGGCAGCCAGGCGCAAGGCCAGGTAGGTACTCAAAAGCCCCGAGCCGATCAGCATCATCAGCGAGGCGAAATAAAGCGCTCGAAAAGGTTTCCAGATTTGGCGCATCGGCGTTCCGAGCGGCTCCTTGAGATAAGTAGGGGCTGTTTGTGAAGACAGCCCGAATGCAACGTTTCGTTAGGCCTGAGCTGCCAGCACACGCCGTTCCCAGGGCGTGATTTCATCAAAGTAGCTGGTCAGTTCCAGGGTTTTCGTCGCGATGTAGCCTTCGATGAACTCCGTACCAAACAGTTCCTTCGCCAGAAGGCTACGTTTCAGACGCTCCAGGGCAGCGTGCAAGGTACATGGCAACGACAGATTATCCGGCACCTGGAACTCGCCCTGTATCGCAGCGCTCGGCTCCAGGCGACTTTCAATCCCGTGAAGACCGGCCGCCAGGCTGGCGGCAATCGCCAGGTAGGGGTTGGCATCCGCCCCGGGCAAGCGATTTTCGACCCGTCGGGCCACCGGCGAACTGGCCGGAATCCGTAACCCGGCCGAGCGATTGTCGTGGGACCAGCAGGCATTGTTCGGCGAGGCGAACGGATGACACAGGCGCTGGTAGGAATTGACGTTCGGCGCGAACAGCGCCGTGAAATCCGCCATGCCCGCCTGCTGCCCGCCAATGAAGTGCCTGAACGCCGCCGTCGGCTCGCCAGCCTCGTCGCTGAACACATTACGACCGCTGTCCAGCTCGACGACACTCTGGTGAATGTGCATCGAACTGCCCGGTGTATGGGCCAGCGGCTTGGCCATGCACACCACGGTCAGGCCGTGCTTGAGAGCGACCTCCTTGAGCAGGTGCTTGAACAGGAAAGTCTGGTCGGCCAGCAGCAGGGCATCGCCATGCAGCAGATTGATCTCGAACTGGCTCACGCCCATTTCATGCATGAAGGTATCGCGCGGCAACCCCAGGGCAGCCATGCACTCATAGACCTCATTGAAGAATGGGCGCAGACCGTTGTTGGAGCTGACACTGAACGCCGAGTGACCGTCTTCACGACGTCCATCCAGGCCCATCGGTGGCTGGAATGGCTGGGTCGGATCCGGGTTGGGTGCAAAAACGAAGAATTCCAGCTCGGTCGCCACCACCGGCGCCAAGCCCCGGGCGGCGTACCGGGCGATCACAGTCTTGAGCTGGCCGCGTGTCGAGAGCCGGGAGCTTTCACCGGTCAGCTCGTCGGCATCGCAGATCGCCAGGGCACGGGGGTACGCGCTCCAGGGCAGGCGGTGGATCTGTTTCGGGTCGGCCACCAACGCCAGGTCGCCATCGTCACTGCCATAGAAACGCGACGGTGGATAACCGCCCATGATGCATTGCAGCAACACGCCCCGGGCCATCTGTAACCGCCGTCCCTCCAGGAAACCCGCGGCGGTCATCACCTTGCCCCGCGGTACGCCATTGAGGTCCGGCGTGACACATTCAATCTCATCAATGCCCGTCAGTCGCTGTGCGAGTGAAGCTAGGCCATCGGTCGTCATGACGCATTCCTTGTTATGTGCGAGCCGCGAACGGCAACCCGTACAAAATAGGCTTCAGCTGTTCGGAATATCAAGCACCCGGGACAATAAACACCCGAGTTTGGAATGCCCTGTGGGAGCGAGCCTGCTCGCGATGGCGGTATCTCAGTCAACCCGACATGAACCGACCCGGCGCTATCGCGAGCAGGCTCGCTCCCACAAGGATTTATGCTGCCAGGGCCTCCTGAGCGGGACGAACTCAGGGCAGATAAATCCGAAATACTCCACCCCCCAGCGCACCGCCATTGGCAATTTCGGTCCGCCCGCACACGCCGCCGCGCTGATGCAGCCCGGCTATCCGCGCGGCGAAGTACAGGCCCAGCCCGGTGCTGCCGCTGCTGTGGTTGATGCCCTGCACATAATCGGCCTGGCGCTCGAGCATTTCAGGCGGATAGCCTTCGCCGTCGTCATTGATGGTGAGCACCAATTGCCCGGCCTCATCGCTCGCACTGATCAACAGCGCCTGCCGGGCGTGGCGAATGGCATTGTTGATGCAGTTGTCGAGCACCGAAGCGATCAACTCACGGTCGAAAAAGCCCAGGGGGCTCAACGGGTCGACTTCATAGGTGACCATGATCCCGCGACTGCGGAACACCTCCTGATGGCCGGCCAGCTGCGCCTCGATGAAATCATCCAGCTCGTGGTAGGCCGGGTGCAGCGGCAACTGGTTGACACCCAGCTTGTACAGCCCCAGCAGTTGCACCATCAAGCCATTGAGGTGGGCGAATTCGAACTCCATCACCCCCTGCTCGGGGGTCTGCTGCGCCGCTTCGGGCAAGCGCTCGAGCCACTGCGCATGAGCCTGCATGAGCAGGGTCAGGGAGTTTTTCATGTCGTGTACGGTCGACGCGATCACCGTGGAAAAATCGAGTGCCTGTTCGCTGTCATTCATCGCTAAATGCCTTGCTTCGCAGTTTCTGATAGCGCGCAAAACGCGCATCGGTGTCGGGCATCATGCCCACCAGTTTCAGGCAGGCGCGACATTCCTCCAGCAGCTCCGACGCCACACTGGTATCGGTGCCATGCAGCAGGGATTGCGCCATGTTCAGGGCAATACTGATGTTCTTCGGTTGCATCTTCAGCGCACGGCGGAACAACTCCCGTGCCTCGGGCAACGCGCCGGTCTTGTAGACCCGCACACCTTCGCGGTTCAGCTCGGCGGCGGCATTGCCCTGATTGAGAATGTTCGGGTCGTCGGTGAGCTTGGCAATGCCTTGCATCACCGTCGGGTCATCCCCGTAGATTTCCGCGCAGTTCTTGAGCATCGACTCGCCGGCGCTGGTCTGGCCGAGCATCCGCAATTGCTTGGCCACCAGCAGCGCGGCCTCGGCACTCATGAACTGCTCCATGCCGTCGAGGCGCTGCAAGGCCTGCTCGGTGAGTTTTTCCGCGGTTTCGGCATCGTTCAACAACAGGCTCGTGGCCTTCATCAGTCGCGCCCGGACCTGCAATCCCGGGTCGTTGAGGTTTTCCTTCGCCACCGCACTGAGGGTCGTGTTGATCTCCAGCCGGGTCCGGGTGTCGAGACCTTTCTCGCTGCCTTTGCTGATCAGGGCATGGGCCAGGCCGAGGTTGCTTTCCGGATCCTTGAAACGCGACTGCGCGCCCTGCCCGACCGCCTGGCGGTAGGCCCTGGAGGCGGTGTCGTAGTCTTCGTTGGTCATCGCCAACTTGCCCAACAACGATTGTCGACGCACCGCCAGGGGCGACAGGCGAACCGCTTCCTCCAGCACCTCCTGCGCCTGTTTCGTGTCGCCTTCGGCCACCAGGACATCGGCCATGCCGTCATACAAGGCAGGCATCATCGGAAAGGCCTTGAGGGCCTTTTCATAGACAGCCTTGGCCTGCGCCACCTGACCGCGCTTGAACATCAATTTGCCCAGGCCCGCATAGGCCCAAGGCAACGGACGATCGGCCAGGATGGTGTTGTACAGGCGCTCCAGGGCTTCGTTCTGGTTCAGGTCCCGCAGGGCATCGGCCCGATAACGCAGACACAACGGCCCGTAGCGCGGATCCTGCTTGCACAGGGCGATGCAAGCATTGAGCACTTCCAGCGGCTTGCCACGATCCAGCGCCTGGAGAATCGGCTTGAGCAGGGTCTTGCGCTGCTCCAGCCGTTCCAACCGCTGGGCCAGACCGGAGCGGTTGAAAGGCTTGGTCAGGTACGCATCGGGCTCATGCTCCAGGGCACTGAGCACCATGGCCTGGCTGGTCTCGGCGGTCACCATGAGAAACACACTTTCATGGCTGATGAGCTTCTCGATCATCAAGTCTTCCAGCACCTGCTGACCGTTCTTGCGGCCGTCGCCCAGGTGATAGTCCTGCAGGATGAAGTCATAGCGCTTCTGCGAACACATGCGCAGCGCCACTTCGCCGGTATCGGCGGTGTCCACGTCCTTGACGCCCAGCTCACGCAACATGGAGCGGATCGAGCTGCGGAAATCCGAGAAATCATCGACGATCAGAAAGCTTTTTTGGTGGTACGCCAGCATCGAGGATGTCCAGGCAAGTAAAAAGATGCACCCAATGGCAAACAACGAAAATGCGGTCCTGCACTCCGTGGGCGCGCAGATGATAGCCACAAGCCACTAACGAGCAAAAGATTTTCCGAATCTCTTGTGCTGGCCGTGCCTTGGCGCACATTGCGAACCGTTCCAGCACACACAGGTACGGGAGAAAAACGGGCTTATCAGGCTATCGGCTGAAGTTGGATTTCCGTTAAGCGGATCGCAGGTAAGAGGATCGAAAGGTTGTTGCCAAGAAGCAGGCGTCCAGGCCAGGAAGCTCATTTGAAGATGTCGGAAGCCGGGGCCGACTCAGCGCTCTGCACCAGATCGATCAACCAGGTTCGCAATGCCACGACTTTTTTCGAGTTGGCCATTTCCAGCGGCGTCACCAGATAGAAGCCCGGATCGGACTTCAACTTGAGGTTGAACGGCACTACCAGTCTTCCCGCCTTCAAATCGTCATCGACGTAGGTGGATCGACCGATGCACACCCCCAGTCCGTCGATGGCAGCCTGCACCGCCATCATTGTCAGATCGAACGTCAGCCGCGTGCCTTCGGCGAGCTTCTTCGATTGCCCGGCCGCGCTCAGCCACATGTTCCAGTCGTTACTGGTCATGCCACTGACCTGCAACAGCGTGTGATTGACCAGATCGACCGGGCTTTTCAGAGCCTTGGGCCCGGTCAGCAGCTTGGGGCTGCATACAGGAAAGATCTCGTCGGACATGAGCCAGTCTGCCCGCAGGCCCTTCCAGTCGCCGAAACCGTAGCGGATCGCGGCGTCGATGCCACCCTTGCGGAAGTCGACCAGCTCGGTTGACGCGGTCACCCGCACGTCAATATTGGGAAATGCTTCCTGGAAGGATGCCAGGCGAGGCAACAGCCACTTGGACGCCAGGGAAACCAGCGTGCTGATGGTCAACACGCTGTTGTTGGTCGATTCGAGCAACATTTGTGTGGAGTAGCGCAGTTCATGAAATGCCGAGCGAATGCCCGGCAAGTAGGCATGGCCTTCGGCGGTCAGCGCCAGACCGTCCTTGAGCCGCAAGAACAGGCGAAGACCCAATTCGTCTTCAAGCCGGCGGATCTGATGGCTGATGGCGGTCTGCGTGACATTGAGCTCTTCGGCAGCCTTGGTAAAACTCATATGGCGAGCAGCCGATTCAAACGCTTTCAATCCATTGAGAGAGGGAATTCTGGCGACCATAGGGGTGCGTAATGCTCATGAGTTTTTGTCATAAGGTAGCGCCAAAGAAGTCCTTTGCAAAACGTTTCAGCGGTCGCGGATCCTAGTGGCCCGCGCATTCGGGCATCCGCTCCTCGTCTATAAGGAAATACTCATGAAACTGTACTTTGCCCCCATGACCTGCTCACTGTCGCCGCACATCGTGCTGCGTGAACTGGGCTTGCCTTTCGAATTGATCCGAGTCAACAACAAGACCAAAGCCACCGCTGACGGTCGTGACTTTCGCGACATCAACCCAAAGGGTTACGTGGCCGCCCTGGTGCTGGACAACGGCCAGGTGCTGACCGAAGGTCCTGCCATCCTCCAATACCTGGCGGATCAGGTCCCGGACAACTCCCTGGCGCCGGCCAACGGCACCTGGGAACGTATCCGCTTGCAGGAGCTGCTGAACTTCATCACTTCGGAAATCCACGGTGGCAGCGCGCCCTTGTTCAACGCCGATACTCCTGAACCCACGAAACAGATTTTCCGGCAGAAGCTGTTCAAGCGCCTGGATTACTTGAACAAAGGGCTGGTGAGCAATAACTATCTGCTGGGCGACTTCGGCCTGGCCGATGCTTACCTGTTCACCGTGCTCAAGTGGCTGCCGTTCTTCAATATCGATGTCAAGGACTGGCCGGAGCTGGCGTCATTCATGAATCGCATCGAAGCACGTCCAAGCGTACGCGCCGCCATTGCTGCGGAAGAGGCAACACAACCGGTCTAATCATGGGCGGCAGAAGCCGGTCGATGCTGGCTTCTGCTGATTCTTTGGAGAGTCGGATTGGCACTGTACCGCTAGAGACGAACGGCTCGAGGGATGCGCCAACCTTCGATCATATGGTGTCCCAGGGCAGGTTCGAACTGCCAACCTTCCCCTTAGGAGGGGATAGGATATTAAAGACCAAGCAAGACAGATACCACCATATCCGGCATAACCCGTTGTTTTATTAGTTTTTTTAATAAAATGAGAGACAGTCGTGACCATTAAAAGACCTTGAGCGACAGGAGAAGTAGTTGCTAAAGTAGTGACCAGTAGTCACCTAGAGCATCGACATATGGCAGGCAATAGCCAAGACAAACGCGTCAACGATCAACGACTAAGAGGGCTCGGCGACGGGGGCACTCTTACCGAGTCTATGCTAGGTCGCGGGACTGGGAGCATCCTGTTTAAAAAAGTAGGCGCCGTTACGACAGCTTACTACCGCTGGACGATTAACAAAAAAGCAGGACTTTTGAGCATAGGCCAATACCGATCCACTCCCAATGCTCCCGGCCTCACGCTAGCGGAAATCCGAGAGAAGGCACGCGACCTCGTCGCAATTTTGCTGGAGCACGGCAACCCCAAGGCATATCTAGAGAAAAACGCGGCGCAGGAGGAGGCGCAACGCGTGGTCGATGCGAAAATCGCCGATGACGCATCTAGAGTGGGTACATTTCAGGATCTTCTAGATAATTACTGTGACGACCTTCTGGCCAGAGGAAGAGTGAAAGCAAAGCAGGTCGCGGGCATGTTCAAGCTCCACGTTAGCACCCCCTTCCCCGAGCTTGTGGCAAAACCAGCCCGTGACATCACTGTTTATGACATCACGACCATCCTTAAACACGTCCTTGCCGGAAAGCCAAAAAATCGAGGCAAAAATCACACCACTCCCGCCCCCGCCTCTAACATGCGTTCGACCACCGACACCCTGCATGGCTACCTTAGTACCGCGTTTGAAAAAGCGCGGAGCAGCATTACCAGTCTTGAACGAAAAGTCGAAGATTCGAAGAATTTTGATATCACTACCAACCCAGTATCAGGTGTCGGAGGCCTAGAAGATGTTTACAAAGGTGATACCGAGTCGCTTGAGCAAGCTGAGCTTGCTGAACTGCTTATCTATCTCGACACCCTGCCGGATCGACAAAGAGCGATCGCACTTGCCCCAATCTATTTTGGTGGACAACGTCTTAAAATGCTCGCAGCCCTTAAGTGGGAACGAGTTTCTGACGACGGCATTACGCTGATTGATATCAAAGGCAAGGGAAAGCCCAGGCTCTATTTTCTGCCTTTTACCCCCCGCATTACCGAGATAATTAAGCCATTGCTCGACCTGCGTCTCAGCGCGGAAGGCCCTTTCGCCCTGACCCATAACTTGATACGGGCTGACGCCTTTAGCAAACTATTTAGCGAGGCTGGAACCCGCCTCAGCGAAGCCGGTGGGTCAGATGAGGCAGCGTCCAAGACCCGCTATTTCACTTGGAAAAACATTCGAGTATCTGCTGAGACAATGCTGGCAGGCATCGGGATTAGTCGGGAGACTAGGGCCCACATCCTCTCGCACGGGAGATCGTCCGTACAAAACAAGTTTTATGATCGGAACAGCTATCTTGTTGAGAAAACCGAAGCTCTCACGAAGTGGGGAGACTTTCTAGACGACATTCGGCAGAAAAAGTACCGCCCTGATCTAAAAATACAATCCCTCAACGAGCTTCGCGGGGATGACTACAAGTGAACCGTTTCCCCGCCGCCCTACGCCGACTTACCAACACAGTTCGAAGCGCCAGGCGGTAGTCAACTTGTAGTCGCTCACGTCCGATTCCGGTTTTTTGTGCAGCGGAGCGCCGTGGCCATGCCATACTGGACCGGCGCCCTTGAGCGCCGTAACCGTCCGGGAAACACGCCTTTCTGATGCCGTCGCTTAAGGCTATGGTTGCTGGCTCGCATGGAATTAACCTGAGGCCAGCCACACACCCCGTGACCATCCGCGCCGCGGGGTATATCCGAGGAAGCGATCCTGCTCCCAGACAGATGTGATCACTAGGCAAGACATGTTGGACAGACGCACACTCAAAGCCCAATTACACACCCATTCACACCCATTTAACGGTAAGCAGATGTGCAGATGCTTCGCTTGGAGAAAAGAAAACTCTCCGCACTTACTGCGCCACCGCGTTTTCGGCACTCAAGGCAGTGATCTATGACTTCAGCCCAAGCCGTGCAGGTGAGCACTAACGTGGCTTCCTCGGCTCATGGAATGACAAGCTGGTGTGCGATGACTTTACTGGCTATTTATGACAAAGCCTGTCGCATTTCGTAGAAATACATTATTTTGTCCGATTGTGGCTAATCGCCACTGGCGCCGGAGTTTCAAATGATAAGTTGGTTAAACGAAAACACTGGAGCAGTGCAAGGTCTGGCCTCAATTTCAGTGGCCATATTGACTGCCTTGCTTGCTCTCTTCACGTACCGATATGTGAATCTAACTGGAGCTATTGCCAGTGCGGCGAAGGAGCAAGTCGAGCTAGCGCGCATTCAGGCGGAGGTTTCAGCGAGCCTTGCAGAGTTGGCGCAGGAGCAGCGGGCTCTCAACCAACAGCGCTTAGACGAGGTAAAAGACAAAGAAGAAACCAGCAGACAAGAGGGCAAACGCGAATTGGACAGACTCGCTGCGCGTTTGCTGACTCAGCTCTCTGGATCAAGCTCGGAACCTGAACTTGACTACCTCAAAAACTCGCCGGCAATCTCTGAGGAAGTTTTTGATTCAATCCGGAAAGCCGCAGAGCAAGCGCGAGATCCCAATACTGGTCACCTTGAAAGTGCAATTGCATCACTTGAAGCTATCGCCGCGCTGCAAAATCGTATCGCTATCAGTCCCCAGAATCCCTACGTCTTATCGACATCAGAACGGGAGTCGTACAAAACGAACCTCCGAAATGCCCGAGATGGGCTTAAGACTTTTACCTCCTACCGTCCAAATAATGAACGATACTAAGGTGACCTAACATTTTCATCAACAGAACTAATCTCCGCGGGCGCGGCTTTAGCCTTTAATTCCAAGATGTCCGGGGCCCAGGCTGTGTGAAAACGTAAACATCCCAAAGAATGATCATTCCCAAGAGTCTCACCGGAATTAGCACGCAATAACGCAAACGTCTGGGTTACCGGCATAGATGATTTTAATGCCCTTTGGGCCGCGTCAGCAGCTCAAAGGGCACCTCATGAGCGAGCGTGATTCACGCCCTGATCACCTCAAGCAGTACGGCGACACCGAAGATACTCATCATTCGTTTGAGGTTGTACGCGAGCACATGAAGGTTCACCTCAGTACTGACTCGCGGCAGCGTTTTAGTCAGGAAGTTTGTAGCTCCCATCCAATATTTTAGCGTTTCAAGTAGATGCTCGTCCGCCTGACAGCGAACCTTCATTTTCCCTGGCTCATGTTCCAATCGCCTTTACACTGCATCCACTACCGCTTCATGCTCCCAGCGCTTAACTCGACGCTCTGTGCCCGTCGTACACTGCTTTTTCATCGCGCAGAGTTGCCAGCCAGTGAAGTAGTGACAGTGAAGTAACATGCGTATGCGTCCGGCCAAGTCATCTACCCAGCCCCGAAAAGCCAAGACATGGTGTGCACTTAAATTAAGTGGACACCAGTTCTAACCTTTTAAGTGGGTATTTATGCAGCCAACACGCCGTTCCTATTCCAAGTCCTTCAAAGCCCAAGTCATTCAAGAGTGTGCCCAGCTTGGTGCTTCGATTGCCAGCGTCGCCCTCAGCCATAACCTCAACGCAAACCTCGTCCACAAATGGATTCGGCTGCAATCGCAGAAAAGCACAGCGCTGCAACCTGCATTTATTCCATTACCCGTGTCGCTGGCTGGGACAAAATCCCACCCATCATCATCGAACATCTGCGTTGAAATACAGCACACGCGCGGCACCGTAAAAGTGAGCTGGCCCACTGAAAATGCTGCTGCCTGCGCGACCTTTCTTCGAGACCTTCTGCGATGATTCGCATCGACTCCATCTGGCTCGCCACCGAGCCGATGGACATGCGCGCCGGTACCGAGACGGCATTGGCCAGGGTGATCGCAGTGTTCGGTGCGGCGCAGCCGCACTGTGCTTATCTGTTCGCCAACCGCCGCGCCAATCGCATTAAAGTGCTAGTGCATGACGGCTTCGGGATATGGCTGGCAGCGCGCCGGTTAAACCAAGGCAAGTTTCACTGGCCTGGCATTCGCCATGGCTCTGAAATGGAACTCGATACCGAGCAGCTTCAGGCATTGGTGCTGGGTCTGCCATGGCAACGTGCAGGCTCTGGAGGCTCGATCACACTGCTTTAACCGCGACCATTAGCCTATCGGTCTATCGCCGCGAATTGCCTGCTCTGGCAAAATCGGCCCCATGACTTCGCTACCCAATCTCGATCACCTGCCCCCTGAACAACTGCGCGCCTTGGCGGCGCAGTTAATTCAGCGTGTCGAGACGCTCGACCAACAAGTTGAGACGATGGGCAAGACCGTTGAGACCATGGGCAAGAAGATCAACCGTGATCAAACGCTGATCGAGAAACTGACCCACGAAATCGCCCAGCTCAAGCGTTTGAAATTTGCCAAACGCAGCGAGCAAATGAATCCCGAGCAGGCCAGCCTGCTCGATGACCTGATCGATACCGATATCGCAGCGATTGAAGCAGAGCTTCAAAGCTTGCAGGCAGTGATAACTCCGTCTGAGAAAAAGCAGAAGCCCAAGCGCACCGCATTACCGGTTGAGTTTCCACGCACGCTGATCCATCACGAACCGGACGACACTTACTGTCCATGTGGCTGTGCTCTCAAGCGCATCGGCGAGGATGTCAGCGAGAAGCTGGACTACACGCCCGGCGTATTTACCGTTGAACGCCATGTACGTGGCAAATGGGTCTGCGATGACTGCGAAACGCTGACCCAGGCGCCCGTACCGGCGCAGGTTATTGATAAAGGCATTCCGACTGCGGGCCTGCTGGCCCACGTCATGATCGCCAAGTTTGCCGACCACCTGCCGCTTTACCGTCAGGAATCGATCTTCGGTCGAGCTGGCCTGGCGATTCCACGCTCAACCCTGGCTCAATGGGTTGGTGTAACTGGGGTTCAGTTGCAGCCGCTGGTCGATGCGCTGCGCGACGTGGTGCTCGGGCAGCTGGTTATTCATGCCGATGAAACACCCGTGCAAATGCTCATGCCGGGAACGAAGAAGACTCACCGCTCCTATGTGTGGGCCTACGCCACCAGCCAATTCTGCGAAACAGCGGCAGTCGTTTACGACTTCAGCCCCAGCCGCGCCGGTGAGCATGCTCGCAGCTTCCTGCAAGGCTGGAAGGGCAAGCTGGTCTGCGATGATTTTGGTGGTTACAAGGCCAGCTTCGAACTCGGTGTGACCGAGATCGGCTGCATGGCCCATGCGCGACGCAAGTTCTTCGAACTGCATGCCACCAACAAGAGCATGCTCGCCGAGCAGGCCCTGCGCTACATCCAGTTGCTTTACGAAATCGAAAGTGAAGTTCGCGACCTGGAACCGGATTTACGCCGTCGAATTCGGCAAGAAAAGGCTGTGCCTGTGATGGATGCGCTGCATGCCTGGATGATCGCCCAGCGCGATCTCGTGCCCGAAGGTTCAGCTATCAGCAGAGCACTGGATTACAGCCTGAAACGCTGGTCAGCGCTGTCGCGCTACCTTGATGACGGGGCCGTACCCATAGACAACAATTGGGCCGAGAACCAGATCCGACCATGGGCTCTTGGACGCAAGAATTGGCTCTTCGCAGGGTCGTTACGCAGCGGCAAGCGGGCGGCAGCGATCATGAGCTTGATCCAGTCTGCGCGGCTGAATGGCCATGATCCGTATGCCTATCTGAAGGACGTTCTCACGCGCCTGCCGACACAGCGGGCTAGTGAGATCGATCAATTGCTGCCACACAACTGGCAACCGGTTTGGTTGCGCGGGGCGTGATCCCGGAGGCATGCGCTCCGCGTAGCATTCTAGTCACTGCTTGTTGGTTCGATTTACGATGGTGACCATAATTTTCGCACTGTGTCGAAATCGGAGGATGAAAATGAAAGGAAGCTGCGCTTGTGGGGCTGTAGGTTATGAGATCGATAGCATTGATACGCCAATTAGCCATTGTCATTGTAGTACCTGTCGGAAGACCCATGCTGCGGCTTATGTCTCCACAGCTGGGGTGTTGAGAGAGCATTTTAAATGGACTCAAGGGGTCAACGCAGGTGTGTCAGCGATATGGGCTAGAGATGGAAATGTCCTGTAACGCAGACGAGCCTCTGCCGAGATACGGCATAAATCCGCCACATCCTCAGTACGACTCAGCCGGAAGTAGTAGGTATGCATGCTTTCTATCTTTCAGGTTCACTGGATTCGTAGTCTAATTTTACCTCGCATAACTCAGTTCAGCATCCACACATGAGAAAGCAACTGCTCGAATTCACTCATCCGCTGTGTCAGCGAACGAGTCAAAACGTCCTTGGAGTAAGCATGGGGATCATGTCCGTTCATGCGTACGGATTGGATAAACTCATGATCGTCGACGTCTGTTTGCCGCTCCGCAGAAACTGCGAAAAGCCAGTTCTAACCCCCAACGCCCAAGGTCGGATCTAGTTCCCCGCCCAAATATTGGCCGAGTCGTCGAGTTAACGCTACAGCGCCGGTCACCGAGTAATCGCTTCGGTGTACATGGAGACCTTGGCCTTTGGCTGCTTACCTTGCGGTGGACTTATGGAGTGCTTCTCGCTAATGTCATATCCAGAATACTGACGCATTTCGGCTACTTAAAAAGGGATATCTATATGGAAGTACGTTGCGCATCAATTGAGGAAGTTCGTCAGCACATAGACCGCATCGATCGCGATGTGGTTGCACTCCTCGCCAAGCGAGGCGACCTCGTCACTCAGGCGGCGGGTTTCAAGAAAACCACTGATGATGTGCGCGCTCCAGCCAGGGTTGAACAGGTCATCAGTAAAGTGCGCGGAATTGCAACCGATTTCGGCGCCTCACCTGATGTCGTGGAACGGGTATATAGAGCTATGATCTCTGCATTCATTGAAGAAGAGTTGAAAACTCACTCAACCTTAAAAGAGAAGTTTTAAAGACTTCGGCTTTCACAGTCACTGAGGCTCCGCGAGGCTGGAATTTAAGCCCCGTACCTCAACTCTAAAAGCCGCGACGGCGAGCACAGCAAACGATGTTTGATGCGCCTCCCGACGTTGGAGGCGAGTGAGATGGGCCAGTTGCTGCCGCATAACTAGGAACCGGTTTCATCACGCAAGATGTGATGCCCAGACGCTTACTAACATGCCATTTTCCGTCATCGAGTGCCGCCTAGTTAATAACTATCCCGCAGGCATTGGTACTCGTCCGGCGCAGCAAGATAGATGAAATCCTACTTGCCGAATCTAGCTTCCGCCTTGCTGCCAGATGTCGCCCACTTCAAAACGCGCTACTGAGTTGCCTGACAAAAGCACAGCCAACATTTCCTAGCCTCCCCCTCCACACGAGAAAATGTGCCCAATTCAGCCCTTAAAAAAAACCGTCAATGCTATTGACATTTGCAAAACTACTTGACTTTAATATTGTTTTGCCACCAAAATAGCGCATCAACTGGCCACTGGGAGGCAATATGAATGAAGTAATTTCTGATCGTTTTTTGAGCATTAAACAAGCAGCGAATCTATTTAACGTGTCAACACGGACGATCGGACGCTGGGAGAAAGCCGGACAGCTACCTCCGAAAACGCGACTAAGTCATAAGACGGTTGGCTGGCGAGCAAGCCGGTTTCAAGAGTTTATGGATACACTGTGAGCCAAGCGGCAGGGCGCGGAGAATCGAATGATTTACCGTTTATGAAAGGCACCTACAGGGTGCCTTTTTTTGGCCCATTTTTTTGAAATCAGTCTGACTACACAGTGAGACATCCAGTCAATGCAGAGTAACCTTCCTGCCAAGTCACCTACACAGGTGCATCGCAATGGCGTAAGCGGAGTACCCTGTGACGCCAATTCAACATTAGTTGTCAGTTAGCATTTGGGGAGCATGCTCAGCTAGTTGTATTCGCCGACCGCTTAAAGCTAGCCGACTTCGTAATGTATCCGTCGGGAACAAATCTTTCTTATGCGAGAACACCGGGCCTGTAGGCTGACGCGCACCTCCTTCGATCCGAAAAGAGCTTCAGCGTCCCAAAGCCCAATTACACATCCATTCGCACCCATTCACACCCATTCACACCCATTTAGCGTAAGTGTGTAAGCCGGCCATCACGCCTTGTGCAATTAAACCGGTTGCCACATATGCGGCAGCAACTGATCGACTTCACTTGCAAACGTGTGAGAACCCCTTTCAGATAGACATGGTCGTGCCCGTTGAGCCGCGCAGACCGGATCAAGCTCATAATCGCCGCTGCCCATTTTCCGCTGCGTAGCGTCCCTACGAAGTTACCAAACAGCGCTCTTCGCATTTCTACGCGTGAGCGAACCTAGCAAATCGGCTACAGGCAAGCCACAAAAAATATGCCAGAGCAGCACCATTTCTTGTTCAGTTCAAAATGGACTAGCGCTATCAATCTGTGCGAACTGACAGCCCTCCCCTTTCGTCTCTCCTCCTAGTGCAGCGGCAAACGCGGTTCTTCCGATGCAGCGAGAAGCAGTTTTAGGCAAGTCACTATCAAAGCAACGGGCAATACCGCGCTCATCGCAAATGTAGGCACCCACCTGGAAGAGCGCTGCCGAATCTGGTGCCTCGGTGAGCAGCCGCTAGAACGAGAGCGACTGGCGAAGAATGAAGCACATGACACTGATCCCCACGGCCTTGACTGGCGACAATCGGTCCAAGGGCTTGTTAGCATCGTCAGTCTCCCGACGTGCGGCATCGGAAGGGCAAGCGCCGGGAAAACAGATGGTTTAACAGGCGCCCACAAACAGCGTATAGCCCATGTCAAAATCCCAGTTATTCAAGGCCGCCCCTCACAAGCCTCCCAACTGGATTCACGTGCAGGAAAATAGCAGGTAGACATCCATATTTACTGGTACTAGCGGAAATCCAGGTTGCTGAGGATTCCGGAGAGTAGCATTTCCGCCTCGCTCTCCGATTTCCGTCCACACGCCTCCTGAGCCCAAGTCAGATGCTCAACGAGACAAAGCCTCTGCATCCCAGACACCAGAGTCAAGCTAAGAGCCTGTCAAAAACGGGCAACCAGAACGCTTGCTCAGTGGCAATCTCAAACGCAAAAAGCGATGATGTCACCGAGAGCTATTCCCGATCGGCAACAAGGGGGGGTGGGCTCATAAGCGCTTGGTCATCTCATCATTCGGCTATGATCATGGGTTGGCGGTACCTATGACACAACGAGTGTTGGCACGTCACCGCTGCGATTAATTAATAACCTTCAATTCTAAATGATTATCGAATCGGGTCATCATTCGGGCTATGGAAGAAATTTGGCATGATTGGAGCACCGAATGTTCAACGTTGATTCAAGAGGCAACCACGCCATTGCCCCGATAGAGAGGCTTTGTCGTTGCGGCGTGAGCCGGATGCCCCAGCTTCTCCGAAGACAGCCGCCGATTTGTCCTGCACCCACAGCCTTATAACCAAAGATGCACTTAGCCCAGACATTAAGCATGACAAGGCTTATCTGCCTTTGACTAGGTACTACGGAAGTAAACGCAGACTTATCGACTGGATGGTTAGCGAGTTTCTACAATACGACTTCCAAACTGCGCTTGACGTTTTCGGAGGAACATCCACAGTCTCCTTAGCTCTAAAAAATTTAGGTAAACAGATAACATACAATGACATATTGGAATCGAACCGAATTACGGCTACTGCTTTACTTTCCAACCAGTTATGCCTTACGACTCATCAAGATTTAGATGATTTTTTTTCGAAAGTCATACCTGAACATGGATTTGTATCAGAGTACTTCCATGGAATTTATTATACTGCTGAAGAAAACAATTGGCTTGATGGCGCAATCAAAGAGCTAAACAAAATCGAAAACACACTAAAAAAATATGAAATATTATATTGCGTGATGCAGGCTTGTTTGCAAAAGCGGCCCTTTAATCTTTTTCATCGAAAAAACTTGTACTTAAGGGAAAACAATACTAGAGACACCAAGTTCGGCAACTGGGCGACCTGGGAAAGACCCTTTACAGTTCTCATCCGTCGAGCACTGGGCGAAATAATAAAAGCACGACAGCCCTCCAAGTACGACCCCATCATTCTGCCTTGCACTGACGCCATTGCCATCCCCTCGGGCTATGACTTTGTCTACCTTGACCCGCCATACGTACCATTGAAAAAGCAAGACATATCTTACATGGACAGATACCACTTTCTTGAGGGGCTTTGTAACCCGGAGCAATGGAAAGACAAGATTGATTTAGCGAAGAGTAATCGACCAATCCCGAGCCCAGAGGATATGTGTAAATGGACAAACAAAAAACACTTCAAAGACCATCTATTCTCGCTGATCGAGAAGCATAAGCACTCTACTGTATGTCTTTCTTACGTCCATGATGCATATCCTAATATTCAAGATATTAAGAACTTTTTTTCGACAACGTTTAGGAATACTGTTCTGCTTGAGCACGACATGGCCCACGCTTTAAGTAAAAAAACAAAAAAGGAAGTTATTCTCATAGGGAGATCGTAATGGAAATGTCAAAATTTAGGTTTGTAGTGCAAGCACCACTCTTGTATTTTGGAGTATTGGTGGCAATTGCAATAGGCATAGGGGCCATGCTCTACTTAACGGATGCAAATGCCGACGCCCGGTACATTGGTATACTTAGCGGACTTGTGACAGGCTTAGGTATTGCAGCGATACAATTTTTTACACAATACATAGAACAAAACACTCTGGCCGAATATAAAAAACATGGCCTGGATGAATTCCTCCCTAACAGAAAAGATGCAGAGTACTACCGGAATTTGATTAAGCAAACAGAAGTCGGAGATAAGATTGTAGTGGTCGGAGTTACGTGCAACAGGTTATTAGACGACTTCGCCAATCCAGCTAATGCCCAATCACAAGATCTTCTGGAAGCAATGGCACGAAATGTCGATGTAACCTTACTACTACCAAAAACAAAATATCTCACAGAAGCAAATCGTTCAGACTTCAACCTAAAAACTTTTCCTGCGGCACAAGCCATCGCAGCACAGCACCCAAACTTTAAAATCCTTTACTACGACTTTGAACCTTCACATAGTATTTTTTTGGCAGGATCATACTGTGTGGTTGGGCCAATATTCAGAAGCATACCAAGCAAAGATACACCTGCGATAAAGTTCCACAAGGATGGACGCTATATAAAACCATATATTAATTATATTAACGAAACAATAAATAGCGCTTCTGCCGATCATGTGTAAGAAAATCAAAATCGCTGCACCTGGGCGCATTCATGTCAATTTATTTGACATGAGCAAAAGCGGATACCGACAAAACGGGGGCATTGGGTTCTGCATAGCTGGATTGGATACCATTATCGAGTTTGCAGCACGCAAAGATTTTAGGGTGATCGACAAGCGAACAATCGGACACTCGGATCGAGAAATCATTGCACTAATAGGTTTTTTAGAGCAACTATATGCATCGCGTGAGCATGTACAGAAATTTTCTGTAAAATTTCTTTCCGGCCCAGCGCCACACAGTGGTTTTGGAACAGGCACATCTACCCGATTAGCTTGTGTCGAGGCTGCCAATCGGTTTAACAAAGTTGAAGCTGATGTAAATAAAATTATATCAGCGTCCGGACGAGGTGGAACTTCTGGAGTTGGTGTTAATACCTATTTCAGCGGAGGAATGAGTATAGACCTTGGGGTTAAATCGACTGGCTTACCTCTAGCCCCCTCGTCCGCAAGGCAAGGTCCCCGGATCCTGCCGACCCAAATACTAAGCCTTCCATTGCCAATCAGTTGGAGAGTCGGCATCGTTGTGGTGCCAAAGGCCTATAGAATTTCAGCAGAAGAAGAAATTAATTTTTTAACAGAACGTGCCCTGTAAATTTTCTCTCGGTTCAACAGTCAATCTATCATGCATTGTCAGGGATGGCGTGCAGCGCGATTGAGTCGGATTTTGACACCTTCTGCTCGGCTATCAATGCTATTCAGGAAACTGAATGGAAAGAGGCAGAATGGCGTGCGCAGGGGAACACACTCACTGCACTTAGAAAATCTCTGCACGCGGCCGGTGCCAAATGCGTTGGTCTTTCGAGCTTAGGTCCGGCTGTCTACTTCATGTCTGATGACCTTGATGAAGTATTCGCTCGTCTTAACCTACCTAGTGATTACTACTTGACAAAATGCCTGCCCAACAATTCAGGGAGGACTTTAGAAATTGATTAAACTTTTCTTCCTATCCTCAAATCTAACGAAAATAGCTCATTTTGAATATCTGCTTCGCGAGCATCCGATCATGCTCCTGCCGCCTCCTAATTATGGAAAGCCATACTACGAACCGCGCATTGAAGACCGAGATGAGCTGTTAAAGAAAAGTATTCAGAGCGCCAACCTAAAATTAGCAAAGAACGCAAGCGGGAATGACCAACTACTTCAGCCTGATATGGCTTTCAACACTGAAAAAGAGAATACAGGTCTTTTAGCAAGATATGCATCAAAACACCAGCATCGGATTTTTTTTATCGAGGATACTTCAATAGCCATCGAAGCTCTTAGCATAAATCGAGAGTTCCCTGGCGTAGACGTCAAGTACTGGATGAGAGAAACATCATTCTCCGACTTAGACCAACAACTGAAGTCACTAGGCAACAACAGAAAAGTTACCGTTAGATCGGATATTGTATTGTATCTACCGCCACACCTGCGCAACACGCCCGAGGAAACATATAAGGTTTTTGTAGGTGAGGTCGCAGGGTCTATCGTTAACGAAGAAACCTCTTTCAAGACAAACAAAGTATACCCATGGCTTGATAATAAAACGTTCAATAAATGGTTCGTACCCAACGGTGCAAAGAAGCCTATAAGTCAGCTATCAATCAGCTCTAGCCTGAAGTATGACTTTAGAAATCTAGCCTTGCACAAGTTGATTTTATTTCTGAGAACAAAGGATCTCCTTGATACTAAACAGTCCCAGGTAAAGCCTTTGCAGGGGGAGCTTTTTCCAAGGAGGAATTACATAATCTGCGGCGCTACATGCGCGGGTAAAACCTTGCTAGCTTCAGCCCTCACACGTCTCCATGCTTACCAACACATCGAGGCAAGTGATTTTATGAGGTGCGCCCTGTATACTAGGCATGGATATACAACCACCATGAAGATTCAGGACTTTGCCTCGGATGCTTTAAAAAAAGATCCGGGAATTGTAGCTCGCCAAATTGCTTCTTACGTCAAAAATATGCCGACCACCGGGCTTGTAATAACAGGTTTTCGCTCACCTCAAGAGATTAAAATTCTAGAGGTAGAGCTTTCAGGTATTGCTATCGAGACACTCTACATAGACAGTAGCCTTGAAATTAGATATCAACGTAACCGTAAAAGAAATCGTGCTGACGCGCCTATTAGCCTGCCGGAGTTCCGACAGAAAAATGACGCGCAAAATGCGATGGGGCTTGATGCAATTCGTGCGCAATCTAAAACAATACAAAATGAGAGGAGTTTATTCTCTTATATAAGAAAAACCCTCCGCTATCTAACTAATGACTCTCATCTGATACCCTTTAACTGCGAAATCTCCAGAGCGACGATATTTCTTCCACTTGAACAAGCGCTTCTTATATCAATGTTGGCAGATCATAGCAAAGGGCTTCTTCCCCTCACTACTACACAAATCGCGAGAAATGCGGAGTCTAATATTCCAGAATTGAGGATGAAAGGAGACAAGTATCTCCCAATGGACAAGAACAACGTGAGCAGATTTTTCAACCAGCGCTTCAGCCCCCATTTTGAGGCGTTTAATCGAAACGAGAAACTATATTTCAGTTTGTCACACACGGGCATAAGTGCAGCGATCTCTCTTTTAAGAAAAATATCAAGTGACACTCAATAATCCGGTCTCGCACCTGTGTTTCAAGTGAGAATTATGAAAAAAATGGCGCGGCGGATAAATTCACATGAGCGGCTGCGGTACAGAACCTGCGTCGACTGGCCAAACTTACATTTCAAGGGCCACCCGCCACAGGATAGGTAAGCCTGCTTCAAGCAAAAACCCTAAAATCAACCCACTGACACAGCAGCAACGGTCAACGAAGTATCGAATAGCCAGAGTAGGTTCATTGATGAGGCCAAGCTCAGCGTCACGTTTCCTGAAAAACCGACTTTTCAACAGAATCGGTCGACTTCTGCCGGCCAAAGCGCAACCCGTGCGCTGGTCAAGTGGAGTGCAATTCTCCACCAAGCATTAAGGGCGATGGGCGGACAGTCAAACACCTGGCTGCGCTGCATTACCAGATACAAGGTCTGCTTTGTGAGCTATTGGTCAAAGGCAATCACGCATGCCTCGCATTAAAGCCAGTCAAGTGATACATAAACGCATAAACGTAGATACCGTATAAGCCCTCAAGTCCGTGCCCGGCCATAACACAGGGAACCCCGCCCTCAACGGTCGGGAATTGTCCCAGCCGAGCGTGAATCGATAGGCAGCGATAACATGCCCCCCCCTGGGGTCTTCAGAATCGCCCTTATGGCAGTTCTTAGTTCTGGTCCTTCAACCCAGACCGATAGAATTCGTACGACAGAGGATTAATTTGCCGAGAGCCAATGTCCTAGCGCCTCCTCTCCTGTCGCATCAATCAACATATCTACCTCGCCCAGGTGCGCCTTTCGCAAATCAACATCCAGCATTCGTACGGAGAGGAGATCCCGGGACTGTCCAGCTCAAGCGTGATGCTCATACAAAGGGCTCTATTCATGGTGAAATACCGCAACCCGAGACAGTGACGTCCAACGTTTCTGACATCAGTTGATCGAAATCCACCAGCGTGAGATTACCTCCACCAATCCCACCTCCCATCTTTGCAAGCATGTCAGCGAGATACCCACCAATCGTCCCACAACCCACTAAGGCAATCTTCAATCCTGACAGCGTCCTCACTGATGGGATGCTGCGCTGCGCGATGTAGTGCTCGTCAATGCGCATCGCACCAAGCCGGGTGACTCGGAAGCTGGTCAGCTACTTCCTACACGGATATCAATTGTGTGGTGAGTGCGCGCGAGGAGCGACCCGGTGGGTGCATTCTGCGGAGCAGGTCCCCGGAGACAAGCTCCAGGAATGGACCAGCGGGCGCCGCTCCGCCAACTGGTTTTTTGCCTCTAAGAATCAAAATCCTTGAAGCTCGACCTCCGCTCGTTGCACCATCACCTCCGAACCGGATGATCGGCGAGTCGGTGCACCGACCCGGGGAACTCGATTGATTGAGCGCACACCCAAACTTCAGCTAACACCCAGAGCCTTAAAAGCGGCATCTACCGGATCGCTGTAAAAACTGGTTTGAAATTTTGCAAACAGCTCGCCAGGTACTGTTGGGATATCGGTAACGCTAGCCATTGGCAGGAGAATTCGTTTCGCGCCAGCGTCAAATGCCACTTGCATGCATTCTGCGAGGTTTTCGACTGGAATTACATTGCCACCCAAGCTCATATCGCCAAGCACAACCATCTGCGCCTGGAGTGGCCTCTGCATCAGCACGGAACAGTAAGCGACAAACCCAGCGAGAGTTAGCGCTTTAGGTGCGCCAGTGTTATGAAGCTCGACTGCATGAAGGTGATAGTCGTGATCCCCCACTTTCGACGCAGCACTCACCCGACTGATGTTTGCTTTGAAGTAATCAAAGGCAACTTTCAGCGCCTCTTTTGCAGAAGAGCTGTTCCCAAGACCAGACATATTCAGACGCCCGCTGCCTGCCGTTACCTGCGTTTCCAGACGGTACAACCCCAGATGTCCGTTAGCGCCTGTGGAAACGAGGTGCATCGCCCCTGGCTTGCCTTGCCCCTCAGGAATAAGCCCACCGCCGCCCTGCTCCGGCACGCTAATGAACGTTTCTTCCAGCGTGTCCAAATCAATGTAAGAAAAATGAACATCGTAGAACTCCATTCCCCCGATCTTTTTCAACTGTTCTTTTACCCTTCTACGCGTCTCCAATGCATATTCAAGGCAACGGCGGACGGCCTCGCGATCATAATTTGCGCTGGGGTGCAGCAGCTTAAGGAGACCAGAAACCGTACGCCGCACTGCAATGGTGTCACGCTGGTTCAAGTTATTCCCAAGCTTGAAATAGCGGTCTATGGCATCAGCGAAATTACGCTTACGCATTTCTCGCATGAACTCGGCCAGATAATCAGTGATCAGCCCATAGCGATTCGTAAAAAACTCGGGACGCATCTTAGGTACTTCCCACCCAGGGATGTAGGCGTGGAAACGATCAAAAAATGCTGAGTCGATCATTGCAGAAGGAAACGGCGCCAAGAGATGGCTGGTCTTCACCAGTGTGTCTACAGGCTGATTGATGTTACCCACGAACATCATGCTTGCGGATGCGGAAATGGAGTCCCGGCCACGAGCAAAGGAGCCCGAGGCCATGAAATCTTTCATGATCTGGACCCCATCCTTGTCCTTGAATGAGATACCCGCCACTTCATCAAACGCAACGACGTCCCACATCCCGACCAAGCCGATCTGACGCCGAGACATGTTATAGAAAAGGTTAGCAACCGTAGTTTGGCCACCTGAAACCAGAATGCTGTTCGGGCTGACTTCTTTGTAGATATGGCTTTTACCGGTACCGCGCGGCCCCAACTCACAGCAGTTGTAGTTGTTTTCTACGAAAGCGATCATCCGCGTAAGGAGATGCCACTTCGTACGCACGTTGAAATGAGCCGGCTCCATACCCGTCGAACGTAACAGCACGTCCATCCACTGATCTTCTGTGAAGTGCTTCCGAGCCACCAGCAGCGCATCCATGTCCATATTTGGCATCTGGATCGGCTTCAGATCATGGACGGTGAAAGGCGAGCCTTTGGCGCCCTCTTCGAACAAATAGTTCATCGTCACGATACACCAGATACCGCCCGCCAGCAGCTTCTCGAACTCTTTGATGAAGCGACTGGGTATTTCCGCATCCTTGACCCCCAGGTTCATGAACAGCGCCTGGTAGATATCTCGACGCTCGTTTAGGCTCACGGAAACCTTGTCAATGATCTTGAAGCTGCCTCGCTCACGGATCTTCGACTTCACCTTCTCGGCTTCATCGGGGCGCACGTAGTTCTCTGAGAGGATGCGCTTGACCGTTTCAAGACCGTCCGCAATCACTTCTTCGTTGTCTGATGCACAGTACATCCCGAGCAGATACTCAAGAACGTAAACAGGTACGTTGATACCTTCCTTCAATCGCTTGGTGAGATCCTTGCGGACCACCTTGCCCATGAAGAACTCGTTCAGGCGACCATCAAGGTCCAGATCGAGGTTTTCACTGTCAGAAATCAAAGTCATTGCTGATCGCCAGGTTGATACGGACATCAATACGGAACTGCTCAACGTCGGTTTCGGCATCAAGCAGTTTGAAATAATACCGCTCACCAGAAGGGAACGGTCGATTCAGCAGGGTCAAGATTACCTTGCGCTGCCGCTGATCAAGGTTTGGTGAGTCGCTATCGAACGACACCTGCTCAACGACAGAAACCGCCTCTCCAATGGCATCAAAGACCCCAACGCGCAATACAGCAGGCTGAATCCGGTCAGACACAGGCTCGGTCTGCAACAGATTGAATACATAGCGGTTGGTCGTCACTGTGAAATTGTTACCTAGTGCTGTCACCTGCGCTTTCCGAACCGCAGTCTCTTTGGCCTTTTGGCCTCTCACCTGCTGGACCTTCAGCACAGGAACGGCAATTTCCTGCAACGTTCCACCGCCGTGGATGAAACGAGCCCCCCCCACAAAGTGGAATCGGCTAACCCCGCGGGGCGACCAAAACATCATATCGTCAGTAATGCCCGCAGTTTCTCTGATGTACCCGCTCAACACCTGTTCGCTGGTACCGAGGTTACGCCCAATCAAATAACGCTTTTTCGATACCACACTGTTGGCAGGCTTAGTGACCAGCTTGCTTTTGTCCAATGACTCTAGCGCTGAATCCTGGAACAGGAAACCGTGGTCAGCAGTGACCAACACACGATGCCCATTCAGATTGTTGATGATTCGACTCACGATGGATTCCAGCTCGTGGATCGCGTCACGGCAGGCGGTAAATGTGCTGCTTTCCGTGCTTGCTGTGTCGCCTACGGCATCAATCTTGTTGTGGTAAATGTAGATAACCCGGTGGGGCTTGATTAGCTCCCGCCCATCTGTCTTGTTCATGTTCAGAAAATCTTCCGCACGGATGGCCAGACCATTTACTGCCGAAAGAATTTTGTTGCGCGCGTCCAACCCATCTGTGCTAAGCCCATCCACTTGCACCAAACCAGCATCGGTGTAACTAAGAGTTTTGTGGGGTAGCAGGCTCGCCATCCCGAGCTTCGTGTAGGACGGCAGGACTCCCAATTGACTACCCAACTCAGCCGCGAACCTGTACTTACCGTTGAGCGAGTCACGCAGTTCTTGAGCAACTTCATAGCGCAATGCATCGCTGATAACTACAAAAACACGCCGGTCATCGCCACCCTTCAGATAGCGATCAACTTGATCGGCATAAAAATTCTGCTGATTAGGAATCCCAGGAAGCTTCCATTGCTGGAGCAGTCCGCCATCAAGGAATGCTCCCCATTTCTGTGCGAGAGGCTGGAGGAAACCCGTCAAGTAATCTTGCTCAACCCGAGATGTCAACGGAGACAACGCATCCGGGCTTCGGGCATACACGACATCAGCAGCTTCGTGGTAGATCCTATACAACTGATCAAAGCGGTAAAGCTCTTGGGTATACGCGTTGTAACAAGCTTCCGGAGACTCGAAGGAGAAACCACCTGTATAGCGCCTTCTCAGCTCAAACAACTCAGAGGCTGCGATTAGCGAGCGGTAGTAGGCGTGCCACACCGAACGGTTCGCGTCATCGTTATCTGGCCAGCGGGGATTAGCCCAATATCCGTCCATTCGGCGAGCCGCCATATCCCGTAGCTGCTGACCCATTATCTCGCTGGTGTTGCTTAGCACCGAATCGCGTAGCCGTTCAGCTATCTGCCGCTCAACGTCGACAAAAGTGCTGACCAACATGAGTGCCTCCACAGGTGCCTGAGCCAGCAAGTCACCCGGCCGCAATTCCATTGCAAGTCTGCTGGACAACCGATCATACGCGCGCTGACGAAGAGTACTGTCTCGCCATTGGGACAGGAAGACGGCCACGTTAGCCGCACGTACTGTGCTCAACTGGAGAGAGAGCATGTTGCTTGGTGCCTGTGCGCCCAGTGCATAACCAATGTCGGTAGCAAACAAACGCACAAAAAAATGCTTCACCGATGGATCGGCATGCTGATATCCAAAAGCTTGTAGCATGAGTTGCCAGAAGACCGCCTGCATCTCGAATTTGCAGATTGAATCCCACAACACGTTCTCTTCGAGGTTTTCAGCGTCAGCAAGCGACGAAAATATCGCAGTAAAAACCGCAAACTGCTCCGCTTGCTCAACTTTCGCGAGCACAGCCAGGATCTTAAGGTCTACGGCGGCCTCATCGTCATCCGGACTCAAAAGACGCTGAATCTTCGCTACCCTATCCTTGCTAGCAAAGAATGCGCTGCGAGCCTTCAAGTGATCTCGCAAACTTTGACGTCGCAACCCTAGCTCTTGTAGCAGCATGGATGTCCTATCCGCAGCGAAAGAGGCGGCATAAAGGCGGATATCCAGTAGCCAATCATCCTCGGGGGCAGGAGGGCTAGCCTGCTCATAAAGGAGAAAAAGAGAGTCCGGCCTGTCGGTTTCTATGGTTTTCTTGATCGCTAACGCGGGCACCGAGGAGCGTCTTAGGACCTGGACGTCTGGAAGAACGATGCTATCCAGTAGCTCACTGAACTCGCCCTCCGCATCTTCCCACCATACAACTCGGCAAACGCTGAACAGCTGCAACAAGCTTTGGCCAATCTTTTCTAGTTGTGCAGACTGCTCTGACATGATTCACCGCCCCCAAGCGGGTTTAAAATATTACAAAATAAAACCCTATAAGGGTGCTTTAAGAGCAAAAAATAAACCGACCGTTTCAAGAGCCGATCACTAGCCTTGTGTTGCTCGGCCCGTAAGTATTTGGTCAACGACAGTTTGCAGAGTATCAACCACGCCCGCCCGCCTTGAAGCAGACATTTCCATGATGTTACGCAGCTTCCATCGAACCGCTGGCAACTGATCAATCCCAGGCAAATTTAACAACGACCAGTCCGGCTCCCCACGCTTAAGAGAAAGCAAAAAATCGGCGTCTCGCTCGGTGAATTGCTCACGGATTGCAGTAAGCAACGACGTCCTGGTGGATTCCAATTGATCGAGGGTAGCTGGCTCACGCGTCATGCCCGAAAACTCTGCCTGGAAGATCCCATCAAGCTTCTTCCATCGAGGGGAAAGAAGCTCTGCCATAGGTCGACCATGACTGATCAGATAAACCAAGAAACCTTCAAAAATTTCACGTGTCAGCCCTTCTTCACGGAGCATTAACATGACATCAAACAGGTCTCTGGGGTGCTGTCTATCCAGGGCAGCGCAAATTTTTCCGCCATACAGATCAGGCAAAGAAACGCATGATATAGAAGCAAATCCAAACTCGTCCTCCACCTGCGCGACCACAGCACGCTCAGTGGGTTGATGAACCGTGCCTCGTAAAACCGGCGACACCTCGACCTTGATCTGAGCTTGTTGGCTTCTTACCAAAATTCGCAACTCATCTTCCCGATTGCTTTGGACGGTTGCACCTGTATTGGGCAAGCCACGACCCACCGCATCTGCAATACGTCCAAGCGCAGCGCGAACATCCAACAAAGCCTGGTGACGATCAGAACTGGGTAGGTAAGCCAGATCGATATCCACCGACAGACGAGGCAGATCTCGGACAAACAAATTGATCGCAGTCCCACCCTTGAGCGCAAAACAGTGCTCAGCCGCCACGTAAGGTATCACCTGGACCAACAAACGGACCTGAGCGGCGTAACGAGGATCAAGAGACATTGGCAAATTTCTCTGGCACGGTTATGAGGAACTCTTTATCAAGTCGACCACCCGGCGTGATCTGACGCTTGCCTTTGCCTATATCCACCTTCGAAACGTCTATTCGGCTATACCATGCGTGGCCAGCATTTCGAGCCAGCAAAAGGAATACACGTTTGACGCGAATGGAGGTGCAGGCCTCAAGCAGTCTTTGCAAGCGGCGGGGGCTAAGGGTACCTAACCCGCTGAACAAGTCGACCACACCGCTAAAAAGACTCTCGTCCGCGCTTCGATGGATAAGCTCAAGCACGGCACGCTCTGGGGTGGAAATTTGCAGGTGAAATTGAGAGTAAGGCACCTGAAAGGCTTGCAACGCAGGATCTTCCATTGAGGCGAAGAGCCCGGTGGAGTGAAAATTTACCGAGACTTCCCATGCGTACTTTCTGAACCAGCCAGGCAGGCTGGTGGCGGCTGTGGCGAACAGTTCGACAGTCTCTTTCCCGAATGATAGGTAATGGCTGTGTCCAGCCAGGCTCAAAGCCGTCGCCCCACCCGGCCAAATCCGTAATGGCTCGTCCTGTTGCAATGCGAAAACGCCGCCTTGCCAGTCAATCTTATCGCCGCTCCTCTTCCACGTGCCGTGACCAATACGCTCCAGCCAGCCACTGTGCTGATACTTTTGTACCAGGTTTGGCCCTACGCCATGCTCATGTAGCCACGCTTGCGTGGCTACAGCACCGGAGGGCCAATCGGAAAGGAGCTGGTTTATTTTCACTGCCAGTATTTATCCATAAGGATTATTTTCAGCTAGATTTTAAACCAGCCAGCTGAATTCAGCCAGTCGGATGTCGGTAAGTATGCCCCCAAGGGGGCCTGCTCTAAACCACGGCTACGCAACCAGTCCGAAGACCATCAACTGATGTGAAATGACCATCGTTCTAATGGTGATTCAAATTTCGAACTCAGCCGAAACTTCCTTCTTTAACTTTTCCTCACGGTGACGAATGAATCTCTTTATTGATTCAAGATCATTCCAATCGCAACCGACTTCATTTATTTCATTTTGAGACATCAAAGGCGCTAAATTATAATGAATAACCTTCTCATCACCGCCCTTCCGTCCCTTGCTGGAGTTGGATGCCGCATGATCAATCACTAAGTTACCCAGATTATTCAGATAGTTCTCTCTAAAGTCATCATCAAACTCAACAGACAATGCTTTTTTTGCAGTGATATGCTCAATACTAAGCTTTTCACGGGCATCTTTTGAAGCGTAGTCTCTGCTCGACAACAATGGAAAGCCCCTATGCCGACGAAGACTATTCTCGTAAGAAAAAAGAATATATCTGACTACGTTTTTTTCAAGCCAATCATAATAATTATTATAATCAAAGGCTTCGCGAGCCCGCCCGTTAATGTTCCACCAATTCCCCAAAACAAAGTTCTCGATCACTTCAACGACATCTCTATCGTTGCGCATAGAAGTAAACTGATAGCTTTCGCCGTTGCTTCGCAGTCGAGCTAAAGAGGAGCGAAAGGTAAAGGCATTGATGGCTTTAACCAAGCGCGGAAATTCAGATGGTCTTTCACTATGCACCTTCATAAGCGCTGGATAGAAGGGAGCAACACGACCAATCATAAATGTTTTTGCCAACTCCGGATCAATGAATCGGCGATCTCGGATCTGAGCAAATAATTGAAAGCTTTTTTTCAGGCGAGCTGGGTAGTCTCTAATCTGCTCTCTCGCCTCTTCCCGCCGTTCCGCATCACTCACCAATCCAAGTATTTTCTCCTTGATGTAGGACTTCGGTTTATCAGTGTAATCACTCGGGTACGTCTCAAATGCAAGCGTGTGATAACGCAGCACATCCCGATCATTAATGTTGTGCGACTCAATCAAACGATAAATTTCAGCAAAGTCCTCTTGGATTTTCCCTATCACTTGCTCGGGGTGATCGTAAACAATTCCCGCGTTATACATCAGGAAACTTTTGATCGATTCCAGATCCGTTAATCGCCGCCCCCTATCATTCAACAACTCAAATATCTGGGTAGCCGTACTGATCTTGTCCACCACATAGAGCAGCACATCAGCATTGATGGCGGTCGTATAAACTCGCTCAAGCATGGCCAGATCATGGCGAACCAGCTGCTCCTCGAAATATTGCCGTGCGTCCAACAAAAGCCGTTGCGAATGGGTTCTTAGTGTTACGTCCTCGGTTGCAGGCGGGCGGTCGCCCAAAACCAGATCATGTAGGAAGGCATTACCCTCATTCGCCGATTCAAGCTTGAAGACATCACCATCACGCACAAAGATCCGCCGCGTACGCTCAGATATGAGCGTAGAACCCTGGGAAATCATCTTCCCAATCAATACATGCATAAAGATGACCAGGGTGGTCAACCGTTGCTGACCATCCACGATATCCACAAGTGCGAACTCGCTCTTGTTTCCGTTCAGATGGAAGAGAAAAGAACCTAGGAAATAAGGTCTGTCTGGGTGCTGACTACATAGATCATTGAAAAAGTCTTCAAGATTGTCCTCACGCTCCCAGGAATAGGCACGCTGGTAGGTGGGAACACTGAAAATACGAGTGCCATCGAAAATATCTTTGACAGTGGATTTGCCTGTTTGCACTTACATTTTCCTTGTCGAGATAAAGCGGCCCACATCAGTGAGCCGCCAATCAGTCAGTCTTCCTTGCCACCCGTAATTGCTTTCACTTCGGCCAGCAAATTACCAAATTTCCCGTAGTTGACCTTGACGCCATCATCTAAGTTGAGAGCGATCCGTTGGTCCGCGTAGGGACGTAGCGTTTCATCGAAGCGGCGGAGTTCTTCGAGTTGTTTGGTGAATTTGTCTTTGCGCTTTTGCAAGGCTTTCTGCTGAGCGCTGCCGGTGGCGCTGTTGATGTCGTCGGCAAGCGTATCGATACGGGCCTGCATGCGGCTTTGCAGGGGAACAACATACTCCATACGCATGCGCGAGAGCGTGCCCTCGTTGTAGCGGTGCAGATAAACCAAGCACTCGAAGGCCTTTTGCTTACCGCTAGAAAACAACCAGTAAATCGGGCGCTTCTTGTAGGCTTGCAGGTGATCTTTGTAGAAGCTAGTAGACAGGTAGCGGCGGATGGCTTCGGCGGCGGACTCACCAGCCTTACGGCCCAAGCTATCCGACAGCCATTCCATATTTTCCACATGGGTGTCAACACCCCAAACTACCTGAACGAACTCGCGCACACGCGCAGCGGCATCGTCTTCGAACCAATGCTCGTCGCTTACAGGAATGATGCCGTCGGTATCCGCTGGAAATTTGAGATAACGTGAGAGTTCCAAACCAATTCCGCTGCTTTTAGCGTAAATAAGTCCAGGCTCATCAAGGCTATAGCGGCCCATCATGCAACCAATCGCGTAGGAAATAAGACGCCCTACATCCTTCTCACGATTAACCTCCTGAATCGTTATCTGACTGTCAGGAACATGTGGCGTTAATTGCTCTCCCAATCCATAAAAATCAATAAATATTTTATTATTCTCTTCCTCCAAGGCCTTGAGCTGTGCGCGACAGCCATTTATCTGATCCTCCCATTTACGATAAGCCTCCATGCAGCTCTGGGCGCCCACCTCGACCAAATATGACCTTGAAAATCCCCAATCGACCTCGTAATAAGAATGACATTTCTTAGTCAAGGCTATTAGCGACTCCACATTCTTTGAAACAACCCCACAGCCCTGCATCCTAGCAAATGGTAGCTTAAGAATAACATCCATTGGATAGTTGAGCGTTGGATTTAGTAAACTTAAAAACTCAAATGAAGCCTTTGAATTTAGAAAGCCGAGAGCCAGAAGAACGTCACTTTCATCATTAAAGAACAACCCAACGTCACTAAATGTTGTATCAAAACCTATTAGCCTAAAGCTAGGCAGGGAGGACGCGATTAGCCCCCAGCTAATTCCAACACGCCCCCACAACGAGGAATCTATCAATCTTCCAACAAGACTGCTTTTATAAAAAGCTCTAGCCCCCTCCGACCAATCGACAGTCACATCACTAATACCAACCCACTTTTGAAATCCGCCTCCTTTCGAAATAAAAAACCACCGACGCTCCATCCCAACAAGCTCAGAATCGACCTCCCAAAAAAACCTTTGATACTTTGAGTTATCACCAGTTATATTTTTTCCGTCGGAGAAAGAGACATCAGATAGATTCTTCTCCAAAAAACTTTTCTTTACCTCGCCAGACGCCCAATATGCAAATGGACTTCCAGGAATATTTGAAAAATCACTCTGAACAATGCTTTCATATCTGGATTTACCAGCCAATAGCGTGGACTTTTTCTCGGATTCGCCACCTCCGACCAGCCTGAAAAAAACAGGTCTAAAGGATGGCTGGTGAGTCTTTTGAAGAACAAATGCGGTAGTCTGTACCACTTCACCAGATATCTCACTAAAAGCACGAGCCCCGAGATGAGCCATCGTGATAACAGTTCTGTTCGCGAGCAATTTTTCGCGCAACACCTCATAAGTCGAAAGAAACATCCAGCTCTGCATGGTTATCAAACTACTAAAACCACCCAACTTGCAAAAAAAACCTCCCCTCTCAATAAACATGGCGAACAAATCTGCCTTGCTATCTGGAAAATCCTTCTTCGCGAACTCCTTAAGCATCGAGCACATGCCCTTGCTACCCATATAGGGGGGATTCGCAACGACCGAATCGAATTGCGCAGCCAGTAAACTAGCCGGCCATACAAACTGCTCCAGCATCTGACTGGCATAGCTTCGAGACAAGTCATCGCCCTGATTACGAACACAAGCAAGTAGATCAACGATTTTGGCCAGCTTTGCCTTGAGAAGTTCTGGCACACTTATCAGCGAGCCAACGGTCTTTCCATGCTCAAACAACCTAATCAACTGGCGTAGGTCGAGCACAGTCAACCCCGAGCTATGCTGAGTTTCCAGCTGAGCATCGCCGAATAGCTGCTTAGAGTGAAAAGCATTACCACCCTCGATCTGGATAGCGGCATTGAGGATGACTCTGGCCATTTCCTCATCCGGAAGACCTGCGCTTTGTTGAATTGCCATGACGTTGAGATGCGGTGGACTCCCCTCATCATCGAACAGCCGACGATCGTCCTCACGAGCTTTCATCAACAGTGCGAAACCGGCAAGTTGGGCTGCGCGATCGTCGATATCCAGGCCATAGAGGTTCTTTTGCAGGATCAGTCGAGGAATCTCACGCGCACGATAGCCCCGCTCCTCATAAATGGCGCGCAGCAGATTGTAGGCTTCCACTAGGATATGACCTGAGCCGCAGGCTGGGTCGAGCACTGTAAGAGATTCAGGATTAAGCGTGCCACCATCCTCATCCACCCGAAGCTTGATCAAGGCATCGAGCTGGGTCTGCACTTCCGACGCTTGTTCGGCGGGCTCAATGTAGTAGGGCATTTTCTCTTTAAGATTAGAGCCTGGATTGGCCATTAGCCAGAGGCGACCGAGGCTGTTCTGCACTAGGTACTGGACGATCCAGTCGGGGGTAAATAGTTGAGTGGCTGCGGGGATATCCTCGCTCTTGACCACTTTACCGATGACCTCGTCCTTCTTGTCGCTGATGTAGAACTGATACAACCAGCCGATGACCTCCACCTCTTTCCAGTCGACCTCTTCGATACCGTTCACCAAACGGGCAATGGGCGAATCGGTACGCAGGAGGTTGTCCGGGAGCAAAAGTTCGGTGGCATCATCCAGCGCCTCGAACAGGAACGGCATGCTGCGGTGCAGCTCGTGGCATTGGGCGAGCAGGATCTCACGGTACAGCGCCTCATCCTGATTACCTGCGGTTTTCAGGCGGAGTGCTCCGACCTTATCTAACCCCGTAAGCTCAAGATGCTGAACATGGTCAAGTATTTCCGGTTGCTGGCCCTGCGGATGGCTGAGCACACGATATCCGTGGCTGAGGTACCCCTTGAGTTCCATGAAGCGGATGGCAACCAAGCGGTTGAACCACGTGTAGGCCATTGTCTCAACTACAGTGCTAAAGCCCTGTTGCTGAATACGCTGGTCCAGCGTGGCCCGCTGCTTTCCAATGATGGCCGGAAATGGCTGGCCGCCGATCAATAACACATCGCCGTTTTGTTCGATATTGACGGGATGGGTCGGATCCAGCCCCAAACGCCGTGCACGCAGAGTTACGGCCTCGATAAAATCGAGACGGGCTTGGGGAGCGTATTTCTTGAGTGCAGAGCGGTTCATGCGTTTTCCTTGCTCGACGTCCTAGGCTTATGCGACTTAAGGGCGCGGCCATACATCATTAGGTATTTGTCAAAGTCGCTTTCTGAGTACTGAAGCTTGTTAGTTGCTTCGGTTAGAAAACATTTCAGGTGAGCAATATCGCGCCAGTCAGAAGGCTTTTTCTTCGGCTGTTGCACGCGTAGAAAATGATTCATTGCGCGAAAATTATGCTGGTCAATAATCGGCACGTCGCTCGGATGAATCAGGTGAGTCAGGAAAGCCGAAGTGATGTAGCGCAGCCGCCCTAGCCGCTCGTTCCACCATTGAAAGGTATTCTTCGGAGAAGGGGCGTCAGGGAGAACACCTACCCAATTGAGATACTCCCCCCAAAGCGCCGATATTTCAGTGATCAATAGCCCCTGTTTACTGGGATAATTGGCCTTCCCCCAGTGCCCCCATTTCCAGAGCAATGCCAAATCCAGTTCGACGACAGGTTTGAAGGCTGAAAAAGTCTGCTTGAAGCGTTGGTAGTCTAGCGCCGGATACATGGCATAACTGTATTGGGAAAAATGCTCGCTATAGGTGGACTGGACCTCGCCCTTGATAAGCTGCCAATCGGCAGACCCAAATACTTTTTCAACATCCATGGTCACTTGCTCCAATGCGCCGACTAAGAAGAACGACGGCTGTACCCATACAGCCGCCATTTCTGTTTTTGAACCGGAACTCCTTAACGAATTTCCACCCGCTGGTTGTCAGCCACCGCTTCTTCCAGCTCCTTACGCAGCTTGGCAAGAAAGTTATCAATGTCGACCTGGGTCTCGATGTATCCAGAACCGGCAAGCAGCTGAGCATCGATGATCCGGCGCTTTTTGATCGGTACAATTGGTGCCACTACTGCCGCTGGAGAGTTATTAACCGGGGCGGTTGGTTCGGCCACGATCAAATCTGGCGTACCGCTATCCGATACTGGAGGTTTAGGGTCCGGTTCGCTGGCAGCCTTTTTGGCTTTAGCTGCGGCTTGCTCCGCCAACTGCTGTAGATGGTCCAGTGCCACATCGGCAAGCTCTCTGGCTTCTTCCTGCATTTGGCTGATGTGAGCCAAACTTCGCTGCTTAGCGATGCGCTGACGAAGGGTTTGCAATGGCAGCAAACTGCGGTTTCGTTGATCAGGACTGGCAAGCAACGCGTCCAGCTCAACGCTGACCTTGGTTATGTACTTCTCAACCCAGGAGTCGGCGCGCTCATGGGATTCCCGAAGGAAGCTGTCGTTGACTTGGGTAGCAGCCTGAATCAGCCCTTCTCCTTCGCGAATAAGATTGTACGGCGCTTTGGCACTCAAGATTTCGTCAATACGCGCCAAAGCACGGGCCGCCTTTTCGTCCTTCTCCAGCTTTGGCCGGTTGGGCTGAAAATCTAACTGTGCGGAACGCAACTTGTCCCAAGCCGTTTTCTGGCTGCTGTAGAAATTATCCAGATCGCCGTAGCTATCGGAGAGATCGAGCAACGGGTTACGCTCTTTGAGGAACAATTGGATGGCATCGAAGCTATCGGGAGCAGTCTTGAGCTTACCAATCAGTTTGAGGCCCAGATCGATTTCATCCACACCGGGATACTGGCCGTTTTGTGCCAACACACGCCATTGCTTAAGCTCGCCCTCCCATTTGATCAGACTGCTTTGCAGGTGATCGTAGAGGGTATCTTCACCGTCCGGGGCAATTTTCTGAAACACGTCTTTGAACTGCTGGCGGGCCTTTTGCAGCTCACCTGAGCCTACCTGCTGGCGTTTCTGAATTTCGGTGGTGCGCCAGCGAGCAGGAGTGGAGATTTCGCTCCAGATTTGCTGCGGAGCCAAGGGGCCGCCATTGCCGATCAGGCTGACTTCACCTTTGAGCAGCAGGCGTACAATAAGCAGCACCGTTTCCCACTCTGGCCAGCCATATGGACGTCGACCGTAATGACTTTCCGCGAGATCATGGAGGACGATCCGACGTGATTGCGAGGCCAGCAATTCGATGTGCTGGCTAACTTCCTTGAGCGCACGCGGATTAGCTTCGCCAGTACTCTCCAGGCCGAGGCCCGGCGTCAGTGGCGTGGCCAACAGAGCCTGAATTTCCTTCTGCGGGTCGCTGCTCAAGTGTTGGATATAGCCAAGTTTGCTGAAGGTGTTACGGACGAGATAATCAAGCGCTTCCTCCGCCAGCATCGGTGCACTGGAGGCCTTGGTTTCCAGCTTGTTACCCGCGACGTAAACTTCCGCCTCACGCAGCAGACGGTCCACACTTGCGCTCAAGCGCTGGCGGCGTTGGCGGTTTTCTTCGGCACGATCCTGAAGGATACGTTTGGTGTTATGCGGCAGCGTCCCATCATTCTTTCGCGTGATGAACTTGTCGGTCTGCAAGTACAGCCGCAGTTCACGCGCTAAATCGCGCTCATCGTCCAGGCGCAACAGCACACTGCCCTCCCCCTGACTAGATTCGAGAATGCAGCGTTGCTCGCTCCAGGTATCCCGGTCATCCACCAAGGGGCTGATGACCGAGATCAGCAGATCGCCATCGACGCGGTTACCCATGGGATGCAGATCGCATTGGCGATTGAGACCAAAATCTTTGCCATTGTCTGGGAAGCGAAACTTACGCTGACCACGCAGGGACTCATCAAACAACAATTGACCCAGTTCACGAGCCTCGTCGGCACTGGTGAGATCAACCTCTTTGATCTCGCGACTGATATCGCGCTCTTCGTTGGTCAGGAAGAAGAAATCATCACCATTACGACTGACGAGGGTTTCCTTCTCCAGACGCTGGAGGCTGTCTTCGATCTGCTTGCGAAGCGCTTGGCGGTCGGCGTCGATCTCATCAATAAAAAGCGTGATCAGATTATCTACGTTGCCCTTGATCTCATCGACATATCGAATGAGGAACAGGGTTTTCAAAACCAATGTGTCAAACTCTTGCAGACTGAGATTGCTGGCCGCGTTGTCAATGGTCGACTTGACCACCCCTTCAAGGAAGCCTTCGATGGACGGGTAGAAGCGGTAAAGCGGCACCAGTACACCAACGGAGTTCTCACTGACGGCTTTGGCAGCTGATTGGAAGGCATCTAGCAGCGAGCGTTCGCCTCGGGCCAGGTGAGTGCCGGTGGCCCCGGCCTTGCGAATGCTTTCAAAGATTCTTTGTACCAACTGGAACTGATACGGCACAAAGGGATAGACGGCGGCGAAGTTGTCTTCGTCAGTAAAGGCCTTATAGGTACGCCCAGTATTTGTAAAACTTAACTGATTCCGGAGAATGTCGGCTTTTTCGCGATAGATTTTACGCAAGACATCCTTGGGCTCTGGCTCCTTGTCGAGTAGACGACGCTGGATGACCTCATCGACGTTACCGCTGGACAACGACAAACGGGTTTTGAAACGTCCCTGAATCTTGGAGAAGTCATTGGCCTTGGACGCGCGTACCTCACCCAGGACTGCATCGATGTCTTCTTGAGAGGTTACCAATACCCACGCACGTCCTCCACAGATTACGCCTAGCTCTTCAGTGATGGTTTGCAGACTGAGCATCAAATGGGTGTCTTGACCGATGAACTGGCCCACCTCGTCCACCAAGAAAACAATCCTGTGATCTTTACCGCGCTTGTCCAGGTAACCCTGGACCCATCTGGCAAAACTTTGGACATTCAAGTTGAAGTCGTTTTCAAAACGCTCAACCCAGGCATCGGCATCTTTGATCTCTTGACCCAACGTCTGTGACAAAGCGTTAGCTAGCGCATCCACCTGAAAGTGATAAGCGTCACGCTCCTCTTCCCAAGTAGAACCCGACGACTCTGCAAAAGCTTGCTTGAATTCGCCAAACTTACCTTGCTCATCTAGGTAACGCTCCATGTGTGCAATGTGCGGATGGTCGCCACAGAAACCGAGACGCTCGTTGAACACTTTGAGAAATACCCGAAGGATTGCGTCACGACCGTCACCACTGTCAGCCTTACTGTCAATGTTGAACAGCAACACGTCGGTATCAGCCGCAACCGCTCGCTTGATATCAGCTGCGAGCATTGGGTCTGCAATTTTTCGCTCAAAAAAATCAATAGCATGGCGACTTTCGCCAGCGTTGCTCACTCGCTTGTTTTCTAAGAGATATGACAGAATTTTCAGGAAGTGGGATTTTCCCGAACCGAAAAAGCCCGAGATCCACACACCTACACGCCCCGACGCTGCTTGAGGATTATCCAGCGCTGCAAGATAGCTTTCGAAAAAACTACGGAGGTGTTGATCCAACTCACGAGTAATAACGTACTCATCAAGCTCCTGCCAGACGGACTCTTCGTCATCTTGGTCAGCCTTGATTACCCCGTTGATGGAGCGGTTGATAGGGCGCGTGAACAAATTCTTGATTAACAAAGTGGACATCCTTTTCAGCTCACCAGACGGAAAGCACGGTAGTAGGGTTTTTCGCCTAACTGACAAAACAGCTGGAGCGCTTGACCGTCGTATCGCCCTGGGTAAAACAACACCAAGGGGGTTTGCCCCATGAAAGGTTGCAGGTTGTTCAGCAAGTTATGGGTGCGTACTAGCGGGTAAGCGCTACCAACCCCGGTGACCATGATCAGTCCGTATTCTGTGGGTGGATAGCGTCCGACCAACTCTTTTGCGATCTTGCCGGCATCCAGCGGAGCTTTCAGGGCTTTAAACAACGCCTCGTCGCCCTTTGTGGCTTGTCGCTCAATGGATTTTTCAAGCAGGTTTCGGCTGCTCAACATCTCTAGTACTAACTCAAAGAGGTTGACGCACGCGACCTTCAGATCTGGACGACGCTTAGGAATCGCTACCTGGAGAAACTGCACGTGTTCCCGAACCTTAAGTTCTTCCTGCGGGGGATAGTCGAACGCGTAAAAAGGAACCTCATTACCCAAGCCTTGCCCACCGAGAAAGTCGTCGGAAGTAAGACGGTCCAGAATTTTGTTCAGCCGTTCGTCAAGGTTGTTCACGGGCACACCTGGAGACAATCAAGCACGTATCGTTCGTCGTGCTCATGTAAAAAATGGGAAACAGCAGGCTCAATATGCTGACTGCGCAGCCGCAGGCTACGAGTGTCCTCAATGAAACCGGCCTCAGCAAGCATTCTCATGGCATTTTGCCTCAGCTTGACTTGTGTTGAAGCGCTGAAGGTCGGAGCGTCGAGGTCGACTTGGAGACGGTCCTCTAAAAATGCATTCCAATGGCGCGGTTCAAGGTGCGTAGAAAAACGTCGGAACTGGTCACGCACCACGGTGCGCAGAAAGTCCCCCAGCAACGGAGAAAATTTCACGGTAGCAGCGAGCACCGCCTGCGTAGCGACTGGGAGGCTCTCGTCTCGCACCAGCACCCATAAATCAGGATGCATAGTCTCCAATCTAGAGCGAGCCGTACCCGCATAGGTCATGGCCGTCTTCGCAGTTCGCTTCTGCAAGACGTTCAGCTCAACTATCTGCCTTTGCCACTCCTGCTTACTGATCCCCTCTAAAAGCATCGCAGCAACGACACGGGTCTCAGGAACGATGAGGGAACACCGAGTGAAGCCGTTTAGGGATTTAATGCTCATAAATGACTTTGATTCTGCTACAGCTACAAGAACCGTATTTTGACGGTCAGGAGCCAGCAGCGCCAGCGAGAAGGTCACTGGCTGCGCAAAAAACATTCTGTTGAGTCTGCCGACCGGACTCGCGCTGAATCTCCCGATTTTGGCAAACCAATTCTTTATGGCCTCTGGCAATCCTCGGGTAGCTAAATGACATTCAAGCACCAGGATACTCCTGCTCGATTGTCGAGTCGTCATCCCCGCCGAGCCCAGAGTAATTTCGCTGAACGCTCTCAATATCTACAGCCATCTTTTCAATCTCACGCCTTAGCTCCAGACGCTCAAACCATCTCGCCGGAATCGCAGCAACTCCATGCTGAATACCCAACAGATGCCCGGCAATCAGCCCAGTGCTATCGCTGTCCCCGCTGTGATTTACAGCGGTGATCACTCCCTGTTCGAAAGACGTTGCGGTAAGTGCGCACCAAACTCCGATTGCCAAAGCCTCTTCCGCGACCCACCCGCCGCCGAATTCGTCAATACGCTCAGGCGTCGCGCAGTAGCCTTCGCTGAAGTAAAAAAGCACCCTCTCAAGGACCAATCTGGTTTCTTCCATCCCTGGTTTATCGCCATGGGCCGCAAGGCTTTCGGTAAGGCCGTGCTCAAGGCTTTTTCGGCCATCAGCCATACGCTGGAGAATATCGGCAAAAAGCCCTGCGGCCAGATACCCAGTTGGATGCCCGTGCGTTAGACGGCCGGACTCTGCTGCGAAATCGAAGGCGTTACCGAAGAATGCACAGGGCGCAACACGCATGACCGCGCCACAACCCTTGCTATTGTTTTCAGCGAGAAAACCAAAATATTGGCTCGCCCTTAGAGCGCTAATGCAAGTATTCCCAGGGGCTCGACGGGACCATAAGGCACTCTCGCCGACAAGCCAGCCATCCATGCTAACTGCCATGGACGGTTGGTAATCTTGGGTCATCAACCAACGCAACAAAGCATGATGGATGACAGCAGGTACATTGCAGATTCCCCGCGAGCTGCCACGCACGTATGCCCGTAGCAGCCCCTCCGCCGTGAAGAGCATCATTTGCGTATCATCGGTGATGGCGCCGGTTACGCCATAAACAGCGAAGAAATCCTTGATACCTTCAGGTCCAAACTTAGTGCGGATGGCACTCCATTCAAGGAATTCAATAGGGGCTCCTAGCGCATCTCCGACTGCTCCGCCGATAAGACACCCTTTAATTCGATCTAGTCTATTCATATCCGTGCCCTTACTCGGCCGCAGGCAGTGCTTGCAACAGCACTAATTTTCTTTGCAACTGCTGGACATGTGCTTTCTCGGCACGTAGAGCCGAGCGCAGCTCCATATTTTCGACATCCCTGACGCATGGATCTGGAGCAGCACCTTTCCTGTCGTAGATTATTCGCGCCAAGCCACAAAGCCTCCGACACTCGATAATCATCACCAGCGCAATGGCGCCCATCCCGAACAAGCTTCCAATAGAAATTGCATCCAATGCAGTCATATCCCACCCCTACGATGAATTCAGTTCAGTTGGAAGACAGGCGCAGGATATGTAGTCTTTTACGACACGTATATAATGTAGACTTGTACAGGTAAACAATTCGCACACATGGAGCGGCTATGAAGCGCAAGCAAGACGTTCACCAGGTTCGCTGGGACCTAGCCCTACGCTATCGGTTGATTGAAACGGTAGTATGGTGGGAAGGCCGACTGACCACGGGACATCTGATTCAGAGCTTTGGAATCAGCCGCCAGCAGGCGTCGAAAGACATCAATACCTACATGACCGAGCATGCGCCTAAAAATCTTACATATGACAAGCAACTAAAGGGATACACGCCCAGCAAGCACTTCAAGCCACTCTTTATAGAGGACAGCGCCAGCGCGTACTTACACCTACTGAATCAAACGCACTCACGTGCCCCGCACGTAGAAGGGCTGGCTCTCGCCTATGCACATACGATGGTGCTGGAGGTGCCCGACCGGACGATAAAGGCTGAAGTATTACGCCCTTTGCTCAAAGCGTGCCGTAACCACGAGGTGATATCTGTCGAATACGTGTCACTAGCCAACCCGGTACCCGAAACACGTTTGATTGCCCCCCACACGCTAGTGCATACCGGAATGCGCTGGCACGTCCGGGCCTACTGTGAAAAGAATCGTGGATACCGTGACTTCGTTCTAAGCAGACTTCGCGGCCAGCCGGATTACGAAAAACAGACCGAAAATCTAATTCATGAAGATGATGACTGGAACACAGAGGTGGCTGTGATCATTGAGCCAGACTCACGCCTCAACCCTGCACAGAAGGCGATTATTGAGGCGGACTTTGGTATGCAAGCAGGCGTTCTTGTCATCCCAACCCGACGCGCATTAGTGAAATACGTCCTTCAGCGTTTTCAGATCGACCCGAAAAAACTTGACCCAAAGGCTGCGGCGCAGCAGATCGTTGTCAAGAACCTAGACGACTTGAAGCCATGGCTTTATGAATAAGCGCTCACCTCAAGCAAGATGGATAACGCGCCGTTTGCCTGCTGAACTAGGTCATTCAGCTTTTACTGGAATGCTCACTCAATCGATTGTGAGCATCACATAAGCAATGGACACCGGCGCAGCCGACAAGCTTGGGTGTCCACCGTCCTTATGACCTCTGCTTAGGCAACACCTCCTTCAGCCCGGCACTCATTTTGTGACGAATCCGAGCTGAAAGGATGTAATCCTCTAGCTCCCAAATCATCAGCTGATTCACGATGTCGAGATGGCCTGCCAATATCGCCAGGTTACGAGGTGTGTTCCCTGCATGATTTTTCGCATCTAGGTCAATACTGAACATGAAATGCTTTTCTGTGAAATACACCACTGCTTTGAGGTGGCCGTTTGACGCGATCCAATGGATAGGGGTATTTCCCTCAGAATCTCGGGAATTCAGACTTCCGCCCTCTAAGTAACGTTTTTCAAGAGTCTTGAGCTTGCCCTGCTTAGCGGATAAGTGAACATAGCTTTCATTTTCGATGACATGATCCACGCCTCGCTCTGCCAAGATCGAGGGATCTCCCTCCGCCCCGAGAGCATGCAATCTATCGATCAGTTCTGATCGATTAAGCCTGTAGGCAATTTCCAAGGCTGTAAAACCTGCGAAATCTCGGGAGTTCAGAGATTCGGCAGAAAGCTCATCAAAATGATCTGAATTATCCAACAAAACGGCAGCATGCCAGTCGCCCATACCGTGCAGCTGCATATCATCTAAGCAGTAGCTGGTTGGCGCGAGGGCCCTGTCGACCAGCGTTTTCAGCATCGGATGCGAGATCATATCTATATTCTCCGTAATTATTCTAAGCTTTTACCAGCCCATCAGAACCCAATAAGCGCCCCTAAACGGGCTGTTTGCTGAGCCGGGTTGCTCGTCGGTACGAGTGGCCGCAATACGTTTACCCAACCGTCACCAAGCGCCCTAAAAACGCTACGTATTACATGCTCCTGTCTTACTACCGTTTCAAAAGCAGAGATGTCCCACGCAACTATGAAAAACTGACCGACAATTAAGAAGCCACGATGGATCGCCGCTGATCAGGCACAGATTCTACAAGTAAGTCCAACAAGGCTGAAACATTGTATCCAGAGCTAGCGGAATAGCAAATCGGCATATTAATTTCAACACCAGTTGCCTCGACCACTCGTGTTTTTACTGAATAGGCTTTATCACTCAAGAACTCCCGAACATCGCTATCGGGGACGTTAGTTTCATAATTCCATCGCGCCCCTTTCTTTGCGACATCCGCCTGATTAATAGCCACGATTATTCGGTCAGATTGAAAATTTGGAATTAAAATTTCATTAATCAGCTTATACGCCGTACCCAAGTCCCGGCTTGCCCCGTCGACAATTACTAAAGCTAAATCAACGAAACCGAAACTCACCCCCTCCTTGGGATAAGTTTTGTACAGCAGGTCTATAATTTTTTTTGCATGAACTTTATCGCGGGCTATCCCATCACCTAATCCTGGCGTATCCCACACACGGAGGTAGTCATGCACGTCATACCAGTCCAAGTCCATGGTTTCAGGATCAACGCCCTTACCAACCGCAGCCACTGAAGTCGAAAATAGCGCATTTATAGTGCTGGATTTCCCCGCCCCCGTACTACCGACAAGCATGACATCCAGTGGCCTGATACCCATCCGATTGATACGCCCGGAAAACTCCGAAAGCTTATATTTTAAATACATTATGATCACAAACCAAAAATGCTTTTAAGACCACCCCAAACGGCTCCCGCTGTAGCGCCGACCATGGCCCCTACCGCCTCGCCAGTTTTGCCAAATAATTTACCAACATTACGGCCAATATCGGCCCCCGCCGAGGCTGTTTCAATGATCGATTCCATGATGCCTTTTTTGATTTCGGCATTATAGTTCTTAATATCGTCGTTATCCTGCCACATCTCCTCTTCTTTAGAGATATTATTGTTTGCAAGCACCGCTCGCTTAGCCTTGGGGATTTTATTAATAATCATGTAAAGCAGTTTTGACAGATTATAAGGATTTTGGGCTTCATCTCCATCCTTAAAGCCGGCCGCGTAAAAAACTGGTTCAACATCAACATCTGTAGCTTCTTTGATCCTAGCTTTTACGGAACGAACTTTATCTATTAGAAACGCTTCAGTTTCAGGGGTAGGTCTATTGTGATCATAATCCCATACATTTCGTCCCTTACGAGCATTATCAGCCTGATTGATCCCCACCAATATTCTATCCTCTGGATTGGCACCCAGGTTAGGGATAATCACGCTATTGATTAGTTCATACGAGGTTCCAAGATCTTTGGTGCTACCATCAACAATAACAAGGACCAAATCAATTAATGGCTGTTGCTTTGAATCAAGCTCATTAAGCTTTGCAATAATATTTTTGGCATGAAGATTGTCTTTCTCCTTGCCATCCCCTAAGCCGGGGCTATCCCACAGGACGAGATTATTAAGCTCATACCGTGTCACATCCATCGTTTCAGGATCAACGCCCGCACCAACCTTAGCTATGTCGGTGTTGAATAGAGCATTAATCGTGGAGCTTTTTCCAGCACCTGTCGCACCAGTAATCATAATATTCAGCTTCTGGCTTTTGAGCGCCAAAACGTTTTTCAGCAGCTTGCTTTTTGTCAGTTCATCGATGTCTTTTGAGTTTGTGATGTCTTTCTCTAACACTTCAAATATCTTATCGCTGTGAATCATATAAATCCCTATTGTCGTTTTCTTCACACGCAGAATTGCTGGAATGATTATGAGTTTTCTCTAAGGGCAGCGGTGATCGTATCCGTCACTATTTTCGTTGAAGCTTCAACGCTGCCCTCGTTACGACATACAAACCAACCTTGCTGAACGATGGCTCGCTCAAAGGCCGCCGAACAATCTACATGCTCCTGAAAATTTCTGATCACAACGCTGCTCAAGCCTCGGGGTCGGCACTCCGCACGCGACCACGATATATCCGGAGAAGCCAGGACACCGACATGTAAATCAGGCACTCGAACCTTTCGGTCGATGTTCAACTTCAGGATTTCCGAAAATGGAGTAATCTTTCGAAACGCAGCATCAGATGGATACCAGCGGTCAATCAGGATTATGGCGTCTGCGGGTTGCTGGTTCAAAACGTTCGCCGATATCCATGCTCGCCCATCCGCAAGTCGCTCACATATCCGACGCTCCAGAGTGGAGCCAGGCCTGACCACAAGCTCCTTGATTAGATCCAGTATTTCATGGCGATAAGGGTCAACCTCCTTCTCACAGAGTGAAACCACAGGTTGCTGCCCACGAACTCGTAGCACTTCGGCAACCGATTCAAGGACTGTAGTCTTGCCAGTAGCCTTCGGGCCGTCGAAAGAAAGGAAGAATTGGCCCTTCAAGCGGCGACCACTCCTGCGTCCAGTGACTGTGTCGCAGCAATCTGAGAGGGCTGGCCGCTGATGCTTCCGTCCCTATAGAGAGAAATGCCTACGCAGCCGCTGGCGCGAGCATTGAGAATCGCTGCCGCAATATCATCCACCGTACTGCTGGCGGGGAGATTGATTGTTTTGGAAATTCCACCATCAATAAACGATTGAAAGGTCGCCTGGGTTTGAATATGGTCGCTCGGACTCAAATCGTGCGCGCGCACCATTGCCAGCCTGATGATGGGCGGAATCTGCTCAAGATCAGCAGGTAAGACCCCATTCATTAAAGAGTTGGCAACCTCAGCAATCGCGTCTTCCGCCATTCCGTGCTCACCGAGCAATCGACGAAGCGTAGGCTGCATCTGATTGATAACGCTGCCGTCGACGGTCTGCCGTGTAACATAACTAAAAATTGGCTCGATACCGCCCGACACGTTGGCAAGCAAGCTGAGGGTTCCATTTGCAGCGATAGCCATTAGTGATGCGTTGCGACGCAATGGTTCGCCGGCACGGAGTAAAGAAGGGTCACAGCTACCCCGAGCGGAGGCCAATGATTCGCTAGTGGCCCTGGCGGTTGACTGCAAAAGCCCCATGACTAAAGCAGCAAAATCTAGGGCCTGGCTGCTCCCATACCTTATGCCCTGCATCAGAAGTGCATCGGCGAATCCCATTACACTGAGTCCAATTTTGCGACTTTGCATGCAACGCTCTGCAACAGTCGTAGATGCGTGATCCTGAATATCGTGAAGGTTGTCCAAGCACCGTACGGCCACATCTACTGCCACTTTAAAGCGATCTTCATCGAATAGACCCTGACTGACAAATCGAGAAGCGTTTAACGAGCCAATCAGAGAAGACTCATTCTCCCGTAAAAGCGACTCACCACACACATTCAGAATCAGGCGCTCCCCATTGGGAGATCGCAGGGACTTGTGCTCGCCGAAAGCAATCGCGGGTCTACCGGTCTTGAAAATGGAGGAGCATACCGACCTCCATATACCAACAACGCCCGACTGCTCCGCAGACAAAGCGGCGAAAAAAGGAGCATCCAGCTCGACGTTCGTGTGGGTGATTTCTAGAGAGCTGCTCATATCGATGAATGGCCCCACCATAGGGTGATCGACGTGAAGAGTTACGGCGCTGTGAGCCTTGCGTTTACGATTGGGGTTTAGCGCCGCCGTTTGGCTCTCAATAAACATCGTCATGGCAACGGGGTCATCGACCGATGTCAAGTCGTAGCCAATACCCCCGCACCCATCGTGGATCTTGCCTGCAATCGCCATGGCTTCAGCATCCACAGGCGGAGCCAAAACGTGACATGCAAACAGGTTCGTAGAGCTGCTGTGCTCACTGTTCATCATTACAGGAGAGTTGGGCAGGAATGCACCATCAAGCAGCAAAAGATGCAGTTTCTCAGCTAACGCGATGGATTCGGCTTCCGAGGCGTAACGGCGCTCGACTTCAGTGAACATTCGCACAACACGACGAGGAAGGTCTGCCCAGTCGTAGTTGCTAGTGTTTTCGAAGAAGCGAGGAGCCAAAATATCGAGGTATGGGTTGTTGAGCGCCCAATTTGGGATGGTATGGCATGCCACGTGTTTCGTCTGATCCATAGATGTCTAATGAGCCCCGCTGAAGGGGGACCCAACTCCTGTATTGATTAAGTAGCGCGCCACCGCAGATCCGGCGAAACCAATGTCTACCAAGACTATCGGCCTGGTAGGTGCTTTGCTAAAGGGCGACTTACCAAATGTCAGAGGTGAGAGACGTCCTTGTCTGCTTCACGCAGACGGTCTAGTACCCAATGCCGGACGTCACCAGCCCCCAATGGGCCGTCCTGATAAAGTCGTGGGTCCGGGTCGAATGCTGTTTCGAATATCTTCACGCCTTCCAGGCGCTGCCGGGCCGCTTCTAGCAGACGAGGCTTGTCGGCTGGACGTGGAAGATCCACCTTGTTTAGACATACCGCGATGGGCCGTCCGAAGGTCTTCAACTGCCGAAGGCGCGACACTTCTACATCGCTAATACCCCGGGTCAAATCCACCACCATTAGAAATACATCCGTATGATTGAGGTGATCCTGAGTCAGGCTGTTCACATCCATATTCGTATCGTTAAACCCCGGAAAGTTGACCACCCGGAGGGCATCGTTGTTGCCCCAGTTGTAGACTTCGGTCTGCTGCGTGGAGCCCGCCACCGGATGGATGTTGTCCGTGTCTATGCCGAACACCGCCTTGAAGAGTGCGTCCTTGCCAACCGAGCCTTCTCCCACCACCCCAACCGTGATGCGCTTGAGAACTATCTGCCGCAGCATTGCTACGTGAATCACCGCTGGAACCGTTTTGCGGAATGCCGGGCCTGCAATTTCCACGGCCAGCCAGGCGCCGGAAGCGATCCAGCCAATCGGGCCTAACGCCATACCAATAGAACGGGTAATGGCTGCGTTAGTGGCAAAGCGCAGACCGGAGCCTAACAACGCCCGAGAAATCATGTTTGCCAGCACCAGCGAGCCTTTGTAGATAGCGAAGCCGCCGAATTCCTTGAGTAGCACCTGGGTCAAAATCACCCCCGCTGAGGTGTACGGAATATCTTTCCCAGTAACACCTAAGGTGCTAAACAACTGGCGCTTTTCATCCTCAGACATTTTGTCCAATGCATCGGCGAACAGCTTCTTGATGATGAACGCCTCGTTCTCTTCTACAGAGTTCGTCTTATCGATGCCGGGTGTGCTCAGCTTGTGCCCCACATCACACAGTACCTCCGCGTAGGGCACCCCGTCACCGCCGCGAAACAGTGTGGCGATATCGTTGCTCCCCATCTTACGGAGATAGTGTGAAATTTCCATGGCGTCCTGCTGGGTGCTGTCTTTGGACAGTCTGAGCTTGTCCTTGGGCATACCCAAGTATTCCAGCAACGGCAATACATCATTGGGATCGTAGGCCAACGACCGTTGCAACACTTCCGACAAATCCAGATGCTTATTCGTAGCCATGTGTTAACCCTCATTATTGCGGCGCAGGCACGCAGCAGCACCTGCGCAAAATGTAATTTCGATTAGTTGGAAGAGATGTCGAACACGAAGTCGCCATTGGGCAAGGGCGCAATGGAAATGCGCACTTTCGCGGCACAGGCCCCGACGCAATAACCGATGACGCCACCGGCAACAGCCCCGCTAACACTGGCAATACCATAACCGATGGACGCCCCCAGCAGCGCTCCGCCCCACTTGAAGCGCTGGGTACGCTCTAAGGACGCCTCTACTAACTCCACCCGGATCTTGTGGGCCTTGGCGAATTCACTCACCAACCCCATCAATTCGGACTTCAACGATGCTGGAATGTACAGCCGCCCATTGCCCTTAGCCATGATAAATGCGCGGGCGATAGCAAAGTATTCTTGCAGGGTACGAGGTTGCATAGCGGAACTCCTGTTTAGTCTGTAGGTGCCCAGGTCGGGCTACACAGGTATTAGCGAGGAGCGTGCCAAGTCTTGAATTTATTTTTTATTGTTATTTTTCAACATATTATGAATATGACCGCCACCCTAAAATCTTATGTATGATGAACCTTTAGATACCTCATGAATCATTAGATTGAGATTTATTCATGAAAAGCTCTTACCGCTACATATCATTCTGCACTCCGACTATCGCCAATCTTTCGCAAAACCCGCCGGTACACGCAGCAGCGTTGCAGGACGACCAACTCATCCTGAAAGGGAGCGATCCTACTGAATCAGCGGGCTTTGCACTTCTAGAACGATTGATTACCCAGGCCCGAACTCAGGAATGGATTCACTACCTAGATACCGAACTGAAAAGTGACATCCGCGCCAACAAAGCCTCGGCGGCGCACATGCAAGATCTGCTGGAAATGCTCAAATCGCTCGACTACGCGGTCATTGCACAGCACAGCAAGCGATTGCTCGACCAGGCGCAACTACAGTTCGAACACCTGCCCCCTGGCCGGGATCGCCAACTCATTCACGCAGCACAGCGCATCATGACCCGACATACCGTGTTCGTGCTGCCGAGCTACAAAAGCCAGATACCTGCCGAACATCCCTGCATAGAGATGTTCAGCACCCTCCTTTACCAAAGTCTGGAAGGTGGAAACGAGACCATCGGCATACTGCGCGGCACTAAAGGCGACTCAGCCATTGGGCCGAATATTCATGACGAGGTAATGCAGAATCTACTGATGTCTACGTCCAGCCTCGCACTTTCTGAACACCGCGCTCAGAAGCCGGGCCCGATTTTGATCGCTGGGCAAACCGGCACTGGCAAAAGCATGGGGGCCCGCCAGATAGCACGAAAACTTAAAAAGCGCTTCGTCACCTTGAACCTGGCGGCAGTAACCGAAGAGTTGCTAGAAAGCCGCATTCGCGGCCACAAAAAAGGCGCATTCACTGGGGCGACGGAAGATTCGCAGGGCATATTCGAACTGGCAGACGGAGCGGTGCTGTTTCTGGACGAGCTGCAAAGCGCCAGCCTTCCAGCACAAACCCAACTTCTCGACCTACTTAGCGCGATAAGCGATAGAGTTTCCATCAGCCCCATGGGCAAAGAAGGCGCGCCGCGACAACTGAACGTAAAGTTAATATTGGCGGTAAACCGCCCCCTATCCGAACTGCTAGAAGAAGGAAAACTGCGCTACGACCTGTTTCACCGGGTGCGTAACGTGGTGCGCCTCCCCTCACTAAACCAGCGCTTTGACGGCCACGACACACAGGAGCAAACCAGCCCTTACCCCACAGCCAGCAGTACCAGCGGACTTCACAACAACCCCCAAGCAAATTTCCAATTTATCCGCGCCCTGCTCACCCTTTACCGGTGGAATTGGCAAGACAGCGTGGACATCACCGATCTATTCGACAAAACCAGCGATGTAGCTTTGCCGCAGCCCTTCTTTCGTATTAGCAACGAAGCTCTGGCATGCATCAGTAGCTTTGACTGGCCGGGAAACTTCCGTCAGTTCGAACGGTTTTGCCACGACCTATTTGAAGAAGCGAAACTTCAGTCCAACGATGAAATAGACGACACTCTCATCAGCACCCTATTGAAGGAAGAACGCACTCGCGAGGGGCACGAAACCACAATCGCTGATCCACAACCCCGTAGTCAGGAGCAGCAAAAACTCAACTATGTGCAGCGAGTGCTGATAAATAACCGTTATGTCATTTCCCGAAGTCTGAGCGAACTTACTCACCTCAAGCTCAAATCTCGCGCGGCACTCCGCGCCTACCTGCTGCAAAATGAAGACATCCTAGAATCACAAGTTCGCGAACACACAGCCATTGCTGCCTTCTTGCATGGCAAGCGCGGCTAAACCACAAGCCTTCATATCCTGTACAAGATCAGTTTTGAGTCGACATTTGACACTGGTCGGACATCTCTCTACAGGATGAGAAATCGCATCTGACCAGCCGCATGAATTGCCATTGGCCAGCCGTTTGTATTGGACATGATCACTCATTTGCATTGTACTTGATCAGACTCGCCCCCCCCCTCCCCCGCTTGCTGGGGTACACACGGCCCTCCAGAGGCTGCTGATCGTGGCGTGGATGCAGGATCAGAGTTGAAGCGCCTACCAAAACCTCAGATTTGGCTAGAGAAAAGGATAGTAAACTTGAAATCGACTCGGATTCAACGGATCTTGGCTCAAGGTCACTTTGATGGGCTGTGCCTGATTTACTCTCTGTTCAACGCGTACAAATCGCTAAGAAGTCCTAGCGAAAGAGCTTCAGATTTTGCGTTCAGGAACTCAAATTTTTGGAAACGGGTGATTAGTAACACGCCGTCCCTCCACAATTTCGTACTGGGCGAAGGTAGTGACTTCGGGAAGCTCAGGAACGTGACAGACGCTAAGGTCAAGCAACAGTTTATCGTCACCTGCTTCCAAGTGATGACCGATGGATCCGCTGTGTCCTCGATGGTTACCCCCTCCAACATTGAGTCTCTGGCAACGATGAATTTCACTGATTCGGTGGCGATTCTCTGTGTGAAAGAGAAGGCTGAATTCGAAGAGGGTGGGATGGGGGATCATTGGGTAGCGATTGTTGGACGTGACGATGACAACGCGCTTTACCTTGTGGCTTGCTCGTACACGAACCATGCCTATGGATTCAATGAGCGAAAGGATACCAAGACGGGTCGATACTATAATACGACCATCGAAGTGGACCGCATCGCCATATCCACTTCCTACCCCGACAACATCAACGTTATCCAGCTCGTTTCAAGCTCATAAAAATTCTCAGCAGTACTACGGGCAATGCGCCGCAGGCATGGTTGACGCGCTTTTGAGGATTTTTCAGTTCAAGGAAGTTAAAATGTCTTACCAATTTTACGGAAAAAACGCCCCCAAAAGCATTTCATGCATCAACGTTGAACCATTTTTGGATAAATTATCCGAAATCACCGGAAACTTTACCGCTATACCTGAACATTTTTTTAAAGTTTGGAACGCGATATGGTGGATTGACGTTACAAGTAGCTTTCCCGAACTTAAAGAAAAACTGGCTGAATATGCATTACTGTGCCAAATACCGCCCGACCTAGATCAATATATAAATTACGAAGTTTCTAAGCTTACTATTACCCAACGCTTTCATGTGTTAGTTACGTTGCTAGAAAGTGAAAACCTGACGAAAACCTTTGAGAAATATAGCGACCCTGAAAGCTTTAATTGGTATATGACTAGCTTTAATCTCTACAGAAACGGTGATTTATCCGAAGATGTGTTAGAGCGCATGTCAAAAGGGCTTAGAGATTTTTGTTATGAAATAGGTCACTTCCAGACCGCGCTTCACTCGATAGTTCCCAAACGGGATTCAATTATCCAGGTTTTTTCTACTCAAAATATCCGATACGCAACGGGTGAGCTGAATTTCGATAAAATACTTAAGGTTATGAAATCTCAGTTTGGTGAGCCTCATAATGGGTACATCGCATACAAGGGTGTCATTATTGGACGCTTGTTGAGCCAATACTCAACGGTTGCGACGAAACCAAACTCAACTGCGGTGGGAATGAGCCTTGAAAAGGCTGTGTTTGATCTTTATAGGGTAATCGGTTATACCGTCTCGGAAACCAGCGCAACGGGTGATTTTGGCATAGACATTCTTGCTCAATCGAATACCGAAAAAATCGGAATCCAATGCAAGAACTATTCTGGAGCGGTAGGTGTGGAAGCCGTAATGCAGGCACACTCAGGTGGGCATTATTATGATTGTACCCGATTCATCGTTTATAGCACCAGCGGATTCACCTCAGCGGCTCTGGAGATGGCGAGCAAGCTCAAGGTCGAGCTTCTGACTTACAAAGGTTCTTAATGTGAAACCATCATTGGGACATGACGTCGGCGTAAGCGCCCAGCAGAATAAAACAGGAAGAATGCCGGCAGTGCTAAGGCCGGCAGACTTTAGTGAGATGAGCGAGAGCACATATCGACAGTGATCGGTGGCTATTAACCACTCCCCCAAATAGTTTAGCCAAACCCAAGGCTTAGACTACTATCCGCCATCTATCAATGCGAATTACCCACCGGCGATAGCAACCCGCCGTTTATGCCGAATCTGGGGATGATTGTTCACCCGCTTCATTTCAAAAAGATCAATTGCTGCCAGCAAATCGACGAGTCGTGGATAGCCGTAATTTCGAGCATCGAAGGATGCCTGGTTGCCTATCCGACTCCCCACTACACTCAATTGCGCCCATCCGTCTTCATTCTCAGCGTACGCCACGGCATTACGGAGCAGATTCAAGAGCTTCGTGTCTCCTTTCAACTCGTTCGCAGTCTTCCTGACAAGGGCGCCGGACTGAACCGCGCTATCTGAAATCGCTTTTTTCCCCGCTAGCACAGTTGCTGATACTTGCTGATCGTCGCTCATCAGGTATTGGTCAAAATACAAAAATCTGGAGCATGCGTTTACAAAGGGCTCCGGCGCCTTCCTCTCACCGAAGCCAACAACCTGTTTGCCCTCGGCTCGAAGTCTCATGACCAGAGGCGTGAAATCGCAATCAGAGGAGACGAGACAGAAAACATCCACGGGCTTGTTGAATAGTACGTCCATTGCATCCACGGCCATGGCCATATCCGTAGCATTCTTACCCTTGACCAAATCAAACTGTTGCACTGGCTGAATCGCGTGCTCATGAAGGACCTTGCCCCACGGGTCCAGGGAGGGACTTTTCCAGTTTCCGTAGGCACGTCGGATAGAGACGGCGCCATAAGATGCAAGCTCCGCCAGGACGCTACCAAGCTTTTTACTTGGGGCGTTATCTGCGTCGATGAACATCGCGACGTTCAAGTTCTGTAGTTGATTGCTCATGAAAAAATCCCTTTAATTCCAGAATGAAGGCCGCCGTCGATATAAGGCAGACGATCCGTATTACTGGCCAGTCCCGTATTTACAAAACAAAGATGATTACGCATCGGCATTGGCCACGTAGCACAACCGAAAGCCCACTTTGGCACCTTTGTAGCTCATGCTGCTGTGAACAGGGCATAACGCTCGTTCAACTCCTCCCCCCCTAATACTTTGGTGGGTTGCCGTGCAGCCTGCGGGGGCTTGCTGATGGCGGTGATCCGCAAGCCACTCAGCAAATCCCGCCGTCGAAAGAAACGGCAGGCCTTCACTATTGATTACCCAGTTCAGACTGGCGCCGAATCGCATGACACCGTCCACACGCTCTACATCGCTAGAGTTCGTACCAAGTTCTCCATCGCTACCAACTACGCCCCACCCCATCTGCTCATAGATAGGGTCATTCGGACGCTCACCCGATTTCACCTTAAAACTGCGGACAGTGTTGATGGCTCGAAAGTTGATCGATGGCGGTGGAGTGATTTGGCGCCACTCCTCAATAGTCAAAAGACGGACTGGCAACCCACTATGTGTCTCAAAGTCACGGCAATACGCAACAGCATCGAGCCATGTAAGAGCTATGGGAAGCTCGTCCGGGTCACACGAGTTTAGAGCCTCCAGATCATCAAAATGGTCAAAGTGAGCCAGATGGGCCTTTTCTGCACGCAAGCTCCTCCAACCGGTTCGCGAGCTAAACGCCTGGAATTCGGCAATCGTTATCAGCGGCGACACCATCAAACAGCGCTCATTGATACGATGCGCGAAAAAATCGCCGTGAACGCGACCCGAGGGCTGGCGAGGCATTTGAAAACCCTGCGCAGCTACTAGTTCACGCTCAATCAATGCCTGGTACCCAGGCCAATTGGCCGCAGTACCACCGTTAGCGTAATGCCGAGACTCAGCGTCGTGCTCTAACCGCTCGCGCCAGATTGCTGTCGAGTAATACAGATGCCCTAACAGCTTGCCTTGGTCCATTGCTGTCGGGACTTCACTCTGCACGAAGAAAGGATGGAGAGAGTTCGTCGAAAGTGCCTCATCGCGCTGATCACGGATCACCCAGTCGAAGGTGCCATCCTGCCCTTTCAGGAAAATAACATTTACGTTGCCAGGTACAGGTATCACCTCGACCCAACCAGCGCTGCTGCTCTCGATCTCCGCACGGAACAGTTGAAACAGACAAAGGTCCCATTCCCGGTCGCTCTCAGTCGTGTTGTAAACCCGCATCACTGGCTCGCCAGTCGATGGCTGCATGAGATTGCTACCCAGCAGGTTGAACATACCGTCGACGTGCTCCCTGACGGAGTTGAGCATGAGCATCCGCCCAGTCAAATCGAGATAACTCAGTGCGCTTTTTTCGCTCATATGTACGGCGCGAAGCACCACCTGTTCACTGTACTGCTCACAGAAGTTGTACCGCTGCTTGTCGTTCACGAAATATTTTCCAGCAAGCGTATCGATGTCGATTCGACCGTAACTGGATGCGGCAAACAATGGTGATCCCACGCCGGTAAACATCCGCTGAGGAATGTCCATACTCGAGTTGAACAACCTGTCGGCCACCTGCTGAGCAGCAAGAGGTGTGAAGGCTGGTGTCGCCCATTTGATGAGATCGACAGGACGCGACATTCCGTGCTCGTTTAGCAGGGCAATGATTTTTGGCTGTTCAATCGTAAGCCAATGGTCATAGCTCTTCGCACCGAGTGCCTTAGCGAGGGAGTCCAGCAGAGCAGTTGGTTTGAGGGAACGTTTTTTCGACGGTTTGTCCGCGCGCGGGAGGTGCTGCTGACGCAATCTGTTAACAGCATCACGCAGATGGTCCTGATGCAGTCCACCTATACGGATCGACCATTTGCGATTGACATCAGACGGGGCGTCACCTGGGCGATCAGTTAAAACATAGGTGTCACGGGTAGCGCAAAGAAATTCTAGCATCGATTTTTATCTCTCCAAAAACCACGGCACATAGCACCGCATCGCCTCAGGCAATAGGGAATGGTCAACAAGGATTTGGAGAGAGAAGGTCATGAAAACCTTTAGAGCCGATCAATCAAGGAGGCGACTTCTTGACCGTGGTTGCTCAGTTACCACTCACCATCGAGGTGATAGCGAGTAGTGTAAGGCGCACTGTAGAGTTTTTTCAATAGCATCCACGCATGTTTGATCCGCAGGCAGATTCAATGCCCACCTATCGCAACCGCAAAAGCGCAATGTTTACAGCCGATCCTTTACTCGCTTGCAGTGGCCTGTAGGAAGCAAAATCCGTGGTCACTTCAGTATGTGGATGGCGATATCCCTGGTGATCGGGATTCGAACTAAACACGCTGAACATCGGCTGTATTTTATAGGCCAACCCGGCATGCCAGTTTGCTTTAGCCCCATGGTGCATGACTTGTAGGAGCGAAAGACCACTCACACGGTGAGCCCCCAGAAAAGCCTTCATGCTATCAAACCGTAGCGGTGTATTGAGGTAACCATCACCGGTATAGAGCACGCCGCCTTTGCATATCGAAATCGGCACACACCATAGCCTCCGAGGGGGCAATGGCCTGTCTACTTCCGAACCCCTGACCCACATTTTGCCCAGTTTCGATCCTATTGGGCCACCGTAAAGAAACAGCGAGATGAGGTTCTGATTTTCTTTCTGGCCCTTGAAGTTGAATTCTTTAGCATAGAGATCCTTTAATTCCTTCAAGGCACGGGTAGTAATAGCTTTTACGCTACCCAGCAGTTTGTCGCGAATATGTGAAACGCGATCACGAAATATTCGAGAAGCCATCGGTGCCAACTGCGCATCGTTGTATGGCAAAAACTCCCAACACCCCGCAATCACAATCCCTCTACCATAGGTAATAAATGCTACGTCCGTCCGTTTCCCTGCTGCCCGCGCCATATTTTGGAAGTCAAATCTTTTGTCATCCACATCACTCAGACCGCTCAAATCCTCGGTTTCAACCTTCACGGGGATAGAACCTGAATCTTGAGGATCCGCATCCCTATCGTTTACCACTGGTAGTTGTAGTGGTCGTCGAGGTGGACCGTCTCGCTCTGGGGGCGACTCGTCGATAGAAGGACTGCCTGATACGAACAAAATACGTTTGACTTTAGCCTCAGGAACCGCAGCGATGAATGCAACCGGATTTACCAAAAATCTCGTCAATCGTGAACTGTGCGCCCGGTGGGCGTGAAAACCGATAACAAGCCGCTGCCACAAGGGTACGTACGGTAGCAAAAGATCACCCACATCGAAGCGCTCCAGCAGCTTTACGAGACCGCTGATGTGATCAGAATCGAAATGGGAGATGGTCACTAGGTCAAGGTAGGGCCGCTGCCCTTCGGGCGTCCGAATGCTATGATCCAAGTCGCTGAGCGAGCTGTCGAGATAGTGCTGTGCCGAATCAGTTCCACAATCGTAGACCCAATTGAATGCACTACCGCCAGACTTCGGAAGCGGGTAAATGCTTCCCGAACTGAACAACCCCTGGCCCACACCATGAAACCTAATCCGGACGTCCATACCCAATCTCATTACGTGTGAAATCCTGTCTCAATGCAGAAAAATGGCAAGACCATAAGGTAACTGCGGGCAGGCCTATATTGATAGCGAAAAGCCAGATCCCTAGTAAGAATCTCAACCTCTACCTTCTTGGCTTCCGAAACCGACTCGGTAAACCCGCCTGTCGAAGCAAGTCACCCCCACCCACCACTTTGGTGATGACCAATCTTGAGTTGAAAAACTGGAGTTCGTGAACATTCACCAATGGTGCTACCTTCAGAATGCAGTTCTGATCAGTTTGATCACGGGGTAATCGGTAAGTGGAGCGCAATGACGGATCTTTTCGTTCTTCACACGATGCTCAGCGCTGACGCACAATTCGACTTAGCTACCGAATACGCTAGAGGAAGTGCTCAAAGGATTAATTCGCCGATGGCTGCAATTCAATTCCGTGATCACGCCCGACTCCTGAATTCTAAGTGGCTTTGCGCCATATCTTTTGGCGAGGAGGAGCATAGGCGAGCTAAGCCTGCTACAACGACCTTACGTGATTCGCCTCGACGATGAACAGAGCGCCCTAGAAACTTCCCAATCGATGCCTGCTTTTTACTAAGGGTTCATCGCAGGTATGGTCGTGAGAAGCAAAAACTAATGCGTTATGACGTTACCATGCGACGCCACCCTAGGCTGTCTGATTGGAGAGTTTGTTGGAAACTACGGCTATACAAGCTGTATCCCGACCGCTGCGCGAAAATGCCCAGCAAGGGCGGTCGTTGCCAGGGCCCATTTCAACGAAAATGACCGACTGGGCGGCAGCGACGGCGAAGTATAACTAACGAATATTATGAATTCCCGCTGTTTGAAATTAAGTTTCGCTGACCAATCGCCAGCGAAACCACCAGTCTTTCCCGGTGCCAGCCATCTATTGAAACAACAGGATTGTTGCAAGTTAATAGTAGCACGGTTTTTTGCCCATTACTTATTGTAAACCCTTAAAATATTTTTACGCTTTTGCAAAATAAATCTACCAATGGAAACCTCCTATCGCCCAATCCGGCCACTGGGTACATTCCGCGTAACGGGTCACGACAATCCAAGCTTGCTTAGAGCACTTCAATTGCAAAAAAAATAAAGTCTCAATCTTGCCAAAAGCCAATAAAAAAATAACAGCCATCGACACCCACCAACCTATGTAAATTGTGAAGTTCCAACCTAATAGTCCACACCTCTAGAAAAAAGTACGAGACCTTCATAGCTAAAACACTTTAAGCAACACAAACCCTCTTAACGAAAAGACAAATACCGTTCTAATCGTCGCAACACTCGCAAGCAACCGAAAGAAGGACCAAAGCCTCAGGACCAACCAATAATCACACAACATATAAATACCCAAAAGCACACCACCACAGTCGAGATATTTAAATGTATAATTAGATAAAGATATTTTCAGCAAGCTATGTTCCAAGCTTCAAAAATGAATTTTTGGCGCATGAAACTGCCAGTGCTCAAAATCTTCGATTTCTGCGCATTTATAATAACAACAAGAGAAAAAGCATGATCATCGATCTGACCAAGAAACAAAGTGGCCGACCAAAAAAGGCGGACACGGAAAAAGCATCGCGACGTATCACAATGCATCTCAACGAACGCGAATTCGAGCAATTTAACCTTAAGGCTGAAATGAGCAAATACAAAAGCCTTTCTCGCTTCGCCAAAGATTATACCTTTGACAAATTAGAGAGGAGTATGGGGTACGAGCGATATATAATTCACGAGATAGAATCTCGAAATGATTACATAGAAGCCTTACTAAGCAAAATTGAAAACTTGAGACTACTCAGCCTAAACGTTCGACTTCCCGCTGAACTGACCACCAGCTTATCAGAGCTTGAACACTTTGCAATCAGAGGAAAAATTTTTAAACCTGCCACCCCCAAAAAACTGTAAAGAATCACAAATAATAATAACAATAATGAGCATATATTATGATTTACAAAAAAGCCCACACATTCCAATCTTGCGAAACTCTTATACGCTACATCTTTGCAGCAAATACTAAAGAGATCGACAAACGACCGTTCATAGAGTACCTCGGTGGAAGCGCCGTAAGTGGGTCCCCGTTCAAAGGATACAGAGGCGATATTAGAGTTGTTGACACCAGAGAGTTAGAGAACGAGTTTAATATACAAATACAACGCTATCACGGCAATGGGGAAAAGCTTATAGAACATCACGTTCTATCTCTACCCGCCCAAGACCAACTCACACATACTGAGTTTGAATCGCTCACGAGGGAATTCTTGGAGGGCATGGGGGTCGATAATAGCATGATGTGGGTTGCAGCTTGCCATAACGACACTGATCATAGCCATGTCCATATCGCACTGTGCCGAGTCCAATTACGATTCGAAGATAGCAGCTTAGCATCCCATTATGGACTCTTAGCCAACAAGAACGATTTCGAGCGCGGCATGGAGATGGTACGAGTCCTAGAGCAAAAGTATGAGCTAACGCCGACTCTTTCTCCTGGAGATAATGTAAATAACAAAAACCAAGCGTCAATCATTCGTGCAATCGCTAAAAGCACTCTGTCCAGCCATCCTGAAACGGTAAGTGACTTCTTACATGCAATGGCAAAGCGCGGCGTGCAGATAAAGCCCGTGCTCACTACCACAGGAGAAATCAAGGGTCTCAGCTATAAGCTTAACTCTGAGGACGGCAGATGGATAAGCGGAAGTAAGATCATGTCAACCGTGCTAACGTTCGGGGCCCTGTGTGGAAGACTAAACTACTCCCCTGCTCGCGACGAAGCCACCCTGGGACTCGGTGCGAACCCTACGCTCCCAGCAGTATCGAAGTTTGAGCGGGATGTAAAAACTGTAAGCGTCGGCATGATGACCTCAGTAACCCATCTGTCAAATCAAGCTCGTGAATTCATTAATCGAAATAATCGAGAAGGTGTAATTTCCATAGAAACCGATAATTATTATAAAATCGGCTTCAAATTTAACTTTAACTTTACCCCCCAAACCCGCCCCAATGGCAAGAACGAAATGAAGACCTGGGAAACCATTGTCAATCTTGGCACCAAAAACATGCTACGCCTTTTGCAGAAGCATTTTCAGACGCCGATATTCAAAATATTCTTACTACCACCGAATAATATCAAGCCATCAGGTACTATCTCGATTCAAAACCTGACGATAGAAAACCTAGAAGAAAAACTGAATAAGACTCAAATGTATTTTCGCGATAACGGCCTTATTGAAGCCTTGGATAGAATAGGATTACTAATACACCCACAACGCTCACTACCCACCGAAAAAGCACAATTTCAAAACCTCATTGCTACTCACGAGAATTGAAAATAATACTTTCGAACAGAAAACATTAACTCCAACCTCAAGCGCATATGTTACAATTGAAAAATAAAAAACAATAAAAAAGGCACGCGTATGTATATAAAGCTCACCCAAAATTGCGACCGCTGCATAGTTCTCAAAACCGTTAGCTCAAGCATTGTGGCTTATGACGAAAAAAGCAACCTCATAAAAGGAGCCAGGAAAAACTCTACGGTTAAAATTGCTGAGTTTAGTCACGAACAAAAAATAGAGCATTGCGAAATACCTCCTGAAGACGCCGAGAGATTCACAAATTGGCGAGAAGAGCAAATTCGTCGCATACACATTGCGCTTCTAGGCAACGCTTCAGAAGGGATGCACGGCGGTATACCTCAAGCAAAAACCAAATCAACGATGGGTAAATCTGAAATTAAGATCGGTGAGTTTAGTGGCGTGATACTTGGTGGAATTTTAATAAACCCTGGTACTCACCTCACTCCAGAACTCGATCTGGACAGAGAAGGCCTCGAAGACGTTTTGATTGCAACGAGCGAAGTAAAGTCTGACTTATTGAACATATGCAAACGCATACTATATACAATTCAAACCAGCGGAAAAAAATACTGTAGCGCCGAAGACGCCCGAGAGATGCTTGTAGCTCACTCTGCGCTTGGCTGTGCATTAGATAGCCGGGGTATAGGGTATGTCATCAAAAAAGACGACTCCGCACAAATCCCTTCCCCCGCCGACCAAGGGACTGCCCTGTTCAATAAAATCAAAAAAGAGGTGCAGTTGATCAGGTGATCCGCTAAGTTGTGATCAGACGTCACTTCAGTATTTAGTCGATATGCAGCTGGTTAAGCAGTTTGGGCCTACAAACCTGATATTATCCAAAACCCGAGACGACGCTTGGGTCGTCATCTGACGGAGCTAACCCGAAATGGGAAATCAGATTGATCAGGACGCTAAGAATGGTCCGAAACGTCCAGATGGGTTCGATACCTGCGCTTACCTGAAGGCCAAAAACCAGGATGAGCTGGCTGAGCATCGCGTAATTTCGGCAGCTAAAGTTGAAGGCTTATCTCAAGAGGAGCGCGAGACTTTTGAAAAGCGATTCGGTGATGCAGCAAAAAAAATTGCGGATCAATTTGGTCGAAGCCGTCGTTATGTCTCCCCCAATGAAGAACCTCGTTAGTAACTTAAGCTAGGCAACCAACTTAGCGCTGTTAGAGTGATGTACCGATTAGAGACCCGCGATGCGGAACTTAACCAAAGGTTGCAAGGAATGCGCGCGATTAGCAGTCGCCCAGATGACAATGCAAGTTGGCTATATCGATCCACTGCAATTCTCCAGCGAGCCTTGAGCAGAAATGAGCATTCTCACAACATAGTTGCGGTGCTGAGGAGTGTACACCGTATACATATACGAGCGAGTGCTACCTCACCGCCGCCACCTTGGCGACCAGTTCCTCAATCCGTAGAAAGCGCTCTGCGTGCGTAACCAGATTTCCGTCGCCACGAGCGCGCTGCCACCCTTCCAAACGAGCCTGATTATTCTCAACCGAACGCTCAGCTCGTATGGCCTCACCGCCATATCGAATGGCGCACTCACATCCGGAGAGCAGCTTTACGATCGCGCGTCTCCGCCGACGCGCTGTGGAGATAAGCGTCGGGCTCTGATTCGCGATACAACCACCTCTAAGGTCTCCAAGACACGTGTAGAGGCTGACTACTGACTGAGTGCTTTGAGCGGATATCGTGTCTGTCAGCGCTGTCGGGCGATGGCGGCACCGATGTACCCAGATCCGCCAATTGGAAAGTGCAAATTTTGCACAATGCTAGTCACCCATGCCTAGAAATTGTGGATAGCGGCACTCAGTCTTGAAATTTTTCGACTCGGAGCCCTCTCACGGCCCTTAGCCACCGTGACGTAACGCTTTTTTTTGCTTGTAACACATCTACGTTACGTAAAAAAAATGCGTTACGGTCGGTGAAATTCTTTTTTGCGTATTGCATGGATTTCACCAGTCGCTTTCATCGGACTAGACCCGCATTCTGGGTAACCTTGACCGGCAAAAGTCGGACAAAAGAGGTTCCTAACGCCATTCATGCACAGGTACTCGCCTACAACATGAAGCGGGTTATGAAAATCCTCGGCGCCAGCAGCTTAATGAAAGCGTGGTCGACCTAAATGGCTTGGCTTCGCTGCTTACCTTGCACACTAGAAGCATCGCTGATGCCTCCACGACCATGGTGACGACCCGTAAGGCTTACCGCGAGCAACTACTCGGCTACCAAACAAATACACGCCGCTCTTGCACCCAACACCATCGCCGTTGACCAGCATTCCCTAATTGGCTGGGTCCGGCCAGTCGCCGATGACTGGACTGGCGCCACCCAAGGCAATCTCTAGTGTGACGCTGTCGAATATCTCAGACATGGCCTGGGCAAGATCATTTACCAGGGTGAATCGTTCTTTAAAGTGCACTTTTCCCCACCGTTCGCTATCCGTTGAGGCCAGCATTGGCACAATTCTTTTGGGACAGACCTCCCCCCCCCCCCAGAAACGTCCGTTACTGGCCGATAACGACTCAGGCAGAATTTCAGCCGAACCTACGTCATAGGTACGTCCTAACAAATCGTTAATGCGTCACAAAACGCACGCCATTTCGTTTCAAGGCTTCGATCAATCGTTCCGTACTTTCAACCTCGGGCGGCTGCGCGCTCGGATCCAGAACACGACGAATCGACGAAGAGTTCGCCACAGCAGCAGAATCGGGCTGCTTGGGCGATCTTATCCGAAGGCCGCGAAGCTCCGGCAGCGGCGAATCAACAGCCTGGAGATCCATTATGAATCGAGGAGTCTGCGCTGGCGCTGGATTGAGACGCTCATTAATACAAAGGATTCTGCTGAAATAGATCCAACCGATCGGGCTGATAGAAAGAATGCCATACCGACTTCCCTGCTCGGTAACCACCCACATGCTCTCGCCACGGACCTCAATCTCAACCATTCGCGATGTCTCGACGCGATGACCGTCTGCGAATTTCCCGGAGGGTTCGGCTCGAATGTGCCGCCAAATTTCGCCCTTAACGCTTGGAGGATCTTCGACGTGAGCATTCGTAAGATAGCCGGTGAACGGCAGGTCGCCAGCGTCACTTTTTAGCCTCAGGATTGCGTCATTAATGTCGCCAATCATGAAATATCTCCACGTTTAGGTGCCCGGTATGTCGAAGAGAGGATACCAGCGATTCGATAAAAATGAATGGTATACAGTGTAGAAAATACCTCAGAGCAAATTTCTCATGTCCGGATTTGCTCGGGGTATTTTGAGGATGGACGTGAAGCTCGCTTTTGGTAAGGCCTTGAGACAGATACGAAAGGCCCGCGGAATGACGCAAGAGGCGTTTGAGCCGGGCGTCGTAAGGACATATATCAGCGCACTGGAAAGAGGAATCCACTCGCCAACTCTAGAACGCATCGTCGAATTGGCCGCGCTTCTAAACGTCTCCTCAGCAGCATTACTCACCCTGACAGCGTTTTACGAGCAGGACAGCCAAGACTCTGCCAGCTTCCTGAATGAGCTGTGTGAAGACGTTTGCAACTGGATCTGATCCAGCCAGCCTGAAGATGCGCAACCCGTGCGAGCCGGAGCGGTGTAGTGATGAACCAAGAAGCCGTAGAGTCAAGGATGCGGTGCCGTGCCGTGGAATATTGCGTCGCTTTTGTGGATTTTTTCGCAGCCCTACGAGCGGCGTCATAGAAAAAAGCAGGAGCCACCTACAAGCGCGCAGGCTGGACGATAGAAATTAGCCGCCACCCTCGCATACCCATCAACAACAAAGCGCTTTAAAGGCCATATAAAAGCGTTACACCGCGACAAAACACGACACCCTCCTCATTCAAACCGACAACTGCTTGCTGAAAGTCAAAGTTAAGCGCTGATACAAAAACCAGAATTCTTACCCCACCCTCACATACAGGTCAATATAGGGAGGGTTAATTTTTCCCTTGACATACTGTATATATATACATAAAATACCTCTTAGAGGTCCTTCGCCGAACAAGCCTGGTTATCTTCCGGCAAAGCCGGGTATATTTTTGATTACAAATAATGCTTTATTAAGAATTTTTCTCATTTATTCGTACCCTCGCCACCTCCTATTGTCCAATCTTGTGGGCTGACAGCCTGAGCTAGACTGATCCGGCATACGCCTCACTGGCGGCACCCACGCTGGTCTAGTTCAGCCTTGAGAAAGGCTGGCTGAAGCACCTACCGCCTCATCAACATCGCTCTATGCGTCGGGACATCACGTTTTCCGTGATTGAACTGGCTACCACTTCTACCGAAAGCTGCTCAATTCCACTTGGCCACTGCTTCGTTAAGCGAGTCAGCACGTCATTCAGATATCTTTGTTTTTCAGTTGAGCCGATTATAGTTGCTGTCCTTTTAAGAGAGGACATACAGGCCACAGGGGATTAAGCAGTAGGAGGTGCGTTCGAGCACGCGTGATGCCCACTCGCAGGAGCCTTCGACTTTTGGGGTACGGCGGATCGTCGTCTCTCCACACAAAGGACGACCCCACTCCGTTGGCGCTCCGCTTTGCTTCTCTAACTATGATCACACCGTCGAATTGCTTCCCTTTAGCCTTGTGGATATTCATTATCTGAAGACCAGGTATTGCTTCAACCCCATCAAGAATTTGTTCCTGCGCCAAAGCTTGATCGAGGGCACCCCGAGCATTGGTGTATTTCCCGTCGCGGATCCACTCCGCTGCCAATGCGGCAGAGATGCGGTGACCACGCTTGAAGGCCACAAGGTAGTCAAGCTGGTCCGCCACTCTGAGCAACTCGCTCTGGCCACTTCCCCGCAGCGCGCCCTTCACCGCCAGCCAATCGTAAGCGGGATCTCCCGTGAACGGAGACTCAGATAGGGTCACCAGCACACCTCGCAATGCTTTTACGAGGTTGATCTTCAACTGCTTACCCTGCCTCACTTGCAGAGCCTGCGCTTTCAGCGTGGCAATAGCAGCTTTTGCCTGGCCCGTGGCATTACGGGCCGCAACGATTAGATCCATGCTAGATGCTATGTCAAAGGCTTCGTTCTCTGATTTTTTTGGCTCTAGAAGAAAGGCAGCTAACCGCGCTGAAAGCAGAGATTCTGCTTCGTCAAAATGGAGCTTATGTTGAACGGCTTTGCCAACATTAGGCCCCAGTGCGTTGAGCGCATTAGACATCCTTAAAGCGCTGCGATTATTACCGACCAGGATGGCGATCGTGCCTGGCATGGCGCCGGCCTGCGCGATAATGGAGCCATACAGCTCCTTAAGAGCACGACGCAGCAAATGATTCCAATTAGGGGTGGGATTTTCTGGGCGGTACATTAACTGTGATACACCTTGATACGGCGCCCCACGAACGACGCCATTCAACGTGTCGTTCCCGAAGCAAAGTATCTCCGAATTCGGACTACGGTGATTCTGCGTTCCCAAATCCACAGCAAAGGGCTGCAAAACCTGGCGAATCACGGAGATTCGTTCCGGTCCCACGCCAGGCAAGAAGTCAAAAATCTGTTGCTCTTGGTCAGCTAGGCACATCACCCGGGACCTCGACGCGAGAAGCTGAATATTGCCCCACGCTGGCTCGCTGGTGTCCTGCGCCTCATCCACGATGATGAGTGGGTGCTTAGCAGCGACCGATTGAAGCAGGTAACTACTGCTCTTTAGCAAATCGCCTACGTTGGTAGCAAAAAGATCGAACGCGACCCTGCCCTCCTCCCTGAACAAGCGATCACGCTCCACAAGCCAAGCAGGCCAACCTACATCATCATCGTCGATACCCGCCGATAGAGCTTTTTCATCTTGGGGAAGCAAGATAGATAGCTTAGTTGGAGCCCCAAGCAGGTAACCGTGCGCCTTAAGAATGGTCCAAAAAAATGAATGGAAGGTCTGGATTGAAAGGCAATCCTTTTCCTGCGTCGTGGACTCCAGCTTCGCCGCATCTGCGATCCTAGCAACAGCCGCACGTGAAAAACTGAGGAATAAGACGGACTGCCCTGGAAGCAATCCCTGCCTGATCCGGTGGACCGCTTTGCGCAAAGCTAACGTAGTTTTGCCGCTTCCGGGGCCGCCTAATACTAAAATGTGCTTCTCGCAGGCGATAACTGTATCGCGCAAATCACGCGCTTCGGTCATATCGGATCATCCAACCAAGCATCATCAGGCTGCGATTCCTCTTCCGCTTCTACAGGACGAGGGAACAGTTTGTAGATACCAGCCAAGAAATCTTTAGTCGCTCCGGGCAGCTCCTCATATTCGCAGTCATTAAGTAAGCGAGCCGCCCATCCCGCGCCCTTGTTACTTCCAAGAGCCTGCATCGCCAAAGACCTTACCGCAGCATCACTTGGCTGTAGCTCAGGCACCATCACGTTTCCACTCTCGTCGCTGATCCTCAGATCGAGTAGAAATGACCAAAGACGTGACGCTGGAACCTCAGCAGCAAGCAGACCCTCGAAGCCCTTGTAGGGGTGTTCAGTGTTTATCTCATAGGTATCGGCCAACGCTTGGAGCACCTCGGGTTTTCGATTTCCTTTGGGAAGAAGATCGTAGAAGGCAAACGTCCGAAGCCCCAACGTTTTAAAAAACTTGCCGAATTTGGGCACATTCGACTCGCCATCCGCGTCAAAGAATGCCACCCCAGAAATATCCAGCGGCTGGAGACTCGGATCCTGTTCTTCCATGCGACGAGCAATCACTGGCATAGCATGCAGCTCGGTCACCCCCTCAACGACGATGACACCGCGACTTAACATGCACTCTGAAAGCCCCGACTTAGCGAATCGTCTGTAATCATTATCTTTAAGTCCGGTCGCATCCGAGACTTTCCGAGATGTGACAGTACCTGCGTCCTGTCGGGCAAGCAGCAGCGTTTGACTAGGCTCAAACTTCTCGATCACAAAGGGAGAATGAGACGTGACGAACGCCTGCGTCGTTTTGGTGAGAAGGTACTCGGCGATCCTTCGCTGAGTATGTGGGGGAACAGCGATCTCAGGCTCTTCCATCGCAAAGATCACATCAGACTTGAGGTCAGCAATAAGTGACAGCAGCGCCAGCACCAGGGTGTTAATCGTCCCAGTGCCGGCATGGGCAAACGGAACATGCGCCTGATCAGCGGACAGCGCCATGAAAAAGGTCAGCGTTTTCCGTAGATGCTCTCTGGTAAGTTCCGATACGTGAAGCTTCGTGGCATTGCCAGGCGATTCAAGGGCTACATATCTGGAGAGCCTTTTTTCAACTGATCTAAGGACGGGAGCTATTTCAGTCGCATCGGCTTCGATGTCTAGGCTTTGCAGCCGAGATATCGTTTTCTGCCAGAGGCTGTGCCTTACACCCTTAGCTCTCAGGATGATGTCCAGCAACGACCCCCTTTCCAAACTGAGCGCTCGCGATCCCGTCCTAAGGGTGCGTAGATACAGAAATCCGAACTGTCGCTTGATGGTCTTTGGAACAGCCGTCAACTCACCCAATGGTGCATCAGGGCTATGAGAGAAATAAGTCCTGGCGACAAACTCGTCCTCCTCGATGTCGTAGAGACCAATGGTCTCGATCCTTAGGCAAGGTACGACATCGGGTGGATTCGCAGCGTCGATTTCACCAGCCGCGAGAACGCGCTTTTCTAACAGGTGCCAAAACTCCGAGTTACCTCCACACCGATTACTGACCTCGACGCTCAACCCAACCAGGACAGCCTCGATGCGCAGGCGAATTGGCGTAGGCGGCAATCCCTCTTCTAGCGACGGGAACAGATAAATTCCGTTGTAAAAGTCATGCTCATCTATGGGGGGGAACCGATTGAGTCGATCCGGGCCTAATACCAGATCCAGAGCCTCACAGATGGTGCTTTTCCCTACATTATTCGTTCCAACCAGGAGCGTATGCCCATCGAAGCAAAGACTGGCGCACCGAATCCCGCGAAAATTCTCTATGCCGAGTTTGACGACCTTCATTCTGATCCCTCAGTTGATTCTACGAGCCACTATAGCAGTGGCACGAAATCACGAGGGGATGGATCCAAAGGCGTATAAGCCATGCCTGATGTGAGCTAGCTGAGACTTACACGCGGTTCATATGCGTAGAGGATCGCGCACAGAGCGTTCATTGACTTGATACCCATCGAAGCGGATGAAAATCGAAGCTTGCCGACAGAGTGCACAGCGCATGCATACGGCACGATGGATGTGCAGGTCAGCGCGAGGCCTAGCTGACCCGAGCAAGGTCATGCTGAGCAAGAAGAGAAGTAGTGACTGAAGTAGTGACTAAGATGGTGTCCCCGGCAGGAATCGAACCTGCATCTGAGCCTTAGGAGGGCCCCGTTCTATCCGTTGAACTACAAGGACTATAGAGATAACGGCTTGAATACAAACAGAAAAATCAAAAAACAAAACCAACAACGATCACAACTTAACACTGCGCCCTGTCCCTTGCAAGAAATCGTATCTAGCCCTTAGGAGGGGGATGCTCTATCCAATTGAGCTACTGAGACACAGGTCGACCACGAGAAACGCGGTGCGATGGACGGCGTGCATGTTAACGGCCAGCCTGGCGTTTGTCATGTCGTCCGTAGGCTTTTTAAGTGTAGGCAAATGCTGCTGCTCACAGCCCCTCAACACGATGACACAGATAAACGGAACGCCGCTCATCCATCCCCATCGGCCCCTGCTAGTAAATCGGCAAATTGCCACTATCCTATACAGTACAAGGAGCACCGGTCTTTGCTGCCGTTCCGGTTATCCGCCAGACGGTATGGCACATAGACACGATGCGATGGTCACAACGTGCAGACCTGTTGATTTTTCCAACCAGTCCGCATTTTTGATGAAGGGTAATGGCAGAACGCCTTTACGCGGATCAATATTTGTCACAGAATTGGCGCCAATGATCTGGCAATTTTGAGGCATGATGCGGGCCTCTTAACAATTCAGGTTGAACATTTGGCTACGGTGCTTGTCCTATTCGACATCCTGCGGCCAATCCCGAGAACCGCTCCCCTGAACTAACCGGTTAAATATATGCGCCCATTGAAACAGGCAATTTATTCCAGCCGTACGGCTGACAAGTTCGTCGTACGTCTGCCAGACGGAATGCGGGAACGCATTGCCGAGGTGGCTCGCAATCATCACCGCAGCATGAACTCTGAAATCATCGCGCGCCTAGAGCAAAGCCTTATCCAGGAAGGCGCGTTGGGTGAAGAACTGAGCATGCGCCTGGACAGCCCGGAGCTGTCACTGCATGAGCGCGAACTGCTTCAACGCTTCCGACAACTCTCCCACCGCCAGCAGAACGCCCTCGTTTCGCTGATTGCCCACGATGCAGAGATGGCCGCAGACGCGTCCTGATCGCAGGAAATACCCAAAGCCAGCCTTGCGCTGGCTTTTTTTTGCTTGGGATTTATCCTGCCTACGCCCACCGAGCTGAAGCGTTCCCACGCACTGCATGGGAACGAGCGATCAGAGCAGGAAGATGGTCGCCAGCCCGAGGAAAATAAAGAACCCGCCGCTGTCGGTCATGGCGGTAATCATCACGCTCGCGCCCATGGCCGGGTCACGCCCCAACCGGGCGAGGGTCATGGGGATCAAGACGCCCATCAACGCCGCCAACAGCAAGTTGAGGGTCATCGCGGCCGTCATGACCACCCCTAATGACCAACTGCCATAGAGCAGATACGCCACCACACCGATTACACCGCCCCATAGCACGCCATTGATCAGGGCCACCACCAGCTCCTTGCGCATCAATCGCGAGGTATTGCCGGTGCTGACCTGGTCGAGCGCCATGGCGCGAACGATCATGGTGATGGTCTGGTTGCCGGAGTTGCCACCAATACCGGCCACGATGGGCATCAGCGCCGCAAGCGCCACCAACCGCTCGATGGAGCCCTCGAACAAGCCGATGACCCGAGAGGCGACAAACGCCGTGATCAGATTGATCGCCAGCCAGGCCCAACGGTTGCGCAGGGATTTCCAGACCGAGGCGAAGATGTCTTCCTCTTCGCGCAGACCGGCCATATTGAGGACTTCGCTTTCGCTTTCCTCACGAATCAGGTCGACCATTTCATCGATGGTCAGACGGCCGATCAGCTTGCCGTTCTTGTCGACCACCGGGGCGGAGATCAAGTCATAACGCTCGAAGGCCTGGGCCGCATCGTAGGCGTCTTCGTCCGGATGAAAACTCACCGGATCGCTGGCCATGACCTCGGCGACCTGCTTCTCCGGATCGTTGACCAGTAGTCGCTTGATCGGCAGCACGCCCTTGAGCACACCGTCGTAGTCGACCACAAAGAGCTTGTCGGTATGCCCCGGCAGCTCCTTGAGACGACGCAGGTAGCGCAATACCACTTCAAGGCTGACATCCTCACGGATCGTCACCATCTCGAAGTCCATCAGCGCACCGACCTGCTCCTCGTCATAGGACAACGCCGAGCGCACGCGCTCACGCTGCTGGCCGTCGAGGGCTTCCATCAGTTCGTGGACAACGTCCCGTGGCAGTTCGGGCGCAAGGTCGGCGAGTTCGTCGGCGTCCATTTCCTTGGCCGCCGCCAGCAACTCGTGATCATCCATATCGGCGATCAGGGTTTCACGAACCGAGTCGGACACTTCGAGCAGGATGTCACCGTCGCGATCAGCCTTGACCAGTTGCCAGACCGTCAGACGCTCTTCCAGCGGCAAGGCTTCAAGGATGTAGGCGACGTCGGCGGAGTGCAGGTCATCGAGCTTGCGCTGCAACTCGACGAGGTTCTGCCGGTGGACCAGGTTCTCGACCCGGTCATGATGCGGACCTTCCTGGCGATGCGTCAGGTCCTCCACGACCCGCTGGCGATGCAGCAGCTCAACGACTTGCGCGAGACGGTCCTGAAGGCTTTCCTGCGTTTTTTTTACTTCAATTTCGGTCATAGGCGAACTCCACTCCCAGCAGTGGGGCACGCCGGAAGGATCAATCAGTCAATTCATGATTGGTGAAACGAGGTTTTGAGTAACTACTGGGTAAGTCCATGGAAGTATTCCAAAGCCCCGGCGGGGCTGACGGGCGCAATCATACACCGCCTGGCGTTTTAAAACGTTAAAAAATCATGGCAAGAACAAGCGCTTGCGAGACAAACCTGAACGCAGGCTGAACCTATGGAATTACGACGATTTATCCAGAAAAGAAAACACACCACCCAGCAAAAATGGAGCGACTACTCTGATGTCAGTCAGCTGATCACGAGCCCGCGGGAGCAAAGCTTGCTCGCGATTGCAGTCAGTCAACAGACAGCGAATCGGCTGGCCTACCGCTATCGCCAGCAAGCTTTGCTCCCACAAGTGATGCGTCAACTCCCACCTTTCATCCGCCAGGAAGGCGCTCGAATGCCGCTCAATCGCTATATTTTTCTGCTCCTCACCCTGTGCTGCCTGCCTTCGCTGGCCGCCGAACACACCGTTCATCGCTGCGAAAACAGCGCAGGGCACGTCACCTTCACCACCTTGAGCTGCGGGCCGGAAGAGAACCTGTCATTGCAGCGAATCCATCCGTACAGCCCTGGCACAATCGCCCCCACCGGCGAATCGCTGCTGCCCGAAGCAGAACACCGACAAACACCCGGCAACAAAACCAGGCGCAGAGCACCGACGGTTGTCGGCCAGCTTGAAGACCCCTGTGGGAATCTGCTGAGCACCGGGCAGCGTCGCGATGCAATCATGGACAGGCGCATCGTCGCGGGCATGAACCAGCAAGACGTGGAAAGCGCCCTCGGCAAACCTGACTCAATCAAGATTCGGAATTCGAGCACCCGCTACACCTACAAAGCGAAGAACGGTCGCAGCGCAGAGGTCGTGTTCGATGAGAAAGGCTGTGTAAAAGGCAAATCGTAGACAACAAAAAGCCCGCGTTAAACGCGGGCTTTTTGATATATGGTGCACTCGACAGGATTCGAACCTGTGACCGCTCGGTTCGTAGCCGAGTACTCTATCCAGCTGAGCTACGAGTGCAGGTTGTGGTTTTATACCAGATCACAACTGGTTGAAGCCAAGTTATTTGCATTGCTGCAAACGACTCTTAAATGGTGCACTCGACAGGATTCGAACCTGTGACCGCTCGGTTCGTAGCCGAGTACTCTATCCAGCTGAGCTACGAGTGCATGTGTTGCCGCGCATTATAGGTCGTCGAATCTTTTTGTAAAGCGCTTTTTTCCAGTAATTTCAACAACTTACCGAACAAGCCAGATTACAACGCACTACATGAATAATGGCGGAGAACGGGGGATTCGAACCCCCGACACCCTTTTGAGGTGTACTCCCTTAGCAGGGGAGCGCCTTCGGCCACTCGGCCAGCTCTCCGCAACACGGGGCGTATATTAACCACCTTCATCCCCGTTTGCAAACATAAAAATCGATAAAAATTAATGGCTTGGTTCGTCGTCCTTCTCTTTCTTGATGCGCAGGTAAATTTCCTCCCGGTGCACCGCGACCTCTTTCGGCGCGTTGACGCCAATACGCACTTGGTTTCCTTTGACGCCCAGCACGGTCACGGTGATTTCGCCATCGCCAATAATCAGGCTCTCTGCGCACCGACGAGTCAGAATCAGCATACCTTTCTCCTCACGCAATTCAGTTCAGGGACTACAAGTCTGCAAAACAAGGACGTCGGACCTGCAACCGCAACGGTCGCAGCCTACAGGCCTCAGTATTGACCAGCGCGAGCAAAAGAACAGTTTTGGGACGCGCCATTCAAAAAAACAAAGGGCGCGGTAGAACCGCGCCCTCGGGACAAGGCCTTATTCGCCCTGTCGGGCGGTTGCGTCGAGTTCGAAAGCCGTGTGCAGGGCACGCACGGCCAGTTCCAGGTATTTCTCTTCAATCACCACGGAAACCTTGATTTCCGAAGTCGAGATCATCTGGATATTGATGCTTTCCTTGGCCAGGGATTCGAACATGCGGCTGGCCACGCCTGCGTGGGAGCGCATGCCAACGCCGACGATCGACACCTTGGCGATCTTGGTGTCCCCCACCACTTCCCGGGCCCCGATCTCGGCTGCGGTCTTCTTCAGCACGGCTTCGGCGGCCTGATAGTCGTTGCGGTGCACGGTGAAGGTGAAGTCGGTGGTGTTATCGTGCGCGACGTTCTGCACGATCATGTCGACTTCGATGTTCGCGGCACTGATCGGGCCAAGAATCTTGAAGGCCACGCCAGGGGTGTCTGGCACGCCACGGATGGTCAGCTTGGCTTCATCGCGGTTGAAAGCGATGCCGGAGATGATCGGCTGTTCCATGGATTCCTCTTCATCAATAGTAATGAGGGTGCCCGGACCCTCTTTGAAGCTGTGCAGGACGCGCAGCGGGACGTTGTACTTGCCAGCGAATTCAACCGCCCGGATCTGCAGCACCTTCGAGCCGAGACTGGCCATTTCCAGCATCTCTTCGAAGGTGATCTTGTCCAGGCGCTGAGCCACGGGAACCACTCGCGGATCGGTGGTGTAGACGCCATCCACATCGGTGTAGATCTGGCATTCGTCAGCCTTGAGGGCTGCCGCCAGTGCAACACCGGTGGTGTCGGAACCGCCACGACCCAGGGTGGTGATGTTGCCGTGCTCGTCCACGCCCTGGAAACCGGCGACCACTACGACACGGCCAGCCTTCAGGTCTCCACGAATTTTCTGATCGTCGATCTGCAGGATACGCGCCTTGTTGTGCGCGCTGTCCGTCAGAATACGCACCTGGTTGCCGGTATAGGACACCGCCGGCACGCCACGCTTCATCAGTGCCATGGCCAGCAAGGCGATAGTCACCTGCTCGCCGGTGGAAACGATCACGTCCAGTTCACGGGGAACCGGCTGCTGCTCGCCGCTGATTTGCTTGGCCAGATCGATCAGACGGTTGGTTTCGCCGCTCATTGCCGACAGTACAACCACCAGGTCATCGCCCGCTTCACGGAATTTCTTAACCTTGTCGGCGACTTGTTCGATTCTCTCGACAGTGCCGACCGAGGTGCCTCCAAATTTCTGTACGATCAAAGCCATTTCAAAGCCGCCTCTGCCCCTGAAGGGCGCCCAATAGTTACTACGGCGGTCGGACCCGCGACTAGACCGCGAGCCCGAAGCACCGCCTTAAATACCCTGCTCTACAAATGCAACGGTCTGGGCCAGTGCCGCGTCCAGTGCGCCAACGTCGGTACCGCCGCCTTGCGCCATGTCCGGACGGCCACCGCCCTTGCCGCCCACTGCCGCAGCGGCCTGCTTCATCAAATCACCGGCTTTGAGTTGGCCAGTCAGGTCCTTGGTCACGCCTGCGACGAGAACGACCTTTTCCTCATGGACACTGCCGAGCAGGATCACTGCGCGGCCGAGTTTGTTTTTCAGTTGATCGACCAGCCCCAGCAGGGCCTTGCCGTCCTGACCGTCCAGACGCACGGCCAGCACTTTCACACCCTTGACGTCCACGGCCTGGGCCGACAGATCGTCGCCCGCGGCGCTGGCGGCCTTGGCCTGCAACTGCTCGAGTTGCTTCTCCAGCAGGCGGTTGCGCTCCAGCACTGCCGACAGCTTGTCGATCAGGTTGTCACGGCTGCCCTTGATCAGGCTCGCCGCTTCCTTGAGTTGTTCTTCGGCAGCGTTGAGGTACGCCAGTGCCGCGGCACCGGTGACCGCTTCGATACGCCGCACGCCGGAGGCCACGCCGCCTTCACTGATGATCTTCAGCAGACCGATGTCGCCGGTCCGGTTGGCGTGAATGCCACCGCACAGCTCCACCGAGAAATCACCCATGCTCAGCACGCGCACGCTATCGCCGTACTTCTCGCCGAACAACGCCATCGCGCCTTTCTTCTTGGCGGTGTCGATGTCGGTTTCTTCGGTTTCTACCGGGGAGTTCTTGCGAATCTCGGCGTTGACGATCTCTTCCAGGGCTTTGAGCTGCTCAGGCTTGATGGCTTCGAAGTGGCTGAAGTCAAAGCGCAGGCGCTGGCTGTCTACCAACGAACCCTTCTGCTGGACATGCTCACCCAACACCTGGCGCAACGCCGCATGCAGCAAGTGCGTGGCGGAGTGGTTCAGCGAGGTGGCGTGACGCACTTCGGCGTCGACATGGGCGGATACCGGGGCGGCGACCATCAGGCTGCCCGAAGCCAGCACGCCATGATGCAGGAACGCGCCGCCGGTCTTGGTGGTGTCGCGCACGTCAAAACGCGAGCTGCCGGCCTGCAGGTAACCACTGTCGCCGATCTGGCCGCCGGACTCGGCGTAGAACGGGGTCGTGTCGAGCACGATCACGCCTTCCTGGCCTTCGCTCAGGATGTCGACCGATTGGCCGTCCTTATAGATAGCCACGATCTTGGCCGAACCGCTGGTGCCGGCGTAACCGGTGAATTCGGTGGCCACGTCAACCTTGACCAGGCTGTTGTAGTCCATGCCGAAGGCGCTGGCGGAACGCGCACGCACCCGCTGGGCTTCCATCTCGCGTTCAAAGCCTTCTTCGTCGAGGGTCAGGTTGCGTTCGCGGGCGATGTCGCCGGTCAGGTCCATCGGGAAACCGTAGGTGTCGTACAGCTTGAACACCACGTCGCCCGGTACCACGTTGCCCTTGAGTTCGGCCAAGTCCTGCTCGAGGATCTTCAGGCCCTGCTCCAGGGTCTTGGCGAACTGCTCTTCTTCGGCCTTGAGCACGCGCTCGATGTGCGCCTGTTGGGATTTCAATTCCGGGAAGGCCTCACCCATCTCGGCCACCAGGGCCGCGACGATCTGATAGAAGAAGCTGCCCTTGGCGCCCAGCTTGTTGCCGTGACGGCAGGCGCGACGGATGATCCGGCGCAGCACGTAGCCACGGCCTTCGTTGGACGGCAGCACGCCGTCGGCAATCAGGAAGCCGCAGGAACGGATATGGTCGGCCACCACTTTCAGCGAAGCCTGGTTGTCGTTGGTGCAACCGATGGCCTTGGCCGAAGCGTCCAGCAGGCTCTGGAACAGGTCGATTTCGTAGTTGGAGTGAACGTGCTGCAACACCGCACTGATCCGCTCCAGGCCCATGCCGGTGTCGACCGACGGCGCCGGCAGCGGATGCAACACGCCATCAGCGGTGCGGTTGAACTGCATGAACACGTTGTTCCAGATCTCGATGTAACGGTCGCCGTCCTCTTCCGGCGAGCCGGGTGGGCCGCCCCAGATGTCGGCGCCGTGATCGTAGAAGATCTCGGTGCAAGGGCCGCACGGGCCGGTATCGCCCATGGTCCAGAAGTTGTCGGAGGCGTATGGCGCGCCCTTGTTGTCACCGATGCGCACCATGCGCTCGGCCGGGACACCGACCTCTTTGGTCCAGATGTCATAGGCTTCGTCATCGGTGGCGTAGACCGTTACCCAGAGTTTCTCCTTGGGCAGGTTCAGCCACTTGTCGGAGGTCAGGAAGGTCCAGGCGAAGGTGATGGCGTCGCGCTTGAAATAGTCGCCGAAGCTGAAGTTACCCAGCATTTCGAAGAACGTGTGGTGACGAGCGGTATAACCGACGTTTTCCAGGTCGTTGTGCTTGCCGCCGGCACGCACGCACTTCTGGCTACTCACCGCGCGGGTGTAGGCACGTTTCTCCTGGCCCAGAAAGCAGTCCTTGAACTGGTTCATCCCCGCGTTGGTGAACAGCAGGGTCGGGTCATTGCCCGGAATCAAAGAGCTGGAGGCTACTCGGGTGTGACCTTGCTCTTCGAAGAAGCGAAGGAAGGCTTCACGGATTTCTGCGCTTTTCATTAGGTTCTTCCACGGAGGCTGCGGCCAAAGGCCTGTGCAAAACGTCAACAGACGAAGCAACGGCAAAGGGCCGCATTATATCGGCCCTGCGCTTGGGGTACAGCGTGTTATGCGATAGAAACTGTCAATTGGGCTGCTTGAGCGATCAGTTGCCGGAAAATTCGACGAAAGTGGCGATCACCCGGTCGATTTGCCCAGCGCTGACGTCCAGGTGGGTCACCATCCGCAGGCGCGGCGCAGCAATGAGCTTGATGCCCCGCTCGGCGGCAAATGCCTTGATCGCCTCAGCCCGATCGCCCATGTGCACATAGACCATGTTGGTCTGCACCGGCTCGACCTCATAACCCGCCGCCTGCAACCCTTCGGCAAGGCGCCGGGCATTGGCGTGGTCGTCGGCCAGGCGCTGGACCTGATGATCGAGGGCATACAGCCCCGCTGCCGCCAGGATCCCGGCCTGGCGCATGCCGCCGCCGACCATCTTGCGCAGCCGGCGCGCCTTGTCGATCAAGCCGGCGCTGCCGCACAGGACCGAACCGATCGGCGCGCCCAAACCTTTGGACAGGCACACCGACACTGAATCGAAATGCTGCGTGATCTCCCGCGCATCGACGTTGAGCTTGACCGCCGCGTTGTACAAACGCGCCCCGTCCAGGTGCAGCGCGAGGCCGTGCTCCCGGGTGAAACGCCGGGCTTGGGCCAGATACTCCAGCGGCAGCACCTTGCCCTGCATGGTGTTTTCCAGGGCCAGCAGGCGGGTGCGGGCAAAGTGGAAGTCATCGGGCTTGATCGCAGCGGCGACTTGCGCCAGGTCCAGGGAGCCGTCCGCCTGCACCTCCAGGGGCTGGGGCTGGATCGAACCGAGCACCGCCGCGCCGCCGCCTTCGTATTTGTAGGTGTGGGCCTGTTGGCCGACGATGTACTCATCGCCACGCTCGCAGTGAGCCATCAACCCCAGCAGGTTGCTCATGGTGCCAGTGGGCACGAACAACCCCGCCGCGAACCCCAGGCGCCCGGCGAGTTCGGCTTCGAGACGATTGACAGTCGGGTCCTCGCCATACACATCGTCGCCGGTCGGCGCGCCGGCCATGGCATCCAGCATGGCGGCGGAAGGTTGGGTGACCGTGTCGCTGCGAAGATCGATAACGCTCATGAATCTGGCCTCGGGTGCGGGTGGGGAGAATTCCCTTTCGAAGGGTAATTACTGCGGTCATGACGGCGAATAATCAAGACCGCCTGAAGGAAAACACAACAAAACGCTTGTGTGCAGTAGGAGCAAAGCTTGTTCGCGATAGCAGTGGGTCAATCAATATCAATACAGCCTGACCCGGCGCCATCGCGAGCAAGCTTTGCTCCCACCGCTCGCTCCCACAGGGAGTTATGTGTTAAAAATCCTGCGCCGCCACACAGCGTAGCGGCAAAACGTTCTCAGGGCGGGGTGCAATTCCCCACCGGCGGTAATTGCACGCAAGGTGCATAGCCCGCGAGCGCTTGGCGATGCACGGCTTTTTAGCGGTGCGGCGACAAGGTCAGCAGACCCGGTGTGATCCCGGGGCCGACGGTCATAGTCCGGATGAAGAGAGAACGGGATCGGCTCCCAAGGACCGCTTGCGGCTATCTGTGCGCAGCGTACCCTCGACTCCCCTTCGATTCATGACGCCCTGTTTTTCACACAAACAGGAACCAGAACATGCAACCCACTGCAATCGACAGCAAAATCAAACATCCGGGCGAACGCGTTGCGTTCATCCAGGCCTGCTGGCACAAGGAAATTGTCGACCAGAGCCGTAACGGCTTCGTCGCGGAAATGCTCAACCAGGGCTACCAGGAAAGTGATATCGACTTCTTCGAAGTCGGTGGCGCCTTCGAGATCCCGCTGCACGCCAAACTGCTGGCCAAGTCCGGCCGCTACGCGGGCATCGTCGCCGCTGGCCTGGTGGTGGATGGCGGTATCTACCGGCATGAGTTCGTCGCTCAATCGGTGATCAGCGGCCTGATGCAGGTGCAGCTGGAAACCGAGGTGCCGGTGTTCTCGGTGGTGCTCACGCCGCACCACTTCCATGCCGGGGAAGAGCACCAGAAGTTTTTCTTCGAGCACTTCGTGCACAAGGGTCAGGAAGCGGCGAAGACCTGCGCCGACACCTTGCGCAAGACCCGGACGCTGCGCCGTAGCGAACAGCGCGCTTTAGCCGTCTAAACACCGAACCGAATGTGGGAGCGAGCCTGCTCGCGATGACGGAGTGTCAGTCGCCATGAATGTCGGCTGGTATACCGCTATCGCGAGCAGGCTCGCTCCCACAAGGGCTCGGCGCTGGACTCAGGCCAGATTTTCATCCGTGGCCGGCACAATCAGGATGCCTGCCCGCAAGCCGTTCTTCACCTTGGGGTTGGGGAAGATGATCCGCGCCCCCTCTTCTTCGATCACCCAACGGGTCTGGGCGATGTCTTCGGCCAGCACATAGCCTTTTCCCAGCTCCGAGAAGTTCTCGATGTCCGCCGGCAGGTTCAAGCGGAAGCTATCGCTGTGCTTGATGATTTCCCGGGCCACGCTGAACAGCTGGAGACCATCCAGCCCTTCGTCCAGCTCAGGCTCGTTGCCTTCGATGATCTGCTTCAGGCGGGTTTCCAGCAGGCTGACGTTGACGCCTTCGTTCTCTCCGAACGGCCGCGCCTTGCCCAGTTCCAGGGTAAAGGATTCTGCGCCGAGCTGGTCGTAGGTGTAGGCACTGAATACGATGGACGGCTTGTTTTGCAGCAGCACCGCTTCCATACCCGCCGCACGCAGGCGGGCCAGTTCACGACGTGAATGCTGGCGCCCCTCCTTCCAGGGGTACAGGGCGAACTGCTCGATCTTTGAGCCGCGGATGGCCGTGTGCAGGTCGTAATGCAAGCGACTGCGCTCTGGCCGGTTGAAGAAGCTGGCAGCCAGCCGCTCCAGCTCGCAAGCCCGCAGCGCTTCCGGGCCGCCGCTCAGCTCATGACGGCCATTGAACAGCCGGTTGACGTCCTGCTCGACGAAACGCTCACCGCGGCGGATGGCCTCGGGATTGCCGAACAGGAACAGAATGCGTGCCCGGGGCTTCACGTCACCACGGGCGATGTCATGCAGCAGGCGGTCGAGCAATTCGATTGGCGCGGTTTCGTTACCGTGGATCCCCGCCGACAACAACAGGTCCAGGCCATTATCCCGGGCTTCGGGCGGCTTGACCTCCAGCGCGCCCTCGCTCAACCAGCGCATCCGCACGCCTTCGACAGTCAGTTGAGTCTTCTCCGCCGGTTCACGGCCGGCGAGGGTCAGTTCAAGCAGTTTGCCGAGGGCGAGCATAGCGCGGTTTCCTTAATGGTCGTGGCCGCAATCCGGGCCATGGACATGGTCATCGTCGCCGAGGTCGGCCGGTTCCATTTCCAGCTGCAGGCTGACCAGGTTGGTTGCCAACGGGCGCAACAACAGGTTGGCGTATTCCTCATCCCCTTCCTCGACGTCCACGCCGATCAGCAGCTGACCGCGGCCGTCCTGCTGGATCCACAACTCCTTGCCTTGCCACATCACCGCCACGCGGGTGCAAGAGGTTTCCAGCTGGGTGCCGTCGGTGTCTTCAAGAATCAGCTGCAGTGCATCGCTCATGTTTTTACGTTCTCGTCTGGGGATAAGGCCACGCGCCCTGCTTTGACTGTAGTCAGGTCGCGCGCGCTTTCAATTGATCTGGAAAGGATAAACCGCGCCAAGTTTAAGGATTTGTGTCAGTTCATCCAGTGCCGACCGGCATTCGAGCAGCAATTGCGGGTCCGCCAGGTCGCTTTCGGTCATACGGTCGCGGTAATGCCGCTCGACCCACTGGGTCAGCGAATCGTACCGCGGCGCCGTCATGATAACCCCTGGGTTGACGGCCGCCAGTTCGGTTTCATTGAGGGCCACGCGCAGCCTCAGGCAAGCCGGGCCGCCACCGTTCTGCATGCTCTGTTTTAGGTCGAAGACCTTCACTTCGCGAATCACCCCGCCAGAGCCCGTCAGGCCTTGCAGGTATTGCCAGACACGCGGGTTGCTGCGGCACTCTTCCGGCACGATCAACAGCATCGAGCCGTCGGGACGCGACAACAGCTGGCTATTGAACAGGTAGGAACGTACCGCGTCATCGACGCTGACCGCCGAACGCGGCACACACACAGACTGAAATGTCCCACCGACCTTGGCGAGTTTGCCGCTCAGTTCGGCGAGCATCTTGTCGGTCTCGAGAAACGCGTCCTCGTGATAGAACAACACCTCGCCATTGCCGACCGCGATCACGTCGTTGTGAAACACGCCCTGGTCGATCACCGACGGGTTCTGTTGGGCGTACACCACGCCCTCTTCCCGCAGGCCATGCAGACGAGCGACAGCGCGGGACGCTTCGAGGGTCTGACGGGCCGGGTATTTCTGCGGCGCCGGGTAGCGGGTGTCGAAAGCACTGCGACCGAACACGAAGAACTCGACGCCCGCCTCACCGTAGCTCCGGCAGAACCGGGTGTGGTTGGCTGCCCCTTCATCGCCGAACTGCGCCACCGCCGGCAACGCGGCGTGATGGGCAAAGTGCTGTTGATCGGCAAACATCGCCCCCAGTACGCGACTGGTGGTCGGGTGCTCGATGCTGCGATGGTATTTGCAGTTCAGGTTGGCGGCGGTGAAATGCACGCGGCCATCCGCGGTGTCGGCGCTTGGGCTGACGGTGGCGGCATTCGCCACCCACATGCTGGAGGCCGAGCAACTGGCGACCAGCAGCGGCATCGCTTCTTTCGCGGCCTGCTGGATGACCTCGGCGTCGCTGCCGGCAAAGCCCAACCGGCGCAGAGCAGCCACGTCGGGGCGCTCCTGTGGCGCCAGTACACCCTGCTGGAAGCCCATGTCCATCAGCGCTTTCATTTTCGCCAGGCCCTGCAATGCCGCTTCCTTTGGGTTGGAGCAGGCCTGGCTGTTGCTCTGGGACGCGACGTTGCCGTACGAGAGCCCGCCGTAGTTATGGGTCGGCCCCACTAGACCGTCAAAATTGACTTCAAAGGATTTCATCAGCGAGGCTCCACGAGGATCTGTTTTTTATAGGCATCAAGTAGCAACGGCGGCGCTGCTATCGCGAGCAGGCTCGCTCCCACAGGGTTTTGCGCAGCCCTTGTGGAGCGAACCTGCTCGCGATTGGCGCTACGCCATTCTCACGCCGGGAGTCAGGGCAGCCGGCATGACAAGGCTCGGCGTCTCCAGGGACGCCACCGGGTACGCGCAATAATCGGCCGCGTAATAGGCACTGGCGCGATGGTTGCCCGAGGCGCCGACGCCGCCGAACGGAGCGCTGCTGGCGGCGCCGGTCAACTGCTTGTTCCAGTTGACGATACCGGCACGGCTTTGCAGCCAGAACTGCTGGTAGCGCTCCTGGGAGTCGGACAACAAGCCGGCGGCCAGGCCGTACTGGGTGTTGTTGGCCTCAGCAATGGCCGCCGGGAAATCCGCGTAGCGGATCACTTGCAGCAGCGGCCCGAACAGCTCTTCGTCAGGACGTTCGGCCACCGCCGTCACATCGAGGATCCCTGGCGTCAGCAACGCGGCCTGGGGCTGTGGCCGGGTCATCGCCAGCAGCGCCACGGCGCCGAGGCCCAGCAGATGATTTTGCGCGTCCATCAAGGCTTTCGCCGCGCCCAGGGAAACCACCGAGCCCATGAACGGCGCCGGTTGCTGGTCGAACGCGCCGACTTCAATCGCAGCGCTGACCGCCACCAGGCGCGCCAGCAGGGCATCGCCCCACGCCCCTTCCGGCACCAGCAATCGGCGGGCGCAGGTGCAGCGCTGGCCGGCGGAAATGAATGCCGACTGGATGATGGTGTAGACCGCCGCATCGACGTCCGCCACCTCGTCCACCACCAGTGGATTGTTACCGCCCATTTCCAGCGCCAGGATCTTGTCCGGGCGACCGGAGAACTGTTGATGCAACAGATTGCCGGTACGGCTGGAGCCGGTGAAGAACAGCCCGTCGATACCCGGGTTCGCCGCCAGGGCGATACCGGTTTCCCGTGCACCTTGCAGCAGATTCAGCACGCCCGCCGGCAAACCGGCTTCGACCCAGCACTTGACCGTCAGCTCGGCGACTTTCGGGGTCAGTTCGCTCGGCTTGAACAACACGCAGTTACCCGCCAGCAACGCCGGCACGATGTGGCCGTTGGGCAAATGGCCAGGGAAGTTGTAAGGACCGAATACCGCTACTACACCGTGGGGCTTATGCCGCAGTACCGCAGTGGCGTCGCCCAGGGGGCCGCTCTTCTCGCCGGTCCGCTCGCGGTAGCTCTGCACCGAGATGGCGACCTTGTTGATCATGCTGGTGACTTCTGTGGCCGCTTCCCACAACGGCTTGCCGGTTTCCTCGCCGATGCAGTGGGCCAGTTCGTCCGCGTGGCTCTTCAGCGCCGCAGCAAAGGCCTCCAGCACCTGGATGCGCTCATCCAGAGCGCGCCGGGCCCAGTCCGGAAATGCCTGGCGCGCAGCCTGCACCGCCGACTCGACCTGCGCCGCCGTGGCGCCCTTGCCCGACCACAACACTTGCTGGGTCACCGGGTTCAACGACTCAAACATGTCGCCCTGGCCTTCCAGCCAGCTTCCCGCGATATACAGCGAGTTCATCATTTCGACTCCCGAGCAGACAACGCAACGGCGCGCACTTGATCGCCGGCGTTGAGTTGAAGGCGTTTGGCGGTCAGCGGATCAACCACCAGGGTGCCCGAGGCGAAGCGCGCCGGTGCCGCCGTGATGCGGCAATCCAGGCACTTGCGGTTATGGATGAGGAATGGCGTGGCGTCGTCGCCCGGCGTACCGATGGCCAGCACCAGGGCCTGGCTGTCACGAACCGCACGGATCTTGGCGGTTTCGCATTCCACGGCCGGGCCGGCATCGAAGATGTCGACGTAGCCTTGATAATTGAAACCTTCGCTCTTGAGCATCGACAAGGCCGGCTCGGTGTCCGGATGAACCTGGGCGATCACGGCGCGGGCATCCTCGGACAGGAAACAGGTATACAGCGGGAACTTGGGCATCAGTTCGGCGATGAACGCCTTGTTGCCGACTCCGGTCAGGTAATCGGCCTGGCTGAATTCCATCTTGAAGAAGTGCCGGCCCAGGCTTTCCCAGAAAGGCGAACGGCCGGTGTCGTCGGACATGCCGCGCATCTCGGCGATGATCTTGTTGCCGAACAACTGCGGGTATTCGGCAATGAACAGCAACCGCGCCTTGGCCAGCATGCGGCCGTTGAGGCCATTGCGGTAATCGGCATGCAGGAACAGCGAACACAGCTCGGAATTGCCGGTCAGGTCGTTGGCCAGGAACAGCGTCGGGATTTCCCGGTAGATGTTCAGCTCCTGGGAAGCGCTCACCGTCAGGCCGACGCGGAAGTTGTACCAGGGCTCACGCAGGCCCACGGCACCGGCAATGGCGGAGATGCCCACCACTTGGCCGTCGTCGTCTTCGAGCACGAACAGGTAGTCCGCATCGCCACGCCCGGCTTCACCGCGAAAAGTCTTCTCGGCCCAGCCGACCCGATGGGCCAGGCGCTCTTCGTTGGCCGGCAAGGTGGTCAGGCCGGTACCGGTGCTGCGGGCCAGGGCGATCAGAGCGGGTAAATCGCTGCTGCGTACGGGACGAACGATCATGCTATCTCCTCAAACGGGCCGCTCATGCCACCCGCGAAACTCAGACTTAAACCGCCACCAGGCGCACGCTGGCGCCTTCGCCAACGCCCAGGGCCTCGGCCGCTTCCATGTCCAGGATCACCGGTTTACCCGGCGCGTAATCGAGCTCGAGCAACACGGCGCGGTAATCCTGCAACTGCGCATTGGCCACCAGGTATTGCCGGCCGGCACCCTTGACCGGTTCGCCGAGCTTGACCGGCACCACGCGGCTCTGGGCAATCGAACGAATCCCCGAGACGCGGGCATGCAGGGTCGGGCCGCCGTCGAAGATGTCGATGTAATGATCGGTCTCGAAGCCTTCGCGCATCAGGATGTCGAAGGTGATCTGCGCACGCGGATGGACCTGCCCCATGGCTTCCTGGGCGGCGTCCGGCAGCAGTGGCACGTAGATCGGGTAATGCGGCATCAGCTCGGCCAGGAAAGTGCGGCTTTTCAGCCCGCACAGACGCTCGGCGGCGGCATAGTTGAGGTCGAAGAAATTGCGACCGATGGCGTCCCAGAACGGCGAATCGCCATTTTCATCGCTGTAGCCGACGATCTCGGTCACCACCGAATCGGCGAACCGCTCCGGATGGCTGGCGACGAACAGCAGGCGCCCGCGGGAATTGAGTTCTGCCCATGGCGTGCCCACCAGGTCCCGGACCACATAGAAACTGGTCAGCAGGCTGTTGCCGGTCAGGTCGTGGCACTGGGAAAGCACGTGGATCTTGTTGTGGATCTTCAGCTCACGGGAGGCATGGACGAACGTCTCGTTGCGAAAGCTGTAGAACGGCTCGGAATAACCGGCCGACGCGACGATGGCCGAACAGCCCACCAGCTTGCCGGTGGCGGTGTCTTCAAGGACGAAGAAATAGCTTTCCTCACCATTGAAACTGACTTCGGCGGCAAACGAGGCTTCGCTCGCGGCGATCTTGTCGCTCAAGCGTTCCACGTCATCCGGCAAGGAAGTGACACCGATCGGACTGTCCGCAGCCAGACGCTGTACCTCGCCCAGATCCGCCATTTGCGCGGGGCGCATCACCAGCATGGTGTCACTCCTTAACTTGAAATAAAGGGTTCGACCAAAAGGGTCGACACAAAGAAAAAAACGGCTTCCTGTGGGAGCAAAGCTTGCTCGCGATGCACACACTGAGTTTCACCTGTCACAACAAGGCGATCCCATCGCGAGCAAGCTCAGCTCCCACAGAAACCTGGCTCCCATGGAGCCAGTTTTCAGGATCAGGCTTGGGTCAGCTTCGCCGCGGCCTTCTCGAAACGGTCCAGGCCGGCGTCGATGTCGGCGTCCTCCACCACCAGGCTCGGGGCGAAACGGATCACGTCCGGGCCGGCTTGCAGGATCATCAGGCCTTCCTGTTCGGCGGCGTTGAAGATGTCCTTGGCCTTGCCTTTCCAGGCGTCATTCAGCACGCAGCCGATCAACAGGCCCAGACCGCGCACCTGGGTAAACAGGCCGTACTTCTCGCCGATCTGCTCCAGGCGGGTCTTGAACTTGTCATGCTTGGCCTTGACGCCGCCGAGCACTTCAGGGGTGTTGACCACATCGATCACCGCCTCCGCCACCGCGCACGCCAGCGGGTTGCCGCCGTAAGTGGTGCCGTGGGTCCCGACGACGAGGTGCTTGGCCAGCGCTTCGGTGGTGAGCATCGCCGCGATCGGGAAACCACCGCCCAGGCTCTTGGCGCTGGTGAGGATGTCCGGGACCACGCCGTAGTGCATGTAGGCAAACAGTTCACCGCTGCGACCCATGCCGGTCTGCACTTCGTCGAACACCAGCAGCGCATCGTGTGCATCGCACAGGTCGCGGGCGCCTTGCAGGTAGGCTTGCTCGGCTGGCAGCACGCCGCCTTCGCCCTGGATCGGTTCCAGCACCACGGCGCAGGTCTTGTCCGAAATGGCTGCTTTCAAGGCTGCCAGGTCGTTATAGGGAACGTGGGTGATACCGCTGATCTTGGGACCGAAACCATCGGAATACTTCGACTGCCCGCCGACGTTGACGGTGAACAGCGTGCGGCCGTGGAAGCTGTTGAGCGCGGCGATGATTTCGTACTTTTCAGTGCCGAAACGATCGAACGCAACACGACGGGCCAGCTTGAAGGCGGCCTCGTTGGCTTCGGCGCCGGAGTTGCAGAAGAACGCACGCTCGGCGAATGTCGCGTCGACCAGTTTATGGGCCAGGCGCAGCGCCGGTTCGTTGGTGAATACGTTGGAGACATGCCACAGCTTGTTGGCCTGCTCGGTGAGCGCGCCAACCAGCGCCGGGTGGGCGTGGCCCAACACGTTGACTGCAATACCGCCAGCGAAATCGATCAACTCGCGACCGGACTGGTCCCACACGCGGGAACCGGCGCCACGCACGGGAATGAAGGCAGCAGGCGCATAGTTGGGAACCATTACCTGGTCGAAATCGGCGCGTTGTACCGCGGCTTGCTCAACGGACATCGGAGTCTCCTGAAGAGAAACACTCGCCTGGAAATGGCGAGCTTGGTGAGGATTGTAAGGACAGTTTTCAGCCCGGCCTTGCCGCCAAGCGACAACTTCTTATAGCGCCAAACCCCGTTTTCATTGGGTTTATGGCAATGCGACAAATAGCGTCGCAAAGGCGCAGTTTAAACGTTGTCGGGGGACTTTAGGCGTCGACGTCCACATTTCCATTGCCAGACACAACAGCAGTTTGGGAAAGGACAACTGTGGCGAGGGGATTTATCCCCGCTGGACTGCAAAGCAGCCCCAGAACAGTCAAATCAATCTATCTGGCGCAGCGAGGTGCCGGGTTCCAGGGGCGCTTCGCGCCCCAGCGGGGATAAATCCCCTCGCCACAGATAAATCTACTGCCTACAAAAGTCGTGAGCGCGCCCTAACCCCGCTCGGCCGGCACCGACGACAATTCGAACGGGCTGCTGCTGCGTCGCTGGTTGCGGTCTTCCCGCGGCGTGGCGCCGAAGAAGTTGCGGTAGGCGCTGGAGAAGTGCGGCCCCGAGGAGAAACCACAGGACAAACCGATCTGGATGATGGATTTGCTGGTCTGCATCAGCATCTGCCGGGCCTTGTTCAGGCGCAGCTCCAGGTAATACTGGCTCGGCACGCGGTTGAGGTATTGCTTGAAGATCCGCTCCAGTTGCCGGCGGGATACGCACACGTGCTGGGCGATTTCATCGGTGGTCAGCGGTTCTTCGATGTTGGCCTCCATCAGCAACACCGCCTGGGTGAGCTTCGGATGGCTGGAGCCGAGGCGATTCTGCAACGGGATGCGCTGGCGTTCGCCACCCTCACGGATGCGCTCGACCACCAGCTCTTCCGACACTGCCCCGGCCAGTTCCGCGCCGTGATCGCGCGACAGTACCGCCAGCAGCAGGTCGAGCACCGACATGCCACCGCAGGCCGTCAGGCGGTCGCGATCCCAGTCGAACAAATGGCTGGTGGCGATGACCTTGGGGAAACGCTCGGAGAAATCGTCCTGCCAGCGCCAGTGCACGGCGGCGCGGTAACCGTCGAGCAAGCCCAATTGAGCCAGCGGATAGACACCGGCCGACAGGCCACCAATCACACAACCGGCACGCACCAGTTGCTTGAGCGCGCTGCTCAGGTTGGAGGCCAGCGCAGCCGGTGGTTCATCAGCCAACAGGAACAGCTTCTGGAGGCCTTCGAGCTTGCCTGCCCAGGGTTCGCCGGGTAATTGCCAGGCACCCTCGCCCGCCGGTTCGGCCTGCAGAAACGAAAGCTCGTAGACCACCTCCGGATGCACGCGCTGAGCGACACGCAAGGCCTCCTCTGCCAGCGCCAGCGTCAAGGCTTTAGTGCTGGGCCAAATCAGGAAACCAATTCGATGGGCAGTCATGGCGGGCGATCCGAAACGAAAACAGTGTTAAAGCCAAAAGCGGCTGCAACCAAATTAGACCATCTGGCACGTGGTGCGCAGCATGACCCAAATCAGGTGCGTAACGGGAGCAATTACTTGAGGCTGCCCGAAAGAAATTGTTGCAGGCGCTCCGATTGCGGATTGACCAGCACTTCACGCGGGTTACCGCTTTCTTCGACAATGCCTTTGTGCAGGAACACCAGTTGGTTCGACACCTCGCGGGCAAAGCCCATTTCGTGGGTCACCACCACCATGGTCCGGCCTTCCAGGGCCAGGGCCTGCATCACCTTGAGCACGTCGCCTACCAGTTCCGGGTCGAGGGCCGACGTCGGCTCGTCGAACAACATGACTTCCGGCTCCATCGCCAGCGCCCGGGCAATTGCCACGCGCTGCTGCTCGCCGCCGGACATGTGGCCCGGATAAGCGTCCTTGCGATGGGCCACGCCCACTTTGTTCAGGTAATGCTCGGCCTTCTCGCGGGCTTCGGCCTTGGCGACGCCCAACACATGCACTGGCGCTTCCATGATGTTTTCCAGCGCGGTCATGTGGGACCACAGGTTGAAATGCTGGAACACCATCGACAGCCGCGAACGCATGCGTTGCAGTTGCTTGGGGTCCGCGGCCTTCAACGCGCCATCCTTGTTGGCCACCAGCTTCAGCTCTTCGTTGTTGAGCAGAATCTTGCCGGCATGGGGTTGCTCAAGCAGGTTGATGCAGCGCAGGAAGGTACTTTTGCCGGAGCCACTGGAGCCGATGATGCTGATCACATCGCCAGCGGCGGCCTTCAGGGACACGCCCTTGAGCACTTCGTGACTGCCATAGCGTTTATGCAGGTCTTGGACTTCGAGCTTGTACATGCGGTCGGTTCTCACAAAACGTCATTCGTTGGGCAGTCGATCGGGTCGACGCGTTATCAGTGCTTGCGCGGGGCCAGGTAACTCAGCCAGCGACGCTCGGCCAGCTTGAACAGGCGCACCAGGATGAAGGTCAGGCACAGGTAGAACACCCCGGCCGTGATGTAAGCCTCGAACGGCAGGTAATACTGGGCGTTCACCGTGCGCGCGGCACCGGTGATGTCGATCAGGGTCACGATGGAGGCCAGACTGGTGGTCTGCAGCATCATGATCACTTCGTTGCTGTATTGCGGCAGCGCCCGGCGCAGGGCCGATGGCAACAGGATCCGGCGATACAGCGTGAAGCGCGACATGCCCATGGCCTTGGCCGCCTCGATCTCGCCATTGGGCGTGGCCCGCAGGCTGCCGGCGATGATTTCGGCGGTGTAGGCGCTGGTGTTGATAGCGAACGCGAGACAGGCACAGAACGTTGCGCTGGACAGCCACGGCCAGAGGACGCTCTCGCGCACGAATTCGAACTGCGCCAACCCGTAGTAGATCAGGAACAGCTGCACCAGCATCGGTGTGCCGCGAATCACGTAGGTATAGAGCCAGGCCGTCATGTTCACGACCGGCTGCTTGGACACCCGCATCAGCCCCAGGGGCAGCGCCGCCAACAAACCGAAAAACAGCGACAGCGCCAGCAACTTCAGAGTGGTCAGCAGACCGCCGAAGTACAGCGGCAAGGCTTCATAGATGACGTTGTAGTCGAAGATCATAGATCAGCCGCCCTTACGCCTACCGAGTAGCGCTTCTCAACGTGACGCAATGCCAGCAACGAGACGCTGGTGATCACCAGGTACATCGCCGCCACTGCCAGGAAGAAGGTGAAAGGCTCACGGGTGGCATCCGCCGCCTGCTTGGCCTTGAACATCATGTCTTGCAGGCCCACCACCGAGATCAACGCGGTCGCCTTGGTCAGCACCAGCCAGTTGTTGGTGAAGCCCGGAATCGCCAGGCGAATCATCTGCGGCACCAGCACCCGGAAGAACACCTGGAACCCGCTCATGCCATACGCCATGCCCGCCTCGGCCTGCCCCTTTGGGATCGCCATGAACGCACCACGAAAGGTTTCCGACAGGTAGGCACCGAAGATGAAGCCCAGGGTGCCGATGCCGGCCGCCAGCGGGTTGAGGTCGATGTAGTCGTCATAACCGAGCATCGGCGCCACGCGGTTGAGCAGGTCCTGGCCGCCATAGAAAATCAGCAGGATCAGCACCAGGTCGGGAATACCACGAATGACCGTGGAATAAAGGTCACCCAACCACGCCAGCCAGCGCACCGGCGAGAGGCGCAACGCGACACCGATCAGTCCAAGGACGATGGCCAGGGCCATGGACGACAAGGCGAGCTGAAGCGTCAACCATGCGCCATCGAGGATGACAGCCCCGTAGCCTTTCAACATGATTCAGGTCCTCGAAAGTGGGATGAAAAAATGGCGCAAACCGCAGGGAGCCTGTTGCTTGCGCCATTTCGCACGAGTGGCGGGACGGTGTTACTTGCCGTAGATGTCGAAGGCGAAGTACTTGTCCTGGATCTGCTTGTACTTACCGTTCTCGCGAATAGCGGCGATGGCGCCATTGATCTTGTCTTTCAAGGCATCGCCCTTGCGAACCGCGATCCCTACGCCGTCGCCGAAGTATTTGACGTCGGTGAAGGCCGGGCCCACGAATGCGAAGCCTTTGCCGGCGTCGGTCTTCAGGAAACCGTCATCCAACAAGGTAGCGTCTGCCAGGGTGCCATCGAGGCGACCGGCGGAGACGTCCAGGTAGATCTCGTTCTGCGAACCGTATGGCTTGATCTCGGCACCCAGCGGGGCGAGGACTTCACGGGCAAAGCGCTCGTGGATCGAACCACGCTGCACGCCGATGTTCTTGCCCTTGAGCTCGGCCAGGCCATCGCTGACCTGGGTACCGGCCTTCATCACCAGACGGGCCGGGGTGTTGTAGTACTTGTTGGTGAAGTCCACGGACTTCTTGCGATCTTCAGTGATCGACATGGAGGACAGGATCGCGTCGATCTTGCGCACCTTGAGCGCTGGGATCAGGCCGTCGAACTCCTGCTCGACCCACACGCACTTGACCTTCATCTCTTCGCACAGCGCATTGCCGATATCGTAGTCGAAACCGACGATGCTGCCGTCCGGGGCTTTCGAGGCAAACGGAGGGTAAGCCGCTTCGATACCGATCTTCAGGGGCTTTTCATCGGCGAATGTCGGCAGGGACAGCACGGACAGTGCCAGGGCGCCAAGCAGCACAAGTTTCTTCATCTTGGGACTCCATCGGTAAAGGGCAAAACGGCAGAGTGAGCAACAGCCCAATATGCGAATGGGTGGAACGAACGTAGGCGCTGCGTCCTAGGAAGCGGGCGTTTTTATCAACGCAAGCCACGACGAGCGAGTGATCGGCATTCTAACGACAGGCCCGAAGTCGATATTTCTTCAATGCGACAACAAATTACAGAAGCATCGAGAAAGCGGTTCGAGCACATTGACAGCCCAGCAAATTCATGCGAAGGCGAAAGAAAGGAAACCAATACACATTGCAAATTGCGGGCCCATTATTCGCAAACCCTTCTAATCCGGCAAGCACAGCATGTCGGCTTATTTTAACGAGAAGCTGCGAATGCCCTGAACCGGGGTTCGACGTTTCCCATCGCCTCGGTACGGTGCCTTTGGTTACACATTTCGAAACATCGGTAACGCCGCGAAAGGTCTGACGCTGAACGTCGATATTTATTCGCAGGAAATGCCACACGCAAAACTCGTGGCGAGGGGATTTATCCCCGCTGGGCTGCACAGCAGCCCCAAGACGGTTGACTTAATCTGTCTGGCACACCGAGGTGTCAGGGTTTAGGGCCGCTTCGCGCCCCAGCGGGGATAAATCCCCTCGCCACAGAGGCATCCTCACCTCATGGGAATGCGTTACACATAAAAAAGCCCCGCCCGGCAAACACCGGGCGAGGCTTTCAGGTGACACGAACCGTCGTCAGGCGACGTTCATGGTCTTGTGCGTCTCGATCAGGTGCGCCACCACACCCGGATCGGCCAACGTGGAGATATCACCCAACCCGTCGTATTCCGCCGTGGCGATCTTGCGCAGGATACGGCGCATGATCTTGCCGGAACGGGTCTTCGGCAAACCGGGTGCCCACTGGATGACATCCGGCGAAGCAATCGGACCAATCTCCTTGCGCACCCAGTTCTTCAGCTCCAGGCGCAGAGCTTCGCTGGTTTCTTCACCGGCATTGAGGGTGACGTAGACATAGATGCCCTGCCCCTTGATATCGTGCGGCACACCGACCACCGCCGCTTCGGCGACTTTCGGGTGGGCGACCATGGCACTTTCGATCTCGGCGGTGCCCATGCGGTGGCCGGACACGTTGAGCACGTCATCCACCCGACCGGTGATCCAGTAGTAGCCATCGGCATCGCGGCGCGCACCATCGCCGGTGAAATACATGCCGCTGAAAGTCTTGAAGTAGGTGTCGACGAAACGGTCATGGTCGCCGTACAGCGTCCGCGCCTGGCCTGGCCACGAATCGAGGATCACCAGGTTGCCTTCGGCCGCGCCTTCGATCAGGTTGCCGAGGTTATCCACCAGCGCCGGCACCACGCCGAAGAACGGACGCGTGGCCGAACCCGGTTTCAACGCCGTGGCACCTGGCAGCGGGCTGATCAGCACGCCACCGGTTTCGGTCTGCCACCAGGTGTCGACGATCGGGCAACGTTCCTTGCCGACGTTCTTGTAATACCAGTCCCAGGCTTCCGGGTTGATCGGCTCACCCACCGAACCCAGCAGGCGCAGGCTGCTGCCATCGGCGCCTTCGACGGCCGCGGTACCCGAGGCCATCATCGCGCGGATGGCGGTGGGCGCGGTGTAGAGGATATTGACCTTGTGCTTGTCGATGACCTGAGCCACCCGGGTGATGTCCGGGTAGTTCGGCACGCCTTCGAACAGCAGCGTGGTCGCGCCGTTCGCCAGCGGACCGTAGACGATGTAGCTGTGGCCGGTGACCCAACCGACGTCGGCGGTGCACCAGTAGATCTCGCCCGGCTTGTAGTCGAACACGCGCTCATGGGTCATGGCCGCATACAGCAGGTAGCCGGCCGTGGTGTGTTGCACGCCCTTTGGCTTGCCGGTGGAACCGGAGGTGTAGAGGATGAACAGCGCTTCTTCAGCGCCCATTTCCTTCGGCGCGCAAACGGTGCCGGCGACTTTCATCAGGTCTTCGTACCAGATGTCGCGGTGCTGGTTCCACTTGATGTTGCCCGCGGTGCGCTTGCATACGATGACTTTCTGGATGCTGCTGGTTTCCGGGTTGGTCAGCGCGTCGTCGACGTTGGCCTTGAGCGGAATCTTCTTACCGGCACGAACGCCTTCGTCGGCGGTGATCACCACTTTGGATTTGCAGTCGATGATGCGACCGGCCAGTGCTTCAGGCGAGAAACCACCGAACACCACCGAGTGAATCGCGCCGATCCGGGTGCAAGCCAACATGGCGACCACGGCCTCGGGGATCATCGGCATATAGATGGTCACCACATCGCCGCGATGCACGTCCTGGCCGCGCAGGGCGTTGGCGAACTTGCAGACTTCTTCGTGCAGTTCACGGTAAGTGATCTTGCGGCTCTCGGCCGGGTCATCGCCCTCCCAGATAATCGCGACCTGATCGCCACGTTCAGCCAGGTGACGGTCGAGGCAGTTGTAGGAAACGTTCAAGGTGCCGTCGGCAAACCACTTGATATCGACATGGTGATCGTCGAAGGACGTCTGCTTCACCGTAGTGAACGGCTTGATCCAGTCGAGGCGCTTGGCCTGCTCGCGCCAGAAGCCATCCGGGTTGACCACCGACTGTTGGTACATGGCCTTGTAGGTCGCCTCGTCAGTCAGCGTACTGGCTGCTACCTCGGGACGAACGGGATACAGAGAAGCCGCACTCATGTTTCTTACCTCGGTGACATAGTTGTTTTTGTATGGTCCCGTTGTAGCCCGGGGCGGGCCTATAGAACCATTCGACGATGGTAGTAACAAGTCCCTACAAAATGTCGGTACTAACGTGCACGACCATAATCACAACCATTCCCTGTGGGAGCGAGCCTGCTCGCGATGACGCCAGTCAATCCAGAACATATCCAACAGACATGTCTCCAGTTTCTGGCGATTATTACCAAATCAACCAAAAGTCTTTATCAAAACCCGGTCTGTTTGCATCCACCCCCGCTCCCTAGAATCCACCCCGCCAACCGGCAAACACGATTGACGCAACACAGCCCCCACGAAGGCCGTTAATCAAACTTCCCAAACCTGCTCCACACGCAACCCCAAAAAGGTTGCGTGACCCCACTCGACCTCAAGAAAGGTGAAATAAGATGAAAGCTTTATGGGTCCTGGTCCTCGGCAGCCTCTGCGCAACGGCGATGGCAGACGAGGCCCCGACCGATGTCGCCCGGCAAAAACCCGCCATTGAGGAGTACACCTACTCCACCCACCTGGACATTGCCAAAATCATCTCCATGAGCGCGGTCCCGAATGTCTGCGAAGTAGTCCCGGCGAAGATGGAATACGAAGACTCCAAAGGCCAGCTCCATATCCTGCGCTACAGCGTCATGGGCAACGGTTGCTCCAACGGCTGATCATTACCGCTATTTTCCAGGGCCCGATTCTGATCGGGCCTGGTTGTGTCTGGCGACGTCCAAAACCCTTCCCAAACACAACATGTAGTGTAAAAACGCAAAATCAGGTCGTTTTTTGATCAAAAAATCATGCCGTTCGATTCATGCAAAAAAATTCTATAACCGCCAAAGCCTTGTAAACCCTCGCTCCAACGCGGATACGCCCCCTGCCGTGCCCTCCGTGGGCGATTTCCCCGCACCACGTAGGCAAAAAAGTCCTTATAATGCCGCCTTAAACGGGCCTGCAATATTCCCTTACAGGGGATCAAGCCAGCCTGAAGCCCACGCAAAGGCCCCTCGCCTCTTCGCGTTCACCGCCGCTTCAGCACAACCCGTACATTTTTCTGTTTATTGCCTGCGTCAGCTGCAAGAAACGATTTTCCAAGATCCACCGCCGCCAGCAGGCCATCACCAGGCTTCTGGCCCTCACGCAGGAGACGACACGTCATGCTGAGCTGGGACGAATTCGACAAAGAAGACGGCGAAGTCGCTGTAAAAGGCGCCAACGCCGGCCACGCTTCTGAAGCCAACATGGACCGCCTCGACAGCGCCGGCGGTGCCGCCGCGCTCGAAGCCCGCGCCGTGACGGCCAGCGACTCGGCCGCGATCATTCGCGCCAAGGCCGCCCTCGACAAACTCGACGTCGCCGAAGGCCTCGCCGAACTCGAAGGCGCCTCCGCCCGTGTCGCCGTCGATGAAAAGCGCATGATCAACTGCCGCGCCGACCTCAACCAGCTCGTGCCATTCAAATACGACTGGGCCTGGCAGAAGTACCTGGACGGCTGCGCAAACCACTGGATGCCGCAAGAAGTCAACATGACCGCCGACATCGCCCTCTGGAAAAATCCGGAAGGCCTGACCGACGACGAGCGCCGCATCGTGATGCGCAACCTGGGCTTCTTCTCCACCGCCGACTCCCTGGTCGCCAACAACCTGGTCCTGGCCGTATACCGCCTGATCACCAACCCGGAATGCCGCCAGTACATCCTGCGCCAGGCCTTCGAAGAGGCGATCCACACCCACGCCTACCAGTACTGCATCGAATCGCTGGCCATGGATGAAGGTGAAATCTTCAACATGTACCACGAGATCCCATCGGTCGCGAAAAAAGCCGCCTGGGGCCTGAAGTACACCCGTTCGATCTCCGATCCGAAGTTCGAAACCGGCACCCCGGAAACCGACAAAGAGCTGCTGCGCAACCTGATCGCCTACTACTGCGTCCTGGAAGGCATCTTCTTCTATTGCGGTTTCACCCAGATCCTCTCCATGGGCCGCCGCAACAAGATGACCGGCGTCGCCGAGCAGTTCCAGTACATCCTGCGCGACGAATCCATGCACCTGAACTTCGGCATCGACGTGATCAACCAGATCAAGATCGAAAACCCGCACCTGTGGGACGCCGAGATGAAGGAAGAAGCGACCCAGATGATCCTGCAAGGTACGCAGCTGGAAATCGAATACGCCCGCGACACCATGCCTCGCGGCGTGCTGGGCATGAACGCGGCGATGATGGAAGACTATCTGAAGTTCATTGCTAACCGTCGGTTGTCGCAAATTGGCTTGAAAGAGGAATATCCGGGGACTACGAACCCGTTCCCTTGGATGAGCGAGATCATGGACTTGAAGAAAGAGAAGAACTTCTTTGAGACGCGAGTGATTGAGTATCAGACGGGTGGGGCTTTGAGCTGGGATTGATTCAAGAAATCCTGAGTTGAACCTGTCAGCTAACGCTTAACTAAAAACCCCGTGAAAACGGGGTTTTTAGCATTTGCAGAATCAACCGTGTTTAACGCTAGAACAGAAACACTACCTTTACCCTACGAAAAACCCAGAATAGTCCCCCATTGACGCCGTATCTCCTCGTTATCTACTCTTTGTCGCAGGTGCCTAAGAAACGCCCAACGTAGTAGCTAATCGCCGAACAGAATCGCGTACTGTCACAGGACTTACGCATTCTGTGCAGAGCACTAGCTTGTTGGGATTTTTCTTACATCCTCTACGTCGGGCTCACGCCGCTAACTTCATACGTAGAGGTCGTTATGCTCACAAAGAATCCATTCTGTTCTCCGCATACCTCGGAGATCGATCATGCCTGAAGCCTACATTCCGTCGGTGTTCACCCGCCAAAGCCGACACCTTCACGCCCTCCTCCTGGAAAACCAACCTTGGTTCTGCGCTCGTGACCTTGGGCGATTGATGGGTGTGCATCTGAATGACCGCATGGTCAGCAAACTGGACGAGGACCAGCGACACGTCCTATTAATCCGTTACCACGGACAGCCTGAAAAACGGCTGATGCTCAGCGAATCGGGTGTCTATGCCCTGCTGGTTTACCACTACACACCGGGGAATCGCTTGTTGCGGGAGTGGCTGACGCATCAGGTGGTGCCGGCACTGCGAGACGCGCAGGCATCGAGCAATACCGAGCGGCCGATGCTGAGTGTTTTGGACTGGCCGGAGATGTCCATGAGTTTGCTGCATTGGCAAAACGACGGTTGGATTCGGCTTCGAGATATGCCCTGTCTGTTATTGAATCGGACGCGAGGTCGGGCGGTGTCGGCAAAGCCATGGTGGCGTAGGTTGCTTGAGGTGTTTCACGTGTCTGGGCATTCGGTTTCCTAGGAGCATTCCGAGCGAAGGTTCAGTTTGTTCTGTAGGAGTTTTCGTAGACAGGGGTAATGGCCAGTCAGTATCGTCCGAGGGTTTTCAACCCTCGGCGGCTGTATGGACACATCAACTGAAAAAAGTGGCTGGAGCGATGACGAGCTTGAGGCGTCGGTCGATGCGTACTTGATGATGCTCGCCCGCGAGTTAAGCGGTCAGACATTCAAGAAGTCGGTTGAGAACCAGCTTTTACGTGATGGACCGCTGAGCAAGCGCAGTGCCTCATCGGTGGAATACCGCATGCAAAATATCTCGGCGGTGTTGGAACAGATGGGTTTGCGGCGCATCAGCGGCTACATGCCTGCCAAGAACATCGGGGCGGGTGTGGCTCAACGGATCCGCAAGGTGCTCGCCAATAAGGTAATACCTGGCGCCGATGAAGTTGCTCCGACATCTGATCAGCGAACTTTGATCAGCCGAGCCTCGAAGCTTCAAAAAAACGGACTCAAGGTCGAGCCATCAGGGAATCCAAATCCGCCGCAGGTCAGCACGACTACGACGGCCTACGTTCGGGATCCGAAGGTTCGGGCGTGGGTTGCTGAGTTGGCGAAAGGTGTCTGCGAAGGTTGCGGCCAGAAGGCACCCTTCGAGGTGGATGGACTACCGTTTCTTGAAGTACATCATGTGAAGCATTTGGCGCAGCAAGGGTCGGACAGTATTACCAATGCCGTTGCGTTGTGTCCGAACTGCCATCGGCGGTGTCATCTTGCCAGTGATCGAGAGGCGTTTACTCTGTCGTTGTATGAGAGGGTTGGGCGGCTGATCGTTGAATGACGACTTTAGTTAAAGCAAGGCTGCTTCGCAGCCCAGCGGGATCAAGCTCCCTCGCCACGGGCGATTGGGGCAAGACTTCAGTCCAACTTCTACTGGAGATTTAATGACTAACGAGTTTAAAAGTGAGGCTTTCGAGTCGATCCACAGCTCGGCTGAAGCACTGCTGAAAATCGGCGCTATCGACGAGACCATAATGGGCGAGTTCGACGACGCCTGCATTGGTGAGAAGCCTGTTGAAATCCCGCCTGTTCAGATTGAATAAATCTGGCTAGGAGATGAGGAAAGGGCCTTACTCATCCGGTGGGCCTTTGTCGCCATCCTTGGCCACCCAATTGGCTCGCAGAGCAGCCGTTCTGCGGAGCCCAACCCGCCTACTTGCGCCGAGGTTTAGCCCCACGAATCGGCGCGGTAGCGGCAGGCTTGTGCGGGGCAGGCGGCGCATAAATGGTTTGGAGCGCTGCGGTCAGTCCCAGGCGAAGACCGAATTTCCGTAAGATGGAGTCGATGGTGCTGAGGGTCGGATTGCCCTTGTCCTTCAGAGATTTACCGTCATGTGAATAATCCGATTGGTTGGGGACCGCTTCGCAGCCCAGCGGGGATAAATCCCCTCGCCACAGGATTGTGTGCGGGTTTGAAATGTCGAGTGCCCCTCACAACCGCGCCGAAACCACCCGTACCCCGTACTGCGGGATTATCCCATCGGCAGTGACTAACTCCAGACCCTCTGCCTGAGCCTGAGCAATCAACATCCGATCAAATGGATCGCGATGAATCTCCGGCAACTTGCCCGCTTGCTGTCCATGGAACAGCGAAATCGGCAGCTTGGTAAAGCCCTCATCCTCAACCAGCGCCTCAAGATCCTCTGGAGCCTCGAGCATTCCTTTAGCCTGCTTGATGGATATCTCCCAAATCGAGGCGGCGCTTACCAATACCTGATTACGTGGTTCCACCATCATCTGTCGAGCATCTGCGCCTAATGCAGGATCGTCGGACAGCCACCAAAGCAACGCATGGGTATCCAACAACAAGCGCCTCATAGACTGCCCTCGAATCCATCGATGATATCCTCAGGGGTCTTGTCAAAATCTGTGGAGATCCGAATTTTCCCTTTCAACCGTCCAGGCTTGCGAGCCCGAGGAGTATCGACATGAGGTAGGAGATCCAGATAAGGCTTGCCAGCCTTGGCGATCACCACCTTGTCGCCACGCCATACACGCTCAGCCAATTGAGAGAGCTGAGACTTTGCTTCGTGCATATTGACTTGCACCACATCACTCATAAAACACCTCCATAATTTAGCTAAGCTAGGCTAAGTCAGAGATGAGCGATAGACAAGGGTGTGAACTGACCGTCTATCAAAATTGCGTCTCAGGCCTCCACTATTGACTGCCTGACCGGTGAATAGCTGCGATTCTGTAACGCATTGAAAACATTCAGTGCAACCCGCCCCACCACCCGCTATTAATACCCTCCCCCTCAAGGACCCGAGCCCTCATGAAATTCGACCTCGCCTACTGCCGCAGCCTCGACGACAAGTTGTCGATCTATGACGTGCGCGATTTGAATTTTGACGAGACGGTGGACTTCGATTCTGCGAAGGAGCATTTCCAGTGCCCCAACGATGCCTGTCGGATGGCATTCGATGCGGCGAATATGCTGGGGACGTTCAACGCCAAGAATGTGAATTACGTGCGCACGCCGCACTTCAAGAACATCCCCAGCACGCGGCATGTCGAGGGTTGTCCTTATTCCAGTTTGAAAACCCCGACAATCGGTCTGGAGACGGACGCGTCGGAAGCGGATGACGGTCGGGAGGAACACTTTCCTTCGGAGCTGTTACTGACCCGGCGCGAGTATGTGCGCAAGCCGTCCAGCCCGGCGGTGGCGGCGGACGTGATGCGCGATGAGCGAGCGCCTTCAGCCGCCAATCTTGTCGAGCGCCAGAGCCGTGATTCAGCGCCGGACAAGACCAGTGTCTTTGCCCACCCGGTGGAATGTTTTGTGTCGAATTTCGCGGACAAGGACCTGCTCAAGCGCATGCCGCTGAAGATTGGCGAGCACACGGCGCCCTACGCATCGTTCTTCAAGAAGATCGAATACCTGCTGGACAACAAGGGGCTGATCTACTGGGGCAAGATCAAGAAGATCGAGGATTATCACAGCGCCAGTTTTCGCGTCGACTTCGAGCAAAAGGTCTGGGTCAAGTTACCGGGCGAGGCGAAGAAGCGGCCCTATTCGGTCAACGTTTACCTGAGCAAGAAGTTGATCGATCAGTACCGCAAGCGCAAGGCGTTTCTGGAGGAGATCAAGCATGCCGCCGAGAGCGAGCGGGATCTGTACTGCTTCTTCTATGGCGTGACGCCGGAGCTGAAACAGGTGCCGAGCAAGAAAAACCCCGAACAGACGTTCGGGGTGTTCAGTACTCAGATTGAGAATCTGGACCACTTCATCATTCGTGAAGCGCCGGGGTTGGCCAATAACTAGTCTCGTCTTGCGCTGACAGCAACCCTACAGGTGTTAGCGGTTTTCTTCTCATGGTGCATCTTGGGCAAGTTGCTGTTCAAACGCCCACATTTCCCGTTTCACTTCCATGCGTCGTTCACGGGCGTTATGGAGGCTGGGCTCATCCAGTCCACCATAACGCCGCAACCAATGAATAATCATTTCCTCGTCTGGAAAGTAATAGTCCTTGTGCCCCTTGCTGCCTCTCGGGGTGTTGTTCATATCACCATCAAAGCGGCCTGCGGAGAACTCATCAGAAGGCAATGTTCCCCACTCGGCGGCGCAATCCTCTAAAACCCAGGAGATTTCATTGATGTGCTTTTGCGCACCGCGATGGCCGCGCTTGTAAAAAACGTACTCTCTACAACTTTCCTGGAAGCGGTCCATCATTGGTTCGTCATCGACCCAGCGCAAAAGGTCATGCTGCCCGGCGTGGCGCATCAAGCCGTTAATCCAGCGCTCTGAAAACCGATGAATAAAACCTTCCACATCAGCTTTTTTGGCGTCAGCGAAGATCATGCAATAACGAGTATGTACATGGATGACGAACAACACGTGCTTGCGTTGCACAGTGATGGCATGGACGAGCCACTGCTCGGCGAATTCAACCACCTCATCATCCTCGATGACGGGTGACGGTGGCTTCCCCACGGGAGTGATTTTCTTGCCTTTGTGTACGCGGCTAAAGAAGTTGCAAGCCGCTTCGGTGCAGTTGAAGATCAACATTCAGGTGCTCTACTTGAAAAAGACTATGCGTCTGTGACCCATTCGATTTCATAGGGCTGACGAACAGCGTCGGAAATCCCTTCTCGTAACTCGTCGCTCAGAACCATCAGCTCCTGATCGCTCAGCAGGTCATAGGCGACCATCAGCCTCAAAGATAGGGAAACTTCTCTGCGTCGACGTCCGTTGAAGGCCATCGCCAGGTCCTTGTCTCGACTGCGTATGAGGCCATACAGCGTTGCGTATCGAGCGTGGGCCGATAAAGTTTCGTTCTGAGCGATCGTCTGGGCATCAGCAAGAACCCCTTGGCAGAAGCGGTCCAATGCTAGCTCGTAAAGCTCATTGTAATTTTTCCAGTCACTGTCGGAAATCGACATACCACCCTCCTTCGCTAGGCACCAGGGTACACCGAGCGCTTGGCTAGGGCAGGCCATTGGTCACCCATCAAAAAATGAGATTGATCCGGTTGCAAAACAACTGTACAAAAACACAGTATTTTTGAATCCACTGCTTTGGAGAATCCCATGGCCTCTCTCGCAATCAAAACCACCCTGGAACGCATCGCTGTCTATCAATTCACCCCAGCCCATAGCGCACAGGCCCGAGCCATGCTGGGCTGGAGCGTCGAGGAACTATCCCGGCAGTCCGGGGTTTCGGTCAAGGCTATCCGACGCTTCGAAGCGGGAGGCGAGTTGCTCGATGTGACACGCCTGGCGCTCGCATTCTGCCTTGAAGCCGAAGGCCTGGTGTTCTTCCCCGGCTTTGCACCGGGGCGAGGCATGAACATCAAAGGCGCCACCCCGGATCCGGCGGGGCGGCCCGACTACGCGATGATCGAATAGCGGGATCGTTGCATCAGGTATCAGGCCGCGCCAGCGGGGTTCTGATAGGCCGAGGCCTCCACATCCAGCCACCAGGCACGGCCGCGATGCGGATGGGTCAGGGTGAAGGCTTCGCCCATTTGCGGCGTGGTGATGGGCACGTTGCGCTCCCAGGCCAGGGCCAGGATGCGGTCAAAGGGTTCAAACCAGGCATGCATCGCCAGGTCGAACGTGCCATTGTGAATCGGCAGCAGCCAACGGCCCCTGAGGTCGATATGAGCCTGGAGGGTCTGCTCCGGCTGCATGTGAACATGGGGCCAATCGACGTTATAGGCACCGGTTTCCATCAGTGTCAGGTCGAAGGGGCCGTATCGCTCGCCGATGCGCTTGAAACCGTCGAAATAACCGGTGTCGCCGCTGAAGAAGATCCGCGTTCCACCATCGAGCATCACCCATGACGCCCATAGCGTGCTGTTGCCATCGAACAGACCGCGACCGGAAAAATGCTGCGACGGCGTGGCAATGAACTCGATGCCGTCCACTTCGGTGCCTTGCCACCAATCCAGCTGACGTACCTTGCTGGCCTCGATGCCCCATTTGACCAGGGTGTCACCCACGCCAAGGGGCGTCAGGAAGTACCGGGTCCTGGCGGCAAGCTTGAGGATGGCCTGGTGGTCGAGGTGGTCATAATGATCATGGGAAAGGATCACCGCCTCGATTGGCGGCAGATCCTCCAGGCTGATGGGCGGCTGGTGGAAACGCTTGGGGCCGGCCCATTGCACAGGCGATGCACGGTCGGAGAAAACCGGGTCGGTGATCCAGAATTTGTCTCGCAGCTTGAGCAGAACCGTGGAATGGCCGAGACGGAACACACTCTGGTTCGGTGCTGCCAGCAGCTCGGCGCGTGTCAGCGGTTGAACGGTGATGGCGCCCGCCGGACGGGTGGTGCGCGGCTTGTGAAGGAGCATGTTCCAGATGATGCGCAGCATCTGGCCGAACCCTTCTCGCGGGGTATGGGCGTGATTGCGATACTTCCCTTGTTCGTGGCGGGAAGCAGGGCTGGCAGCCGTGCTGTCGGTCGAGGAAGCAGGAATGCTCATGGTGCGATTACTCCAAGGGCGTCGCCGAAAGTGCGCGGCGCCGTTGCGGGGATAGGATGGCTGCGACGTCTACGCTCAACCATGCACACTGAATCTACACCGCTCGGTGTAGTTTCTAGATTGCATGAATCCCGGGAGCAAGTAAACTACCAAGTGTAATTCCAATCTCCTCAATCGACGAATGCCCATGACCGTACCGCAACGCCTCACCGAACGAAAACGCGCAGCCATTCTCCAGGCCGCGATTGCCGAGTTTCGCAGCAGCGGTTTCGAGATCACCAGCATGGACAGGATCGCGGCGACCGCCGGTGTGTCGAAGCGTACGGTGTATAACCACTTTCCCAGCAAGGAAGAGCTGTTCGCTGAAATCCTGAATCGGCTATGGGACAGCATCACCGCTGAGCAGGAGATGGCCTACAACCCGTTGGAGCCTTTGCGTGAACAATTGCGTCGGTTGCTGCAAGCCAAGCTGCAGCTGCTGTCGGAGGAGAACTTCCTCGATCTGGCGCGTATCGCCATCGCCGCAACCATACATTCTCCCGAGCGTGCCCAGGACATGGTGTCGCGCATGGGCCAGCGTGAAGAAGGCCTCACCACCTGGATTCGCCAAGCCCAGGTCGATGGCCGGCTAAAGCCCGTGGAACCGGCATTTGCTGCCCAGCAAATGCACGGGTTGATCAAGACGTTCGCCTTCTGGCCACAGATTTCCATGGGGCAGCCGAGCCTGACCCTGGATGAACAAGTGCAGGTGATCGAGTCGGCTCTCGACATGTTCCTCGTTCGCTACGAGGCTTGAGTTCCCACCATCGCGAGTCGCGACATGGGAGTTACTGCCCCGGGGGCGTGTTCACAAATTTCTGGTGCCTACCCAGACCGCACGATCAGGGTTTGCGCGCCGAGGAACATCGGCGTGCCGAAAAAACGCGCGAACGCCTCCGCCCCGCAACGCAACGCGATCATTCCCGAAGGTGGGTCCCAGGTGCGCGTGAGGGCGATGAAAACGCAAGTGGTCAACGGGCGCTGCGGGAGCGGGTTGGTAAGGGTTCGCCATCGTGATGTTCTCCGCCTGGGCTGGTGCTGAAGGCACTATAACCGTGGCGATCACCTTCTACTCTCCACTCGTGAAACATCAGCGCTGCCGCAAGCTGCGCCCCAACTCGTCGAACAGTGTCACCACCGAACGCAAGGCGCGGCAGTCTGGCCGTGTCAGCAGCCAAAGCGCCGTGTCATATCCCTCCAGCGGTTCGCCGAAGGGAATCAGGCCCTGGCCTTCACCGATCAGAAAGTCTGGCAACGCGGCAACGCCCAAGCCGGCCCGCGCCAACTCGGCGACTGAGAGCATGCTGTTGCAGCGATAGGCAGGCATCACGCCGGGTAGGTGTTGTCGCCGCCACGCCACGGTGGGGTGATCGGGGAGGAAGTCATCCGGCGCGATCCAGGTCAGGGATGCCAAGTCATCCAGATTCGCACCAGGCAGATAGGTCGGACTTCCGCAGACCCGGTAAACGACATCGCCCAGGTGCCGCCCCACCAGATGTTCCGGCGGCGTGCGGGTCAGGCGCAAGGCAATGTCGGCATCGCGACGACTCAGGTTGGCAAAATCGTTCGAGGTGCTCAATTCGAGGGTCAATGCCGGATAGGCCGGCATGAACCGCGCCAGTGCGGGCAGCAGCAACGCTTGCAGGACCGAGTCGGTGCAGGTCAGGCGCACGGTGCCAGTGACCACCTCACCGCCCTGCTCCACACCGATACGTGCCGCCTCCAGGGCCTGCTCGGCGCGCTCGGCCTGTTCGGACAGCGTCTGGGCCAGGCTCGTGGGCAAATATCCGGCACGGCTTTTTTCGAACAAGGGTTGGCCCAGGGCCGCCTCGAGCCGGCGTACCGAGCGGAACACCGTAGACACATCCACATCCAGCAACCGCGCCGCCCGAGCCAGCGAGCCGCCACGGACCAGCGCCAGGATCAAAGAGAGATCGGGATACTCCAGACGATATTGCGTCGCTGCATTGAACACTTGGATAAACGCCAATATTGAGTGCGTGGCCGCCAATCTATAGTGGCGGCCAGGAATCAACAAGCGGCGAGCCTTCCATGGAAATCCAGCGTCCTTTGCACATCGCCCTGATCGGCGACCACGATCCGCAAATAACGGCCCATCGGGCCATTCCCATTGCACTTGATCTCGTCAGCAGGCAAACCGGCCATGGCATCAGCTTTCAATGGTTGGCGACCGATCTGATCGCCGGAGATACCCCTCTGGACGACTTCGACGGCATCTGGTGCGTACCCGGCAGCCCCTACCGAAACGAAAACGGCGCCTTGCACGCCATTCGCTTTGCCCGCGAACAGCGTCGTCCGTTCCTGGGCACCTGCGGTGGGTTTCAGCACGCCGTGCTGGAATACGCGCGCCACGTGATGGGCTGGACCGATGCGGCCCACGGCGAAACCTCCCCCGAGGCAGAACGGGCGCTATTGACGCCGCTGAGCTGTGCCTTGATCGAAACCATCGACAGTCTTCAGCTTGATGCACAGTCGTTGATTGCCGAGGCCTATGGCCGCCAGACAGTGTTCGAAGGTTATCAGTGTCGCTTTGGAGTCAATCCAGCGTTTGAGCGGGATTTGCTGAGCGACCGTTTGCGGGCCGTGGCCCGGGATTCGGCCGGCGAGCTGCGAGCGGTGGAACTGCGGGATCATCCGTTCTTTGTCGCGACCCTGTTCCAACCTGAACGCGCAGCGCTGGAAGATCGCGTGCCGCCATTGGTCAAGGCCTTTGTCGAAGCGTGTGCGAAGGAGCTGCCATGAGCAGTCAGTATTACGCCGTGATTTTCACCTCCCTGCGCACCGAAGGAGATCAGGGTTACGCCGAAGCTGCCGAGCGTATGGTGGCGCTGGCGAGAGAGCAGCCAGGATTCCTCGGCATCGAATCGGCCCGGGGTGAAGAAGGCCTTGGCATTACCGTATCGTACTGGAGCAGCGAAGCGGCGATCCTGGCCTGGAAGCAACATCCCGAACACAGCGCAATCCGCGAGCGTGGCCGTTCTACCTGGTATGCCCATTGCCATACCAGGGTGTGCAAGGTCGAAAGGGATTACGCGTTCCAACGCCAGTCCTGACATCCACCAAAAACCCTGTGGGAGCGAGCCTGCTCGCGATAGCGGTGGATCAGTTTGCATCCACCTTGAATGTGCCGACGCCATCGCGAGCAGGCTCGCTCCCACACTTTGTTCAGCGTCGCGCACCCGAATCATGCCCACCACAAATCCCCTGTGGAGCGAGCCTGCTCGCGATAGCGGTGGGTCTGCCTGCATCCATGCCGACTGTGCCGACGCCATCGCGAGCAGGCTCGCTCCCATAGGATTTGCGGCAAGGAATCAGCCCTCGACCAACTGCCGTATCGCGACGATTTCCGGCAGGTCGCTGCGTGCCATGTATACCCGCAAAGGTTCGGTTAGGTTGATGCGATCGTCGATGTTCTGCTCCAGCAGCAACTGGATCCGCTCGCGCTTGAGGGTCATGGTGCCGTCCGTGACAGCTACCCAGACGAACTCGCAGGTGGGGATGATGCCGTCGTCGGCCACGTCCATGCCGAAGGCGTCTTCGCCCAAGCGCACGATGTACTGGCCGGTCTTGCGGTTCAGGCCGACAAAGCCCTTGAGTTGGTCGGCGGCCTGGCAGATGAAGGTTGAAGTGGTACGCATGGTAAACCTCATGGATGCGTCCCGCAGGACGTCTGATCGATGGTTTACACGCAGGGCAAGCGAACGGTTTCAGGTTTCCCTCTGCCGGGGAAACTGCTGCGGCCAAGGGTACTGCAAACCTGCCTGCAAAGGCGTGGGAAAAATCTGTTTCCCACAGGTTTATGTCGGTCTGGCGATAGCGCTCAGAGCGTTCAGTTGTTAAAAGATAGGTTTGCCCAACGACGAAAGGATCTCGAGCATGCCCGTCACCTTTACCCGTAGCGCGTTGATGTTGAGCCTGGTGCTCGGCTTCGGTCAGACACAGGCCGCCGAGGCGCCGAACCCCAAGGCCTTGGCCACCCGCCAAGGGATCCCCCACCCGGCGGTGATCGCCCACCGTGGTGCTTCGTTCGATGCACCGGAATCCACCGCAGCCTCCTACAAGCTGGCCCGCGACCTCGGCGCCGATTACCTGGAGCTGGACCTGCAACGCAGCAAGGACGGCGTGCTGTTCGTCCTGCACGATGACAGCCTGCTGCGCACCACGGACGTCGCGACCAAGTTTCCCGAGCGCAAGGACAGCAGCGCCAACGCATTCACCATGGCCGAGCTCAAGACCCTCGATGCCGGCAGCTGGTTCAACACCGCCTACCCGGACCGTGCGCGCCCTGGGTTCGCGGGGCTGAAGATCCTGACCCTCGATGAAGTCATCAACATCGCCGAGAGTAATCCGCAGCACAAACCGGGGCTGTACATCGAAACCAAGGAGCCGACACTGTTCCCCGGCATCGAACGCGACCTGAAGAATAAACTGCAGGACCGCGGCTGGCTGAGTCCGGCCGGGTCCAAGTTGGCCAAGAGCGCTACCGGTGTAGGCCAGGGCAAGGGCAAGGTGGTCTTGCAGACCTTCGAAAAGAACAGTCTCGAACTGCTGCACAAGGAAATGCCGAAGGTACCGAAGGTGCTGTTGTTGTGGGTGGGCGAAGGCAACATCGAGCCCAAGTCCAAGGTGACATTTGCCGACTCCGGTGAAACCGACAAGGCAGCCTACTATGCCAAGCAGCAACCCAAGGACCGCGCCGAGTTCGAAAAATGGGTCCAGTACGCCAAGGCCCAGGGCGCCATCGGCACCGGACCGTCCGCCGCGCTGACCCACGGCGGCAGCCAGAGTTATGCAGACCTGGTGCAGCCATGGATGAACCAGTACACCCACGACCAGGGTTTGCTGGTGCATGTCTACACTGTGGATGAGCCGGTGGACTTCAAGAAAGTGATGGATGCCGGCGTGGATGGCATTTTCACCAACCGGGCCAGTGAACTGCTCAAGTATTTCAAGCGCCCCGAAACTGGCAGTGTGACGCAGTTGCTGGAAAAGAACGGTTATTGATCAAGTGTGGGAGCAAAGCTTGCTCGCGACGAACGATAATGCGGTTGTACTTAAACCGCACTGCCCACATCGCGAGCAAGCTTTGCTCCCACAGGCATTCACAGTTCTTGCCCCAACAAACCTTACTTCAGCAGTCCCGCGCAAAGGTTTTTTCGAATTAAGGGTGAATTAAGTTGCCACGGTTAATCTGATCCCACTTAAACGACACACCCAAGGAAAGACCTTATGAAAACTTTGACTGCCCTGTTCACTGCCGCTGCCCTGACCCTTACTGCCGGCCTGGCCCAAGCGGATGATGATGTTCGGCCTGACCAGGTTCCTCAACTGGTCAAAGAAGGCAAGATCAAATCGATGGCAGAACTGAAGCAAATAGTCGAGAAACTGCACCCAGGAGCGACCGTCGGCACCCCTGATCTGGAGAAGCGCTTCAACGGTTACGAATATGAAGTTGAAGTGCGTTACCCCGATGGCAGAGAGTTTGACATTGAGCTCGACGCCACCACTGGCAAAGTACTTGAAAACAAAGAAGACCATTGATTAAAAAATAGCCGCGCAACCCTCAGGTTGCGCGGCTTTTTATTGTGCTTATAAAAACGCTTCCGCATCACGCTACTTTCACAAAACCATCAAACATCCTTGATCTGGCCCATGCCGCCTGCGAGCGCTGGATGAGAGACGTCAAGGAGCGGCGCAGATCCACCGAGGAATGCGCCCTGATCATCAACGACCTCACCGCGCTGGGCGAACGAATCAAGCTGTTGCAGGAAGAGCTCGCCCCCAAACTCACCGTACAGACCACCAGACAATCCCATCTGTCGGTACGGCAGAATTTAAAAGTCTTTTTGTCATCTCTCCTGCGGTATCCTGCTTGGGCTTTATGAAAGCGAGGATCTACCAGATCTACCAACAGACTTTGCGAGGAGCGCGATATGCACGAGATTCCTAATCTCCCCTTCCCAAGCCTGCACGACACTGAGCAGACGACCACGCTACAGGCCGGAGGGCAACCAGACGCCCGGCAACCCGAGCCCAAAGAAGCCACTGAACGCCATCAGGCCGACAGCGAAGACTGATCCATCAGCAGCACCAGACCGTGTGGAAAGCGCTAAGATGCGCTTTCCACACTGCCTGAATCCCGAGCCCGTACCATGACCGATGACACCTCCTCCTTCAGCGAAGCCCAGGCCAGTGTGCTGATCGGCACTACTGAAAAAATGGTCGAGATCTGGACGCGCCTTTCACCAGAGAAACAAGCCACGCTGCTGGCCCGTTTCGGCACCGAGGAAAACGCCCTCGCCGCGTTGGTCACCACACACCTGGTCGCCGGGCAAAACGACGGCTGACAGGCAAATAGTTTTACCTTTCTACGCTTCCCCCCACGCGCGCCGTTATCATAAGCAGCCTATCTATCCTGCTGCTCCGTGGACCTTTTCCCATGTCAGATTCCCAGCGCCCCCTGGCGGTCACGCTGCAAGTCGTTTCCATCGTCCTCTTCACCTTCATCGGCTATTTGAATATCGGCATTCCCCTGGCCGTGCTGCCCGGGTTCGTCCATGGCGAGTTGGGTTTTGGCGCGGTGATCGCCGGGCTGGTGATCAGCGTCCAGTACCTGGCCACCCTTCTTAGCCGCCCTTACGCAGGCAAGATCATCGACAACCTGGGCAGCAAGCGCGCCGTCATCGTCGGCCTCGCCGGGTGCGGGTTGAGCGGCGTGTTCATGCTGGCATCCGCCTGGACCCATGACCTGCCAACCTTGAGCCTGACCAGCCTGCTGATCGGTCGCCTGGTGCTGGGCAGCGCGGAAAGCCTGGTGGGCTCGGGCTCGATTGGCTGGGGCATCGGCCGGGTCGGCGCCGCGAATACCGCTAAGGTGATTTCCTGGAACGGCATCGCCAGCTATGGCGCGCTGGCGATAGGCGCGCCGCTGGGGGTGTGGCTGGTCAAATCCCTGGGGCTGTGGAGCATGGGCGTCAGCATCATCCTGCTGGCCGTGCTGGGGGTGGCACTGGCCTGGCCAAAAACCGCGGCGCCCATCGTCGTCGGCGAACGCCTGCCATTCATACATGTGCTAGGCCGCGTCCTGCCCCATGGCAGCGGCCTGGCCCTGGGCTCCATCGGCTTCGGCACCATCGCCACCTTCATTACGCTGTACTACGCGACCCGGAATTGGGACAACGCGGTGCTGTGCCTGAGCCTGTTCGGTGCCTGCTTCATCGGCGCGCGCCTGGTGTTCGGCAATCTGATCAATCGCCTGGGGGGCTTTCGGGTGGCGATTGCCTGCCTGTCGGTGGAAACCCTTGGCTTGTTGCTTTTATGGCTGGCACCGGATGCGCAGTGGGCACTGGCGGGCGCAGCGTTGAGTGGCTTCGGTTTTTCGCTGGTATTTCCGGCGCTGGGTGTCGAGGCCGTCAACCTGGTACCGGCCTCCAGCCGTGGGGCGGCGGTGGGCGCCTACTCGTTGTTCATTGATCTGTCGCTGGGGATCACCGGACCATTGGCCGGCGCGATTGCGGCGGGGTTTGGCTTTGCCTCAATCTTCCTGTTCGCGGCATTGGCAGCGCTCGGTGGCCTGGCGTTGAGCATCTACCTGTACCGGCAAGCGCCGAGGTATCGCGAGGAACGGGACAAAAGCTAGTGGCCTGTACGGTTGATTCGAGTACTCGAATTAATTGTACAGGCCACTAGAAGTCCACCTTGCCCCGCCCGGCCTTGATCGAGCCGCGCTTGCTCTTGGACTCCAGGCGACGCGTCTTCGAACCCAGGGTCGGCTTGGTCGGGCGGCGCTTCTTCTCGACCTTGGTGGCGCTGAGGATCAGCTCGGCCAGACGCTCCAGCGCATCGGCCCGGTTCTGTTCCTGTGTCCGGTATTGCTGAGCCTTGATGATCAACACGCCGTCGCTGGTGATGCGACTGTCACGCAGGGCCAGCAGCCGCTCCTTGTAGAACTCGGGCAGTGACGACGCAGGGATGTCGAAGCGCAGGTGCATGGCGCTGGAGACCTTGTTCACGTTCTGCCCCCCGGCGCCTTGGGCGCGGATGGCCGTCAGCTCGATCTCGGCATCGGGAATGTGCACGTTGTTGGAAATCGCCAGCATGGAAAGCGTCCGGTATCAGGCCCCACAGAATACCCCGAATCCCAGGAACAACGCTCAACCCCTGTGGGAGCGAGCCTGCTCGCGATTGCGGTGTGCCAGCCACCATTGACGCTTCTGACCCGACGCCATCGCGAGCAGGCTCGCTCCCACAGGGGGTGAATCAGAAAAAACAAACCCGGCACTCGGCCGGGTTTGGGTATCTCAAGGACGCCTACTTGGCAGCCGCCAAGGTCAATTCATGCTTGGCACTGCGCTTGTTCTTGATCACGTAGCACACCCACATGAACACCAGCCACACCGGAATCGCATACACCGAAACCTGGATGCCGGGAATCATCAGCATCACACCCAGGATGAATACCACGAACGCCAGGCAGATGTAGTTGCCGTAGGGGTACCACAGCGACTTGAACAGCGGAACCTGGCGAGTCTGGTTCATGTGCTGGCGAAATTTGAAATGCGAGTAGCTGATCATCGCCCAGTTGATCACCAGGGTCGCGACCACCAGCGACATCAGCAGCTCCAACGCATGTTGCGGGATCAGGTAGTTCAGCAATACCGCCACCAGCGTCACCGCCGCCGAGGCGAGGATCGAACGCACCGGCACGCCACGCTTGTCGATCCGGGCCAGGGCCTTGGGCGCATCGCCCTGCTCGGCCATACCCAGCAGCATGCGGCTGTTGCAGTAGGTGCCGCTGTTGTACACCGACAGCGCGGCGGTCAGCACCACGAAATTGAGGATGTGCGCCGCCGTGTTGCTGCCCAGCATCGAGAACACCTGCACGAACGGGCTGCCGCTGTAGGCATCGCCGGAGGCATTGAGCGTGGCCAGCAGGCTGTCCCACGGGGTCAGGGACAACAGCACCACCAGGGCACCGATGTAGAAAATCAGGATCCGGTAGATCACTTGGTTGATGGCTTTGGGAATCACGGTTTTCGGCTTGTCGGCCTCGGCGGCGGTGAAGCCGAGCATTTCCAGGCCACCGAAGGAGAACATGATGATTGCCATCGCCATCACCAGGCCGCTCACGCCGTTGGGGAAGAACCCACCGTGGGACCACAGGTTGGTCAACGAAGCTTGTGGACCACCGTGGCCACTGACCAGCAGGTAGCTGCCCAAGGCAATCATGCCGACAATCGCCACGACCTTGATGATCGCAAACCAGAACTCGGCTTCACCGAAGACCTTGACGTTGGCCAGGTTGATGGCATTGATCAGGATGAAAAACGCCGCCGCCGAGGCCCAGCTCGGAATATCCGGTGCCCAGTAATGGATGTACTTGCCCACGGCGGTCAGCTCGGACATGCCCACCAGGATATACAGAATCCAGCAATTCCAACCCGACAGGAACCCGGCGAAACCGCCCCAGTACTTGTGGGCAAAATGGCTGAAAGAACCGGCCACCGGCTCTTCGACGATCATTTCGCCCAACTGGCGCATGATCATGAAGGCGATGAAGCCGCAGATGGCGTAACCCAGAATCATCGACGGGCCGGCTGATTTCAGCACTCCCGCCGAGCCCAGGAAAAGGCCGGTACCGATCGCGCCGCCGAGGGCGATCAATTGAATATGTCGATTTTTCAGGCCGCGCTTAAGCTCGCCTGTATTTACACCGGTCATGCGTCACCTGTTTGTTTTTATCTGTGACGAAATCGAACCCGACACGCTTGTGACGTGGCGGAATGAGCAAGGCGGATAACCTTGAAGATGCGTGGGTACGCGAAGGGTCACAGTAAAACGCGGCGCATTGTACACCGCCGACCCTTGGCCACCAGACACCCTGACAAGGCATGAGGCGCATCTGACCCTCCCGACGGATTGGAAACAAGCCGGCCAACACCCGCTGACACGCCGCATGAAGGGTCTGCTGGAAGCTTTTTCTTACATCCACAGGGAAGGGAATTTCAAACCGGGCGCGCGCACGCTTTTTGTCAGCATTCCTTTACGATGCGTAACGAAATTTTTCCAAGTAGGAATTTTCTGTAAGCCGTCTGCAAATTGACGGTAGGAAGCTTCCTAAGCAATAAATCCTGCAGGTAGCTGTTTTTTATAAGCAAAAAACCTCGCAAAAAATAGAACAAAAAGTTCATCTCAAAAAAATGAAATTATTTTTTGCATTCCAAAAACCCGTCGACTAGGTTTTAGCGACTTGCCCAGGCGTCGTGCCGGCAAGCCTTGCGGGGCCTGATGCGGTCAGCTTCCACTCACCGGATTACCCGCAACTTTCCGTAAAAGTCATCTAGGAGATTCACTATGCAAACACTGGACAAAGACTTGGAAACCGAACTGCAACTGGACGAATGGTTTGAAGCGCCAACCCATGAAGCCGCCGTTGAAATGATGCAAGCCGACGCCGTCGTTCCGTTCGGCACGGCGATGTGGCCTCTGTAAGCGCAACCCGGCGGAGTTGATCCGGCCGGTCGGCTCCGCCACTTTCTAGCAGGTTGTCCGGGACGCTCATTCATCAGGGAAGAAAACAAGTATGGACACTCAACGAGCCATCTCACATTTCCTTTACTACCTCGAACACCACCCCGCCCTGGTCGGCATCCAGCCCGCCAAGGTACTGCTCGGCCACACCGCCGACTACGAAGCACTGACCGGTGCCATTGCCGAACAAGCCGGCAACGCCTCACCCTTCCGATTCAGTGCCATGCGCCTGGATCTTGAACCCACCGAGCGCCTGTCCAAGGCCATTGCCGACAGCGATCTGTACATTTTCTTCTACGACTCTTCCACTTTGCCCAACCCACGGCCTGACGGTCCGGACTTCGTCCGCGCCCTGCAAGGCGTGATGGCGGACAACTGGAAGAAATCGCTGTTGTTCAAGGACTACGGCGAATATTTCTACGACACCTTCAGCGTCATCCCGCAACGTATCGCCGGGCTCAACAGTCATCTCATCCGGCGCATGTCACAGGCAAGCACGCTGAGCTTCCAGGACGAGCATGGCTCGTACTTCGACACGGCCCTGGACAGTGTCAAGAAGTGGACCGACATCAACGGCCTCGGCAACTACGACCTGGCCCCCGGTGAAATCGCCACCCACAGCGACACCATCAATGGCCGGGTGAGTTTCGTCGGCACATTCCTGAGCACCATCCCGTTCGCCCGCAAATATGGCGTGCTGCAGTCGCCGCTGGAGCTGTGGATCGAGGACTCCACCATCCAGAAAATCGCCACCGAGGTGCCGGGCCTGGAACACGACTTCAACCGCTACCTGGACGCCAATCCGTCCAACCGGCGCATCGAGGAGTTGGGCATCGGCACCAACGAAGGGGTCAAGAGCCTGTATGCCCGCAATGCCGGGTTCGAGGAGCGCCATTGCGGCCTGCACCTGGGGCTCGGTGGCGGCGCCAAGGGCAGCCATCACCTGGATCTGATTTTCGAGAGCGGTGTGCTGGCGCTGGATAATGAGCCGATGTTTGATGGGCGGTTTGTGCTTTAGCCTTCTGGGGGACTGATGGTGGAGCTACTGGCCCTTCGCGAGCAGGCTCGCTCCCACACTTGATCTCCAGCGTATGGAAAACTGGTGTTCGCCACTGTCCCTTGTGGGAGCGAGCCTGCTCGCGATGGCGGTCTCAGCTACACCTCATCACTAAAGCCAGACCAAAAAAAAACGCCAACCCTACGGTTGGCGTTTTTTCTTGCCGCTTGCAGCTAGAAACTCAAAGCTGCCTCACTCCGGCTTGCGACGCCCAAACCCAGGACGCTGCCCCGAGCCCGCCGGCGCGCCACGACGCTTGCCCGACGGCGCATCACGATCCACCAAAGTGATGGCCGGGCGCTTCTTCGAGGTCGGCTTGGCCGGGCGCTTGACGTCGGCCGGGCGTTCAGCCACCGGCGTACCGCGACCTTCGCCACGCTCGGTCCGGCCATTGGCCGGGCGCGGCGTGCGTGGGCCACGTTCGCCATCCTGACGAGGCCCCGGCTTGCGGGCCGGACGTTCGCCTTCGATCTGCGGCTCGCGGGGAGCACGTGGGCCAGGCGTAGCGCCCTCAGCCGCCGGACGCAAGGTCCGCACGCGCTCGGTCTTGCCCATCGGGCGCGAGGATTTACGCTGCATCCGCTCCAGCTTGTCCTTGCTCTTGGCGGTCATCTGCGGCATTGCCACAGGCGTGAGGCCGACCTCGGCCGACAGGATGTCGACTTCCTTCTGACTCATTTCGCGCCAGCGGCCCATCGGCAAGTCGGAGTTGAGGAACACCGGGCCGAAACGCACGCGCTTCAGACGGCTGACCACCAGCCCCTGGGATTCCCACAGACGACGCACTTCACGGTTGCGACCTTCCATCACCACGCAGTGGTACCAGTGGTTGAAACCTTCACCACCGGGCGCCTGCTTGATGTCGGTGAAACGCGCCGGGCCGTCTTCCAGCACGACGCCGGCCTTCAGGCGCTCGATCATCTCGTCGTCGACTTCACCGCGTACACGCACGGCGTACTCGCGGTCCATCTCGTAGGACGGGTGCATCAGGCGGTTGGCCAGCTCACCGTCGGTGGTGAACATCAGCAAGCCGGTGGTGTTGATGTCGAGGCGGCCGATGTTGATCCAGCGACCTTCTTTCGGGCGCGGCATCTTGTCGAACACGGTCGGACGGCCTTCCGGGTCGTCACGGGTGCAGATCTCGCCGTCGGGTTTGTTGTACATGATCACGCGGCGCACCGTTTCGGCGGCCTCTTCGCGCTTGATCACCTTGCCATCGATGGTGATGGCGTCGTGCATGTCGACGCGCAGGCCCAAGGTGGCATCTTTGCCGTTGACCTTGATCCGGCCCTGGGTGATCCAGGCTTCCACGTCGCGGCGCGAGCCGACGCCGATGCGGGCGAGGACTTTCTGCAGTTTCTCGCCTGCGGGGCCGATTTCGTGGCTGTCGTTCTGGTCTTGGTCTTTCATGCTGGGCACCTCCCGGTGTGGTCTTGAAAAGGGTCGTTCGGCGCAAGGTTCGCCAAAGGGTCGCGAATCATACGCCCGTTGAGGCGTTTGCGCATCAGAGACTAGTTGATCGATGGGTGTTCAGTGGGTTTTCCGCCGATCGGTGGTCTACCGTCGCAGCATTCCCCTGTAGGAGCGAGCCTGCTCGCGATGGCGGCAGCATGCCCAACATTGATGCAAGATTAACGACCGCTATCGCGAGCAGGCTCGCTCCCACAGGGGGATTGCGATATCAGCTGGATCAATCCTCAAACTGGCGACGTTCGTTTTCAATCGCTTCAGCCAGCGCCCGGGCTTCGGCTTCTTCGTCGCTCAGCTCAGCTTCAGGCTCGGCTGTGTGTGGCTCAAGGGCTGCCACGGCGGCCAGCAGTTTTTCCCGGGCTTCGGCAACCCCAAGCACGTCCTCTTCGGGCTCAGGCTCGGCCGCGGGTTCAACTTCGTGGTCAAGCGTCTCGCCCTCAGGTTCCGAACCGTCACGCAGCAAGTCGTCGAAATCGGTCTTGAGCCCCTCCTCCATGGTGTCCAGCTCCAGCAGCAACGAATGGAAACTGGTTTCTTCCTTCGGCTCCTCCGGCTCGGCACTGGCATCGGCCAGGTCTTGCAACCCCTGGGGTACCGGGGCGTCGTCGAACTCAAGCATCGGCTCGGGCTCCAACTCTCGCAATTCGGCCAACGGTGGCAGGTCATCGAGGTTTTTCAGGTTGAAATGGTCGAGGAAGGCCTTGGTGGTGGCGAACATCGCCGGTTTGCCTGGCACGTCGCGGTAGCCGACCACCCGGATCCACTCACGCTCAAGCAACGTCTTGACGATGTGGCTGTTGACCGCCACGCCCCGCACGTCCTCGATCTCGCCACGGGTGATCGGTTGGCGGTAGGCGATCAAGGCCATGGTTTCGAGCATGGCGCGGGAATAGCGCTGGGGCCGCTCTTCCCACAGGCGTCCGACCCAAGGCGCGAATTTCTCGCGGATCTGCAAGCGATAACCGGAAGCCACTTCCTTGAGTTCGAAGGCCCGCCCCTCGCAGGATTTGCCCAGCAGGGTCAGGGCTTTCTTGAACACGGCCGGCTCCGGCCGCTCGCCTTCTTCGAAAAGCTCGAACAGGCGCTCCATCGATTGCGGCTTTCCCGAGGCCAACAAAAAAGCTTCAAGCAACGGGGCCAGCTCGCGGGGTTCAGTCAGATTCATTGATTTGCTCGTTATTCGGCTCGTGCCCGCACGTGGATCGCTGCGAACGGCTCATTCTGCACCAGCTCGACCAAGGATTCCTTGACCAGTTCCAGAATCGCCATAAAGGTGACGACCACCCCCAACCGACCTTCCTCGGCGGTGAACAGCTCGACGAAGGGCACGAAAGCGCCGCCCTTGAGCCGTTCCAGCACGTCGCTCATGCGTTCGCGGGTGGACAGCGCTTCGCGGCTGACCTGGTGGCTTTCGAACATGTCGCCCCTTCGCAGGACCTCAGCCATGGACATCAGCAACTCTTCCAGGCTCACGTCCGGCAACAACTTGCGTGCTCGCGCCTCGGGAGCATCGAGCTTGGGCACCACCACATCGCGCCCGACCCGACTCAAGCCGTCGATGCCTTCGGCGGCGCCCTTGAAGCGCTCGTACTCCTGCAAACGGCGGATCAGTTCGGCACGGGGATCGTCTTCCTCCGCTTCGACCTCGGCCGAGCGCGGCAACAGCATCCGTGACTTGATCTCGGCCAGCATGGCCGCCATCACCAGGTATTCGGCCGCCAGCTCAAGGCGCACCGACTGCATCAGCTCGACATAGCCCATGTACTGGCGGGTGATTTCCGCCACGGGAATGTCGAGAATGTTGATGTTCTGCTTGCGGATCAGGTACAGCAGCAGGTCGAGCGGGCCCTCGAAAGCTTCGAGGAACACCTCCAGGGCGTCCGGCGGAATGTACAGGTCCAGGGGCATTTCGGTGACCGCCTGGCCATAGACCATGGCGAACGGCAGTTCCTGCTGGGCGCCGGCCTGGCTGTCTACGCTGTCCACCACGGCTTCCACGGCGGACATTCAGGCCTCGACCAGGAATGGTGCCGGATCGCCGCAACCGACGCGCACCACCTGCGGCTCGCCGTCGGCCAGGTTGATTACAGTGGAAGCCTTCATGCCGCCGTAACCGCCGTCGATGATCAGGTCGACCTGATGTTCGAGCATTTGACGCATTTCGTAGGGATCGGTCAGGGGATCGGTTTCACCGGGCATGATCAGCGTCACGCTCATCAACGGCTCACCCAGTTCCGCCAACAGCGCCAGGGCAATCGGGTGGCTCGGTACCCGCAGGCCGATGGTGCGTTTCTTCGGGTGCAGCAACAGTCGCGGCACTTCGCGGGTGGCGTTGAGAATAAAGGTGTAGGGGCCCGGCAAATGGGCCTTGAGCAGCCGGAAGGTGCCGGTATCGATCTTGGCGAACAGGCCCAGTTGCGACAGGTCACTGCAGATCAGCGCGAAGTTGTGCTTGTCGTCCAGCTGACGCAGGCGCCTGACCCGTTCCACGGCATTCTTATCGCCGATCTGGCAGCCGATGGCATAAGAGGAATCGGTGGGATAGACCACCACGCCACCACCACGAATGATTTCCACCGCCTGTTTGATCAGGCGCGCTTGCGGGTTTTCCGGATGAATCTGGAAAAATTGACTCACGTGTTCTACCTGTTCAGACGGCGTCGGTAACAAGATCATGTTTGAATCTACACCAAAGCGGTGGCAGATCTTCGGGTAACGGACGGTATTCGCCGATCTCGGACCAGCCTCCAGGGCCATGGAAATCACTGCCGGCGGTGACCAGCAGGCCGAACTCCCGGGCCAGAATCGCCAGGCTGCCGACCTGCTCGGCCGGCTGATGGCCATTGACCACCTCAATGGCGTGGCCCCCTGCTTGAATATAGTCGGCTATCAGGCGACGACGCTTGCTACGGGTGAAATCATAGTGCCAGGGATGCGCCAGGCTGACCCAGGCCCCGGCGGCCCGCAGGGTTTCAACCGTCTGTTCCAGGGTAGGCCAATGCTGCTTGACGTCCCCCAGCTTGCCGGCCCCCAGCCATTTGCGAAACGCTTCGGCGCGGTCCTTGACGAAACCTTCGCGCACCATCCAGTCGGCGAAGTGCGGCCGGGCCGGTGCATTTCCGCTGTCACCCAACTCCTGCTGGATCTGCCGGGCCCCCTCCAGCGCACCGGGCATGCCCTTGAGGGCCAGCTTGCGGCTGATCTCCTCGGCACGCAGCCAGCGGCCGTCGCGCAATTGGGCGATGGCCTGGACCAGTGGCGGCGCATCGACATCGAAACCGTAGCCCAGCACATGGATGGTCGCCCCGCCCCAGGTGCAGGACAATTCGACGCCGTTGATCAGTTGCATGCCCAACGCTGTCGCCGTAATACGGGCCTCATCGAGGCCTTCGAGAGTGTCGTGATCGGTCAGGGCCAGGACTCGCACGCCGTGCTCGAACGCCCGCGCTACCACAATCGCAGGCGCCAGGGCGCCATCGGAGGCCGTGCTATGGCAGTGCAAATCAACATTCACAGGGGGTTGTTACCTCAAATCAGCTGGCCCTATCGCGGCCAAGGATGTTTGTTATTATGCCGCCACATCCTGCTTCTGGCTGCCACTGTGAAACAATTCATCGACTTCATCCCGCTTCTGCTGTTTTTCATCACCTATAAACTTGACCCACGCACCGTCGACATTGCCGGTCAGTCCCTGACTGTAGGCGGTATCTACAGCGCCACCGCGGTGCTCATCATCAGTTCCCTGGTGGTCTACGGCGCGTTGTTCATCTCCCAGCGCAAGCTGGAAAAAAGCCAGTGGCTGACCCTGATCGCCTGCCTGGTGTTCGGCAGCCTGACCCTGGCCTTCCACAGCGATACCTTCCTCAAGTGGAAGGCGCCGGTGGTCAACTGGTTGTTCGCCCTGGCCTTTATCGGCAGTCATTTCATCGGCGACAGCCTGCTGATCAAGCGCATCATGGGCCATGCCGTCAGCTTGCCGGACGTGATCTGGACCCGCCTGAACATCGCCTGGATCGCCTTCTTCCTGTTCTGCGGCGGCGCCAACCTGTTCGTAGCGTTCACGTTCCAGGACTACTGGGTCGACTTCAAGGTCTTCGGCAGCCTGGGCATGACACTGCTGTTCCTGATCGGCCAGGGCATCTACCTGTCCCGTCATCTGCACGATGCCGACACCTCCACGCAAAAAACCGAGGACTGACATGCTCTACGCAATCATTGCCACCGACGTCGCCAACTCCCTGGAAAAACGCCTGGCCGCTCGCCCCGAGCACCTGGAGCGCCTGCAGCAACTCAAGGCCGAGGGCCGTGTCGTATTGGCCGGCCCGCACCCGGCGGTGGACAGCAACGACCCCGGCGCCGCGGGTTTCAGCGGTAGCCTGATCGTGGCCGAGTTCGAATCCCTCACCGCCGCGCAGGCCTGGGCCGAAGCCGATCCGTTCGTGACCGCTGGCGTCTACGCCAATGTCGTGGTCAAGCCGTTCAAGCAAGTCCTGCCGTAAATCCTCGAATGCGATGAGTCTGCGCGGCTCATCGCATTCAATTGCTCATTGTTCTCGTTCGCCTGCCGACAACCTGTCTAATCTGTCTAGTCTCGATTGGAATTCAGGAGTGGCGATGCGCAAAGGTCCGTTGTGCCTGTTATGGGTCATGTTGTCGATCGGGGCCCCCGCCCATGGCGAAGAAAGTACCGAAGGTAATCACTCGACGCCCTTGTCCCTGAGCGCGGGCGGCCAGATCACCGAGCTGCAGCAACGCTTGAAAGACAGCGAGCGGATGCGCGAAGAACTGACCCAACAATTGCAGAACTCCAACAGCGAACGCGAAACCGCACTGGTGAGCCGGTTGCGCCAGGAGAATCAGCGCCTGAAGCTGCAACTCAAGGAAGCCCAGTCAAGCACGCTGCCGCGCCTGTTGACCGATCAACAGCAGTGGTTCGTCATTGGCGCCGGGGTAGCGCTATTGGCCCTACTCTGCGGTATCTTTGCCAGCGGTGGACGTAGACAGCGTCGGCAATGGCTAAATTGAGTGATTCATGAGCGAGCTGTTACTGATTGATGATGACCAGGAGCTGTGTGAGCTCCTCGGCAGTTGGCTGGGTCAGGAAGGCTTCCAGGTCCGGGCCTGCCACGATGGCCAGAGTGCCCGCAAGGCGCTGGCCGAAACCGCTCCGGCGGCGGTGGTGCTGGATGTGATGCTGCCCGACGGCAGTGGCCTGGAGTTGCTCAAGCAACTGCGCACCGACCATCCGGAACTGCCGGTGGTGATGCTTTCGGCCCGCGGCGAACCGCTGGACCGCATCCTCGGCCTGGAACTGGGCGCCGACGATTACCTGGCCAAACCCTGCGACCCACGGGAACTGACCGCCCGCCTGCGCGCTGTGCTGCGCCGCAGTCATCCGACGGCGGTGTCCAGCCAGATCGAACTGGGCGACCTGACCTTCAGCCCGGTACGTGGCGTGGTCAGCATCGATGAACAGGAACAGACTCTCACCGTGTCCGAGAGCCGCCTGCTCGAAGCGCTGCTCAAGCAGCCGGGCGAGCCACTGGACAAGCAGGAACTGGCGCAGATCGCCCTGGGCCGCAAGCTGACCCTGTACGACCGCAGCCTCGACATGCACGTGAGCAACCTGCGCAAGAAAATCGGCCCCCATCCCGACGGCCGCCCGCGCATCGTGGCGTTGCGCAGCCGGGGTTATTACTACAGCCTCTAACACACTGTGGCGAGGGGATTTATCCCCGTTGGGGTGCGCAGCAGCCTCCTTAAGATCTATCTGATGTCACGCGGTGGCAAACAGACTTGGGGGCGCTTCGCACCCCAGCGGGGATAAATCCCCTCGCCACAAAGAAGCCAGTCACTTCACTGACTTTTTGTCAGGACCACACCAAAACCTCTTTACCCAAGCTTTACCCACCCCTGACCGCCGCTGACCTTCATCTCCGTAATCTGCACACATCCGGAACTGACCGGGAATGAGACAAGGAGAGACACCATGCGCAAGACCCTTATCGCTCTGATGTTCGCCGCCGCCCTGCCGACCGTGGCCATGGCCATGCCGGAAGGCGCTGGCCCGATGGGGCCGATGGATGGCCCGCGTCACGGCCAGATGCACAATAAAGGCCCATACAGCCAACTGGACCTGACCCACGAACAACGCCAACAGATCCGCAGGATCATGGGCGAACAGCGTCATGACCGTCAGGAGCTGGTGGAGAAATACCTGGCGAAACTGTCGCCGGCCGATCAGAAGGCCATGCAGGATGAAATGAAGGCACGGCACGATAAAGTCGATGCCCAGATCCGTGGTCTGTTGAAACCCGAGCAACAGAAAGAGTTCGACGCGATTCAGAAGAAACAGGCCGAGCGTCGCGCCGAATGGGCAGAATTCAAGGCCTGGAAGGCGCAACAGCCGCAAAAAGCGCAATAATGCGCTGACGTTCCCCAGCCCAGCGGCTACGTGCCGCTGGGCTTTCCCTGTTTCGAGGATTTACCGTGCGTTCATTGTTCTGGCGCATCCTGGCCAGTTTCTGGCTGGCCATCACGCTGGTTGCAGGGCTTTCCATCCTGTTGGGGCACATGCTGAACCAGGACGCCTGGATTCTCAGCCGCCATCCGGGGCTCAACACCCTGCCCGAAGAGTGGACGCAAACCTACGAAAGCCAGGGCGAAGACGCTGCCCAGGACATTCTGCAACAGCGCAAACGCCAGTATCACATCGACGTCCAGGTGTTCAACGAAAGCGGCGACCCGGTTGTGCGCGGCACGTTTCCCCATCGCGCCGCCGCCTTCGAGGCACGACAAAACAAAGACGACCGACGCCTGCCCTGGCGGCGACTGACCGACGAGCTCACCAGCGCCAAGACCGGCGACACGTACCTGTTCATCTACCGCATCCCCCATCCCGAGCTGGACGCCTGGCACCGCGACAGCTTGCTCTGGCCCCTCAGTGCCCTGGGAATCGCCCTGGTGGTACTGACCCTGTTCAGTCTGCTGGTGACCTTCTCCATCACTCGCCCGTTGAACCGACTGCGCGGTGCCGTGCATGACCTGGGACAGACCACCTACCAACAGAACAGCCTCGCCAAACTGGCCAACCGTCGCGACGAGTTCGGTGTATTGGCGACGGACTTCAACCGCATGGGCGCGCGCTTGCAAAGCCTGATTGGCAGCCAGCGACAATTGCTGCGGGACGTGTCCCATGAACTGCGCTCGCCCCTGGCCCGGCTGCGCATTGCCCTGGCATTGGCTGAACGGGCCGGCCCCGAGGAACGTGAAAAGCTCTGGCCGCGCCTGACCCGCGAATGCGATCGCCTGGAAGCGTTGATCAGTGAAATCCTGGTGCTGGCCCGGGTCGATGCCGACAACGCCAGCGCCGAAGACGTGGACCTCAATGGCTTGCTGGCCGCCCTGCAAAAAGACGCGCAACTGGCCTCCCCCGAGCAAAGCGTGCAATTGAACGCCGAGCCGAACCTGACCCTCAAGGGCTGGCCGACCATGATCGAGCGAGCGGTGGACAACCTGCTGCGCAACGCCCAGCGCTTCAACCCTGCCGGGCTACCCATCGAGATGCGCGCGGTGCGCCAGGGCGAACGCCTCGTAGTGAGCGTGCGCGACCACGGCCCGGGCGTGGAGGCCGAGCACTTGGGTCAGTTGGGCGAGCCGTTCTATCGTGCACCGGGCCAGACGGCCGCCGGCCATGGCCTGGGCCTGGCCATTGCGCGCCGTGCCGCCGAACGCCACGGTGGTACGTTGATACTGGCCAATCATCCCGATAGCGGGTTCATCGCGAGCCTGGAGTTGCCGTTGGTGCCGGGAGCTGTCGTCCAGCCGTAATCTCATAAATGAAGCGATCAGTCTGTGGCGAGGGGATTTATCCCCGTTGGGGTGCGCAGCAGCCCCCTTGAGGCCTATCTGATGCGATGCGGTGGCAGACAGACTTGGGGGCGCTTCGCACCCCAGCGGGGATAAATCCCCTCGCCACAATGGAACAAACCGACCTCGAGCACACAGCCTCTCCCCCTATTCGAAGCTGCTCTGTGAACAACCAAACGATAATTCCTCTTATTCAAAGTCCCCGGTCCTGTTAGACTTTGCGCCCTCGTTTTACTCGCCTTCCAGGATGCTCGATGCCGTCGTTGCCTCTTCTATGCACGCTGCTCATGGCACTGTCCATGGCCATGGGCCTGAGTGCCTGCGATGATGCGCCACGCTTTACCCAGGCCGAACCCGGCGAAGCCCGGTCCGGTGGCGCCGCGACGGTTCGCAAGGCGGATCAGAACGCCTTTTCCCTGCCTTCGGCCAACCTGCCGCCCTCACGGCGCGTGGACTTCAGCGTCGGCAACAGTTTTTTCCGCAGCCCCTGGGTGATCGCACCATCGACCACCACCGCCCGGGACGGCCTCGGGCCGCTGTTCAATACCAATGCCTGCCAGAACTGCCATATCAAGGACGGTCGCGGCCATCCACCGGCGCCGGACGCGGCCAACGCGGTGTCGATGCTGGTGCGCCTGTCGATCCCCGACGCGCCGCCCTACGCCAAGGTCATTGAGCAACTGGGCGTGGTGCCGGAGCCGGTCTACGGCGGGCAGCTGCAGGATATGTCCGTGCCCGGCGTCGCCCCGGAAGGCAAAGTGCGGGTCGACTATGCGCCTGTCCCGGTGCGCTTCAAGGACGGCACGGTGGTGGAACTGCGCAAGCCGAACCTGCAGATCAGCCAGCTGGGCTACGGCCCGATGCACCCCGACACGCGGTTGTCCGCCCGTGTCGCCCCGCCGATGATCGGTTTGGGATTGCTGGAAGCCATTCCCGATGAAGCCATCCTGGCGAACGCCGAGGCCCAGGCGCGGGAGAAGAACGGCATCGCCGGCCGACCGAACCAGGTCTGGGACGATGTCCAGCAGAAAACCGTCATGGGACGTTTTGGCTGGAAGGCCGGGCAGCCCAACCTCAACCAGCAGAACGTCCACGCGTTCTCCGGCGACATGGGCCTGACGACAAGCTTGCGGCCGTTCGACGATTGCACCGAGGCCCAGGTCGATTGCAAGCGCGCGCCCAATGGCAATGGCCCGGATGGCGAGCCGGAAGTGAGCGACAACATCCTGCGGCTGGTGCTGTTCTATAGCCGCAACCTGGCCGTACCGGCGCGCCGGGACGTGAACTCAGCCCAGGTGCTGGCCGGCAAGAATCTGTTTTTCCAGGCCGGTTGCCAATCCTGCCACACACCGAAATACACCACCTCCGCCAACGCCGCCGAGCCAGAGCTGGCGAATCAGGTCATCCGCCCTTACACCGACCTGTTGTTGCACGACATGGGCGAAGGCCTGGCCGACAACCGCAGCGAATTCAAGGCCGGCGGCCGTGACTGGCGGACCCCGCCGTTGTGGGGTATCGGCTTGACCGAAACCGTCAGCGGCCACACCCAGTTCCTGCACGACGGGCGCGCCCGCAACCTGCTCGAAGCCGTGCTGTGGCATGGCGGCGAAGCGCAAGCGGCTCAGCGCCAGGTTTTAGCGTTCAATGCCGAGCAGCGCGCCGCGTTGCTGGCTTTCCTGAATTCCCTTTAAACAATTTTCCGAAACGGGAGTCCGACATGTTCCGTCCCAAGCTGTTGTTCACCAGCCTCGCCGCCCTCGCCCTTGGTGCCTGCTCGCCGCAGGACCCACAAGCCGTCACTTCTGCGGCCATCGCCAAGCAAGTGATCCTGCCGACCTACAGCCGTTGGGTCGATGCCGACCGGCAACTGGCGAGCAGCGCCCTGGCGTTCTGCCAAGGCAAGGAAAACCTGGACACCGCCCGCGCCGATTTCCTCAAGGCACAAAAGGCCTGGGCCGAGCTGCAACCGCTGCTGATCGGTCCGCTGGCCGAGGGCAACCGTGCGTGGCAGGTACAGTTCTGGCCGGACAAGAAAAACCTGGTGGGCCGTCAGGTCGAGCAACTGGTCGACAGCCAGCCGCAGATCGACGCCGCCGGCCTGGCCAAATCCAGCGTCGTGGTCCAAGGCCTCTCGGCCTACGAATACCTGCTGTTCGATGCCAAAATCGACATGGCCGACAGCGCGCAGAAAGCCAAGTATTGCCCACTGCTGATGGCCATCGGCGAACGCCAGAAACAACTGGCCGAAGAGATCCTCTCGCGCTGGAACACCAACGACGGCATGCTCGCGCAGATGAGCAAGTTTCCGAACCAGCGCTACGCCGATTCCCACGAAGCGATCGCCGATCTGCTGCGGGTCCAGGTCACCGCCCTCGATACATTGAAGAAGAAACTCGGCACCCCGATGGGCCGCCAGACCAAGGGCATACCGCAACCTTTCCAGGCCGATGCCTGGCGCAGCCAGTCGTCGCTGCAAGGCCTGGAAGCCAGCCTCAGCGCGGCCAGGACCGTCTGGGCAGGTGTGGATAACAAGGGCCTGCGCGGTCTGTTGCCAAGCGACCAGAAGCCCTTGGCCGACAAGATCGACGCCGCCTATGACGCCTCGTTGAAACTGTTTGCCAGCACCCAGCGTTCGCTGACCGAAATGCTCAGCGACGACGCCGGGCGCCAGCAACTCAACGACTTGTATGACAGCCTCAACGTCGTCCATCGTCTGCATGAGGGCGAACTGGCCAAGGCGCTGGGCATCCAACTGGGCTTCAATGCCAACGACGGTGACTGATCATGTTTCGACGTCAGGCCCTGGCACTGGGCAGCTTGCTGCTCGGCGCCGTTACCCTGGGTGGCTGGACGCTGTTCAAGCACAAGGACAAGCCTGCGCTGCTGCTTTCGGCGCGGGACGATGGTGACGGCAAGCACTACGCCGTGGGTTATCGACTGGACGGCACGCGGGTGTTCGCCACCCAGGTTGGCCAGCGCTGCCATGACATCGTCAATCATCCGTCGCAGCCGGTTGCGCTGTTCGTCGCCCGTCGCCCGGGCACCGAAAGCTACCTGATCGACCTGCGCGACGGCACGTTGCTGCAGACCATCACGTCCTTGCCGAACCGGCACTTCTACGGCCACGCGGTGATCCATCGCAGCGGCGAGTGGCTGTACGCCACCGAGAATGACACCTCTGATCCGGGGCGCGGCCTGCTGGGCGTGTACCGTTTCGAAGGCGAACGGCTGGTACACAGCGGCGAGATCCCCACCCACGGTATCGGCCCCCACCAGGTGTCATGGATGCCCGACGGCGAAACCCTGGTGGTGGCCAACGGCGGTATCCGCACCGAAGCCGAGAGCCGGGTCGAGATGAACCTCGATGCCATGGAGCCCAGCCTGGTCCTCATGCAGCGCGACGGCACGCTGTTGAGCAAGGAGACCCTCCCCCAGTCCATGAACAGTGTGCGCCACCTGGGCATTGCCAGTGACGGCACTATCGTTTCCGGCCAGCAGTTCATGGGGGACGCCCATGAATCCTCGGAGCTGGTGGCGATCAAGCGTCCGGGCCAGCCGTTCAAGGCGTTTGCAGTGTCCGAACAGCAATTGCAAGCCATGGGGCATTACACCGCCAGCGTCGCCGTGCACAGCGACCTGCGCCTGGTCGCCCTGACAGCCCCCCGTGGCAATCGCTTTTTCATCTGGGACCTGGACAGCGGTGAAGTCCGCCTGGATGCCCCTCTGCCGGATTGCGCCGGGGTGGGGGCAGTGGCGGATGGCTTCGTCGTGACCTCGGGCCAGGGGCGTTGCCGCTATTACGATTGCCGACAGGCCCAACCGGTTGCAAAGCCGTTGGACCTGCCGGCGGGGCTCTGGGACAACCATTTGCATCTGGCCTGATCGAGTGGGGCTAAGCTATCAACGCAAAGCCCCGTATTTCGGGAATATTCCTACACAACACAGGCCTTACAGGATCTGGAATCCCCAGCACACTCAGAGTAATGTGCCGGCCTGAATGTCTTTTCTAACACCTTTCCAAGGAAGTGGAACATGCTGCGACGCCGCATGCTGATCATGTTGGGGGTTGTCCTGCTGGTGGTGCTGTTGCTTGGCGGCTACAAAGCCTTCTCCGTCTACCAACAGATCCAGATGTTTTCTGTACCGAAACCACCGGTCAGTGTTGCCGTGGCCAGCGCCGCCGAGCAACCCTGGCAGAGCCGACTGCCTGCCGTCGGCAGCCTCAAAGCGCTGCAAGGGGTGGACTTGAGCCTGGAGATTGCCGGGACCGTGCAGAAGGTGCTGTTCCAGTCCGGACAGAAGGTCAAGGTCGGCCAGCCGCTCCTGCAACTGGACAGCGAGGTCGAAAGCGCCCTGCTGGAAACCGCCGAGGCCGACCTGGGCCTGTCACAACTGGACTTCGGTCGCGGCCGGCAACTGGTGGGCAGCCAGGCGATCTCCAAGGGCGAGTTCGACCGACTCTCGGCACAGTTGAAAAAGAACCAGGCCACGGTCAATCAGCTCAAGGCGTCGCTGGACAAGAAACGCATCGTCGCCCCGTTCAGCGGCACCATCGGCATTCGCCAGGTGGATGTCGGCGATTATCTGGCCAGCGGCACGGTCATCGCCACCTTGCAAGACCTCAGCAGCCTCTACGTGGACTTCTACGTCCCTGAGCAAATGGTGCCAAGGCTGGCTGTTGCACAAGCGGTCAACGTCGGCGTCTCGGCCTACCCCGGCCAGACGTTCGTCGGCGCCATCAGTGCCATCAACCCCAAGGTCGAGGACAGCACCCGCAATGTGCTGGTACGCGCCACCCTGGCCAACCCCGACGGCAAGCTGTTGCCCGGCATGTTTACCAACCTGCAGGTGATCCTGCCGGAGGTGGCGGCCGGGATCGTCGTGCCGGAGAGCGCCGTGACCTACACCCTCTATGGCAATTCCATGTACGTGGTGACGCAGAAGAAAGCCGCCGACGGCAATGTCGAGAAGGACGACAAGGGCCAGCCGGTCCTGATTGCCGAACGGCGCTTCGTCGAGACCGGCGAACGTCGTGACGGGCTGGTGCTGGTTACCAAGGGCGTACAGAGCGGCGAACAGGTGGTGATCGCCGGCCAGATCAAACTGGATAATGGTACCCACATCGCCATCAGTGACGACAAGACCCTGACCGAACAGAACAGCCCGCGACGCGCGGACTGATCAAGGAATCCCCATGGCTTTTACCGATCCGTTCATCCGCCGTCCGGTGTTCGCCACCGTGGTCAGCCTGCTGATCGTGCTGTTGGGCTTCCAGGCCTGGAGCAAGCTGCCCCTGCGCCAGTACCCACAGATGGAAAATGCCCTGATCACGGTGACCACCGCGTACCCCGGGGCCAACGCCGAAACCATCCAGGGCTACATTACCCAGCCGATGCAGCAGAGCCTGGCCAGCGCCGAAGGCATCGACTACATGACCTCGGTCAGTCGTCAGAATTTCTCGGTGATATCGGTCTACGCCCGTATCGGCTCCAACAGCGACCGGCTCTTCACCGAACTGCTGGCCAAGGCCAACGAGGTCAAGAACCAGCTACCCCAGGACGCCGAGGACCCGGTACTCAGCCGGGAGGCCGCCGATGCCTCGGCCTTGATGTACATCAGTTTTTTCAGCAAGGAACTGAGCAACCCGCAGATCACCGACTACCTGTCACGGGTGATCCAGCCCAAGCTGGCGACCCTTCCGGGCATGGCTGAGGCGGAGATCCTCGGTAACCAGGTCTTCGCCATGCGCCTGTGGCTCGACCCCATCAAGCTCGCCGGTTTCGGCCTGACCGCCGCCGACGTGACCAACGCCGTGCGCCAATACAACTTTCTCTCGGCCGCTGGCGAGGTGAAGGGCGAATACGTGGTCACCAGCATCAACGCCAACACCGAACTCAAGTCCGCCGAAGCCTTTGCCGCGATACCGCTCAAGATCGACGGTGACAGCCGGGTACTGCTGCGGGATGTGGCACGGGTGGAGATGGGCGCTGAAAACTACGACACCATCAGTTCCTTCGGTGGTACGCCCTCGGTGTATATCGGGATCAAGGCCACGCCCGGCGCGAACCCTCTGGATGTGATCAGGGAAGTGCGCAAGATCATGCCGGAAATGGAGGCCCAACTGCCGACGAACCTCAAGGCCGAGATTGCCTACGATGCGACCCTGTTCATCCAGGCCTCCATCGATGAGGTGGTGAAGACCCTGTTCGAGGCGGTGCTGATCGTCATCGTCGTGGTGTTCCTGTTCCTCGGCGCCCTGCGTTCAGTACTCATTCCGGTGGTGACCATCCCGTTGTCGATGATCGGCGTGATGTTCTTCATGCAGTTGATGGGCTACTCGATGAACCTGCTGACACTGCTCGCCATGGTGCTGGCCATCGGCCTGGTGGTGGACGACGCCATCGTCGTCGTGGAAAACATCCACCGGCATATCGAGGAAGGCAAGAGCCCGTTCGACGCGGCGTTGGAAGGCGCCCGGGAAATCGCCATGCCGGTGGTCTCGATGACCATCACGCTGGCGGCGGTGTATGCGCCGATCGGCTTGCTCGAAGGCCTGACGGGCGCCCTGTTCAAGGAATTCGCTTTAACCCTGGCCGGGGCCGTGGTGATTTCCGGAATCGTCGCCCTGACCCTGTCACCGATGATGTGCGCGATGCTGCTGCGCCACGACGAAAACCCTTCGGGGCTGGCCCATCGATTGGACATGGCTTTCGAGCGTTTGAAGAACCGCTACCAGCGCATGCTTCACGGCACGCTCAATACCCGGCCGGTGGTGCTGGTGTTCGCCGTGATCGTCCTGCTGCTGATTCCTGTACTGATCATGTTCACCAAGTCCGAGCTGGCCCCCGACGAAGACCAGGGCATCATCTTCATGATGGCCACGGCACCGCAGCCCACCAATCTCGACTACCTGAACACCTACACGGATCACTTCCTCGAAATCTTCAAGGAGTTCCCGGAGTACTACTCTTCGTTCCAGATCAACGGCTACAACGGCGTGCAGTCCGGCATCGGCGGTTTTCTGCTCAAGCCCTGGAACGAACGCAGCCGCACCCAGATGGAAATCCTGCCTGATGTCCAGGCCAAGCTGGAAAGCATCCCAGGCCTGCAGATCTTCGGTTTCAACCTCCCTTCCCTACCGGGCACGGGTGAAGGCCTGCCCTTTGCCTTCGTCATCAACTCCCCGAAAGACTACGCGACGCTGCTGGAAGTTGCCGAGCGGATCAAGAAACGCGCAGTGGAATCCGGAAAGTTCGCGTTCATGGACATTGACCTGGCCTTCGACAAGCCCGAGGTCGTCGTCGACATCGATCGTGACAAGGCCGCCCAGATGGGGGTCTCGATGCAGGACCTGGGCGGAACCCTCGCCACCTTGCTCGGGGAGTCGGAGATCAACCGCTTCACCCTCGAAGGGCGCAGCTACAAGGTCATTGCCCAGGTCGAACGGCCGTTCCGCGACAATCCTGGCTGGCTGAACAATTACTACGTGAAAAATGCCAAGGGTGAATCGCTACCGCTATCGACCCTGATCAAGGTCAGCGACCGGGCTCGCCCGCGGCAACTCAACCAGTTCCAGCAACTCAATGCGGTGACGATTTCCGGCTTTCCCGTGGTGAGCATGGGCGAGGCCATCGAGACGGTTCGCCAGATCGCCCGGGAAGAAGCGCCGGTGGGGTTTGCCTTCGATTATGCCGGGGCCTCGCGTCAGTTCGTTCAGGAAGGCAGTGCGTTGTGGGTCACTTTTGCCCTGGCGCTGGCGATCATCTTCCTGGTGCTGGCTGCCCAGTTCGAGAGCTTTCGTGACCCGCTGGTGATCCTGGTGACGGTACCGCTGTCCATTTGTGGCGCACTGATTCCGTTGTTCCTCGGCTGGTCGAGCATGAACATATATACCCAGGTGGGATTGGTGACGCTGATCGGCCTGATCAGCAAGCACGGGATTCTGATCGTTGAGTTTGCCAACCAGTTGCGCAAGGAACAGGGCCTGACGCCACGGGAAGCCGTGGAACAGGCCGCGTCGATTCGTTTGCGGCCGGTACTGATGACTACCGCCGCCATGGTGTTTGGCATGGTGCCGCTGATCCTGGCCACCGGCGCCGGAGCGGTGAGCCGCTTCGACATCGGCACGGTCATCGCCACCGGCATGTCGATTGGCACCCTGTTCACGCTGTTCGTATTGCCATGTATCTACACGCTGCTAGCCAAGCCGGATAAAGCCTGACCAGTGGCAAGGGGATCATTGTGGCGAGGGGATTTATCCCCGCTGGGCTGCGAAGCAGCCCCATCAAATGCAACTCGGTGTGTCAGATTGATTGAGTTGCCTGCAAAGGGGCTGCTTCGCAGCCCAGCGGGGATAAATCCCCTCGCCACAAATGTTTTTCCGATAAATAACCAGACATAAAAAAAGGCCACCCGAAGGCAGCCTTTATTTGGGCTCCGTGACTCTCAACTCTGCGGCCTCACGCCTTGGGAAAGACTGAACATGAACAGCAACAGGTCATTATCCGGCCGGACCACCTCGCTGGCCTTGGCCACCCGCGGCAAAGGGCAATAAGCACCAGAGTGGGAGGCACTGAGTATCTGAGAACGGGGCTGTTCCCACACAGCCACCGCCATTGACGCAACTGCCAGGGCTCCGATTAAAAACACACCTCTAGCAATTTCCAGTTTCATCGTCATAAGCCTTTGATAGCGCTGCCAAACGCCGTCTCATAAAAGTAGACGAGTTTTTTCCAGTCAGAATCGCTGAACGACGAATGGCGCCGGAGCTGTTTCATGTCATGGGATGCAGCCCGTCGGGCGGTCAGGCGCCGGCGACACTTCTCCAGATCCAGCAGCGCCACTTCGGGCTTGGCCGCCTCGCCCTCCCCGGTCACACGCACAAAAACATGCTTGATGTAGATGCAGCTGTGTTGCCATCGGCCCTTGTGCATGCGGGCCAGGTTTTCGGCCAGCTCCCGAAGGACCTGGTCATGCACCGCTTCGCCGTGACGCTCGCGACCGCCGCCGGCATACCAGTGCTCGATCTCCTCGAAACCTTCAAGCGCACGAGTCACCAATAACGCCCGCCACTTATGGTCCGGGTCCGGTTGGGCAGCACAGAAAACCAGCTCGGGTACCCGGACGTTGAGTCGAGGCAACGCCAGGAGCGCGTCCTGCTCACGCAGCACGGTCGGACGACCGAACGGATGCAGCCAGCTGCGATAAATGTGTCCAGTCTGGCGCTTGGCATAAAGCAGCTCGCCATCCTTGCTGATGATCCGTTGCACGCCACTTTCTCCACCACGACGCACGTTGGGCTCTTCTACCCATTCACCCTTCATGCTCCAGTAATGGTCGAAGCTGCTGCGGGAAATCCCAGGAGTCTCTGCTACCTGCGCAACCATGCTGTTACCTCTTGCGTAATACATAAACTCGCCACATGGCGTAGAGCGGTAGGAAGTCCAGTTGTTCCTGGATGCGAAACCCGGCCTGCCGAAACTCCTCTTCTACTGTAGCGACCGGTAACACAAATCGATTCTGGTAGTCTTTCTGCCCACGGCTACGTTCCTGACGCTTGCGTTTCCAGGCCTTGAAATTGCCATCAACCCACAATGAAATAATCACGCTGTCACGGCTGACGCGCGCGAATTCCTTCAGAATCGCCAGTCGATGCGCGGGTTCACCGATGTGATGAAGCAGGCGCATGCAAAAAATGCTGTCGACGGCGTTATCAGGCAAGGCGATGTCGAAGGCAGAAGTGTGCAAGGGTTGTACCCGTTTCACGACATCGGCGGGTTGAGACTCCATTGCAGTCTTGAGCATGGCCTCGGAATTGTCCGCGCCGATGATGACGCGATTCGGTTTTTCCGCCAGCGAGGACCAGAAGCGCCCTGCACCGCAAGGCAGATCCAATACCAGGCCCGGGTCACCGGCCAGTGCCAATGCACGCTTGGCCAGTTGTTGATCTCGCTGATTGGAGAGACGGCGACTCAAGCCGCTTCGATGCTTGTGAAAGTATTTCCGGGCATGCTGCTCGTCGTACTTTTCGGAAAAATCGAGCTTGATGGGTTTGGACATTAAGGGGACCTCCTTTCCAGACAGGTCCAACTTATGAATCGGTGTGTCATCGCCTTGTGAAAAAAAAGTCATGCAATCTTCGCAATGATTACAAAATTTTTCAGGACACACTCAATCCTTCGGATTCAATTCAACCTCGAAACGGCAACCGTTGGGCTCCATCGTACTGAGACTCACCATCCAGCCCTGGTTCTCGCAAATCCGTTGTACCAGCGACAGCCCCAGCCCAAGCCCCTCACCGCGCTTCTCATTGCCGCGCACGAACGGTTCGAACATCGCCTCGCGCTTCTCCTCGGGAATACCCACGCCGCTGTCCTCCACCACGAATCCGGTGCCGTAGAGGGTGAGACGGATAAAGCCCTGATCGGTGTAATGCAAGGCGTTACGCAACAGGTTACCCATGACCGCTGTCAGGAACGTGGCGTTATAGGGTGTGTCGAGAGGCTGTCCCGGTTCGAAAATCAGCGTCAGGCCTTTGGACTCGATGGCCGCACGCCATACCCCGAGGAGATTTTCCGCGACCTGACCAAGGGTCAGGCGAGGCGACATGCCGTTGTCCTCGCGCTGAGCCCTGGCAAGCATCAGGAACGTTTGCACCAGTTCGCGCATCTCTTCACTGGCGCGGTTGATGCGCTCGACCTGCAGGCGACCCCGCTGATCCAGTGCCGGGTTTTCCAGCAACAGTTCACAGGAGGTCGCCAGGACCATCAACGGCGTGCGAAGCTCATGACTGACATCACTGGTAAACAACCGCTCGCGGGTCAGGGCCTGGCGCAACCGCCCCAGTGTCGCGTCGAATGCCACCGCCAGCTCGCCCACCTCATCAGCGGCATAATCAGGCGCCAACGGAGGGGCGAGTCCAAGAAGCTGGTCGCGGTGCCGCACTTGCCGGGCCAAACGCACCACCGGCGCCATCACCCGGCGCGCCAGGATCCAGCCAAGGAACACCGCCAGCGCCAGGCTGAGCACAAAGCCCACCAGCACGACGGCGAACAGCACCCGCTCGCGCTCTTCGAAGTCGCTCTGGTCCTGCAGCAACACGTAATGCCGGCCGTCAACGATCTCCACCATGGCGTGATAGGACAATTGCTCGCGAAACACTTCGTGGAAGCCAGGCTCCAGGTGACGCAGATCCTTGGGCAATTCGAAGTCACCCGGGCCGCCGCTGAAATAGAACAACTGGTCAGGTTCCGGACGATGATTCCAGTCCGAGACACTGTCCATCAGCAACAGGCGTTGCAGGTCGCCACCCAGTCCGGAAGAAATCAGCTTTTCTTCCACCAGGTGTACCGTCGCCACGATCCCCATGGCGAAGGCTCCGGCCACCAGCGCACTCATCAATGCAAATGCAATGATGATCCGTTGGGCAAGGCTCTGCTTAAACTCCATCGCGGCCCTCGGCCAGGCGATAACCGACACCGTGCACGGTATGCAGCAAAGGCTTGTCGAATGGTTTGTCGATCACCTGGCGCAATTGGTGGACATGGCTGCGCAGGCTGTCGCTGTCCGGGCAATCATCGCCCCATAGGGCTTCTTCAAGGATTTCCCGACGCAGCACGTGGGGACTCTTCTGCATCAGTACCGCCAGCAACTTCAGGCCGACCGGGTTGAGCTTGAGCAGCTTGCCCTCGCGGGTCACTTCCAGGGTATCGAGGTCATAACTCAGGTCGCCGACCTGCAACGCACGCCGGCCGCCGCCCTGGGCCCGCCGCATGACCGCTTCGATCCGGGCCGCCAGTTCCGACAGGGCGAAGGGTTTGATCAGGTAATCATCGGCCCCGGATTTGAAGCCCTGCAGGCGGTCGTCCAGTTGATCCCGGGCGGTGAGCATGATCACCGGCGTATCGCGCCGGGCATCTTCACGCAGACGCTTGCACAAGGTGTAGCCGTCGATGCCCGGCAACATGATGTCGAGCACGATCAGGTCGTAATGCTCGGTCGCTGCCAGGTGCAGGCCCGACAGACCGTCCTGGGCGCAATCGACGGTATAGCCCTTGAGCCCCAGGTAATCGGCCAGATTGGCCAGGATGTCGCGGTTGTCTTCGACCAATAGAATTCGCATGGGCATCTCCTCTGCGCACGTGGACAGTCGTCGTGGCCCGCGCAGCTTAAGGCCAAGTAAGGCTCGCGGCTAGCGGGACGAGCTCTTTGATGGCGTTGCGCGAATCTTGACGAGTTTTTCACTATGCCTTCACGTCTCGCCAACGCAACGCAGGGCAGACTGCGCGCCACGCGCTCTTCATGACACTCCCACCAAAGGTACTACCATGGTTTCCGCTGCCGTCCGCCCCACTTCCAGGCCTCTGAATTTCTGGATCGCCTTGGGCGTGCCCGCCATTGTCGCGTTGATACTGGTGTTGCTGGAGCTGACCACTTTGGACATGAGCCTGGCCCGGCTGTTCTATGACCCGAGCGCCGGCAATTTCATCGGGCGACATAGTTTTTTCCTGGAAGACATCCTCCATGACCGGGCGAAACAAGTGGTCATCGCCTTTTCGGTGTTTTCCATCGTCGGCTTCATCGGCGCTTTTTTTATCCCCCGACTTAAGCCCTTCAAACGTGAGTTGGGCTGCCTGGTGCTCTCCCTGGCGCTGGCGACCTCCTTCGTCACGCCGATGAAAGCGGTGACCGCCGTGCAATGCCCCTGGAGCCTGAAGGAGTTCGGCGGCAAGGAAACCTACAGTGAATTGCTGAGCCCGCGCCCAGACACCCAAAAACCGGGCAGATGCTGGCCTGGGGGGCATGCCGCCACCGGATTTACCCTGTTCGCCCTGTTCTTCGTATTTCGCGACCGCAAGCCGCGCCTGGCCCGACGAGCCTTGGTATTTGCCTTCACCCTGGGAACGGTGTTCTCCATAGGCCGGATGATGCAAGGGGCCCACTTCTTCTCACACAACGTGTGGACGGCGGTGTTCTGCTGGCTGATTTGCCTGGGCTGTTATTACTTCGTCCTGTACCGGCCGGCCACAAGAGCAGAGCCCATGGTCGAAGCACAGCCGGTCAATGCTTGAGCAGCATCCGACCGGAACCTGTGGGAGTCGAGCTTGCTCGCGATAGCGGTGAACCCGTTTGCAATGATGTCGGATGTCCCCCGTCATCGCGAGCAAGCTCGGCTCCCACAGAAATTGGCTGAATAGCGAAAGTACCTCCAACGCCAGCCAATAAAAAACCCCGCCTGCTTTCGCAGGCGGGGTTTTTCAATACAGGGGTAAGGCTGGCTTACATCATGCCGCCCATGCCACCCATGCCGCCCATGTCTGGCATGCCGCCGCCAGCTGGAGCGTCTTCCTTGATTTCAGCGATCATCGCCTCGGTGGTGATCATCAGGCTGGCAACGGAAGCCGCAGCCTGCAGAGCCGAACGAGTCACTTTGGCCGGGTCCAGGATACCCATTTCGATCATGTCGCCGTATTCGCCGGTAGCAGCGTTGTAACCGTAGTTACCCGAACCCTGCTTGACCTTGTCGACCACAACGCTTGGCTCGTCACCGGAGTTGGCAACGATCTGGCGCAGCGGAGCTTCGACAGCGCGACGCAGCAGGGTGATACCGACGTTCTGATCGGCGTTGTCGCCCTTCAGTTCGCTGATGGCCTGCAGGGCACGAACCAGCGCCACGCCACCGCCAGGTACCACGCCTTCTTCGACGGCTGCACGAGTGGCGTGCAGGGCGTCTTCAACGCGGGCTTTCTTCTCTTTCATTTCAACTTCGGAGCCGGCGCCAACCTTGATCACCGCAACACCGCCGGACAGCTTGGCCAGACGCTCTTGCAGTTTTTCACGGTCGTAGTCGGAGGAAGTCTCGGCGACTTGGGCACGGATCTGGGCAACGCGAGCCTGGATATCAGTCTCAACGCCGGCACCGTCGATCACGGTGGTGTTTTCCTTGGACAGGATCACGCGCTTGGCGTTACCCAGGTGCTCCAGGGTGGTGCTTTCCAGGCTCAGGCCGATTTCTTCGGAGATCACGGTACCGCCGGTCAGGACGGCGATGTCCTGCAGCATGGCCTTGCGACGGTCGCCGAAGCCTGGTGCCTTGACGGCAGCAACCTTGACGATGCCACGCATGTTGTTCACAACCAGGGTCGCCAGGGCTTCGCCTTCAACGTCTTCGGCCACGATCAGCAGTGGGCGGCCGGCTTTGGCAACGGCTTCCAGCACTGGCAGCATTTCACGGATGTTGGAGATCTTCTTGTCGACCAGCAGGATCAGCGGGCCGTCGAGCTCGGCAACCATGGTGTCCGGCTTGTTGACGAAGTATGGCGACAGGTAACCACGGTCGAACTGCATGCCTTCAACGACGGACAGTTCGTTTTCCAGGCCCGAGCCTTCTTCAACGGTGATCACGCCTTCTTTACCGACTTTTTCCATGGCTTCGGCAATGATGTCGCCGATGGAGTTGTCGGAGTTGGCCGAGATGGTACCTACCTGGGCGATGGCCTTGGAGTCGGCGCATGGCTTGGACAGGGCCTTGAGTTCTTTGACGATGGCGATGGTCGCCTTGTCGATACCGCGCTTGAGGTCCATCGGGTTCATGCCGGCAGCGACGGCTTTCAGGCCTTCGTTGACGATCGATTGAGCCAGAACGGTGGCGGTGGTGGTGCCGTCACCGGCGTCGTCGTTGGCACGGGAGGCAACGTCCTTGACCAGCTGCGCGCCCATGTTTTCGAAACGGTCTTTGAGCTCGATTTCCTTGGCTACGGAAACGCCGTCCTTGGTGATGGTCGGAGCGCCGAAGCTCTTCTCGATGATCACGTTACGGCCTTTCGGGCCCAGGGTCGCTTTTACCGCGTCAGCCAGGACGTTGACACCGGCGAGCATTTTCTTGCGGGCGGAATCGCCGAATTTAACTTCTTTAGCAGCCATGATCGATATTCCTTAAATACTGTGTAGTAGCGGGAAGATGAGCGGGGAAATCAGCCTTCGAGAACAGCGAGGATTTCGCTCTCGCCCATTACCAGCAGTTCTTCGCCGTCGACTTTTACTGTGTTGCTGCCGGAGTAAGGGCCGAACACGACCTTGTCACCCACTTTCACGGCCAGCGCACGCACTTCACCGTTGTCCAGCACACGGCCGGTACCTACAGCGAGAACTTCACCGTGGTTGGCTTTCTCGGCAGCCGAACCTGGCAGGACAATACCGCCAAGGGATTTCTTCTCTTCTTCGCTACGACGGATGACGACGCGGTCATGCAGAGGACGAAGCTTCATTGTCGATCTCTCCTAATTTTGGTTTTCATCGGCCGGTGTAGTCCCGGCGGGTTTAACAAAAGCCGGCAAAGCCGGGTGCGGTTCGTCAGTCGAACCGCGGAAGTCTGTCCGGTGTTGCCACCGGAAACCTTGCGGTGACCGATACATAAGGGCGTACAAGGGGATTACAAGGGCCGGATCGAAAAAATTTCTTCATCGCACAAACGAACACGGCACCCGAAGGTGCCGTGTGGTGGGTTTTATTTGGAATCGCGGTGTTCGAATTCGCCTTCGATCACATCGGGTTCGCGGCCCAGGGGTTCTCGCGGTGCCGGACCACCACGAGGCTGGAGGTCGTCGGCAAAAGCCCGCTGGCGCATCGCCTGTTCTTCGGCACGCTGGCGCATCTTGTTGGCCAGCAACCGACGGGTTAACGGCAGCAACATGAGCAAACCCAATACGTCGCTGATGAAGCCAGGCAGGATCAGCAGACCGCCGCCCAGGGCCAGCATCAGGCCTTCGAGCATGGTCTGCGCAGGCAGCTCGCCACGGCTCAGGCTTTCACGGGCACGCAAGGCCGTGGCGAGACCGGCGATGCGCAGCACGAACACGCCGAGCATCGAGCCGAGGATGACCAGCAGCAAGGCCGGGAAGAACCCGATCGCACCGCTGACCTTGACGAATACGAACAGCTCCAACACCGGGAACAGCAGAAAGAGCAATAAAAAAGGGCGCATCAAATGGTTTCCTCAACGCAAGAATGCCTAGTGGCCTGTACGGTTAATTCGAGTACTCAAATTCGAGTGTCAGGGCTTGCCAGGCAAGGCGCCATGACGAGTCGTAGCCCCGCTACGGCGAGGAATGGCAACGCAGGCTGACAAACCCTGGCGCCGAAGTTGAGTGCACGAATTAGCCACACAGGCCACTAGCTATGAAAACCTAAATGACGTCGCCCTTTCGTGAATTCAAGCGTCGGCCTCTGCATTTTTCGGCCATTGTTCGGCGTGGGCCAGATAAACCAAGGCTTCGCGAACTTGTGTCGGCGTATTGCAAGTCGCTGGAAATGCCAGCCAATGCAGTCCCTGACCGATGCGCAGGTGCATGCCTTCGCTGTCGATGCCCACCAGTTGCGCCGCTTCGCTCTTGGGCAGATCGGCCAGATCGACGTAATGGGCGATGGCCTTGGCGTGATCCGCATTCATGTGCTCGATCATGCTCGCCTCGGCTTTGCCGGCAAAGGGGTTGGTCAAGGTGATCCGGTCGATCCAGTGAATGGCGCCAAAACCGCCGATGTAGCGATGACGCACCGGATCGAGCACCCAGAAATCGAAATCGTGGGCCTTGTGGTAGTTCTGCGATTCAGGAAAGTAGCGGTAGTAACGCTCGGCGGCAGTGTCGATGGCGGCGCTGTCTTCAAGTTTCCGCGCCTCGGCCAGGTAGGTCAGGCGCCCGACGGCCTGCACGTCTTCGGCGCCCCGCTCGCCCACCAGCATGGAGCACTTGGAGTCTTTCTGCAGGTTATGGGTGTGCTGGGCGATGCGGCTGATCAGGATCAACGGCCGGCCCTGCTCGTCCAGGCAATACGGCACCACGGAGCCGAACGGAAAACCAGGCATGGACTTGGAATGGGTGGAGAGCATTCCACGGTATTCCTTGAGCAGTAATTCTCGGGCATGCTTGGCAGCTTCAACGCTCAATTTATGACTCCTTTGATGAAATTCGTCTAAAAACGCTCAGACACCTGGACATACGAATGCAGCTCACTGACAAAGTAATCATTATCACCGGCGGTTGCCAGGGTCTGGGCCGCTCCATGGCCGAGTATTTTGCCGGCAAAGGCGCGAAGCTCGCGCTGGTTGACCTCAACCAGGAGAAACTCGACCAGGCGGTTGCCGCCTGCGTGGCCAAGGGCGTCGAAGCCCGGGCCTACCTGTGCAACGTGGCCAATGAAGAGCAGGTGAGCGACATGGTCGCCCGGGTCGCCCAGGATTTCGGCGCAATCCACGGGTTGATCAACAACGCCGGGATCCTGCGTGACGGCCTGCTGCTCAAGGTGAAGGACGGCGAGATGACCAAGATGAGCCTGGCCCAGTGGCAGGCCGTGATCGACGTCAACCTCACCGGCGTGTTCCTGTGCACCCGTGAAGTGGCGGCGAAAATGGTCGAGCTGAAGAACAGCGGCGCCATCATCAATATCTCGTCGATCTCCCGGGCCGGCAACATCGGCCAGACCAATTATTCAGCCGCCAAGGCCGGCGTGGCCGCCGCCACCGTGACCTGGGCCAAGGAGCTGGCGCGCTACGACATTCGCGTCGCCGGCATCGCACCGGGCTTCATCGAAACCGAGATGACCCAAAGCATGAAACCCGAGGCCCTGGAAAGAATGACATCGGCGATTCCACTCAGGCGCATGGGTCGGCCCGAAGAGATCGCCCATTCAGCGGCCTATATCTTCGAGAACGACTATTACACCGGACGGATCCTGGAGATGGATGGCGGGTTGCGGATGTAAAACCGCCGCAAAAACCAGTGTGGGAGCGAGCCTGCTCGCGATGGCGGTGTATCCGTTGTAATTCCGCTATCGCGAGCAGGCTCGCTCCCACAGGATTTGCCTCCGACCGGTCAATCGTCGCTGACAGTAATGTTCGGCATCGCCGGTGCAGCCGCTTCCTGCAACACGATCCGCGCACCGACATGACGGGCCAGTTCCTGATAGATCATGGCGATCTGGCTGTCCGGCTCGGCGATCACCGTCGGCTTGCCGTCGTCGGCCTGCTCGCGGATCAGCATCGACAGTGGCAGCGAAGCCAGCAATTCGACGCCGTACTGGGTCGCCAGTTTTTCCCCGCCGCCCTCGCCGAACAGATGTTCAGCATGCCCGCAGTTCGAGCAGATGTGCACCGCCATGTTTTCCACCACACCCAGCACCGGAATGTTCACCTTGCGGAACATCTCCACACCCTTGCGGGCATCCAGCAGGGCCAGGTCCTGGGGCGTAGTGACGATCACCGCGCCGGCCACCGGGACTTTCTGCGCCAGGGTCAGCTGGATATCGCCGGTGCCAGGCGGCATATCGATCACCAGGTAATCCAGGTCGCCCCAGGCGGTTTGCGTCACCAGTTGCAGCAAGGCACCGGACACCATCGGCCCGCGCCAGACCATCGGCGTGTTGTCGTCGGTCAGGAAGGCCATGGACATGACCTCCACGCCATGGGACTGGATCGGCACGAACCACTTCTGGTCCTTGACCTGCGGCCGGGTGCCCTCGGCAATGCCGAACATGATGCCCTGGCTCGGACCATAGATGTCCGCGTCGAGCATCCCGACCTTCGCCCCTTCACGGGCCAGGGCCAGGGCCAGGTTGGCGGCGGTGGTGGACTTGCCCACGCCCCCCTTGCCCGAAGCCACGGCGATCACGTTCTTGACGTTCGCCAGTCCCGGCACTTGTGCCTGGGCCTTGTGGGGGGCGATCACGCTGGTGACATCGACCTTGGCGGTGGTCACACCGTCCAGGGCCTCGATGGCCATCTGCAGCATCTGCGCCCACCCGCTCTTGAACAGATCGGCGGCGTAGCCGATTTCCAGCTGGACACTGACACGATCGCCCTGGATGTCGATAGCGCGCACGCATCCGGCGCTGACCGGGTCCTGGTTCAGGTAGGGGTCGGTGTATTGGCGAAGGACGGCTTCCACCGTTGCGCGATTGACGGCGCTCATGGGCAACTCCGATAGCAGGACTTTAAAAACAGGTCGCTATCCTAGACCCGATTACCGATATGTGAATACTTTTGTGGTGAGGGATTTAGCGAAACGTCGCACCGCCCCGCTGGGGTGCGAAGCGCCCCCAGTCCGCCAACTGGGATCAGCCTGGCACACCGAGTCGGCTGATTTCAGGGCTGCTTCGCAGCCCAGCGGGGATGAATCCCCTCGCCACAGTTCACACTTTAGCCACCCCGGAACAGGCCCGAAGGGTGAAAAAAAGCCGCCGGCGCTTTATAGTGGCCGACCTCCGTTTCATCAAGTAGCCGAGCCCCATGTCCGAGCCACGCAAGATCCTCGTCACCAGCGCCCTGCCCTATGCCAATGGTTCGATTCACCTCGGCCATATGCTGGAGTACATCCAGACCGATATGTGGGCGCGCTTCCAGAAACATCGCGGCAACCAATGTATTTATGTCTGCGCCGATGACGCCCACGGTTCGGCCATCATGTTGCGCGCGGAAAAGGAAGGCATCACCCCGGAACAACTGATCGCCAACGTTCAGGCTGAACACAGCGCCGACTTTGCCGAGTTCCTGGTGGATTTCGACAACTTCCACTCCACTCACGCCGAAGAAAACCGTGAGCTGTCGAGCCAGATCTACCTGAAGCTGCGTGACGCCGGGCACATCGCAACCCGTTCGATCACCCAGTATTTCGACCCGGAAAAGAAAATGTTCCTGGCCGACCGCTTCATCAAGGGCACCTGCCCGAAATGCGGCACCGAGGACCAGTACGGCGACAACTGCGAAAAATGCGGCGCGACCTATGCACCGACCGACCTGAAGGATCCGAAGTCGGCGATTTCCGGCGCGACCCCGGTGCTCAAGGATTCCCAGCATTTCTTCTTCAAGCTGCCGGACTTCCAGCAGATGCTGCAGGCCTGGACCCGCAGCGGCACCCTGCAGGACGCCGTCGCCAACAAGCTCGCCGAATGGCTCGACGCCGGCCTGCAACAGTGGGACATCTCCCGCGATGCGCCGTACTTCGGCTTCGAGATCCCCGACGAGCCGGGCAAGTATTTCTACGTCTGGCTGGATGCGCCCATCGGCTACATGGCCAGCTTCAAGAACCTCTGCAACCGCACGCCGGAGCTGGACTTCGACGCGTTCTGGAGCAAGGACTCCACCGCCGAGCTGTACCATTTCATCGGCAAGGACATCGTCAACTTCCACGCCCTGTTCTGGCCTGCGATGCTCGAAGGCGCCGGCTTCCGCAAGCCGACCGGCATCAATGTCCACGGCTACCTGACCGTCAATGGTCAGAAGATGTCCAAGTCCCGCGGTACGTTCATCAAGGCCCGTACCTACCTGGACCACCTGTCGCCGGAATACCTGCGCTACTACTACGCGGCCAAGCTTGGCCGTGGCGTCGACGACCTGGACCTGAACCTCGAGGACTTCGTCCAGAAGGTCAACTCCGACCTGGTGGGCAAGGTCGTCAACATCGCCAGCCGTTGCGCCGGTTTTATCCACAAGGGCAACGCCGGCGTGCTGGTGGCGGGTAATGCCGCACCGGAGCTGACCGACGCGTTCCTGGCCGCAGCGCCAAGCATCGCCGAAGCCTACGAGGCCCGCGATTTTGCCCGCGCGATGCGCGAGATCATGGCCCTGGCCGACCGTGCCAATGCCTGGATCGCCGACATGGCGCCGTGGTCGCTGAACAAACAGGAAGGCAAGCAGGATGAGGTCCAGGCGATCTGCGCACTGGGCGTCAACCTGTTCCGCCAGCTGGTGATTTTCCTCAAGCCGGTACTGCCACTGCTGGCCGCCGACGCCGAGGCGTTCCTGAACGTCGCACCGCTGACCTGGAACGATCACCAGACCCTGTTGAGCAATCATCAGTTGAACGAGTTCAAGCCACTGATGACCCGCATCGACCCTGCCAAGGTGCAAGCCATGACCGACGCCTCCAAGGAAGACCTGGCCGCCAGCCAGACCGACACCGGCGCCACGGCCGGCAACGGCGAACTGGTCAAGGACCCGCTGTCGCCGGAAATCGAGTTCGACGCCTTTGCCGCCGTTGACCTGCGCGTGGCGCTGATCGTCAAAGCCGAGGCCGTCGAGGGTGCCGACAAGCTGTTGCGCCTGACCCTGGACATCGGCGACGAGCAACGCAACGTGTTCTCCGGCATCAAGAGCGCCTACCCGGACCCGGCCAAACTCGAAGGCCGGTTGACGATGATGATCGCCAACCTCAAGCCTCGCAAAATGCGCTTCGGCATCTCTGAAGGCATGGTGATGGCGGCGGGCCCAGGCGGCGAGGAAATCTATCTGCTGAGCCCCGACAGCGGCGCCAAGCCGGGTCAGCGGATCAAGTAAAGCGAATGCACGCGGCACCGATCCCACAGACGTTTTGCAAGCGGCTGTGGGATTTTCATATCTGGCCTGCCGGATAATGCCTAATCTTGTAACAGGTCCTTTTGTCGCCTAATACCTCATGTCCGACATCCTTCTCACATTGCTCGGCACTGCCCTGATCAACAACCTGGTGTTGCATTGGCCGCTGGGCGTCGATCCGCTGCTGAAGGCTGGCGGAAGACGGCAGGTCCATGCCCTGGGCCTGGCCTCGACAGGCATGATGCTGATGGTCGGCACCCTGGGTTACCTGATCGACCACTGGCTGCTGATCCCGGCCAACCTGACGTCGCTGCGCCTGTTCGCCTGGCTGCCCCTGAGCGTCCTGCTGATCGGGCCATTGCTGCGCCTGCTGTCGCGTTGGCTGCCGGCACTGCCGTTCAAGGGATTGTGGCCGCTGTTGCTGGGCAACGCCGGCATACTGGGTGTCACGCTGCTCAATAGCCTGGACGATCAGGGGCTGGCCCACGCCATTGCCTTGAGCCTGGGTGCCGGACTGGGCTTCTGGCTGGTGTTGAGCCTGTTCGACGATTTGCGCCAGCGCACCCTCGATAACGATATTCCCCTACCCTTTCGAGGCCTGCCTGTTCAGTTGATTGCCGCCGGCTTGATGGCGGTGGCGTTCCTTGGATTACGCGGGCTGGTCAAGACATGAATCTGATTCAACGTATCGACGCCCTGCTACCGCAAACCCAGTGCGGCAAGTGCGGTCACCCGGGATGCAAGCCCTACGCCGAAGGCATCGCCAAGGGCGAGCCGATAAATAAATGTCCACCCGGTGCAAGCGAAACCATTGCGGCCCTGTCCGACCTGCTGAAAATACCGCTACTGGAACTCGATACCAGCCGTGGCCCGGCCCCTGCGCAAATAGCCTTCATCCGTGAGGCCGAGTGCATCGGCTGCACCAAGTGCATCCAGGCCTGCCCGGTGGACGCGATTGTCGGGGCGGCAAAGCTGATGCACACCGTCCTCATTGACGAATGCACGGGCTGCGATCTTTGCGTGGCTCCCTGCCCGGTCGACTGTATTGAAATGCGCCCCTTGCCGATGGCAACCGTGCTGCCGGTTGTCGGAGGCCTGGCCTTCAGTCTTGAGGAACAACAGGCACGTACCGCCAAGCGCAACCATGCCCAGCGGCGCTATGAACAACGCAATGCGCGCTTGCAGCGCGAAGAAGAGCAGCGTCAGGCGGAACGCCTGGCCCGTACCCAGCATGCCGCTGAAACCCAAGCCCAGCCTCAGGCAATTGATCCGGTGCAAGCCGCACTGGAACGGGTACGTGCGCAAAAAGCCGCCAGCGCCGATGCCGCGCTGAAAAAGGCCAAGGTCGACCTGGCCATGAGCCGGGCACAATTGAACAAATCCTTGAAAGCGTTCGGCCATCCGCCGACTTTCGAACAGCAGTCGCAATTGATTCTGCTGCAACGCCAGTACGAAGCGGCGGAACAGGCCCTGGCACAGCTGGAAAACAGCGCGCCACCTTCACCAGCACCAACACCAGCACCGCCGCAGGACGCCGAACTGAAGCGGGCGAAGATTCAACTGGCGATGCGCCGCGCCGAACTCAGCAAAGCCCGGGCAGCGGCAGCCCCGGACGCAGACATACAGGCGTTGGAGCACGCGGTCAAAAACGCCGAACACCAGGTGGACGCCCATGCCACTTCCTGAGGCTCCCGACGAGCGGCTGCGGCAAGCGATGATGCGCGTGCTGTTAGCCACGTTACCCGGCGTGCTGGCACTGATGTGGTTTCATGGCTGGGGCGTAGTTCTCAACCTACTGCTGTCCGGGATCACCGCGTTGGCGGTCGAAGCACTGGTGCTGCGCTTGCGACATCGACCGCTCAAACCCGAGTTGAACGACGGCAGCGCGTTGGTCAGTGCCACATTGCTGGCCCTGGCCTTGCCGGCCTATTGCCCATGGTGGCTGACAGTGACTGCGGCCGCTTGCGCCTTGTTGTTCGGCAAGCACCTGTGGGGCGGCGTCGGCAACAATCCATTCAACCCGGCCATGCTCGGTTACGCCCTGGTGCTGGTGGCATTCCCCGCCCACATGAGTCAATGGCCAATGCCCCATGGCGTCGGCTTGCTTGAAGGCCTGCAACAGGTGGTTGGCGTTCATCCCGCCCCCGATGCCTGGGCCGGCGCGACAGCGCTGGACAGCCTGCGTATCAACAAAAGCCTGACCATCGATGAGTTGTTCGCCAACAATCCGGCGTTCGGACGTTTCGGCGGTCGCGGGGCCGAGTGGATCAACCTGGCGTTCCTGGCGGGCGGTCTGTTTCTGCTGCAGCAACGTGTATTCAGCTGGCACGCGCCGGTGGGCATGCTGGCCGGCCTGTTCACCATCAGCCTGGTGTGCTGGAACGGTTCCGGCTCGGACTCCCACGGGTCACCGCTGTTTCATCTGCTGACGGGAGCAACCCTGCTGGGGGCGTTTTTTATCGTGACCGAACCGGTTTCGGGGCCCAATGCCCCGCTCGCCCGCCTGCTGTTCGGAGCGGGCGTGGGGCTGCTGGTCTACCTGATCCGTATCTGGGGCGGCTACCCGGACGGCGTGGCGTTTGCGGTGCTGCTGATGAACCTCGGGGTGCCGGCACTGGAGCGTTTCGCCGACGCACGGCAAGGACGGCAAGCGCCATGAGAAATCCCGGCGGCCTTGCCTTCCTGGCGCTGTTGACCGCCCTCGGTTTCGGCGCTACTTATCTCATGCAAATCGGCACGGCCGAGCGCATCGAGGTCCAGCAACAGACCCTCGCGAACAGAAGCCTGCTTGAGGTATTGCCCGCCGACCTGTACGACAACCAGCCATTGGCACGACCAGTTTTGACAGACCCGGTACCTCTGGACCATAGCACGCTGCTGGGCGGCTACCTCGCGACCCATGCCGGCCAACCCGCCGCGGTGCTGTTACGCAGCCAGACGCTGGGCTACGAAGGCAGCATCGAACTGCTGATCGCCATCGACCCGTCGGGCCGTCTGCTGGGGGTGAAAACCCTGCGCCAGACCGAAACACCGGGCCTGGGCGCGGCCATTGCCGGTTGGCCGAATGCCTGGCTGCAGCGCTTCAACGGCAAATCCCGCGAGGCTCCCAGCGACAGCGGCTGGGCCTTGAAAAAAGACCAGGGGCAGTTCGATCAACTGGCCGGCGCAACGGTGACATCCCGGGCGGTGCTCCAGGCCGTTCACGATGCACTGCGCTATTTTGACGAACACAAGGCATCCTTGACCGCAGGCGTTGCCCATGAATAAACAGTCGCTGACCCACGGCCTGCTGCTCGTGCCCTTGGTCGGCGCCAGCAACTCATTGGTCAATGCCCTGGGCCTTTGGCTGGCCTGGACGCTGATCAGCAGCAGCCACGGCTTGGCAATGGGCCTCGTGCGGCTGCGCCTGAGCACCTACCAGCGCTTGCTGGCCTCTGTCGTCCTGGCTTCGACCCTGACCGCCTGTGCCAGCCTTGCCGCGCAGGCCTGGCTGCTGGAGTGGTACCAGCCGCTGAACCTTTACATCGGCTGGATAGCCTTGAGCTGCGTGGCACTGGAGCACGACCGTGTCTTCATCGAGTCACGCCTGCGAGGCTATATCACCCTGACGGGACTGTTCGGCCTGTTGATGATCGCCTTGGGCGCCCTGCGCGAACTGATCGGCAACGGCACGCCATTGGCCTCGCTTGCCCCCGGAGGGTTCCTGCTGCTCGGCCTGCTGCTCGCGGCCCGCCAGGCTTGGACGCCTGCCAAAACCCAATCAACCCTCGAGGAAACGCCGCGCCCATGAACGCCGCAAAACGCCTGGAAATATTTCGTCGCTTTCACGAAGACAATCCCGAGCCGAAAACCGAACTGGCCTACTCCTCGCCGTTCGAGTTGTTGATCGCGGTGATCCTCTCGGCCCAGTCCACCGATGTCGGCGTCAACAAGGCCACGGCCAAGCTGTTTCCGGTGGCCAACACTCCAGAGGCGATCCATGCCCTGGGCGTCGAGGGGCTATCGGAGTACATCAAGACCATCGGCCTGTTCAACAGCAAGGCAAAGAATGTGATCGAAACCTGCCGCCTGCTGGTCGAGCGCCATGGCGGTGTCGTTCCCCAGACCCGCGAAGCGCTGGAAGCCCTTCCCGGCGTAGGTCGCAAGACCGCCAACGTGGTGCTCAATACCGCATTCCGCCAGTTGACCATGGCCGTGGACACCCACATTTTCCGCGTCAGCAACCGAACCGGCCTGGCGCCGGGCAAGAACGTGGTGGAAGTGGAGAAGAAGCTGATGAAATTCGTGCCCAAGGAGTATCTTCTCGACTCCCATCACTGGCTGATCCTCCATGGGCGCTACGTCTGCCTGGCACGCAAGCCCCGCTGCGGCAGTTGCCGGATCGAAGACCTGTGCGAATACAAGGACAAGACCTCTGACGATTGAGTCGTTATTGCTTTTATAGATTCATCGATTGAAAAAATCTTTTTTACCCGCTCGTGGTTTATCGATATAAGGTGCCCCAAAGGCAGTCTTAGCCTGGAGTCGAACCCATGAGTACTGGCAAAGAACAACTGGATGTAGAAGACGATTTCATCGCCGTTGAAACCGAAGACGCCGAACCGGTGGTGGAAGTGCCCAAGACCAATCTGAGCAAGCGCCGCACCATCGACAACCTGCTGGAAGAGCGTCGCCTGCAGAAGCAGCTGGCCGATTACGACTTTGACCTCTGACACGTAAAAGCCTCCCTGGTGGAGGCTTTTTACTGAGTACGCGTGACCGAAACCTCACACCAACCCGTTACGCTGTGCCAACTCGATCAAGTCGACCAGCGAACGGGCATTGAGCTTCAACAACAGACGGGTCTTGTAGGTACTGACGGTCTTGTTGCTCAAAAACATCCCGTCCGCAATTTCCTTGTTGGTTTTTCCGCGGGCCAGTTGCTGCAGTACCATCATTTCTCGTCCGGACAAGCGATCCACCATATCGGACTCGCTGGCATTGCCAAGACTCGAACGCACGGTGTGCAGCGCCTGGTTGGGAAAGTAGCTGTAGCCGGAGAGTACTGCTTTTATTGCACTCAACAATTCCGTGAGATCCTGTTGCTTGCATACATATCCGGCCGCGCCCGTCTGCATACATCGCATCGAAAAATGCCCGGGTGCCTGGGAGGTCAGTACCAGCACTTTCAATGGCGAGGGGTTGGCGGTCAGACGCGCAATGACCTCCAGTCCATCCAGTTTCGGAATACCAATATCCAGGATAACAATATCAGGGGCTTGCTCCCGGGCAAGTTGTAACGCATCGACGCCGTTATCCGTTTCGGCAATAACTTCATAACCATGACGCTCCATTAGTAAACGTACAGCAAGACGAATGACGGGATGATCATCGACGATCAGCACTTTATTCATGGGCAAATCCAACTTCGCTGTTCGAATTTTTAGAGCAGGCACAATAGCCTAGTCATTTCTACCTTGGCATGCCGCGCCCCCTGGCCGCCAACACCGAAAGACGCAACCTACAGGCAACACAGAAAATTCCTACAAATTCCCGTGGAAATAATGTGCCATGAATGGATCATCAGAACGCTGGAAACGCTTTCTCGGATCCCGCTTCCCTATGAGCAGCGCGGCTTTAACCCTATGGAACCGTGCTTTTTACATATAGATAGCGACTCGACCGCTCATAAAAAGTAACTGAATTATTTATCCATAAATGAAATTTCTTTCTGCTCACGCAACAGAATTCATATAAAAGGGAAAGGACCCGTCAACACAACGATTACAAGAGAACACTCTCGCTTGATTCAAACTCATCAACCCGACAACCTGCCAAATATTACTTTACTTAAACTATCAAACTGGATTACCCATGAGCATTCACCATGAACAAGCCATTGAAAACCATTGCAAATCCCATGACTCTCATCGCCATATTCGCAACGCTATCAGAAACTTCCGCGGCGATTTCCTTGCCATTTCTGGATGATCAGGATCGTAAATATTATTTGTGGTTCCTGATCAGTTTTCCTTTTTATCTACTGCTTCTTTTTTTCGTCACACTCAACTTCAACTATCGCTCGTTATATTCCCCATCAGACTTTCGCAAGAACAAACACTTCGTCAAGACCATGGATGACCCGACGCGCCACGCTAAACGCATGTTCCGTCGGCCCCACAAGATAAAGAGATGGCGGGTACGCCTTCAGCGAGCAAAGCACGATCCACGACGGGTGGATTTTCTGGTGTGTAGCCCGTCGGAGCAACTGATCGACGTCAACCGGGCAAAACGTTCGAGACAGGTGACGGAGCGTGCAGAGATCGTCGTGTACGTCATGTACAACCACGACAGGGCCGATGTTGTGCCGGACGGATGAGCGATCAGGAGAAAGCGCCGCAACGGGGCGCCGCACAGGCAGGGAAGACAAAAAAAAAACGGCCTGCTCGAGGCAGGCCGCTTTCACATCGGCAGGGTCAGAACAGCTTGCGACCCTTGTTCGCCGCGATGCGCATGCGCAAGGCATTGAGCTTGATGAACCCGGCCGCGTCGGCCTGGTTGTAGGCGCCACCATCTTCTTCGAAGGTCGCGATATTGGCGTCGAACAGCGAATCGTCGGACTTGCGCCCGGTCACAATCACGTTGCCCTTGTACAGCTTCAGGCGTACGACACCGTTCACATTGACCTGGGAGGCGTCGATCATCTGTTGCAGCATCAGGCGCTCAGGGCTCCACCAGTACCCGGTGTAGATCAGGCTGGCGTACTTGGGCATCAGCTCGTCCTTGAGGTGCGCCACTTCACGGTCCAGGGTGATCGATTCGATTGCCCGGTGGGCACGCAGCATGATCGTGCCGCCTGGGGTTTCGTAGCAACCACGGGACTTCATGCCGACGTAACGGTTTTCGACGATGTCCAGACGACCGATGCCGTGTTCGCCACCAATGCGGTTCAGGGTCGCCAGCACGGTGGCCGGGCTCATTTCCACGCCGTCCAGTGCGACGATATCGCCGTTGCGATAGGTCAGCTCCAGGTATTGCGGGGTGTCCGGGGCCTTTTCCGGGGAAACGGTCCAGCGCCACATGTCTTCTTCGTGCTCGGTCCAGGTGTCTTCCAGCACGCCGCCTTCATAGGAGATGTGCAGCAGGTTGGCATCCATCGAGTACGGGGATTTCTTCTTGCCGTGACGCTCGATCGGGATCGCATGCTTCTCGGCGTAATCCATCAGTTTTTCACGGGACAGCAGGTCCCACTCGCGCCACGGAGCGATGACTTTCACGCCGGGCTTGAGGGCATAGGCGCCCAGTTCGAAACGCACCTGATCGTTGCCCTTGCCGGTAGCGCCATGGGAAATGGCGTCGGCGCCGGTTTCGTTGGCGATTTCGATCAGGCGCTTGGCGATCAGCGGACGGGCGATGGAGGTACCGAGCAGGTACTCACCTTCGTAAACGGTGTTGGCACGGAACATCGGGAACACGAAGTCGCGGACAAACTCTTCGCGCAGGTCATCGATGTAGATCTCTTTGACGCCCATGGCCTGAGCCTTGGCGCGTGCAGGCTCGACTTCTTCGCCCTGCCCCAGGTCAGCGGTGAAGGTCACCACTTCGCAGTTATAAGTGTCCTGCAGCCACTTGAGGATCACCGAAGTGTCCAGGCCGCCGGAATACGCCAGAACGACCTTGTTTACGTCCGCCATGCCATTACTCCACGGGTTGTACGGAAAGCCGTGAAGTCTAACGTCCGGCGCGGATAATTTACAGAGGCGCGACAGCTTATGACGACGAAGCGACAGATTATGTCGACCGCGCGACGATCAACATCGAATCAGGATGTGCGCGCAGTCGCCGTAGCGGGCGTCGGGGCCGAGGTCTTGGCCGGCGCAGACGCGGGTGCCAGGGCCTTGGCCGGCGTAGCGGCCGGGGCTGGAACCTTGGCTGGAGCCGCGGCGGGCGCAGGCTGAGGGGCCGACTGAGGGGCCGGCGCTTCGGAGGGGGACACACGGGATAGCTGGACGACCACGCGGCGGTTCTTGGCCCGATTGGCGGCGTTGGTGTTGGGCACCAGGGGATAACGCTCGCCATGGAAGCGCAAAGTGATCTGCGATTCCTGGAAACCATTGGCCTTGAAGAAGTCCATGACCGCCAGCGCTCGACGGCGCGACAGTTCACGATTGGTCAATCGGTTGCCACTATTATCGGAATGACCATCGAGTTCGACGTGATTGACGCTCGGGTCAGCCTTGATGAAATCGAGCATTACCTGCAGTTGAGCCTTGGCCCGAGCATCGAGCTCGGTTCCTTCGCCAGGAAAGCCGATCTGGGTCTGCTTCACCTGCTCGAAATTCTTTGGCAACAGTTTTGCCACACAGCCTTGATAGTCGCTGAAGGCCTTGTTGAAGCGCACGGGCAACAGCCGGACTTCCGACACCCGCCCGTCCTCGGTATTGCGACGCACCACCGGGCTACGGCCCTCCATCAGCCCGCTGATCAAGCGACCCGCCTGGACCTGGGAGCTGTTGAACAACACGTCACCACTGCCGATCCTGACCGAACCCAGATTGATATCGCCCCGCCCCGGTTGCCACGGCGCAGCCGCCGCCAGCAAGGTGGCCGACCCGCCCCCCATCATCGGGTTATAGGTCTTGAGACGAAACGTCGCCTGTTCGCCCGCCCGGCGCACGAATTCGCCGCTGCCGAAATCGGTGATCGGCTGGCTCAGCCGGCACTCGAACTTGTCACCCTCAACCGTCCACTCAATGCTCTCCAGACGGGTCTGGAAAGTGAGCGCCATGGCTGGAAGGCTGGCAAACACACTGAGCAAGGCTAGATAACGCTGGCGCACGGCAGGCTCCACTGGCATTTATACGAAATTCGATACTCGCTGAGAGTATGACGCCGGCCGGAGACACTGCACGGATTCGGTTCATACCTGAAGGGGCTATCGGTAACTTGCGGCAAAACTTGATAGCGGGTGCCTGTATCGGTCTTTTCCGGTAGCATTCCCCAGAGTTTGACCCGCCTGGAAGCCCCCCAATGTCCGACCGCCTGACCCTGCTGCGTCCCGACGACTGGCATATTCATCTTCGCGATGGTGCTGTGTTGACCCATACCGTCGCCGATGTCGCGCGCACCTTCGGGCGCGCAATCATCATGCCTAACCTGGTTCCGCCCGTGCGCAATGCCAGCGAGGCCGACGGCTATCGCCAGCGTATCCTCGCCGCACGCCCGGCCGGCAGCCGGTTCGAACCGCTGATGGTGCTTTACCTCACCGACCGTACCCAGCCCGAAGAAATCCGCGACGCCAAGACCAGCGGCTTCGTCCACGCCGCCAAGCTGTACCCTGCCGGCGCCACGACGAACTCGGACTCCGGTGTCACCAGTATCGACAAGATCTTCCCGGCGCTGGAGGCCATGGCCGAAGTCGGCATGCCCTTGCTGATCCACGGTGAAGTCACCCGCGGCGACGTCGACGTATTCGACCGCGAGAAAATCTTTATCGATGAGCACATGCGCCGCGTCGTGGAGCGTTTCCCGACACTCAAGGTCGTGTTCGAGCACATCACCACCGGCGATGCCGTGCAATTCGTCAACGAGGCCCCGGCCAACGTCGGCGCAACCATCACTGCGCATCACCTGTTGTACAACCGCAACCACATGCTGGTGGGCGGGATCCGGCCGCACTTCTATTGCCTGCCGATCCTCAAGCGCAACACCCACCAGGAAGCCTTGCTCGATGCCGCCACCAGCGGCAGCACCAAGTTCTTCCTCGGCACGGACTCGGCGCCCCATGCCCGCCATGCCAAGGAAGCAGCCTGCGGCTGCGCCGGTTGCTACACCGCCTATGCCGCCATCGAGATGTACGCCGAGGCGTTCGAACAGCGCAACGCGCTGGACAAGCTCGAAGGTTTTGCCAGCCTCCATGGCCCACGCTTCTATGGCCTGCCGGTGAACACCGATCGTATTACCCTGGTCCGCGACGAATGGACCGCCCCCGCCAGCCTGCCCTTCGGCGAGCAGACTGTCATCCCGCTGCGCGCCGGTGAAAAACTGCGCTGGCGCCTGCTGGAGGAAAGCGTGTGAGTGAAGAGCATTTCGATGACGAACTGGACGGCAACGGCGGTTCAGGCGGCACTCGCCACCCCATGGCTGCCCGGTTCCGGGGTTACCTGCCGGTCGTGGTCGACGTAGAGACCGGCGGTTTCAACTCCGCCACCGATGCGCTGCTGGAAATTGCCGCGACCACCATCGGCATGGATGAAAAAGGCTTCGTGTTCCCCGACCACACCTATTTCTTTCGCGTCGAACCCTTCGAAGGCGCCAACATCGAAGCCGCGGCCCTGGAGTTCACCGGGATCAAGCTCGATCACCCATTGCGCATGGCCGTCAGCGAAGAAACGGCACTGACCGACATCTTCCGCGGTGTGCGCAAGGCACTGAAGGCCAACGGTTGCAAACGCGCGATCCTGGTCGGGCACAACAGCAGCTTCGACCTCGGTTTCCTCAACGCGGCCGTCGCGCGCCTGGACATGAAGCGCAACCCGTTCCATCCGTTCTCCAGCTTCGACACTGCAACCCTGGCCGGCTTGGCGTACGGCCAGACCGTGTTGGCCAAAGCCTGCCAGGCAGCCGACATCGATTTCGACGGTCGCGAGGCCCACTCGGCCCGCTACGACACCGAGAAGACCGCCGAGCTGTTTTGCGGGATCGTCAATCGCTGGAAGGAGATGGGTGGCTGGCAGGATTTCGACGATTGATGCAAATCCTGGCTTGGCTTTATGTGGCGAGGGGATTTATCCCCGCTGGGCTGCGCAGCAGCCCCAATGGCAACGACTCAACCGGAACTGATACACCGAGTGAGTGCTTTTAGGGCTGCTGCACAGCCCAGCGGGGATAAATCCCCTCGCCACAAGTACTGCGTGCAGTTCTAAACCATAAAAAAACCGGCCCATCGAGGGCCGGTTTTTTTATGCCTGTTTCGCTTACAGCTTGTCGCCGTGCTCACCCAGGTAAGCAGCAACACCTTCTGGCGAAGCGGTCATGCCCTTGTCGCCTTTTTTCCAGTTGGCAGGGCAGACTTCGCCGTGCTCTTCGTGGAATTGCAGGGCGTCGACCAGACGGATCAGCTCTTCCATGTTACGACCCAGTGGCAGGTCGTTGACGATCTGCGAACGGACCACACCTTTGTCGTCGATCAGGAATGCACCACGGAACGCCACGCCGCCTTCGGACTCGACGTCATAGGCCTTGGCGATTTCGTGCTTCATGTCGGCAGCCATGGTGTATTTCACCTGGCCGATGCCGCCGCCGTTGATCGGCGTGTTGCGCCAGGCGTTGTGGGTGAAGTGGGAGTCGATGGAAACGGCGATCACTTCAACGTTACGGGCCTTGAAGTCGTCCATGCGGTGGTCCAGGGCGATCAGCTCGGACGGGCAGACGAAGGTGAAGTCCAGCGGATAGAAGAACACCAGGCCGTATTTGCCTTTGATGGCCGAGGACAGGGTGAAGCTGTCGACGATTTCGCCATTGCCAAGAACGGCAGGAACGGTGAAGTCAGGGGCTTGCTTGCCTACGAGTACGCTCATTGGATATCTCCTGGTGTAATAACGTGAAAAACCAAGGTTCGCATCAGCCTGCCACCCTCCGGCGACAGCCCTGTGACACGAACCTGCTTCGCAAGGACCGACCATCATACACCGCGCATTTGGACTGTCCTCAACGGTTTTTTGGCGTTATCGAAAAATCGCCAGAGTGCCACTAAAAAGCCGTTCGTCAGCCCGACGCCGCTCTAGCCCAGGCACTTCAGAAACCACTTTGACAATCATTCTCGTTAACATTAAGATCCGTCTCAATTGAGTCACAACCAGCGACGGTTCTCACTTATGTATGTATGCCTCTGCACTGGCGTCACCGACGGACAGATCCGCGAAGCGATCTATGAAGGTTGCTGCAGCTATCGCGAAGTCCGCCAGGCCACCGGCGTAGCCAGCCAATGCGGCAAATGCGCCTGCCTGGCCAAGGAAGTGGTTCGCGAAACCCTCGCCAAAGTGCAGACGGCCCAGGCGTCGATCCCCTTTCCCGTGGAATTCACCGCCGCGTAAAAACAGGCTTTTTAAAGAACCGGACTTAGTGTCCGGTTTTTTTATGCCTTTAAATCAATTGCTTAGCGCCAAGACGCGGAACACAAACATTCTTATTCCGATTAATTTTCATTTATTATTCAATAACTTAGGTTTGACACCCGTAAATGCGCGGCTCAAACTCCGCCTTATACACAGCTACTACAGGGCAGGCCTCACCATGAAAGGCGACGTTACAGTCATCCAGCATCTCAACAAGATCCTCGCCAATGAACTGGTCGCAATCAACCAGTACTTCCTGCACGCACGCATGTACGAGGATTGGGGCCTGAACAAGCTGGGCAAGCACGAGTACCACGAGTCCATCGACGAGATGAAACACGCGGACAAGCTGATCAAGCGCATCCTGTTCCTCGAAGGCCTGCCGAACGTCCAGGACCTGGGCAAATTGCACATCGGCGAACACACCCGGGAAATGCTCGAGTGCGACCTGCGCATCGAGCGCACCGGCCACGCCGACCTGAAGGCCGCCATCGTTCATTGCGAAAGCGTTGGCGACTTCGGCAGTCGTGAACTGCTGGAAGATATCCTCGAATCCGAGGAAGAGCACATCGACTGGCTGGAAACCCAACTGGGTCTGATCGACAAAGTGGGTCTTGAGAATTACCTGCAATCGCAGATGGGCGAAGAATAACCTTCGCTGGAAATGAGCCACTAAAAAGCCCCGCCCTCTGATGAGAGGCGGGGCTTTTTATTGGTTACTAATCCACCTGTGGGAGCGAGCCTGCTCGCGATGACGGTGTATCAGCCGCCATCACTGTATCTGACCCGCCGCTATCGCGAGCAGGCTCGCTCCCACAAGGTCCGGGTTCAACCACGGTATGTGTGTTGAACCCGGACCAGCGTAAATCAAGCTTCGGTCTTGTTCGCCGCAGCTTTCTCTACAGCTTCCTTGATCGCGGTCTGCAGCGAGCCGTCAGCGGCCATCTCGGTCATGATGTCGCTGCCACCGATCAGTTCACCCGCGACCCACAGCTGTGGGAAGGTTGGCCAGTTGGCGTACTTCGGCAGGTTGGCACGGATTTCCGGGTTCTGCAGGATGTCCACGTAGGCGAACTTCTCGCCACATGCCATTACCGCCTGGGCAGCCTTGGCCGAGAAACCGCACTGCGGCGCATTCGGCGAGCCTTTCATGTAGAGCAGGACGGTGTTGTTGGCAATCTGGTCTTTGATCGTTTCGATGATATCCATGGAGCACCTCGGCTTAAACTTCGCGACTCAAGTCGTCGACACGGTGGCGCATTGTAACGGAAAGCCGAGCAAGGTGCTCGGTCTCCTCCAGAGACAAATTCACGCAGCCGCCACCGTCACCGGCACGCCATTGAGCGCCGCATTGCCGGACAACTCATCCAGCAGGCACTCATCGGTCAGGTCATTGGCGCTGGAGCCGGGCTGTGCGCTGGCAATGCTCATCTGCACACCCGGCCGGGCATGCCCCCAACCGTGAGGCAGGCTGACCACGCCTTTCATCATGTCCGGGCTGCCCTGCACTTCGACTTCGATCACCCCCACCCGTGAGCTGACCTTCACCCGTTGCCCATCACTGAGCCCGCGACTGGCCAGGTCATCCGGGTGCATCAACAGTTGATGACGCGGTTTGCCCTTCACCAGTCGATGAAAGTTGTGCATCCAGGAATTGTTACTGCGCACATGCCGACGGCCAATCATCAGCAGCTCATCCGACTTGGGTGTCGGCAACGCGGCGAAACGCCCGATGTCGGCGAGAATCACCGCGGGGGCGGCCTGCACCCGCCGGTTCTCGGTTTTCAGTCGCGGTGTCAGGTTGGGCTTGAGCGCCCCCAGGTCGATGCCATGGGGATGGTCAAACAATGTCGCCAGGGACAGCTTGTGCGGCGAAGCATCCCCGTAAGCGCCCGCCCGCAAGCCAAAGTCGATCATCTGCGCCGGCGGCATGGTCGGCTTGAGTTCCTTGCCGGTCCTGGCGGCGAAGGCCTTGGCCAGGCCGACAAAAATCTCCCAATCGTGCAGTGCGCCCTCGGGCTTGGGCAGGATGGCCCGATTGAAACGAGTGACGTTGCGCACCGCGAACAGGTTGAACGTGGTGTCGTAATGGTCATTTTCCAGGGCGGAAGTCGAAGGCAGGATCAGGTCGGCATAGCGCGTGGTTTCGTTGATGTACAGATCGACGCTGACCATGAACTCCAGCCCGTCCAGCGCCTGTTCCAGTTGCCGTCCGTTGGGCGTGGACAGCACCGGATTGCCGGCCACGGTGACCAATGCCCGGATCTGCCCCTCACCCTCGGTGAGCATTTCCTCGGCCAGGGTCGACACCGGCAGTTCGCCAGCGTACTCGGGGCGCCCGGACACACGGCTTTGCCAGCGGTTGAAATGCCCGCCCGAGGTACTGGCAACCACATCCACCGCCGGCTCGGTGCACAGGGCCCCGCCAACCCGGTCCAGGTTACCTGTCACCAAGTTGATCACCTGGATCAGCCAGTGGCACAGCGTACCGAAAGCCTGGGTCGAGACGCCCATCCGCCCATAGCAGACCGCCGATGGCGCAGCCGCGAAGTCCCGGGCCAATTGACGAATCTGCGCTGCCGGCACCGCACAGAGCGGGCTCATCGCCTCGGCGGTGAAGGTTGCGACAGCCTGGCGCACGTCCTCAAGGCCATCCACCGGCAAGTGGCTGTCACGGGTCAGGCCTTCGCTGAACAACGTGTTGAGCAGGCCAAACAGCAGCGCGGCGTCACCACCGGGGCGTACAAAGAGATGTTGGCTGGCCATGGCCGCCGTTTCGCTGCGACGCGGATCGACCACCACCACCTTGCCGCCACGGGCCTGAATCGCCTTGAGGCGCTTTTCGACGTCCGGCACGGTCATGATGCTGCCATTGGACGCCAACGGGTTGCCGCCCAGGATCAGCATGAAGTCGGTGTGATCAATGTCCGGGATCGGCAGCAACAGGCCGTGGCCGTACATCAGATGGCTGGTCAGGTGATGGGGCAACTGATCCACCGACGTCGCCGAGAAGCGGCTACGGGTTTTCAACAAGCCCAGGAAATAGTTGCTGTGGGTGGTCAGCCCATAGTTATGCACGCTGGGATTGCCCTGGTAGACCGCCACGGCGTTCTGGCCGTGGCGCTCCTGAATGGCCGCCAGACGTTCAGCGACCAATGCAAACGCTTCGTCCCAGGCAATGGGCTGCCATTCGCTGCCAATGCGCTGCATGGGTTGGCGCAAACGATCCGGGTCGTTCTGGATATCCTGCAGGGCCACCGCCTTGGGGCAGATGTGGCCCCGGCTGAAGCTGTCCAGCGGATCGCCCTTGATCGAGGTGATCGCCAGGCCCTGGCCTTCGGTTTCGGTGGTTTCCAGGGTCAAGCCACAGATGGCTTCACACAGATGGCACGCACGGTGATGAAGAGTCTTGGTCATGGCCAGTCTCTGTTTTATTCGTGGCGGCCGCTTTCGGCCGCGGGAACAAAACTATGGCGCGTGATCCACACCTTTGCCAGCGAGGTTCGTCCTGTGAATTGCCGGGCATCAGGCGTACCGATGAACTGGCATCATTGTTCAGGAGGTGGTGCCAACAGCTGGATCTCTTCGACGGTCTGCACCTGTTCTTGGGCGATGGGCGTGCCCGTCAGCTCGCCGATCAATCGCCAATGCTCGTCGAGCCCGCCGCTGATAGTGGCCATGCGATCGATCATTCGGCGACCGGCGGCCTTGATGACTTCATCGTCGCTGCGCAACAACTCGAATGACATGGACGTCACCGAAGCGGTGAGGTGGGTCAGGGAGCGTGCCGTCAGCCCCAGCAGCTCCATCAGTTGTTGCTCTTTCGAATCCATTTCGAGGCTCCTGCGTCTAGGGGTTCTTTTATAACCCAGCCCTTTTGCATTAGGAAATGTTTCACACTTACCAACAGACAGGCGAATCATTGAGCGACAGGTCATAAACCGACCACCCGCCATGCCAGGCCCGTCCCGACGGATTGCCAAGCCGCGCAACGCCAGTGTACAAATGGGTCGCTGCTGTCAGGAAACCGGCCTCAAACATGTCATCCCAACCTGGCGATGACCCCGCTGAAATCCCCAAAAACCGTAGCCCTATTGGTAAGACGCGACATTTAATGTCAATATCGCGCCTTCCCTTATTTTCGTCGCCCCCGTGCGGCTTTTGCCGCAGGTCTCGCCCGTTTTTCCTTAAACAAGGCTTTGAGTATCTGCGGTCCGTTACAAAAAGGTAGTCAATCATGAGCGCAAGGCACTTTCTCTCCCTGATGGATCTCACGCCCGATGAGTTGCTCGGCGTGATCCGTCGAGGCGTGGAGCTCAAAGACCTGCGTAACCGCGGCGTACTGTTCGAGCCCCTGAAGAACCGCGTACTGGGAATGATCTTCGAGAAATCATCGACCCGTACCCGTATTTCGTTTGAAGCCGGCATGATCCAGCTCGGCGGCCAGGCGATCTTCCTGTCGCCCCGCGATACCCAGCTGGGCCGTGGCGAACCCATCAGCGATTGCGCCATCGTCATGTCGAGCATGCTCGACGTGGTGATGATCCGTACCTTTGCCCACAGCACCCTGACCGAATTCGCCGCGCATTCCCGCGTGCCGGTGATCAATGGCCTGTCCGATGACCTGCACCCCTGCCAGTTGCTGGCCGACATGCAGACGTTCCTGGAACACCGGGGCTCGATCCAGGGCAAGACCGTGGCCTGGATCGGCGATGGCAACAACATGTGCAACAGCTATATAGAAGCGGCGATGCAATTCGACTTCCAGTTGCGCATCGCCTGCCCCGAGGGCTACGACCCCAACGCCGAACTGGTCGCCAAGGCCGGGGACCGGGTGACCATCGTCCGTGATCCGAAACTGGCCGTGGCCGGCGCGCATCTGGTGAGCACCGACGTCTGGACCTCCATGGGTCAGGAAGAGGAAACCGCCAAGCGCCTCGAATTGTTCGCGCCGCTGCAGGTCAACCGCGCCCTGCTCGACCTGGCGGATGCCGAGGTGCTGTTCATGCATTGCCTGCCGGCCCACCGTGGCGAGGAGATCAGCTTCGACTTGCTGGACGACCCGCGCTCGGTCGCCTGGGACCAGGCCGAGAATCGTCTGCATGCACAAAAGGCCCTGCTTGAGTTCCTTGTCGAGCCGGCGTACCACCACGCATGAGTCATCCCCTGCTGTTGAACCTGCACAACCTGGCCTGCGGTTACCAGGACCAGCGGGTCGTGCAGAATCTCAACCTGCATCTCAATGCCGGCGACATCGGTTGCCTGCTCGGCTCGTCCGGGTGTGGCAAGACCACGACACTGCGAGCCATCGCCGGCTTCGAGCCGGTGCACGAAGGTGAAATCCAGCTGGCCGGGGAAACCCTTTCCCGCGCCGGCTTCACTCTGGCTCCGGAAAAGCGCCGTATCGGCATGGTGTTCCAGGACTACGCGCTGTTTCCCCACCTGAGCGTGGCCGAGAACATCGCCTTCGGCATCCGCAAGCATCCGGCCAAGGATCGCGTGGTGGAAGAGCTGCTGGAGCTGGTCAACCTGAAGAACCTGGGCAAACGCTTTCCCCACGAATTGTCCGGCGGCCAGCAGCAGCGCGTGGCACTGGCCCGAGCACTGGCCCCGGAGCCACAACTGTTGTTGCTCGACGAACCGTTCTCCAACCTCGACGGCGAGCTGCGTCGCAAGCTCAGCCATGAGGTTCGGGACATTCTCAAGGCCCGCGGCACCAGCGCCATTCTGGTCACCCATGACCAGGAAGAAGCCTTCGCCGTGAGTGACCATGTCGGCGTGTTCAGGGACGGTCGGCTGGAACAGTGGGACACGCCCTACAACCTGTACCACGAACCCCTGACGCCCTTCGTCGCCAGTTTCATCGGCCAGGGCTATTTCATCCGTGGCCGGCTCGAAAGCCCGGAATCGGTACAGACCGAGCTGGGTATCCTGCGTGGCAACCGGGCCTACACCTGGCCCGTCGGTAGCGCGGTGGATGTGCTGTTACGGCCGGACGATATCGTCTACGCGCCGGACAGCCCACTCACCGCCCGGATCATCGGCAAGACGTTCCTGGGAGCTTCGACTTTGTACCGCCTGCAATTGCCGACGGGGGCACAACTGGAGTCGATTTTCCCGAGCCATGCCGATCATCAGGTCGGCGCCGATGTCGGTATCCGCGTGTCGGCTGAACATCTGGTGCTGTTCCAGGCCTCGGGCAGCATGGCCGCGCAGATACCGGCGGTGGAAAGTGGCGTGCGGCGGTATAGCGCGACTCATTGAGCCTGGGCCGAGCCGCCTTCTCTCCACTGTGCTCGGATCTTTGATCGTAGGAGCAGCTGTCTTATCTTTGCCGCCGTCATCGCGAGCAGGCTCGCTCCCACAGGTCTTGGTGGTGTATGCAAAGGCTGCGTACAGCCCAAATCCCCTGTGGGAGCGAGCCTGCTCGCGATAGCGGCCTGACTCTCCCTGACGTACTCAGTTCAGCTCAGCCCAGCAACAACGTCCCACTGGCCACCAACCTCGCATCCCCGCCAATCTTCACCCGCTCCCCCTCCAGCCGGCAGAACAGCGCCCCACCCCTGGTCGAGCACTGATAGGCCGTCAGTCCCAGCTTGTTCAGGCGCTTGGACCAGTACGGAACGAGGCTGCAATGGGTCGAGCCAGTCACCGGGTCCTCGTTGATCCCAATCGCCGGCGCAAAGTAACGCGAGACAAAGTCATGCCGGCTACCTGGCGCGGTCACGATAGCGCCGGGCCACGGCAGTTTGGCCAGGGCCGCCATGTCCGGTTTGCAGTCGAGCACCGCTTGCTCCGACTCCAGCACCACCATCAGCACATTGGATGACAGGACGTCCACCGCCTCGACACCGAGGGCATTCTGCACGGCCAGGGAGGCGCCCAGTTCGCTGGACACCATGGCCGGAAAATCCAGCCACAACCGCTCACCTTCGCGACTGACGCTCAACGGGCCGGATTTGCAGATGAAATCCAACCGCTCGGCAGCCTCGTGGTAGATCTCGAACAACACATGGGCGCTGGCCAGCGTGGCGTGTCCGCATAACGGGACTTCGGTGGTGGGGGTGAACCAGCGGATGTGCCAATACTGGCCTTCGCGAACCAGGAACGCGGTTTCGGCCAGGTTGTGTTCGGCGGCGATCTTGTGCATCAAGTCATCGGCCAGCCAGGCATCGAGCCGATAGACTATCGCCGGGTTGCCGCCAAACGGTCGGTCGCTGAACGCATCGACTTGATGAAACGCGAGCTGCATGGCCTTCTCCTTCGTCTTGTTATGGAGGTGCGAGCATGAGACGTCTTGAAACCGTCACGCCAGTGACAGATCAAGTGAATTTTCACCCTACAGCGTAGGGCAAGATCTGCCCGCAAGAAGCTCAGGCGCGACCGATATCGGCGAACGCCGCCCCGGTATGCTCGGCCAGTACCCCTGGCGCCAGCTCCACCTCCAACCCACGCCGACCCGCGCTGACATAGATGCTGGCGAAGGGTTGAGCGGAATTGTCGATGAAGGTGCGCAAGCGCTTTTTCTGCCCCAACGGGCTGATACCGCCCAGCAGATAACCCGTGGAGCGTTGTGCGGCCGCCGGATCGGCCATCTCGACTTTTTTCACACCGGCGGCATGGGCCAGCGCTTTCAGATCCAGGCTGCCCCCAACCGGCACCACCGCCACCAGCAACTCACCTTTCTCACTGGCGGCCAGCAATGTCTTGAACACCTGCGCCGGATCCAGCCCCAGCTTTTCCGCGGCCTCCAGGCCATAGGAGGCGGCTTTGGGATCGTGTTCGTAACTGTGGATACGATGCTCGGCGCGCACTTTTTTAAGCAGATCCAATGCGGGGGTCATGACCGCTCCTGAAGAAATCAGAAAAGAGTGGGCCGGAATTCTAAGTCATACTTCACGAATAGTTGAAAATAAGACCGAAGGTTCACTTTCAATCTTTGACAGCAGCGTTTCTTGTCTATATTTTTTCGAAAGTGAAAGCCAGAACGCATGTCTCGAGCCCCACCCGAGACCAGATTTACGTCCCAAGGCAATCGATATGACCGACATTCAGAACAAGAACTACATCATTGCCCTCGACCAGGGCACGACCAGCTCCCGCGCGATCATCTTCGACCGTGACGCCAATGTGGTCTGCACCGCCCAGCGCGAATTCGCCCAGCATTATCCCCAGGCCGGGTGGGTCGAACATGACCCGATGGAAATCTTCGCCACCCAGAGTGCGGTCATGGTCGAAGCCCTGGCCCAGGCCGGCCTGCATCATGATCAGGTGGCCGCCATCGGCATCACCAACCAGCGTGAAACCACGGTGGTGTGGGACAAGACCACCGGTCGTCCGATCTACAACGCCATCGTCTGGCAATGTCGGCGCAGCACCGAAATCTGCCAACAACTCAAGCGCGATGGCCACGAGCCCTACATCAGCCAGACCACCGGCCTGGTCACCGACCCGTACTTCTCCGGCACCAAGCTCAAGTGGATCCTGGACACCGTGGAAGGCAGTCGCGAGCGGGCGCGCAACGGTGAACTGCTGTTCGGCACCGTCGACAGCTGGCTGATCTGGAAATTTACCGGCGGCAAGGTCCACGTCACCGACTACACCAACGCCTCGCGCACCATGCTCTTCAACATCCACTCCCTGGAATGGGACACGAAGATGCTCGACATCCTCGACATCCCCCGGGAAATGTTGCCGCAAGTGAAGTCATCCTCGGAAATCTATGGCCGCACCAAGAGCGGTATCGCCATTGGCGGTATCGCCGGCGACCAGCAAGCCGCCCTCTTCGGCCAGATGTGCGTGGAACCGGGCCAGGCAAAAAACACTTATGGCACCGGCTGTTTCCTGCTGATGAACACCGGGAACAAGGCCGTCAAATCCAATCACGGCATGCTCACCACCATCGCCTGCGGCCCACGCGGCGAAGTGGCCTATGCCCTGGAAGGCGCGGTATTCAATGGCGGCTCCACGGTGCAATGGTTGCGCGACGAGCTGAAAATCGTCAACGACGCCCTCGATACCGAATACTTCGCCAACAAGGTCAAAGACAGTAATGGCGTGTACCTCGTGCCCGCCTTCACCGGCCTTGGCGCGCCGTACTGGGACCCCTATGCCCGTGGCGCACTGTTCGGCCTGACGCGCGGCGTGCGGGTCGACCACATCATTCGCGCGGCACTGGAGTCGATTGCCTACCAGACCCGCGACGTGCTCGACGCCATGCAGCAGGATTCCGGCGAGCGCCTCAAGGCCTTGCGCGTGGACGGCGGCGCGGTGGCGAACAACTTCCTGATGCAATTCCAGGCCGACATCCTCGGCACCCAAGTCGAACGCCCGAAAATGCGCGAGACCACAGCCCTGGGCGCCGCCTACCTGGCGGGCCTGGCATGCGGCTTCTGGGGCAGCCTGGAAGAGCTGCGTGGCAAAGCGGTGATCGAGCGCCGGTTCGAACCGCAACTGGACGAACAGGCGAAGGAAAAACTCTACGCTGGCTGGAAAAAAGCCATCAGCCGCACCCGCGATTGGGAATCCCACGAAGACGCCGAATAGCCTGAAACCGGCATGAAGAAGGACTGCAACTGGTCGGGAGTGGATTCCTGCGGCATCATGGGCAAATTTTGCATGGCAGCCCAAAGGAAGTCCCATGAATCTGCCTCCCCGTCAGCAGCAAATCCTCGAACTGGTCCGCGAACGCGGCTATGTCAGCATCGAGGAAATGGCTCAGTTGTTCGTCGTCACCCCGCAAACCATCCGCCGCGACATCAATCAGCTGGCCGAGGTGAATCTGCTGCGTCGCTACCACGGTGGCGCCGCCTACGATTCGAGCGTTGAAAACACCGCCTATGCCATGCGCGCCGATCAGATGCGCGATGAGAAGCAACGCATCGCCGAAGCCATCGCCGCCCAGATTCCCGATCACGCATCGCTGTTCATCAACATCGGCACCACCACCGAATCCATCGCCCGGGCACTGCTCAACCACAACCAGCTCAAGATCATCACCAACAACCTGCACGTGGCTTCGATCCTCAGTGCCAAGGACGACTTCGAAGTGTTGATCGCCGGTGGCAACGTGCGCCGCGACGGCGGTGTGGTAGGCCAGGCCAGCGTCGATTTCATCAACCAGTTCAAGGTCGATTTCGCCCTGGTGGGCATCAGCGGGATCGACGAAGACGGCAGCCTGCTGGACTTCGATTACCAGGAAGTGCGCGTCTCCCAGGCGATCATCGCTAATGCCCGGCAAGTCTTGCTGGCGGCGGACTCTAGCAAGTTCGGGCGCAACGCCATGGTCCGCCTGGGGCCCATCAGCCTGATTGACTGCCTGGTGACCGACCAGCAACCGGTGCCGGCCTTGGTGCAGTTGCTGAGCCAGCACAAGATTCGGCTGGAAGTGGTCTGAGCGCCCTACAAGACCTTGTGGCGAGGGGTTTAGCGAAACGTCGCACCGCCCCGCTGGGTTGCGCAGCAACCCTAAGCCCTGCCCCTCGGTACTTCAGATAAGTTGGGTGACTGAAGGGGGCTGCTGCGCAGCCCAGCGGGGCGGTGCGACGTTTCGCTAAATCCCCTCGCCACAAGAGCACATCGCCCCGTATACCCTTTCTCATGTTCGAAAATTTTCCTTTTGACGCCTTTCGATGAGTTTTTTCAATCGGGATCAACTAGCCGTTGCTGTATTAATGGGCTAGTATTTTCGTAAATGAACATCTATGTTCGAATTCAAATGTTACGAGAAGAGCCCGAGGCCAGCCGATGCCCACCTCCACGTTGCCTACGCCCCCAATCGCCGAAATCTACGACGTCGCCGTCATTGGCGGTGGTATCAATGGCGTAGGGATTGCCGCGGACGCTGCCGGTCGCGGTCTTTCGGTGTTCCTTTGCGAAAAGGATGACCTGGCCAGCCACACGTCTTCGGCCAGCAGCAAGCTGATCCATGGCGGGCTGCGCTACCTCGAACATTACGAATTCCGCCTGGTGCGTGAAGCGCTGGCCGAGCGCGAGGTGTTGCTGGCCAAGGCCCCGCATATCGTCAAGCAGATGCGCTTCGTACTGCCCCACCGCCCGCACCTGCGTCCGGCCTGGATGATCCGTGCCGGTCTGTTCCTCTATGATCACCTGGGCAAGCGTGAACAGCTCGCCGGCTCCAGGAGTTTGAAATTCGGTGCCGACAGCGCGCTGAAAAGCGAGATCACCAAGGGCTTCGAATACTCCGATTGCTGGGTCGACGATGCACGGTTGGTGGTGCTCAACGCCATGGCGGCGAGGGAAAAAGGCGCGCACGTTCACACCCGTACCCGTTGCGTGAACGCCCGCCGCAGCAACGGCCTGTGGCATTTGCACCTGGAACGCGCCGACGGCAGCCTGTTTTCAATCCGCGCCAAGGCGCTGGTGAACGCAGCCGGCCCGTGGGTCGCCAAGTTCATTCGCGATGACCTGAAGATGGAATCCCCTTACGGTATTCGTCTGATCCAGGGCAGCCATGTGATCGTGCCGAAACTCTATGAAGGCGAACACGCGCATATCCTTCAGAACGAAGACCAGCGCATCGTGTTCACCATTCCTTACCTGAACCAGTTCACCCTGATCGGCACCACCGACCGCGAATACACCGGTGATCCGGCCAAGGTGACGATTACCGACGGCGAAACCGATTATCTGTTGAATGTGGTCAACGCCCACTTCAAGAAGCAGATCAGCCGTGACGACATCCTGCACAGTTATTCCGGTGTGCGTCCGCTGTGCAACGACGAGTCCGACAACCCGTCGGCCGTGACCCGGGATTACACCCTGGCACTCTCCGGCGGCGGCGCAGAGGCGCCCTTGCTCTCGGTATTCGGCGGCAAGCTGACCACCTACCGCAAACTGGCCGAATCGGCCATGGCGCAACTGGCCCCCTACTTCACCCAGATGCAGCCGAGCTGGACCGCCGACGCCCCGTTGCCCGGCGGCGAAAACATGACCACCCCGCAAGCACTCTGCTCAGCGATCCGCGACAAGTTCGACTGGGTACCCACCGACCTCGCGCGCCGCTGGGCCACGACCTACGGCAGCCGTACCTGGCGCATGCTCGAAGGCGTACACAACCAAAGCGACCTGGGCGAGCTGATTGGTGCCGGCCTCTACACCCGGGAAGTCGACTACCTGTGCAGCGACGAGTGGGCCGTCGATGCCCGGGACATTCTGTGGCGCCGCAGCAAGCTGGGCTTGTTCACCAGCCCTGCCGAACAGGAAAAGCTGCAGCAGTACCTGGACAAAGTTGCCGACAACCGCCGCAAGATCGAAGCGGCCTGATCCATCAGCCTGCTCACAAAAGCCCCTGGATCTAACGATCCAGGGGCTTTTTGCTATCTGAACTCTCGCCGCCGTCCTGTGGGAGCGAGCCTGCTCGCGATAGCGATGGCACATTCAGCATTTGTTGATTCAGACCCACCGCGATCGCGAGCAGGCTCGCCCCCACAAAGGTCGAGGCGGATTCAAAGCATTCGGTTTTCCGAACACGACCCGACGGTCGGTTCGGCTAACCGGATGATTTCCCCATAAAAAACCCGAAACAAAACATTAATATCCATATAAAACAATAGGTTAGTACTAACGTCCTGGCCTGGCACGGGTCATGCTCTACACTCGTGGAGACGAATGCCTGGACGCCAACACAACAGGAGCAACCGGGCACTCGAAGTACTCAGGGCCGAACCGGCTGAAATAAAAAAAACAATGTCGAGGAAACATCGATGCGTATCGTTCCCCATCTCCTGGGCGCAGCCGTTGCTGTCGCTCTGATCAGCACCCCTGCTTTCGCCGCCGAACTGACCGGCACGCTGAAAAAGATCAAAGAGTCCGGCGTCGTCACGCTCGGCCATCGCGACGCCTCCATCCCGTTCTCCTACATCGCGGACGCTTCCGGCAAACCGGTCGGCTACTCCCACGACATTCAGTTGAAAGTCGTCGAAGCCCTGAAAAAAGACCTGGACATGCCTAACCTGCAGGTCAAGTACAACCTGGTCACTTCGCAAACCCGTATCCCGCTGGTGCAGAACGGCACCGTGGACCTGGAATGCGGCTCCACCACCAACAACGTCGAGCGTCAGCAGCAGGTTGACTTCTCCGTCGGCATCTTCGAGATCGGTACCCGTCTGCTCTCCAAGAAAGACTCCAAATACAAGGATTTCGACGACCTGAAAGGCAAGAACGTCGTGACCACCGCCGGCACCACCTCCGAGCGCCTGCTCAAGGCCATGAACGCCGACAAGCAGATGGGCATGAACGTCATCTCCGCCAAGGACCACGGCGAATCCTTCCAAATGCTGGAATCGGGTCGTGCCGTCGCGTTCATGATGGACGATGCCTTGCTGGCCGGCGAAGCGGCCAAGGCCAAGAAAGCCGATGACTGGGCCGTCACTGGCACGCCACAGTCCTACGAAATCTACGGCTGCATGATGCGCAAGGGCGACGAGCCGTTCAAAAAGGCTGTCGATGACGCCATCAAGGCCACCTACGCTTCGGGCGAGATCAACAAGATCTACGAAAAATGGTTCATGCAGCCTATCCCGCCAAAAGGCCTGAACCTCAACTTCCCAATGAGCGAAGAGCTCAAAAAGTTGATCGCCAATCCGACGGACAAAGCGGCTGACGACAAGAAGTCCTGATTTTTCTGACTAACCTTATCTCCTGAAGGGGCCCGGCCCTTTCAGGGGATGGTCACTCCCAGCTGACAATAAGGAAACACTCGAACCGGTGGCTGTCGAGCCGGACGCGTGTGCCTGACCTTCAGGGTCGGGCGGGAACGGAGCTTCCCCAGACGGGCATCTGTACATCGAACGATCTGAGGGGAGACCCTAATGAATTACAACTGGGACTGGGGCGTGTTCTTCAAGTCCACCGGCGTGGGCAGCGAGACTTATCTCGACTGGTACATCGCCGGCCTGGGCTGGACCATCGCCATCGCCGTCGTGGCCTGGATCATCGCCCTGCTGCTGGGCTCGATCCTGGGCGTGATGCGCACCGTGCCGAACCGGCTGGTGTCGGGTATCGCCACCTGCTATGTGGAGCTTTTCCGTAACGTGCCGTTGCTGGTGCAGCTGTTCATCTGGTACTTCCTGGTGCCCGACCTGCTGCCCGCCGATATGCAGGAGTGGTACAAGCAGGACCTGAACCCGACCACCTCGGCCTACCTGAGCGTTGTCGTGTGCCTGGGCCTGTTCACCGCCGCCCGGGTCTGCGAACAAGTGCGCACCGGTATCCAGGCGCTGCCACGCGGCCAGGAATCCGCTGCCCGGGCCATGGGCTTCAAGCTGCCGCAGATCTACTGGAACGTGCTGCTGCCCCAGGCCTACCGGATCATCATTCCGCCGCTCACCTCGGAATTCCTCAACGTCTTCAAGAACTCCTCCGTGGCCTCGCTGATCGGCCTGATGGAACTGCTCGCGCAGACCAAGCAGACCGCCGAGTTCTCCGCCAACCTGTTCGAAGCCTTCACCCTGGCGACCTTGATCTATTTCACCCTGAACATGAGCCTGATGCTACTCATGCGCATGGTCGAGAAGAAAGTCGCGGTGCCCGGCCTCATCTCCGTGGGGGGTAAATAATGGAATTCGATTTCAGTGGTGTCGTTCCGGCCATTCCCGGCCTGTGGAACGGCATGATGATGACCCTCCAACTGATGGTCCTGGGCGTGGTCGGCGGCATCGTCCTGGGCACGATCCTGGCGCTGATGCGCCTGTCCCATAACAAGTTGCTGTCCAACATCGCCGGCGCCTACGTCAACTATTTCCGCTCGATCCCGCTGCTGCTGGTGATCACCTGGTTCTACCTGGCGGTGCCGTTCGTGCTGCGCTGGATCACCGGCGAAGACACGCCAATCGGCGCGTTCGGCTCCTGCGTCGTGGCGTTCATGATGTTCGAAGCCGCGTACTTCTGCGAAATCGTGCGGGCCGGCGTGCAGTCGATTCCCAAGGGCCAGATGGGCGCCGCCCAGGCGCTGGGCATGAATTATGGCCAGACCATGCGTCTGATCATCCTGCCCCAGGCGTTTCGCAAGATGACCCCGCTGCTGCTGCAACAGAGCATCATCCTGTTTCAGGACACCTCGCTGGTCTATACCGTCGGCCTGGTGGACTTCCTCAATGCTTCGCGGGCCAATGGCGACATCATCGGCCGCTCCAATGAGTTCCTGATCGTCGCAGGTCTCGTGTACTTCACAATCAGCTTTGCCGCCTCGCTGCTGGTCAAGCGTCTGCAAAAAAGGTTCGCCGTATGATCTCTATCAAGAACATCAACAAGTGGTATGGGGACTTCCAGGTACTGACCAATTGCAGCACCGAGGTCAGCAAGGGTGAAGTGGTGGTGGTGTGCGGGCCGTCGGGTTCGGGCAAGTCCACCCTGATCAAGTGCGTGAACGCCCTGGAGCCGTTCCAGAAAGGCGACGTCGTGGTCGACGGCACGTCCATCGCCGACCCGAAGACCAACCTGCCGAAACTGCGTTCGCGGGTGGGCATGGTGTTCCAGCACTTCGAACTGTTCCCGCACCTGACCATCACCGAGAACCTGACCATCGCGCAGATCAAGGTGCTGGGTCGCAGCAAGGAAGAAGCCACCAAGAAAGGCTTGCAGTTGCTCGATCGGGTCGGCCTCTCGGCCCACGCTCACAAGCATCCGGGCCAGCTCTCCGGCGGCCAGCAGCAGCGCGTGGCGATTGCCCGTGCGCTGGCGATGGACCCGGTGGTGATGCTGTTCGACGAACCGACCTCGGCCCTCGACCCGGAAATGGTCAACGAAGTGCTCGACGTGATGGTGCAACTGGCCCACGAAGGCATGACCATGATGTGCGTGACCCACGAAATGGGCTTCGCCCGCAAAGTGGCGAACCGGGTGATCTTCATGGACCAGGGCCAGATCATCGAAGACTGCCCGAAGGAGGAGTTCTTCGGCGACATCAGCGCCCGCTCCGAACGTGCGCAGCACTTCCTTGAGAAAATCCTGCAGCACTGACAGCTCAACACGTTCCCCTGTGGGAGCGAGCCTGCTCGCGAAAGCGGACCAACAGTCAGCATCCATGTCGACTGTACTGCCCTCATCGCGAGCAGGCTCGCCCCCACAACGGTCGAGTGGCTTTGTAGATTTGTGTTGTGGTTGACCCAAGGCTTCTGTGATGAAATGCGACCCCACTCTCTATCGCGCGACGCCGCCATCACTTGCCGTGAAACCCCGCCTGATCCGCCATCTGTTCCTGCCGCCGTTGATCATCGCGCTGACGATCGGCCTGGGTTACCTTGGTTTCTGGATCAGCGAGCACTATGGCATTCGCGGTCTTGCCGAGAATGGCGAGCGCCAGCTGGAATTGCACGCCCGCGCGGTCGAGAGCGAGATCAGCAAATACACCTACCTGCCCAGCCTGCTGGAGCTTGAATCCAGCGTCTCGCAACTGCTCGACGACCCGACACCGGAACATCGCAAGACCGTCAACGAATACCTCGAAGGCCTGAACCGCCGCAGCCTCAGCCGGGCTATCTACGTGATGGACACCACCGGCCGGGTCATGGCCACCAGCAACTGGCGCGACGTCGACAGCTACCTGGGCGAAGACCTGTCCTTCCGCGCCTATTTCCAGAACGCCGTCCGCGGCCAGCCGGGACGCTTCTACGGCATCGGCAGCACCAATGGCGAGCCTGGCTATTACCTGGCCCATGGCCTCGAACAACAGGGCAAGATCATCGGCGTCGCCGTGGTCAAGGTACGACTCGAAGCCATGGAGGAGCGCTGGCAACGGGCACGCCTGGAGGCCTTCGTCAGCGACGAGAACGGCATCATCATCCTCTCCAGCGATCCGGCACGACGGCTCAAGTCCGTGCGTCCGCTGAGTGACGATACCAAGGAACGCCTGGCCCGCAGCCTGCAGTATTACTGGTTCCCGCTGAACGAACTGATCCCCCTGGCCCGGGAGCGGCTGACCGAAGGCATGGAGAAACTGACCTTCCCGGCCAACACCGAAGTGGCCGCCGAGAAGCAGGCCATCAGTTACCTCTCGCAGACCCGGCCCCTGAACGACACGCCGTGGAATTTCACCCTGCTGACCCCCCTTGAAGACCTGCGACGCCAATCGATCAACCAGGGCATCCTGGTGGCCGTGGCCTTCGCCCTGGTGGCGTTCCTGTTGATCGCCTGGAACGAACGGCGCAAGGTCATCGCCACCCGCCTCGCCGCCCGCGAAGCCTTGCAGGAAGCCAACAGCCAGCTCGAGCGTCGGATTACCGAACGCACCACCGATCTGCGGGCCAGCAACGATCGGCTCAAGAGCCAGATCCGCGAACGCCGGCAGGCTGAAGAAACGTTGCGCCGGGCCCAGGACGAACTGGTACAGGCCGGCAAACTGGCCGCCATCGGCCAGATGTCCACTAGCATCGCCCACGAGCTCAACCAGCCGCTGGCCGCGCTGCGCACCTTGTCCGGCAACACCGTGCGCTTCCTGGAACGCGGCCAGCTGGATACCGCCAGCGCCAACCTGAAGACCATCAACGAACTGATCGATCGCATGGGCCGGATTACCGCCAGCCTGCGTTCCTTCGCCCGGCGCGGCGACGACAAGGGCCGGGCCAGCCTCGGCAAGGCCGTCGAGGCCGCCCTGCAACTGCTGGCCGGTCGCCTTGAAAGCCAGGGTATCCAGGTGCATGCCGGCTTCGATGACATCCAGGTGCAGATCGACCAGACGCGCCTGGAGCAGATCCTGGTGAACCTGATCGGCAACGCCCTGGACGCCATGCAGGATCGGCCCGAGCCACGGCTGTGGCTCGAAGGCCAGGCCCAGGATGGAAAATATCGCCTGCGGGTACGGGACAATGGCCACGGTATCGATCCGGAAACGCGCAAGCATCTGTTCGAACCCTTCTTCACCACCAAACCCGGCGAACAAGGCCTGGGCCTCGGCCTGACACTCTCGGCGAGCCTGGCCGCCGCCGCTGGCGGGCACCTGGATGTCGAGCAACCGGATGGCGGTGGCAGTACCTTTGTCCTCAGTTTACCGTTGGTAAGCCCTTTATCTGCCGAGCCGCTATGAACAACGACCTGAGCGTACTGATCGTCGAAGACGATCCCCATGTCCTGCTGGGCTGCCAGCAGGCCCTGGCCCTGGAAGACATTCCCTGCGTCGGCGTGGGCAGCGCCGAGGACGCCCTGGCGCAGGTCGGCGATGACTTTGCCGGCATCGTCATCAGTGACATCCGCCTGCCGGGCATCGATGGCCTGGAGCTGCTGACCCGTCTCAAGGCCCGGGACCGCAGCCTGCCGGTGGTGCTGATCACCGGTCACGGCGACATCTCCATGGCGGTGGACGCCATGCAGAAAGGTGCCTACGACTTCATGGAGAAGCCCTTTTCCCCCGAACGCCTGGTGGACGTCGCCCGCCGCGCCCTGGAAAAGCGCAGCCTGGCCCGAGAGGTGACGTCACTGCGCCGGCAACTGGCCGAACGCGACTCCCTGGAAGGCCGGATCATCGGTCGCTCGCCGGCCATGCAGCACTTGCGGGAATTGATCGCCAACGTCGCCGATACGTCGGCCAACGTGCTAATCGAAGGCGAAACCGGTACCGGTAAGGAACTGGTCGCCCGCTGCCTGCACGATTTCAGCCGACGCCACGGCAAACAGTTCGTCGCGCTGAACTGCGGCGGTTTGCCGGAGAACCTGTTCGAAAGCGAGATCTTCGGCCATGAAGCCAATGCCTTCACCGGTGCCGGCAAGCGTCGGATCGGCAAGATCGAGCACGCCGACGGCGGCACGCTGTTTCTCGATGAAGTGGAAAGCATGCCCCTGCCCTTGCAAATCAAGCTGCTGCGCGTACTGCAGGAACGCACCCTCGAACGGCTGGGTTCGAACCAGAGCGTGGCCGTGGATTGCCGGGTGATCGCCGCGACCAAGTCCGACCTGGATGAACTGGGGCGGGCCGGACAGTTTCGCAGCGACCTGTATTACCGCCTCAACGTGGTGACCCTGGAACTGCCGCCGCTGCGCGAACGGCGCGAAGACATCCTGCAACTGTTCGAGCATTTTCTTCAGCAGTCGTCCCTGCGCTTCGACCGTACGGCGCCGGAGCTGGACAACCAGACCCTGTCCAACCTGATGAGCCACGACTGGCCGGGCAACGTGCGGGAGCTGCGCAACGTCGCCGAACGCTTCGCCCTCGGCCTGCCGGCCTTCAAGAAATCCGGGGCCAGCGGCGCCAGCCAGGGCCTGGCCTTTGCCGAAGCGGTGGAAGCTTTCGAGCGCAACCTGCTGGTCGACGCTCTGCAACGCAGCGGCGGCAACCTGACCCAGGCCAGCCTGGAACTGGGGATGGCCAAGACCACGCTGTTCGACAAAGTCAAAAAGTATGGCCTGAGCCATTAACCGGGGACGATGAAACCGTGGACCTGATTTTCAAGGCCGCGCTCGGCGCGGCGGTGGTGGTGATCCTGGCGATGCTCGCCAAGACCCGCAACTATTACATCGCCGGGCTGGTGCCGCTGTTCCCCACCTTTGCCCTGATCGCCCACTACATCGTCGGCAAGGGCCGCTCGGTTGACGACCTGAAGACCACCATCGTGTTTGGCATGTGGTCGATCATTCCCTACTTCGTCTATCTGGCAACGCTGTACATCATGGTCGACCGCATGCGCCTCGAGGCTTCGCTGGCCGTGGCGGCCGTGGCCTGGCTGATGGCGGCGACGGTGCTGGTCAGCGTCTGGGTGAGGGTTCACGGCTGAATGTTGGCGGCTCCCACAGGGGCCGGTGTGACCGCGGTCTCTGCGATCAACCATGACATGGTGGGAGCGAGCCTGCTCGCGATGGCGTCGGATCAGTAGCCGACGGTGAACCGCGCGCGCGAGAACTGCGGTGCTTCCACTTCATCGATCATCGCAATGGCGTAGTCGGCAAAGCTGATCCAGCTGCGCCCGGTGGCGTCGAACATCAGGTGATCCTTGCCGAGCCGGAACTGGCCGGTGCGTCCGGTTTCGACGAACTCCGCCGAGGGCGAGAGGAAGGTCCAGTCCAGGTCCTGCTCCTTGCGCAGCACATCCAGGAACAGCGCACCAGCGGTGGCTTCGGCGAGGTATTCCTCAGGGAAGCCCTCGCTGTCGATCACCCGGCTGTTGTCCGGCAGCAGCAACGAGCCGGCGCCGCCCACCACCAGCAACCGCTTGACCCCGGCGGCCTTCAGCGGCGCGACGATCTTGTCGGCCGATACGGTGGCAAAGTGGGCGGCGCTGATCACCACGTCGTGACCGGCAACCGCTGCGGTCAACGCCTCGCTGTCCAGTACGTCCAGTTGCTTGCAGGTCACCCCGGCCCTTTCCCCGATTTTCGCGGTGCTACGGGCGATGGCCGTCACGCTGTGACCGCGACGCAGGGCTTCTTCCATCAGTTGGCTGCCGGCACGACCGGTGGCGCCGATGATTGCGATTTTGCTCATGGTGTTCTCCTGTGATTAACGATGTTTGACAGAATACTGTTGTGAATACAAAGCCTGTGGGAGCAAAGCTTGCTCGCGATACAGACGCCGCGATTTCAGAAAGACCGCATCAAATTCATCGCGGGCAAGCCTTGCTTCCACAGGCCTTGCTCCTGCATAACAAGAACAAGTCCCTCACCACTTCATCTCACCCTTCGCCACCTTGGCACTGAGCGCCAGGGAGCTGTCGTCGCCCAGGTTCGGATAACGTTGTTTCATGGCGGCGATCAGCGCAGCGGAATCCTTGGCCCGGGCGGTCTCTTCGTCGAACGCCTTGATGTAGCCGGCGGTGAAGGTGACCGCGGCCAGGGAGCGACTGCTCTCGCCCAGGTAATGGCCTGGAATGACGGTGCTCGGCTGCAACTTCTCAATGCCGGCCAGCGTCGCCAGCCAGTCCTTATGGGACTGCGGCGTCTGGGTATCGGCCATCCAGACATGAATGTTCTCGGCCACCACCACTCCGCCGACTACGGCCTTGATCGATGGAATCCACAGGAAACTGCGGTCCGGTTGCGGACCGTCGAGGCCGACGACCTGCAAACGCTGGCCTTCCAGCATCAAGCTGTCGCCCTTGAGCACCTGAGGCACGACCGCCTTGGCCGGCGCGTCGGCCTTCAGGATCGGACCCCAGTATTGAAGCTTGCCGTCGACGGTCTGCTTGATGTGCTCGACGGTTGGCGCAGACGCCAGCACCTTGGCTTCCGGGAACGCGGCGGTCAGGGTTTCCAGGCCGAAATAGTAGTCCGGGTCGCCATGGCTGATATAAATCGCGGTCAGTTGCTTGCCGCTGGCGCGGATTTTCTGCACCACCTGTTCAGCCTGGGATTTGCCGAACTGGGCATCCACCAGAATCGCCTCCTTTGCGCCGCTGACCAGTACCGAGGTCACCGGAAACACCGCTGCCTCGCCAGGATTGTAGACGTCGAGCGTGAGGTCGGCGGCCCAGGCATGGGCGGTGAAGACCAGGCCGGCGGTTGCCAGCAACAGGCGCTTGAGTGAGGTGCTTGCGGTCATGCTGTGCTCCGTTTTTTATGGGCCCGAAGGCAATGGAACGGAGCTTAGTCATCTGGTTCGTTCCCAAAAATGCGATGCTACGACATAGTTTGTTTCTGAAAGCGGGCAAATCATGGATCGTCTACAAGCAATGCGGGTGTTTGTCGCCGTGGTGGACCTGGGCAGCCAGTCGGCCGCGGCCGAATACCTGGACCTGTCGCGGCCGGTGGTCTCGCGGTATCTGGCGGAGCTGGAGGACTGGGTCGGTGCCCGGCTTATGCACCGCACCACCCGCAAGCTGAGCCTGACGGCCGCAGGCCTGGAGACATTGCCGCGCTGCCGGCAGATGCTGGAGCTGTCCAGCGACATGCAGGCGGCCGTCAGCGCACCCGACGATGCCCCACGGGGCATATTGCGCATCAGCGCCAGCACCTCGTTCGGCCAGGCCCAGTTGGCAGCGGCGATCGCCGAGTACGTCAACCGGTACCCGGGGGTGAGTGTCGACCTGCAAATGCTGGATCGCACCATGAACCTGGTGGACGAGCGCATCGACCTGGCGATCCGCATGAGCAACGACCTGGATCCCAACCTGATCGCCCGGCGCCTCACCGTCTGCCGCTCGGTGATCTGCGCCTCGCCCGGTTACCTGCGCGAACACCCGGCCCCGCAACGGGTCGAGGACCTGAGCCGGCACAATTGCCTGACCCACTCCTACGTGGGCAAGAGCCTCTGGCATTTCGAACAGGACGGCGAGCAGGTCTCGGTGCCGGTACAGGGCAATATCAGCGGCAATGACGCCAGCACCTTGCTACGGGCGACCATGGCCGGCGCCGGCGTGGCAATGCTGCCCAGCTACCAGGCCGGCGCCCACATCAAGAGCGATGAGCTGGTTCGCCTGCTGGCCCACGCCGAACCCCGGCAGATGAACATGTACGCGGTGTACGCATCACGCCGGCACATGCCCTCGGCGCTGCGCAGCCTGGTGGATTTCCTGGTGGTGAGGTTTCCCGAGCCGCCGGAGTGGGATGTGGGGTTGTAGAAACACTTCCTCACCACTGCCCCCTGTGGGAGCGAGCCTGCTCGCGATGGCGATGTGTCAGTTGCGCAAATGTTGACTGATACTCCGCCATCGCGAGCAGGCTCGCTCCCACAAGGGGGCAATACAACTCTCAAGTCGTGCACCTGGATTCCACCAACAGCCCGCCCCAAGGCATACTTGCCACCCTCCGTATTCCAGAACCCGAAACCGCCCCATGCGTATCCACGTCAGTTTCATCGACCGCGTCGGCATCACCCAGGAAGTCCTGGCGTTGCTGGGTGGGCGCAACCTCAATCTGGATGCGGTGGAGATGGTGCCGCCCAACGTCTACATCGACGCCCCGACCCTCAGCCCGCAGGTGCTGGACGAGCTGCGCGAGGCGCTGTTCAGCGTGCGCGGGGTGCAGGCGGTCACCGTGGTGGATATCCTGCCGGGCCAGCGTCGGCATCTGCAGCTCGATGCCCTGCTGGCGGCCATGACCGACCCGGTGCTGGCCCTCGACAGCGCCGGCAACGTATTGCTCGCCAACCCCGCGCTGATCGCCCTGTACGGTCGGGAACCGGCCGGCGAGAGCGTGGCCGGGCTGTTCGGGGACGAGGCGCTGTTGGGCACCTTGCTGGAGAACGGCTTTCGCCTGCCGCTGCGGGAAATCACCCTCAATGGCCAGACCTGGCTGCTGGACGCCACGCCCATCACCGACGCCGGTGCGCTGCTCACGTTGTATCAGCCGAACCGCATCGGCGAACGCCTGTCGGCGCTGCACCACGACCATGCCGAAGGGTTTGACGCGCTGCTCGGCGACTCCCCGGCGATCCGCACCCTCAAGGCCCGGGCGCAGCGGGTTGCGGCGCTGGATGCACCGCTGTTGATCCAGGGCGAGACCGGCACCGGCAAGGAGCTGGTGGCCCGGGCCTGCCATGCCATCAGCACGCGGCACGGCGCACCGTTCCTGGCCCTGAACTGCGCCGCGCTGCCGGAAAACCTGGCCGAAAGCGAACTGTTCGGCTACGCCCCCGGCGCCTTTACCGGCGCCCAACGCGGCGGCAAACCGGGACTGATGGAACTGGCAAACCAGGGCACGGTGTTCCTCGACGAAATCGGTGAGATGTCGCCGTACCTGCAAGCCAAGCTGCTGCGTTTCCTCAACGACGGCAGCTTCCGCCGGGTCGGCGGCGACCGGGAAATCAAGGTCAACGTGCGGATCCTCAGCGCGACCCATCGCAACCTGGAGAAAATGGTCAACGAGGGATCGTTCCGCGAAGACCTGTTCTATCGCCTGAACGTACTCAACGTCGAAGTTCCGCCACTGCGTGAGCGCGGCCAGGACATCCTCCTGCTGGCCCGGTATTTCATGCAGCAGGCCTGTGCCCAGATCCAGCGCCCGGTCTGTCGCCTGGCCCCCGGCACCTACCCGGCGCTGCTGGGCAACCGCTGGCCCGGCAACGTGCGACAACTGCAGAACGTGATTTTCCGCGCCGCGGCCATCTGCGAGAGCAGCCTGGTGGACATCGGCGACCTGGACATCGCCGGCACCTCCGTGGCGCGACAAGGCGATGTGGACGTCGAAAGCCTGGAGCAGGCCGTGGAAACCTTCGAGAAACACCTGCTCGAAAGCCTCTACGTCAACTACCCGTCCACCCGCCAACTCGCCAGTCGCCTGCAAACCTCCCACACGGCGATTGCTCATCGGTTGCGCAAGTATGGGATTCCCAATAAATAAGGCCCTGTGGGAGCGAGCCTGCTCGCGATGGCGGCGTGTCAGCTACAGAAATATTGGCTGATACTCCGCCATCGCGAGCAGGCTCGCTCCCACAGGGACGGCGCGCGCCTGGACCCATACAAAAACGACCTCCATCTGTACTGAAAGCGCTACAGCGGAACGATATCGCTACAGCAAGCGGTAAACTGCGCCGTATAAGGCTTTGATCCCACAATCATTTTTTACAGGCACGACACTGTAGCGATTTCGCTACAGACATAGCCGACCGCATCCTTCAAACCCCCTTCAAATCATTGATCCATAAGCACTTATCGATATTGGCCGCATTCTTGCTATGGGTATAACCATATGGCCGGGTCATGTCCCGCGCCTTTTTTCGCGTCCACCAGACGATCTGGCCCCAGGAGTTTCCATGAGCGAGTTGCGTTTCACTGAAGATCACGAATGGCTGCGCGCCGAAGCCGATGGCAGCGTCACAGTCGGCATCACCGCGTTTGCACAGAACGCTTTGGGCGATGTGGTCTATGTTCAGTTACCGGAACTGCAAACCTACGCCAAGGGTGACGAAGCCTCTACCGTGGAATCGGTGAAGGCCGCCAGCGGTGTCTACATGCCGCTGGACGGCGACGTGCTGGAAGTCAACCCGGCCCTGGAAAGCAATCCTGAACTGGTCAACGAAGATCCGCTGGGCGAAGGCTGGTTTTTCCGTTTCAAGCCAGCCAATGCCGCTGAAGTTGGCCAACTGCTGGATCAGGACGCCTATGACCGCCTGATCAAAGCCAACGCCGAAGCCTGAGGAGCGCCACATGACCGTTAATCTGGGCACCGCCAACGAATTCATCGCCCGTCATATCGGCCCACGGGCCAGCGACGAGCAAGCCATGCTCGAACGCCTGGGCTACGACTCCCTGGAAGCCCTGAGCGCCAGCGTCATCCCTGAGAGCATCAAGGGCACCAGCGTGCTGGAGATGGGTGACGGCCAGAGCGAAGCCGATGCACTGGCCTCGATCAAGGCCATCGCCGCCAAGAACCAACTGTTCAAGACCTACATCGGCCAGGGCTACTACAACTGCCACACGCCGGCACCGATCCTGCGCAACCTGCTGGAAAACCCGGCCTGGTACACCGCCTACACGCCGTACCAACCGGAAATTTCCCAGGGTCGTCTCGAAGCGCTGCTGAACTTCCAGACCCTGATCAGCGACCTCACCGGCCTGCCGATTGCCAACGCCTCCCTGCTGGACGAAGCCACCGCCGCCGCCGAGGCCATGACCTTCTGCAAGCGCCTGAGCAAGAACAAGGGTAGCAACGCCTTCTTCGCCTCGCGTCATTGCCACCCGCAGACCCTCGACGTGCTGCGCACCCGTGCCGAGCCTCTGGGCATCGACGTAGTGGTCGGCGACGAACGCGAGCTGACCGATGCCAGCCCGTTCTTCGGCGCGCTGTTGCAATACCCGGCCAGCAACGGCGACCTGTTCGACTACCGCGAATTGACCGACCGCTTCCACGGGGCCAACGCCCTGGTAGCGGTCGCGGCTGATCTGCTGGCCCTGACCCTGCTGACCCCGCCAGGTGAATTCGGCGCCGATGTCGCCATCGGCAGCGCCCAACGCTTCGGCGTACCACTGGGTTTCGGCGGCCCGCACGCGGCGTATTTCTCCACCAAGGATGCCTTCAAGCGCGACATGCCAGGCCGCCTGGTCGGGGTGTCCGTGGACCGTTTCGGCAAGCCGGCTCTGCGCCTGGCGATGCAGACCCGCGAGCAACACATCCGTCGCGAGAAAGCCACCAGCAACATCTGCACCGCCCAGGTGCTGCTGGCGAACATCGCCAGCATGTACGCGGTGTACCACGGTCCCAAGGGCCTGGTGCAAATCGCCAACCGCATCCATCACCTGACCGCGATCCTCGCCAAGGGCCTGGGCGCGTTGGGCGTGAGCGTCGAACAGGACAGCTTCTTCGACACCCTGACCCTGCACACCGGCGCGCAAACCGCCGCCCTGCACGACCAGGCCCGCGCCCAACGCATCAACCTGCGCGTAGTAGACGCTGAACGCCTGGGCCTGTCCCTGGACGAAACCACCTGCCAGGCCGACATCGAAACCCTCTGGCGCGTGTTGGCCGACGGCAAGGCCCTGCCGGACTTCGCCGCCCTGGCTGCCAGCGTGCAGAGCCGCATCCCCGCCGAGCTGATGCGCCAGTCGCCGGTGCTCAGCCACCCGGTGTTCAACCGCTACCATTCCGAAACCGAGCTGATGCGCTACCTGCGCAAGCTCGCCGACAAGGACCTGGCCCTGGATCGCACCATGATCCCGCTGGGTTCCTGCACCATGAAACTCAACGCCGCCAGCGAAATGATCCCGGTGACCTGGGCCGAATTCGGTGCCCTGCACCCATTCGCCCCAGCCGAGCAGAGCGCCGGTTACCAGCAGTTGACCGATGAACTGGAAGCCATGCTTTGTGCCGCCACCGGTTACGACGCGGTGTCGCTGCAACCCAACGCCGGTTCCCAGGGTGAATACGCCGGCCTGCTGGCAATCCGTGCCTATCACCAGAGCCGTGGCGAAGAGCGTCGCGACATCTGCCTGATCCCTTCGTCGGCCCACGGCACCAACCCGGCCACCGCCAACATGGCTGGCATGCGCGTAGTGGTTACCGCCTGCGATGCCCGTGGCAACGTCGACATCGAAGACCTGCGGGCCAAGGCCATCGAGCACCGCGAACACCTCGCCGCGCTGATGATCACCTACCCGTCCACCCACGGTGTGTTCGAAGAAGGCATCCGCGAAATCTGCGGCATCGTCCATGACAACGGCGGCCAGGTGTACATCGACGGCGCCAACATGAACGCCATGGTCGGCCTCTGTGCGCCAGGCAAGTTCGGCGGCGACGTATCGCACCTGAACCTGCACAAGACGTTCTGCATCCCCCACGGCGGTGGCGGCCCGGGCGTCGGCCCGATTGGCGTCAAATCGCACCTGGCGCCTTTCCTGCCGGGCCACGCCAACATGGAACGCAAGGAAGGCGCGGTGTGTGCGGCGCCGTTCGGCAGCGCCAGCATCCTGCCGATCACCTGGATGTACATCCGCATGATGGGTGGCGCGGGCCTCAAGCGCGCCTCGCAACTGGCGATCCTCAATGCCAACTACATCGCCCGTCGCCTGGAGGAGCACTACCCGGTGCTCTATACCGGCAGCAACGGCCTGGTGGCCCACGAGTGCATCCTCGACCTGCGCCCACTCAAGGACAGCAGCGGTATCAGCGTCGATGACGTGGCCAAGCGCTTGATCGACTTTGGTTTCCACGCCCCGACCATGTCGTTCCCGGTGGCCGGCACGCTGATGATCGAGCCGACCGAAAGCGAATCCAGAGAAGAACTGGACCGCTTCTGCGACGCCATGATCTGCATCCGCGAAGAAATCCGCGCGGTGGAAAACGGCAGCTTGGACAAGGACGACAACCCGCTGAAAAACGCCCCGCACACCGCGGCGGAAATCGTCGGCGAGTGGACTCACCCCTACAGCCGCGAACAGGCGGTGTACCCGGTCGCATCGTTGATCGAAGGCAAATACTGGCCGCCAGTGGGCCGGGTCGACAATGTGTTCGGCGACCGCAACCTGGTCTGCGCCTGTCCGTCGATCGAAAGCTACGCTTAAAGAAGCAGCGGCAAGTGACGAGCCGCAAGCTGCAAGTTAGACCCACTCTGCTTTTAACTTGCAGCTTGTAGCTTGAAGCTCCTAGCTGCTCCCCAAGGAGCCTCCTATGTCGTTAAGCGTGTTCGACCTGTTCAAGATCGGTATCGGCCCTTCCAGCTCCCATACGGTCGGCCCGATGCGTGCCGCTGCCCGTTTCGTCGAAGGGCTGCGTCGTGATGACCTGCTTGAGACCATTACCAGCGTCAAAGTGGAGCTGTACGGCTCCCTCGGCGCCACCGGCAAGGGCCACGGCAGTGACAAGGCCGTGCTGCTGGGCCTGGAAGGTGAACACCCGGACACCGTGGACACCGAAACGGTGAACGCCCGCCTACAGGACATTCGCGGCAACGGTCGCTTGAACCTGCTGGGCCAGCACCCCATCGAATTCAACGAAAAACTGCACTTGGCGATGATTCGCAAGCCACTGCCCTTCCATCCCAATGGCATGATCTTCCGCGCCTTCGACGGCGCGGGCCTGCAAGTGCGCAGCCGCGAGTATTACTCGGTGGGAGGCGGGTTCGTCGTCGATGAAGACGCCGCCGGCGCCGACCGTATCGTCGAAGACGCCACGCCCCTGACCTTCCCGTTCAAAAGCGCGAAGGACCTGCTGGGGCATTGCAGCACCTATGGCCTGTCCATCAGCCAGGTGATGCTGACCAACGAAAGCGCCTGGCGCCCCGAAGCCGAAACCCGCGCCGGTCTGCTGAAGATCTGGCAAGTGATGCAGGATTGCGTGGCGGCCGGGTGTCGCAACGAAGGGATCCTGCCGGGCGGGCTGAAGGTCAAGCGACGGGCAGCGGCGCTGCACCGTCAGCTGTGCAAGAACCCCGAAGCATCGCTGCGCGACCCGTTGTCGGTGCTGGACTGGGTCAACCTGTACGCCCTGGCCGTCAACGAAGAAAACGCCTTTGGCGGCCGCGTCGTCACCGCCCCCACCAACGGCGCGGCGGGGATCATCCCGGCCGTGCTGCATTACTACATGCGTTTCATCCCCGGGGCCAACGAGGACGGCGTGGTGCGGTTCCTGCTGACTGCCGCCGCCATTGGCATCCTGTACAAGGAAAATGCCTCCATTTCCGGTGCCGAGGTCGGTTGCCAGGGTGAAGTCGGCGTTGCCTGCTCCATGGCCGCCGGTGCCTTGTGCGAAGTCCTGGGCGGCACGGTGCAGCAAGTGGAAAACGCCGCTGAAATCGGCATGGAACACAACCTCGGCCTGACCTGCGACCCGATCGGCGGCCTGGTGCAGGTGCCCTGTATCGAACGCAACGCCATGGGCTCGGTGAAAGCCATCAACGCGGTGCGCATGGCCATGCGCGGCGACGGGCATCACTTCGTGTCCCTCGACAAGGTCATCCGCACCATGCGCCAGACCGGCGCCGATATGAAAAGCAAATACAAGGAGACCGCCCGCGGCGGTCTGGCGGTCAACATCATCGAATGCTGATGCGCGCCTCTCTTCATTTTTCCAGGAGCTGATATGTCCACCGAACAACTGCTGAAGACCCCGCTGCATGCCCTGCACCTAGAACTCGGCGCCCGCATGGTGCCGTTCGCTGGCTACGACATGCCGGTGCAGTACCCATTGGGGGTCATGAAAGAACATCAGCACACCCGCGATCAGGCCGGGTTGTTCGACGTGTCCCACATGGGCCAGATCCGCCTGACCGGCCCGGGCGCCGCCCAGGCCCTGGAAACCCTGGTGCCGGTGGACATCATCGACCTGCCGGTGGGCATGCAGCGCTACGCCATGTTCACCAACGACAATGGCGGCATTCTCGACGACCTGATGGTCGCCAACCTGGGCAACGACGAGCTGTTCCTGGTGGTCAACGCAGCGTGCAAGGACCAGGACCTGGCCCATCTGCGCACTCACATTGGCGGTCAGTGCGACATCGAGCCGCTGTTCGAGGCCCGCGCCCTGCTCGCCCTGCAAGGTCCGGCTGCCGTCACCGTGCTGGCTCGCCTGGCACCGGACGTGGCGAAAATGACCTTCATGCAGTTCCAGCGCGTCACGCTGCTGGGCGTGGACTGCTTTGTCAGCCGTTCGGGCTACACCGGTGAAGACGGTTTCGAAATCTCCGTGCCCGCCGCCGATGCGGAAAAACTCGCCCGTGCCCTGCTGGCGGAACCGGAAGTGGCCGCCATCGGCCTCGGCGCCCGTGACTCCCTGCGCCTGGAAGCCGGCCTGTGCCTCTACGGCCACGACATGAACACCGACACAACGCCGATCGAAGCCAGCCTGCTGTGGGCCATTTCCAAGGTCCGCCGCGCCGACGGCGCCCGCGCCGGTGGCTTCCCGGGCGCTGAAACCGTGTTCGCCCAGCAACACAATGGCGTGAGCCGTAAACGCGTCGGCCTGCTGCCCCAGGAACGCACCCCGGTGCGCGAAGGCGCGGAAATCGTCAACGAGGCTGGCGAGATCATCGGCACGGTGTGCAGCGGCGGCTTCGGTCCGACCCTGGGTGGTCCTTTGGCGATGGGTTATCTGGACGCCGCCTATATCGCCCTGGAAACGCCCGTCTGGGCCATTGTCCGTGGGAAAAGGGTGCCTTTGCTTGTAAGCAAAATGCCATTCGTTGCACAACGCTACTACCGCGGCTGATTGACTGTTTCTATAAGTAACGCGATTGCGTTATACGTGCACTAATGTGTAACGCAATCGCCATAAGAAGGTGCTTCTATCTTCTATTGAACGGTGTTTATAACGCTGGCAAACAATTGAACTAGCCTATCGATTAAGCCCAGGCCAGCGAAGCGCATAAATGGCGCAAAGCTTAGGAAAACCGGGCCCTTCAGAGGGGGTTGTTTTTTCATTCGTAGTTGGCGTAGAGTTTGGTCACTGTGTTTGCATGGGTCGCTTGGAATCGTGACCTGGGCAGTAGCCTATGAAGTTCGCTACATCCCGTTCGACGTCTCTTACTTTCCTGCAACCCAGCCCCAGTACTCTTTCCAGTGAAAGAGGCTGTCATCAATTTAAGCGTCAAAGGAAATAAGAAAATGGCTGAGCGTCAGAGCGGTACCGTCAAGTGGTTCAACGACGAAAAGGGTTTTGGTTTTATCACTCCTGAAAGCGGTCCGGATCTGTTCGTACATTTCCGTGCCATCCAGGGCAACGGCTTCAAGAGCCTTAAGGAAGGCCAGAAGGTCACCTTCGTTGCCGTGCAGGGCCAGAAAGGCATGCAGGCTGACGAGGTTATCGGCGAAGTCTAAGCTTTCGCGCCCCCAGAAGCCCCTGATTGATATCAGGGGCTTTTTTATGGGCGTAAATCCGTAGAATGAGCTCTTTTTGGTCCGAGGCCGTCATGCCGAAACACCTGCTCACCCCTCAGGGCGACTTTCCCCCCGTCGGCCTGGGTCGTCGCCTGGCGGCGATGTTCTATGACTTCCTGCTGTGCACGGCGTTGCTGATCGTCACCAGCGGCGTCTACAAGATGATCCAGATGGGAATCATCGGCGAAGAGAAAATGCGCACCCTCACCGAAGCCGGCGCACTGGATGGCGACCCCCTGCTGTCCACCGTGCTGCTGTTCGTGCTGTTCGGTTTCTTCGCCAAGTTCTGGACGCATAACGGCCAGACCCTGGGCATGCAGGTGTGGGGCATCCGCGTACAGAACGCCGATGGCACGGCCATCAGCCTGTGGCAGGCGTTGTTGCGGTTCGTGGTGTCGATTGCCTCATGGCTGCCGGTGGGGCTGGGCTTCTTCTGGTCGCTGATCGACAAGCGCAAGCGCAGCTGGCATGACATCTACTCGGATACGCAACTGGTGCGGGTTCCCAAGAAGACTCGATGACAAGCACTGCTTCGGCAAGTGGAATTCATTGTGGCGAGGGGATTTATCCCCGCTGGGCTGCAAAGCAGCCCCAAAATCATGCAACTCGGCGAGTCAGGCAGATTGACTCGGCTGTGATGGGGGCTGCTTCGCAGCCCAGCGGGGATAAATCCCCTCGCCACAGATAAATCCCCTCGCCACAGGAGACAGCTTGCGTCAGGCGTTACCGGCCAGCTTCATCCGCGCCGCCTGGGTGAAGTCCAGCATGCGCTTGAGCGGGCGAATGGCCTGGGGAATCAGCGCCGGGTCGACGAAGATCTCATTGGTGCCTTCCTGCAAGCTCTTGAGGGTACGCTCCAGGGTATTCATCGCCATCCACGGGCAATGCGCGCAACTGCGGCAGGCCGCGCCGTTGCCGGCGGTTGGGGCTTCGATGAAGACCTTGTCCGGGCACAGCTGCTGCATCTTGTAGAAGATGCCGCGGTCAGTGGCAACGATCAGCGTCTTGTTCGGCAGGCTCTGGGCCGCGGCGATCAGTTGGCTGGTGGAGCCCACGGCGTCCGCCAGTTCGATCACCGAAGTCGGCGACTCCGGGTGCACCAGGATCGCGGCGTCCGGGTACAGGGCCTTCATGTCCTCCAATTGCTTGGACTTGAACTCCTCGTGGACGATGCAGGCGCCGTCCCAGAGCAGCATGTCGGCGCCGGTCTTGCGCTGGATGTACGTGCCCAGGTGCTTGTCCGGGCCCCAGATGATTGTCTCGCCGTTGTCCATCAGGCTCTCGACGATTTCCAGCGCGCAGCTGGACGTCACGACCCAGTCGGCCCGGGCCTTGACCGCCGCCGACGTGTTGGCATACACCACCACGGTACGCTCCGGGTGCTGGTCGCAGAACGCCGAGAACTCGTCCACCGGGCAACCGAGGTCCAGGGAGCAGGTGGCTTCCAGGGTCGGCATCAGCACGCGTTTTTCAGGATTGAGGATCTTGGCGGTCTCGCCCATGAACCGGACCCCGGCCACCACCACGGTCTTGGCCGGATGGGCGTTGCCGAAGCGGGCCATTTCCAGGGAATCGGACACGCAACCGCCGGTTTCTTCGGCCAGGGCCTGGATGATCGGGTCGCAGTAGAAGTGCGCGACCAGCACCGCGTCCTGAGCCTTGAGCTCGGCGGCGATGGCGGCGCGGTACCAGGCCTCTTGCTCGGCACTCAGCGGCTTGGGCTGCTTGGCGTCGAGGTGAGCCTGGACCAGAAGGCGTTCGGAAATTTGCGTCATGTTCGCAAGACCTGCAGGCGCATTTGCGCGAAAGTCGAGTATACACCCGGCTCCGGACCACTCGGGTACCGCCGGGAAAGTGGGTATCAATCAGGCACGGGACAACGTGAAGCCGGCAAGGCTACAGAATATCCCGCCGATGCAAAAGATCATTCTGATCGGTGCCTGCCCGGCACGCTCCAGCGCCATTCAAACACCGCGTCGCTGGGGAGCGGATGCCCAAACCAACCTGACTGAAATGTAATCACCCGCCCCGCTCGCCTGTGTCATCTTTTGCTTCACACCTGTACGGGGACTGCCCCGTGCACGTCGCGAATCGACGGATGGACTTTTATCGATGCAAACAAGAACTTCCCGGCGCACCTTCGTAAAGGGCCTGAGCGCTGGCGGCATCCTGGGTGGCCTGGGCCTGTGGCGCGCCCCCGCCTGGGCGGTGACCGGCCCAGGCCAGCCCACTGTATTGAGCGGCACCGATTTCGACCTGTTCATTGGCGAAAGCCCGGTCAATTTCACCGGTCATCCCCGTATCGCCCAGACCATCAACGGCGGCATTCCCGGCCCGCTGCTGCGCTGGCGCGAAGACGACACCGTGACCCTGCGGGTCCGCAACCGCTTGAAGGACACTACATCCATCCACTGGCACGGCATCCTCCTGCCGGCCAACATGGATGGCGTGCCAGGGCTGAGCTTCAAGGGCATCGAACCCGACGGCCAATACGTCTATCAATTCAAGGTCCGCCAGAACGGCACGTACTGGTACCACAGCCATTCCGGTTTCCAAGAGCAATCCGGAGTGTATGGCCCGCTGGTCATCGATGCCCGGGAACCCGAGCCCTTCCAGTACGAACGGGACTACGTGGTGATGCTCACCGACTGGACCGACGAAGACCCCGCCGACGTCATCCGCAAACTCAAGAAGCAGTCGGACTACTACAACTATAACAAACGCACCGTCGGCGACTTCATCGACGATGTCGCCAGCAAGGGCTGGGGCGCAGCCGTGGCCGATCGCAAGATGTGGGCCGAGATGAAAATGAATCCCACCGACCTGGCGGACGTCAGTGGCGCGACCTACACCTACCTGATGAACGGCCAGGCGCCGGACATGAACTGGACCGGCCTGTTCAAGCCCGGCGAGCGGATTCGCTTGCGCATCATCAACGGTTCGTCCATGACCTACTTTGACGTGCGCATCCCCGGCCTGAAAATGACGGTGGTCGCCTCCGACGGCCAATACGTCAATCCGGTGCCCGTCGACGAGTTCCGGATCGCCGTGGCCGAAACCTACGACGTCATCATCGAGCCGACCGAGCAGGCCTACACCCTGTTTGCCCAATCGATGGACCGCACCGGGTATGCCCGCGGCACCCTGGCGACCCGGGCCGGACTCTCGGCCCCGGTTCCACCGCTGGACCCGCGACCGCTGGTCACCATGGACGACATGGGCATGGGCGGCATGGATCATGGATCGATGCAGGGCATGGATCACGGTGCCATGCAGGGCATGGACGGCATGCAAGGCATGGATCATGGCGAAATGTCGACCATGGATCAGGGTGACATGCCCATGATGGACCACGGCAACATGCCGTCCCATCCGGCATCGGAGCAAGACAACCCACTGGTGGACATGCAAGTCATGAGCGTCAAGCCCAAGCTCGACGACCCGGGCATGGGCCTGCGCAACAACGGGCGCAAGGTGCTGACCTATGCGGACCTGCGCAGCACCTTCCCCGACCCGGACGGCCGCGAACCGGGTCGCACCATCGAATTGCACCTGACCGGACACATGGAAAAATTTGTCTGGTCATTCAACGGCGTGAAGTTCTCCGACGCCGAGCCGTTGCTGTTCAAGTACGGCGAACGGCTGCGCATCGTGCTGATCAACGACACCATGATGACTCACCCCATCCATCTGCACGGTATGTGGAGCGACCTGGAGGACGAAAACGGTCAGTTCATGGTGCGCAAGCACACCCTTGATGTGCCGCCCGGCTCCAGGCGTAGCTACCGGGTCACCGCCGATACCCTCGGCCGCTGGGCGTATCACTGTCACCTGCTCTTCCACATGGAAATGGGCATGTTCCGTGAAATCCGGGTACAGGAATGAGGAGCCGAACCATGACCCGCCACCTTCAATCTCCCCTCCTGTCGATGATGATCATGGCTGGCCTGGCACAAGGCATCGCCGCGCCCGCCTGGGCAGCCGGCAACGCTATGCCAGACATGGATCACAGTCAGATGCAGGGCATGGACCATGGTCAGATGCAAGGCATGGATTCGATGCAGTCGATGGAGCCATCCACGACCACTAGCCGCACACCGATTCCCGAACCGAGCACCGCCGACCGCGCGGCGGTCTATGAAGACCACGGCGGTCACCAGGTGCATGACAGCGCACTCAACTCGTTCTTTCTGATCAATCAGTTGGAATGGCAAGACGCCGATGAAGGCAGCGCCTTGAGTTGGGACGCCTCCGGCTGGATCGGTGGCGACATCGACCGGCTGTGGCTGCGCTCCGAAGGCGAACGCACCCATGGCAAGACCGAGGAAGCCGAACTCCAGGCCCTCTGGGGCCACGCCATCAACCCCTGGTGGGACGTGGTGGCCGGTATGCGCCAGGACTTCAAGCCGGACGAGCCGCAAACCTGGGCTGCCTTGGGCATCCAGGGCATGGCGCTGTACAACTTCGAAACCCAGGCCACGGCCTACCTCGGCGAGAATGGCCAGAGCGCCGTGCGCCTGGAAGGCGACTACGACATCCTGTTGACCAACCGCCTGATCCTGCAGCCCACCGCCGAAGCCAACTTTTATGGCCGGAACGATCCGGCCCGCGCGGTGGGTCCAGGGTTATCGAACACCGAGCTGGGGCTGCGGCTGCGTTATGAAATCCGTCGCGAATTCGCCCCTTACATCGGTGTCACCTGGAACCGTGTCTATGGCAACACCGCCGACTACGCCCGCGAGGAGGACGATGACCGTAGCGAGGCACGCCTGGTCCTGGGCGTGCGCATGTGGTTCTAACGGATTGCGCACCCGCCCATTCCCCAAAAACAAGAAAATCGTTGTAGGAGTCCTTGCATGTCATTGATCAAAAACGCTGTGATCACCGTCGCGTTATCCACCGGGCTGCTGAGCAGCGGCCTGACCCAGGCACACCCCAAGCTGCTGTCCTCCACCCCTGCCGAGGGTACGCAGGGACCGGCCCCGGCGAAGATCGAGCTGCATTTTTCCGAGAACCTGATGACCAAGTTCTCCGGCGCCAAGCTACTGATGACCGAGATGCCCGGCATGTCGGCCCATTCGCCCATGGCCATGCCGGCCAAGGTGTCGGGCAGCGAAGACCCCAAGACCATGGTCATCGTCCCGAATACCCCGCTCACACCGGGCACCTATCAGGTCCAATGGCGCGCGGTATCGTCCGATACTCACCCGATCACCGGCAACGTCACGTTCAAGGTGAAGTGAGTTGAGCGATTCGATCGACATAGATCTGATCAACATTGCTCTACGCCTGGTCCTGTATCTGGACCTGATGCTGTTGTTCGGCCTCGCGGCTTTCGGCCTTTATGCTCTGCGGGGCCAGGAACGAAAATCGGGGGAGGTATTGCCTTTCGCAAGGCTCCTGGCGAGCACGGCCATCGTCGGCGTGCTGCTGTCCATCGCCGGCATGCTGTGCATGGCTTGGGCCATGAGCGGCGTGACGGACTGGGCCGAGTTGCAGCCGCACGTTGAAATGATAGTGTTGGAGACTGACGTGGGTTCGAGCTGGAGCCTGCGGATCCTGGCATTGACACTGACCCTTGTCGCCGCGACGCAAAGCAAGCGCCGGCCAAGCGCCAGCCTGTGGCTGGGCACCCTGGCCGGGGGCGTGGCCCTTGCGACATTGGCATGGGCGGGACATGGCGCCATGGACGAAGGCGAACGACGGAACTGGCACTTCATCACCGATTTCTTGCACCTGTGGGCAGCGGGTGCCTGGGTCGGCGCCTTGGCAGCGTTTGTGCTGCTGCTTCGCCAGGCTGAACACCGATTGTCGGTGCTGTCTCGGACCCTGACCGGTTTTGAAAGCGCCGGGGCCGTGATCGTGTTGATCATCAGCGTGACCGGCGTGATGAATTACCTGTTCATCGTCGGCCCGAGCCTCGACGGGCTGTTCGACAGCACCTATGGTCAGTTGCTGATCCTTAAACTCGTCCTGTTCGGGGCCATGCTGGTGTTCGCCGCACTGAACCGTTTTCATCTGAGCCCGCGGCTGGAACAGGCCAGGCAAACCGGCGAACACAGTATCGCCGTGGCGGCCTTGCGACGCAGTATGGTGCTTGAGTTCACTGTAGCGGCGGTCATCCTGGCATTGGTGGCCTGGTTGGGTACGTTGAGCCCGGCCATGGAATAGCATCTGTGGGAGCGTATGCAAATGCTGCATACCCCCTGCATCCCATTGTGGGAGCGAGCCTGCTCGCGATAGCGGTGGGTCAGCTTGCGGCGATGTTGGCTTTACCGCCGCCATCGCGAGCAGGCTCGCTCCCACAGGGTCTGGCGGCGTCTGCAAATGCTGCTTACATCCAGATGCAATGTGGGAGCGAGCCTGCTCGCGATAGCGGTGGGGCGGCTTGCGGCGATGTTGGCTTCACTGCCGTCATCACAAGGTTGATGAGCATTTAATCTTTCAATATGCCTGCCCAGTTTTCAGTTTGCCCCTGCCCTTGCTTCCCGGCCTAAATGGCATTTTTATCGACCAAGGCTCTGTTATGGAAAACGTTCGAACTTCAAGCACCCACGCCGTCTGGCTGATGGTCAGTGTGGTGTTGGTGGCGCTGAACCTGCGACCTTCGATGGCAGCGGTCGGGCCATTGTTGTCAGCCATTCGCGGTGACGTGCCGTTGAGTTTCAGCACCGCCTCGCTGCTCATCATGCTGCCGGTCATGGCCATGGGGCTGGCGATGTTCCTGGGCATGCGCATTGCCCTGCGCATCGGTGAACACCGCACCATCGTGCTCTCGCTGTTGATCATCGGCATCGCCACGGCGTCGCGCCTGTATCTGGACAGCGCCGCCGAGTTGATTGTCAGCGCCGTGGTGGCCGGGGTCGGGATCGCGCTGATCCAGGCGGTGATGCCGGCCCTGATCAAATCGCGATTCAGCGACAACGTCTCGCTGTCCATGGGACTGTATGTCACCTCGATCATGGGCGGAGCGGCACTGGCGGCGTCATTTTCCCCCTTCGTCCTGACCCAGACCGGCAGTTGGCGTATCGGCCTGGCGATCTGGGCGATACTGGCGCTGGTTGCCCTGGGTTGCTGGTACGCCCAGCGTGCGGCCGTCACACCGCTGCCCGATGCGCCGAGCCGGAACAAGGAGTCGTTCTTCGCCAATGGCCGGGCCTGGTTGCTGGCGATTTTCTTCGGCCTCGGCACTGCGTCCTATACCTGTGTGTTGGCCTGGCTGGCGCCGTACTACGTGGAAAAAGGCTGGAGCGAGCAGCACGCGGGCCTGTTGCTGGGGTTCCTCACGGCGATGGAAGTGCTATCGGGTCTGGTCACCCCGGCAATCGCCAACCGCAGCCAGGACAAGCGCCTGGTGCTGGCCGTTCTGCTGGCCCTGATCATGACGGGTTTCTGCGGCCTGATCCTCAGCCCTGAACGCTTCAGCCTGCTGTGGCCCTGCCTGCTGGGGTTGGGCATCGGCGGCCTGTTCCCGATGAGCCTGATCGTTTCCCTCGACCACTTGGACAACCCGCGCCGGGCCGGTGGCCTGACAGCGTTCGTGCAGGGCATCGGCTACCTGATCGCCGGGCTTTCGCCGTTGATCGCCGGGATGATCCGCGATCAGTTGGGCAGCTTCGAATGGGCCTGGTGGTCGCTCACCGCGGTCATGGCGCTGATGATCCTGATGGTGTTGCGCTTCAATCCCAAGCAGTACGCGCGGCATATCAGTTGATGATCAACCCCGCTGGAAAGCCGCCGCAGGAGCTGTCTCGCGAAACGAGGCTGCGATCCTTGCACCGATAAGATCAAAAAATCGCAGCCTTTGGCAGCTCCTACAAATTCTGCGTACCAGCACCTGCCCCGTCACAACTCAAACGCCCGCTTGACTTCATCCACGCTCAACTCAGTCGCCTCACTCATGTCCAGCAACTGGGCAAGGGCCGGGGGAAACGACGTTTGTTCATCGACCCGAACAACTGCCGCCAGCCGCTACCGAGGCTGCATAAGAACTTCGAAACTTGTCTTTTACTACCTCAGTGGCCTATACCCACAATGGCGCTTTAGTTTCCGCGACACGTATTTGCATTTCGTCCCCCTCCGTCCTTGTGCAGGATGTCTTTAAAAGCGAGGCAAGCATATTTAAGAAAATCCTTACAAGCCATTTAGAAAATAAATTGCTTCCGCTAGTATACAAATCAACGTCTTTGTCATAAAAATCAGAGACGCTAGCCCATGGATAGCACCAAGAAGGACCTTATGCTCAATAGTAATTTGCTTAGAAAACTGGACATGCAGGACCTGATGGTGTTCGTCGCGGTGTACGAACAGAGCAGCGTCACCGAGGTCTCCGAGGCCCTCTGCGTCAGCCAGTCGACCGTGAGTTATTGCTTGAAGAAGCTGCGCAACAGCTTTGAAGATGAATTATTCATTAATACCCGCAGTGGCATGCGCCCCACCAACAAAGCCACTGCGATGCACAGTCATATCGCCAAGATTCTCCAGACTATTAATATCTGCCATTCAGGTATCCAGAGCTTCGACCCCACGCAGAAAGAAACAACATTCAACATTTGTGCTCCGGAATATTTTGAATTATTGATCTTACCCAAGTTGGTCAAGCATTTTATTGGCAGTCAATTCCCGGTCATCATCAATACAACCAAATTTCACAAAGATATTCCCGTTGATGAACTGACGGACGGCCGTTTTGATCTAGTGGTTTGTTTCGGCCCAAACTTTCATCGCAGTGCCAAAGGCTTGCGCTCGCAAGTATTACTGGAAGATGAACTGGTCTGCGTGGTCGATAGGAACGTCGACTTGCCGGACGAGGCCCTCAGCCTGGAAACATTCGTGGCATGCCAGCATGTGTTCCCGACCCCATGGACATCCGACACCAACATGATCGACGGTTGGCTGGCCCGACAGGGCTATAGCCGGAAGATCGTCGCCCGGGCCAACAGCTATGTGGCCGCGCTCAACATGGTGACCGGGACCGATTTCGTGCTGACCCTGCCCCGACGCATTCAGGCATTGACCTGTGATGAGGCCAGATTCAGCCATCGCAAGCCACCGGCCGGGTTACCGAACTTTACGCTGGATATGATGTGGAGTGAGAAACCGGGCCAGGACAACGCCAACGTCTGGTTTCGCGAACAGATCGTGAAGGTCTGCGCCGAGGACGGCTTGCTCTGAACCACCCGAGAGGTGGTTCCCGGGATTGCCTGCCCGGGATTTTCTACAGGCAAAAAAAAATCCGGAAATCCTCACTTTCGTGGGCCTTCCAGACTTTTAAAACAGCAAAAATGGTGGGTCGTGTGGGATTCGAACCTACGACCAATTGGTTAAAAGCCAACTGCTCTACCAACTGAGCTAACGACCCGCTGTGTGGTGGCGCGTATAATACTGATTTCTAAGGACTATTCAACACCTAATTTGAAATAAATCAAAAATAAGGGGTTGGGTCGCTCACGCCCGCCGCAGCGAAGCCTTCGGCACGCAGTCGGCAGCTATCGCATTTGCCACAAGCGCGGCCCTGATCATCAGCCTGGTAGCAGGAAACGGTCAGTCCATAGTTCACGCCGAGCTTCACACCGGCCCTGACAATATCGGCCTTGCTGAGATTCTGCAGCGGAGCCTGGATGCGGAAGCCTTGCCCTTCCACGCCGGCCTTGGTCGCCAGGTTGGCCATGCGCTCGAAGGCTTCGACGAACTCGGGACGGCAGTCCGGGTAACCGGAATAATCCACCGCATTGACGCCGATGAAAATGTCACGGGCTTCCAGCACCTCAGCCCAGCCCAGGGCCAAGGACAGGAATACCGTGTTACGCGCCGGCACGTAGGTTACCGGTATGCCTTCACTCGGAGCTTCGGGTACAGCGATGGTGCTGTCGGTCAGGGCCGAACCACCGATGCCATTGAGGTTCAGGCCAATCACCTTGTGCTCCACCACGCCCAGGTCCCGAGCCACCCGCTCGGCAGCGTGCAGCTCAGCGCGATGGCGCTGGCCGTAATCGAAACTCATGGTGTAGCAGCGATAACCTTCGGCACGGGCCATGGCCACGACCGTGGCCGAATCCAGGCCGCCGGACAACAGGATGACCGCTCGTTTTTCTGCAGTGTTCGTCTGTTCTGTCATGTCAGCGCCCCGGCTCGTCGTTCCAAAGATATTTGTGCAGCTGCAATTGCAGGCGCACCGGCAGGTTGTCCGCCACCACCCAGTCCGCCAGATCCCGCGCATTCAAGTCGTGATGACTTGGCGACACCAGGACCTCACCGGCTCGCTGGTCGAGCCCATACTGGATCAGCTTGGACACGGCCCAGTCGTAATCTTCCCGCGAACAGATAACGAACTTGACCTGATCGTTGGGCGTCAGCAGTTCGATGTTCTCGTAGCGGTTACGATGCGCTTCCTTGGAGCCTGGGGTTTTCAAGTCCACGACGCGACTGACGCGTGGATCGACGGCTGAGATATCCAGGGCGCCGCTGGTCTCCAGCGAAACCTCATAACCGGCATCACACAACTGCTTGAGCAAGGGAATGGCGTTGGGTTGTGCCAGTGGCTCGCCACCCGTAACGCAAACGTAGCGCGGCCGATAGCCGGCCACTTGCTCGAGGATGTCGTCGAGGGTTCGCAGGGTGCCACCGCTGAAGGCGTAGGCACTGTCGCAGTATTGGCAACGCAACGGGCAACCGGTGAGGCGCACAAATACCGTGGGCAGCCCGGCCGTTCGTGTTTCACCCTGCAACGAGTAAAAAACTTCGGTGATTCTCAATGTGTCTTGCATAGTCGCCACGGGCGTAACAGCTAAACAGGCCGTCCGCCTCCGTCAGGCACTTCAAGGAACCCCGCCATCGCGCAGGCCCCAAAAAGCGTGTTTCAGAAAAAGGGCGTGAATTCTAACGAAAAAACCCGCGACAGGCGCGGGTTTCTTCGTTACAGGACCAAACCGGCTTACATGCGCTGCAGATCGCGCTGGGCCAACTGGGCGGCAGAAGTCCCCGGATACTGGGAGACCACCTGCTGCAGGATGCCCTTGACCTTGTCGGTGTGACCAAGGCGGCGCTCCACGTCAGCCAGCTTGTACAGCGAATCCGGCACTTTGGCATGCTTGGGATACAGCTGGGAAACCTTGGCGAATGCCTGGCCGGCACCTTGCAGGTCGCCCTTGGCCAGGTTCACTTCACCCAACCAGTATTGGGCATTGCCCGAGTACTGGCTGTTTGGGTATTTGCGCAGGAAAGCGGCAAAGGCCTGGCTGGCCTTGTCGAAATCCTTGGCCTTGATCAAGTCGAAGGCAGCATCGTAATAGAGCTTTTCCTTCGCCGGATCAGCCGGTTCGCCACTGGCGGCAGGTGCCGGAGCGCTAGCCCCTGCACCCGCGCCTGCGGCAGTGCCAGGGGCGTTCAAGTCGCCACCGGCAGGAGAATTCTCAGAAGTCGCGGCAGGTGCAGCACCGCTTACTATGCGCCGATCAAGATCCTGGTAACGCTCCAGGTTTTCCTGCTTCATGCGCGATACTTCGTTTTGCAGAACTTCAATCGCGCCTTGTTGGCGTGAAAGCTGATCCTGCATTTGCTGCAGTTGGTTGAACAGCTGGCCCTGTGCCGAGACAGGGGCCGAAACCCCTCCCCCGGCATAGGCGCCGTTCGTACCGTAACCCGCAGGCGGATAACTGCTCCCGCTATTGTTATAGCCAGCATCGTTATCGACCACAGGAACCGCAGCCCACACCGCAAGCGGTGCGAGACTGAGAGCCAGAACAGTTACAGCACGACGGCACGTTCGCATGACGAATCAGTTCTTACGCAGTTCGACGCGACGGTTCTGAGCCCAGGACTGCTCGTCGTTACCGGTAGCAACTGGACGCTCTTCGCCGTAGGAAACCAGTTCCAGCTGAGCTGGGGAAACACCTTGCAGTACCAGGTAGCGTTGAACGGCTTTCGCACGACGCTCGCCCAGTGCCATGTTGTACTCACGAGTACCACGTTCGTCGGTGTTGCCTTCCAGAACAACGCGAGCGCCGTTTGCTTTCAGGTCTTTGGCGTGAACGTCCAGGGCGCGCATGGCTTCTGGCTTCAGGTCCGAGCTGTCGTATTCGAAGTAGAAGGTGGTGATTGCGCGCAGAGCAGCTTCTTCGCTCATGGAGCCGTCAACTGCACCGGTGTTAGCGCCGTAACCAGCGTTCGGATCAACAGCGCCTTCACCAGCGTTGTCGCCGCCTTTGGACGAGCAACCTACAGCTACAGCCATGGCCAGAGCCAGCGCAGCAAATTTACCAAACTTCAGCATTTCCATCGTGAAACTCCTAATGAACCCCAGTGTGTTAAGTAAAACGTATTGCGCCGCGTCAGTTCAGGTAAGGGGACCAGGACGGTTCTCTGACTTCGCCTTGAGCGGTAGGAAGCGGGAGCCTTACGCGTCCATTAATGGACACGAGCATCAAGACTCCCCGGCCCTGCTGGCGGGTGGCGTAGATTACCATGGTGCCGTTGGGCGCAACAGTAGGTGACTCGTCCAGAGTGCTATCAGTTAGGATTTTTACGCTGCCGCGCTGAATATCCTGGGCTGCCACCTTGAAATTGGTGAAACCGTCCTGGCGATGGATCATCACCAGGGTCTTCTCGTCCGCCGACAGTTTAGGGTTGGCGTTGTAGTTACCGACGAAGGTCACGCGCTCGGCACCGCCACCACTGGCACTGGTCTTGTAGATCTGCGGTTTGCCACCACGGTCGGAAGTGAAGTAGATGGTCGAGCCATCCTTGCCCCAGAACGGTTCGGTGTTGATGCCCGGGCCGTTGGTGACACGGGAGATCGAACGCGAGGCCAGGTTCATCACATAGATGTCCGGGTTACCGTCCTTGGACAGTACGAACGCCAGGCGGTTACCGTCCGGCGACCAGGCTGGCGCGCCGTTCAGGCCTTCGAAGTTGGTGATCTGTTCACGGCGACCGGTGTCGATGTGCTGCACGAAAATGCGCGGACGCTTCTGCTCGAACGACACATAGGCGATGCGCTTGCCATCGGGAGCGAAACGCGGCGACAGGATCGGCTCACGCGATTGCAGCAGGGTGACCGCGCGGGCGCCGTCGTAGTCGGAGCGCTGCAGGGTGTAGCGGGTGTTTTTCTCGGAGAAGCGTTCGGCCGTCACGTAGAGCATGCGGGTAGAGAATGCACCCTTGATGCCGGTGAGTTTCTCGAACGACTGGTCGGAGATGTAGTGCGCCATGTCACGCAGTTGGTCAGTGCTGCCCGACACGCTGCCGGTCAGCACCTGCTGTTCGGTGGCGACGTTGAACAGGGCGTATTGCACCTGCAGGCGGCCGCCAGCCGGAACGATGCTGCCGACCATGATGTACTGGGCGCCCAGGGCCTTCCAGTCACGGTAGATGACTTCGCTGGCCTGGGTGGGCAGGCTGATCATGTTCTGCTTCGGAATCGGCGCGTAGTAACCCGAGTTGCGCAGGTCGTTGCCGATGATTTCCGCCATATCGTCCGGCAGGACGCTACCGCCCTGCCAGCCGAACGGTACGACGGCGATCGGGGTGGCCCGGTCGCTGCCGCTGGTGACCAGAATGTTCTTTTCCTCTGCCACCGCTATCCCTGCCAGGCAGCAGATAACGACAAGCATTCCTCGAAGAAGGTTTCTCACAAGGCTAGATCCTCAGGTGTGAATGTCATCTTGAATGAACGATAGGGAGCGAAATCGCTCGACTTCATTCCTTGCATTTCCGTCAATCGTCCAATGTTCTTGACCGCTGCAACCGCCGAAGCATCGAAAGGTCCGTCGCCGCTGGACTTGGCCACGCTGACCGAGGCCACCGTACCGTCCGGCAACATGCCGATCTGCAATACTACCGTCATGCCTTGGCGCGCCGAAGGTGGACGAGCCCAACCCTCTGCCGCCCGGGCACGAATCAGATCATCGAAGCTACCGGCGACTTCATCGCCTTGCTCATCGGCCAAGGCCTGCTGGCGCTGCGGCGTGTCGGAAAGCAGGTCTGCCAAGGCCTGGGCCTTCTTCTCTTCGGCAGATTTGCGCGCTGCGTCCTGGGCCTTTTTCTTGGCGGCGTCGGCGGCGGCTTTCTTCTTCGCGTCTTCGGCGACTTTCTTTTTCGCCTCGTCAGCTTCAGCTTTCTTCTTGGCGTCTTCGGCCGCTTTCTTCTTGGCGTCCTCGACAATCTTCTTCTTGGCCTCTTCGGCGGCCGCTTTCTTGGCCTCTTCCTCAGCGGCTTTCTTGGCTTCCTCTTCGGCTTTCTTCTTGGCTATATCAGCCAATTGTTTCTCTTCTGCCTTCTTGGCCTCGGCTTTTTTCGCTTCATCGGCTTTCTTGGCCTCGTCAGCTTTTTTCGCCTCGTCGGCCTTCTTCGCTTCCTCGGCCTTTTGAGCAGCTTCCTCTTTCTTTTGTTCCGCTGCCTTTATCGCCTCCTGCTCGACCTTCTTCTGCTCCATCTGCTCGACTTCAGTCTGCCGCGCAGCGGACTTCTTCGCCTCGCCGGCCAGCTTCTGGTTGGTCTGCGTGGTGGCCTGGCTCTTGGACTTGAGCTGATAAAGGGTCGCCTGCACGATTGGCTTGGCCGGCGGCAGCTCCGGCGTCATGGCAAAACTGACGAACAACATGCCGAACACCAGCACGTGCAGGCCGATTGCCAGAACACTGGGCCAGAAGTAGCTTTCCGAGGCGGACGGCTCTCGCTGTTGCTGCATCAGGGGGCCTCGGTGATCAAGCCAACATTACCGACCCCGGCTTTCTGCAGACCACCCATCGCGCCCATCACGGCACCGTAGTCGACGGTCTTGTCACCGCGAATGAAGACCTGGGTGCGTTTGCCGTTCTGGTTGCCATTATTGATGATCTTGGTCACCGCATCGGTCATCTGGGGCAGGGTCATGGCCCGGTCCTGCTGCTTCTCGGTATCGACTTCGCTGCCAAGGTTCCAGTAGTAGGTCTTGTCAGCCTTGATCGAAATGGTCAGGACCTGGGTGTTGTTGTCCTGCGGCAAGGCTTCGCTGGAAACCTTGGGCAGATCCACCTTCACGCCCTGATTGAGCATCGGTGCGGTCACCATGAAGATGACCAGCAGCACCAGCATCACGTCGATGTAGGGCACCACGTTCATCTCGGCAACCGGCTTGCGCTTGTTTCGGGCTCGAGCGATTAAAGCCATCGGGAAATACCTGCTTATTCTTCGCTGGTGTGCACTTTGCGGTGCAGGATCGCCTGGAATTCATCGGCGAAGGTGTAGTAACGGCCGATCAGCGTCTCGCTGCGGGCAGCGAAGCGGTTGTAGGCGATAACGGCCGGGATCGCCGCGAACAGGCCAATGGCGGTGGCGACCAGCGCCTCGGCGATACCCGGGGCCACGGTGGCCAGGGTTGCCTGCTGGGCGGAGGCCAGGCCACGGAAGGAGTTCATGATCCCCCACACCGTACCGAACAGGCCAATGTACGGACTGACCGAACCGACGGTGGCCAGGAACGGCAGGCTCTGCTCCAGCTTTTCTTCTTCCCGGGAAATGGCCACGCGCATGGCACGGGCCACGCCTTCCATCACCGCTTCAGGGTCGACGCCTGGCTGCTGGCGCAAACGGGAGAACTCCTTGAAACCGGCACGGAAGATCTGCTCCACGCCCGAATCCGGATCCGGGTTGCTGCCCGCCTGGCGGTACAGCTTGGACAGGTCGATACCCGACCAGAAGCGCTCTTCAAAGCTCTCCAGGGCACGGCGACCGGCGCGCAGCAGGTTGCTGCGCTGAAAAATCATGATCCATGAGGTCACCGATGCGGCTACCAGGGTCAGCATTACCAGTTGCACCACGACGCTGGCATTGCTGACCAGGCTCCACATGGAGGTATGGTCGACGACGTTAGCTTCCACGCTTTATCTCCTGCTCTGAGTGTGTACCCGCGCCGCTCACGCCGGCAAAGGCCGCGCGTAGAGCTTCGGGAATGGCCCGGGGTTTCAAACTATGGGTGCGCACACAGGCCACCAAAAACTGCCCTTCACAGAGCAGCGCATTATCCGTAGCCCGCCTGACCTGCTGCTTGAAACGCAGGCTGACACGGTTCAATTCGATGACATCGGCACTTACCAGAAGCTCGTCGTCCAGTCGCGCCGGCGCGTGGTAACGCGCTTCGCTGGAATGCACGACGAATAACAGGTCCTCCCCTGCCAGCGCGGATTGGGCAAAACCCAGTTCCCGCAGCCGTTCGGTTCGAGCCCGTTCCATAAACTTGAGGTAGTTGACGTAGTAAACGATGCCGCCGGCATCGGTGTCCTCGTAATAAACGCGACAGCGATGTGCGAACGACTCCAGCCCGTTTTGCGCGCGCATACTCTAGTGCTTACTCCTCGGGTTGCCAATCGGCGGCAACTGTTTTTTCATTCTCGAGTGCATAGACGCTCCGGACGTCGTCTGGGACAGCACAATCCGGAAAAAAGTCGCTGCATTAAAAAGTCGTTCAATCGTCCACGGCATCGAGGAATTCGTCTACCACCGGCATCTCGCCCATTCGTGTCGGGATGTTTAAGCCGAAGTGCAGGTAGGCATGGCGCGTCACCACCCGCCCACGAGGGGTGCGCATGATGTAGCCCTGCTGGATCAGGTACGGCTCCAGTACATCCTCGATGGTATGGCGCTCTTCGCTGATGGCCGCGGCCAGGCTGTCCACGCCCACCGGACCACCGTCGAACTTCTCGATCATGGTCAGCAGCAGGCGCCGGTCCTGATGGTCGAAACCACGCTCGTCGATGTCCAGCAGGTTCAACGCCAGGTCGGCAATCGGCTTGGTGATGTGGCCCTTGGCCCGGACCTCGGCAAAATCCCGGACCCGGCGCAGCAGCCGGTTGGCGATCCGCGGCGTGCCCCGGGCCCGACGCGCCACTTCATAGGCGCCCTCCGGGTCCAGCGGCAACCCGAGGATGCCCGCCGAGCGACTGACGATCGTAGCCAGGTCCGCGTTGCTGTAGAACTCCAGGCGCTGGACGATGCCGAAACGGTCGCGCAGCGGGTTGGTGAGCATGCCGGCGCGGGTGGTGGCCCCCACCAGGGTGAAGGGTGGCAGGTCCAGCTTGATGGAACGCGCCGCCGGACCTTCGCCGATCATGATGTCGAGCTGGAAATCCTCCATGGCCGGGTACAGCACTTCCTCGACAATCGGCGACAACCGATGGATTTCGTCGATGAACAATACGTCGTGGGGCTCGAGGTTGGTCAACAGCGCCGCCAGGTCACCCGGACGCTCGAGGACCGGACCGGACGTGCTCTTGATCGACACGCCCATTTCCTGGGCAATGATGTTGGCCAGGGTGGTCTTGCCCAGGCCCGGCGGGCCGAAGATCAAGGTGTGGTCCAGCGACTCGCTACGCCCACGGGCCGCCTGGATGAACAACTCCATCTGCTCGCGCACGGTCGGTTGGCCGATGTAGTCGGCCAGGCTGACGGGGCGAATCGCACGGTCCTGGACTTCTTCACGGTCACGGGGCGCCCCCGTGGCGGCGATCAGGCGGTCAGCTTCAATCACTTAGATCATTCCCTTCAGGGCACGACGAATCATGTCTTCAGTACTCAAGCCTTTTTCCTTGATGGCGGAAATCGCCTTGCTGGCCTCCTGCGGCTTGTAGCCCAGGGAGATCAGCGCAGTGACCGCGTCGTTCTCGGCACTGGCCGTCGGCACCGGCGCATCCGGCTGGTTCGGCACCAGCGCGAACATGGCTGGCACCGCTTCCCAGGCCTTGAAGCGATCCTTGAGTTCCACCAGCAGGCGTTCGGCGGTTTTCTTGCCGACACCCGGCACCTTGGTCAAGGCCGAGGTGTCCTGGGATTGCACGCAACGTACCAGTTCGTCGACTTCCAGGCTCGACATCAAGGCCAGCGCCAGTTTCGGGCCGACACCATTGAGGCGGATCAACTCACGGAAGAAATCCCGCTCACGCTTGCCGACAAAGCCATAGAGTAACTGCGCATCCTCGCGCACGACCAAATGGGTGTGCAACGTCAGCGGCTCACCGACCGACGGCAAGCGATACAGCGTGGTCATGGGCACTTCCAGCTCATAGCCCAGGCCATTTACATCCAGAATCAGGTGCGGCGGCTGTTTTTCAGCCAGGGTGCCGCGCAAGCGTCCAATCACGTTTCAGATCCTTGGGCGTTGACCAGCCGCTGGCTGGCGAATAACAGCCCGGGCGTGAAGGCCGACGACACAGGCGCAACAGACTCGGGCTCATGAATGAGTGCGCTGATGCTATCAGAGACGCAGGCGCCCGCCACGACTGCGTGCGGTTCCCAGACCATGAGGCAACAAACTGGAACGGGTATGGGCATGGCAAATGGCGATAGCCAGGGCGTCAGAGGCGTCAATCTGCGGCTTGCTGACCAGTTTCAACAGGTGCATCACCATCATTTGCACCTGCTCCTTGTTTGCCGCCCCCGTTCCGACGACCGCCTGCTTGACCTGGGTCGCGGTGTACTCGGCAATCTCCAGGCTTTCCTCGGCGCCGGCAACAATCGCCGCCCCCCGGGCCTGCCCCAGCTTCAAGGCGGAATCGGCATTGCGCGCCATGAAGACCTTTTCGATGCCCATGGTGACCGGGCCGTAGGTCTGGATGACTTCGCGCACCCCGCGATAAACGATCTGCAGGCGCTCATGCAGCTCACCTGCCCCGGTGCGGATGCAGCCGGACGCCACATACACGCAGCCGCGCCCGGTATCGCGAACCACGCCGTAACCGGTAATGCGCGAACCGGGGTCGATGCCAAGGATTAAAGTCATAACGCCTGCGAAAGGTAGTGCGGTTGCAAATGAGGATACAGCAAGGGCTTGACCCAATGCCGGTGACGCACGATATGTAAAGCCGAGCAATTTCCCTGTGACGAGGGGATTGATCCCCGCTGGGTCGCGAAGCGACCCCAAATCCTGCAGCTCGGTGCATCAGGCAGATTGAGTTGACTGGTTTGGGGCTGTCACGCAGCCCAGCGGGGATAAATCCCCTCGCCACAGGGTTCCGCTAAACTGATCACATTGGGGATCAGCCTAGCTGTTCAGCCACCGATTCCGGAATATCGGCATTGGAATAGACGTTCTGCACGTCATCCAGGTCTTCGAGCATGTCGATCAGCTTGAGCACTTTCTCGGCGCCTTCAAGATCCAGTTCGGCGCTGGTGGTCGGCTGCATGACGATTTCCGCGTCGACGGGCTTGAACCCGGCGGCCTCCAAGGCATTACGCACGGCATAGAAGCTGGCGAACGACGTGAAGACATCGAACGAGCCGTCTTCATGGCTGACCACATCATCGGCATCGGCCTCCAGGGCCGCTTCCGTCAGGGCATCTTCATCGAGGCCCGGCGCGAAGCTGATCTGCCCCTTGCGCTCGAACAGATAAGCCACCGAACCGTCGGTACCAAGGTTGCCACCGCACTTGCTGAAGGCATGACGCACGGCAGCGGCGGTACGGTTGCGATTATCGGTCATACACTCGACCATCACCGCCACGCCTCCCGGGCCATAACCTTCATAGGTCAGCTCTTCAACGTTATCGGCCTCGGTCGCACCGGCGCCACGGGCGATGGCCCGGTCGATGATGTCGCGGCTCATGTTGGCACCGAGCGCCTTGTCCAGGGCCAGGCGCAAACGCGGGTTGGACCCCGGATCGCCGCCACCCTGGCGGGCCGCGACCGTCAGCTCACGGATCCACTTGGTAAAGATCTTGCCCCTCTTGGCATCCTGACGTTCTTTGCGGTGCTTGATGTTCGCCCACTTGGAATGACCTGCCATAACTCGCTCCGGTTCTTCTTGAAACGTTGCCCGCCCCGCGCTCGCACGGTGGCAGACAAGCAGAAATATCGACACCAACGAAAAGGCGCATCCGAAGATGCGCCTTCAGGTGTCAGCCTTACTCAGCCTTTGGCTGTTCACGCAGGCGGATGTGCAGCTCGCGCAGCGCCTTGGCATCCACCGCACCCGGGGCCTGGGTCATGACATCGGCCGCGCTCTGGGTTTTCGGGAATGCGATCACTTCACGGATCGACTGGGCACCGGTCATCAGCATCACCAGGCGATCCAGGCCGAAGGCCAGGCCACCATGGGGCGGTGCACCGAACTTCAGGGCGTCGAGCAGGAAGCCGAATTTCTCTTCCTGTTCCGCTTCGTCGATGCCCAGCAGACGGAACACCGCCTGCTGCATGTCCTTGCGGTGGATACGGATCGAACCGCCACCCAGCTCGGTGCCGTTCAGAACCATGTCGTAGGCACGCGACAAAGCGGTAGCCGGGTTGGCTTCCAGCTCTTGCGGCGTGCATTTCGGCGCGGTGAACGGGTGATGCAGGGCGGTGAAGCTGCCATCGTCGTTTTCTTCGAACATCGGGAAGTCAACGACCCACAACGGCGCCCATTCGCAAGTCAGCAGTTCCAGGTCGTGGCCGACCTTGATCCGCAACGCCCCCAGGGCTTCGCTGACGATCTTGGCCTTGTCGGCGCCGAAGAACACGATGTCGCCATCGACCGCGCCGACGCGATCGAGGATCACGTTCAGGTTGGCTTCAGGGATGTTCTTGACGATCGGCGATTGCAGGCCTTCGACGCCTTTGGCGCGCTCGTTGACCTTGATGTACGCCAGGCCCTTGGCCCCGTAGATGCCGACGAACTTGGTGTAGTCGTCGATCTTGCTGCGCGGCATGCTCGCCGCACCCGGCACGCGCAAGGCGGCTACGCGGCATTTCGGATCGTTGGCCGGACCGCTGAAGACCTTGAATTCGACGTCCTTGAGCTGGTCGGCCACGTCCACCAGTTCCAGCGGGATACGCAGGTCCGGCTTGTCGGAACCGTAGCGGCGCATGGCCTCGTCCCAGGTCATGTGCGGGAAGTCACCGAACTCCAGACCCAGCACTTCCTTGAACAGGTTGCGGATCATGCCTTCGGTCAGGCCCATGATGTCTTTTTCGTCGAGGAAGCTGGTCTCGATGTCGATCTGAGTGAACTCAGGCTGACGGTCGGCACGCAGGTCTTCGTCGCGGAAGCACTTGGCGATCTGGTAGTAGCGGTCGAAGCCGGCCACCATCAGCAGCTGCTTGAACAACTGCGGCGATTGCGGCAGGGCGAAGAAGCTGCCGGGGTGGGTACGGCTCGGCACCAGGTAGTCGCGGGCGCCTTCCGGCGTGGCCCGGGTCAGGATCGGCGTCTCGACGTCGAGGAAGCCGTTCTCGTCCAGGTAGCGACGGATGCTGGTGGTCATGCGCGAACGCAGGCGCAGCTTCTCGGCCATTTCCGGACGACGCAGGTCGATGAAGCGATAGCGCAGGCGGGTTTCTTCGCCCACGTCGGAAAATTCGTTGAGCGGGAACGGCGGAGTTTCCGCTTCGTTGAGCACTTCCAGCTCATGACCCAGCACTTCGATCATGCCGGACGCCATGTTGGCATTGCCGGCACCGGCCGGACGCAGGCGCACCTTGCCGGTGATCTTGACCACGTATTCGCTGCGCACGCGGTCGGCGGTGGCGAAGGTTTCAGCACGGTCCGGATCGAACACTACCTGGGCCAGGCCTTCACGATCACGGATATCGAGGAAAATCACCCCGCCATGGTCACGGCGACGATGGACCCATCCGCAAAGAGTAACTTCCTGACCTTCCAGGCTTTCGTTCAGTTGGCCGCAATAATGGCTGCGCATCATGGTAGTGGTTTCACTTCTCGTAATTCGACATTCGGTTGGAGGTCCTGCCCATGCAAGAACCCGCGCGTATTCATCTCAGTCAGCTTTGTCGCCACCGGCGAGGTTCTTCTTCGCGCCGGTCTTGAAGTCGGTTTCATACCAGCCCGTACCGCCGAGACGGAAACCCGGCATGGACAGCATCTTTTTCAGTTCCGGGGCCTGGCAGGCTGGGCAGTCGACCAGCGGTGCTTCGCTGATCTTTTGGATGGCTTCCATCTGATGACCACAGGAAGCACATTGATAGTCGTACATCGGCATGGGTTGTCTCGGCGATCAGGTTAATCGCGCAAAAGCTGGGCTTTGCGGCAAAGAGCGGGATTATATCCATTAAATGCAGCCTGTGCAGCCGTAGGGGCGTTCTCCATTCGTTTCCCACGGGACGGGAAACGAATCTGGAAGCCCCCAAGGCTCCCCAGGGCACCTACCGGCCCGGCCGGGTCACCGCGAGGCCCCACGCCAGTGACGCTCCACGACCTCCATGCCAGCCTCCTTCAAACTGTGCACCACGCAGACGACACGCACCAGGCCGCTGAAATTGCGGACCCCGCCGTGGCGCAGGTGCACCTCCCTGTCGACATGGGACAACAGGGCGTTGACGGAACAGTTGTTGAGCTGGGCCATGTCGCCGAGAATCTCCCAATAGACCCGCTCCAGCCGAAGACAGGTGGCGAAACCATTCAAACGGATGGATCGGGACAAGGGCCGGGCCAGCTGCATATCGAATCCACTGACGAACGGGTCGACCTCGATGGACTGTGCCCCCTCCCTTGGTTCTTTTCCTTGAATCATACCGTCGACACTCCTTTGCCATACGAACCTCTCAGTCAGGACAACCAATCTGATGCCCTATGGAAGCTCAACGGAGTCGCCAGATCCAGATGACTTTTTGACCAGCAACGTAGGACAAGCCAACAGCAGATAGACGATGAATTACATCGTCCTACACGCGATGGGTTACCCCACAGCAGGCGCACGACTGATCGGAAAGCCCGATATAAGGAAACCAACGGTCGCGGCACACGGGCGATGATGCCACTTGCCCCACCATCGCCCGCCGGAGACTTACCGCTCGTCCAGCAGAGAGCGCAGCATCCACGCGGTCTTTTCATGAACCTGCATGCGCTGGGTCAGCAGATCGGCGGTCGGCTCATCGCTGACCTTGTCCAGCAAGGGGAAGATGCCACGGGCCGTGCGCGTCACCGCCTCCTGGCCATCGACCAGTTGCCGGATCATGTCTTCGGCACCGGGTACGCCCTCCTCTTCCTTGATGGAAGACAAGCGTGCGTACACCGAATAGGCCCCAGGTGCGGGAAAGCCGAGCGCACGAATGCGCTCGGCAATCAGATCCACCGCCAGCGCCAATTCGTTGTATTGCTCCTCGAACATCAGATGCAGGGTCCGAAACATCGGCCCCGTGACGTTCCAGTGGAAATTGTGGGTCTTGAGATACAACACATAGGTGTCCGACAGCAGGCGCGAGAGCCCGTCGACGATGGACTTGCGATCTTCTTCACTGATACCGATATCAATAGCCATGTTGGTTGATCTCCTGACGGTGATGAATTCCACAGCGTAGCGGGTGTTGCCTCCTGTGGCCTGCGACAAATCGCCTGCCCTCCTGAACCGACAAGCCAAGACGCAGGCCGGTTCCAGGCTATCCGCTATCAGCAGGATAAACACCGCTCCCTGTGGGAGCGAGCCCGCTCGCGATGGCGGTCTGTCAGTTGATGCAGGTATTGCTGACCCGCCGCCATCGCGAGCAGGCTCGCTCCTACAGGCGTACAGCTCTCCGGCCGACGAACAGCGCGGCACACACCTGTTACGAGTTTGAGAAGGCCCGGGCTTTGCTGTTAAATAGGCAGTGTGTCGCTACGCCTATTTTCCTGGGTGTGGCGCATAGGCTGATTCGGGTACGTGTCCAGCGCCTCTCATTGTTCTGAAGCGAACCGCACCCGACCAGCTCTTCCTTGTGATCCGTCTTAACCGTGAGCCAATCAAAATGTTGAAAATCGTCCACTTGCTAATGGGCGCAGCTGCCCTGCTGCTGTCCTTCATCCCTAGCCTGGGTTCCGAAGCCACACCTTACCTGCAACATCCCGATGCGCTTTACCTGGCCTTCTTCGGCCTGCTCAACCTGACCCTCGCACCTGTCATTCCTTACTGGCACAAAGGTCCTCGTCATCAACTGCAAAACCTGGTCAGCGTACTGCTGGTGCTGGCCGTTGCCCTGCAAACCCTGAGCCTGCTGGCTCCGATGCCGGAAATCAGCGGCCAACCGGCCGTCCTGTTCAGCCTCGCCGCGGCGCTGCTTGCCGTGGCACTGCACCTGGCCGTCAGCTTCTACAGGAAGTCGTCGCCGACCGCCGCGCCGCAGAACTACGACATGTCCAACCGCGATACCGGCACCGTGAAGTGGTTCAACACCTCCAAGGGCTTCGGCTTTATCTCCCGCGATTCCGGCGATGATATTTTCGTGCATTTCCGGGCCATTCGCGGCGAAGGCCATCGCGTCCTGGTCGAAGGCCAGCGCGTGGAGTTTTCCGTGATGCACCGCGACAAAGGCCTGCAAGCCGAAGACGTCATCGCCGCACTGCCGCGCCGCTGATCCCAGGCATGAAAAAACCGCGAGCAGCCAGGCTGCATCGCGGTTTTTTTATGCCCTGTCACTCGGGCGATCAGTAATGCGGGGGCGGCGCCTCTTCCTCGACGGATTCGAACTGCCCGGCCATTTCCTCCTGCCGCTTGAGCAACGCCGCCATCTGCAATTGCAAACGCTCGACGACCCGCTGCTGCGCCACCAACACATCATTCAACGCCTGGATGGTGTCATCCTGAAATGCCAGGCGAGTTTCCAGATCGGTAACACGCGCCTCAAGATCCACGGTTCAACCCTCCACAAATTTGAAATCATCGGTCAGGGCCATCCGCAACCGCTCGCGAATGGCCGCCACCTGTTGCGCATTATAAGGCCGGGCCGGATGCTTGCCCCAAACTGGCGACGGCCAGGCCACATCCTCATACCTGCGCACGATGACGTGCATGTGCAACTGACTGACGACGTTACCCAACGCCGCAACGTTCAACTTGTCGGCGTCAAAGGAGTCCTTGAGGATTTCCGCCAGCGTGGTGGTCTCTTTCCACAGCTGGCGTTGATCGGCGTCATCGAGCTGAAATAACTCACTGATATCTTCGCGCCTTGGTACAAGAATGAACCACGGGTAATTCGAATCATTGGACAACAGCAACCGGCACAGCGGGAAATCGCCAATGGGCAATGTGTCCTGCTGCAGTTGTGGATCTAAGACAAACACCGCGAGTACTCCTTGCTCGTTATGGGGGCAGCCCGGTTTGGGCCTGTATCGGATATTCGCAGCATACCCGCGAATGGCTGAACGTTCACTGCGCACCTCCAGGCCTGGCTAAATGCCTGTTTTCGGAGCCGACCTTATTGACGCGACAACAGAGTGCACCATTTCAGCGCAACCAACCCCTCGATAGCGCGGAAACGGCGGTCGCAGGACGTGGCAAGCACCGGCCTTGCTCGATTCAAGAAGTTTTTTTGCACCAAAACCGCACAAAGCGTCTACGCTCAGTGCACGAGGCATCCGGGATTTACTCACTGGATAGGGTGAACCGGTAACGTTTTTGATTGTCTCGGGCCGTTTACAGGTTTCAAACACGTTAGTGGCACAGCAGTCAACCCTATTTAAAACAAGGCCTTTTGGCCCCGGTTTCATGGGGTTTCACCGCATCGAAAGGAAGAATGTGAAAAAAATGTGAACAAAATTCGGGTTTGTGCATACTTGTTGCATTCATCCCGGACATCGCCTTCAGGGAATCGTTGGAACGAGAACCTGCTGGCCTATAAATAAAGTGGCAAGGTTGCCCTCATGGAGCTTCAAGTGCAGTAACGAAGGACTCTTTACGCCGACGCCGAAAAAAGACAAGCAACATTCAAGTTGTGAAACCCGATTGCGTCGGAACAGCTCCATTACGACATGGATCGAGCCATTGGCGACACGGTCGTAAAGAAGTTGAAAGGTTGGATGGGCAAGTATCGCCAATGATGTCGTCGTGATATAAATTCGCGCCGACACAAAAAGAAAGAGCCGCCCAGATAAAAAAACAGGTGGGACGGCAGTACTCTTCTAAAAACCAAAGGAGCAAATCACGATGCGCGTGATGAAGTGGAGCATGATCGCACTGGCTGTTTCGGCCAGCGTTTCGCAGTTCGCAGTGGCCTCCTCCCAAGAGGAATCCAAGGGCTTTTTTGAAGATCAGAGCCTGAAAGTTCTGACCCGCGCCCTGTACATGAACCGTGATTTCAAGAACAACCCCAGTACCGCTCAAAGCTATCGTGAAGAGAGCGGTCTTGCCGCTCGCGCGACTTACGAGTCTGGCTTCACCCAAGGTACCGTTGGTTTTGGTATAGACGCTCTGGCCAATGGCATGGTCAAACTGGACAGCGGCCGTGGCCGCACCGGTAATGGCATGTTCGGTTCCGATAGTGACGGCCGTCCGGAAGACACTCAATCCATCGCTGGCGGCGCGGTCAAGTTCCGTCTGTCCGACACGGTCCTGAAGTATGGTAGCCAGTACGTTGCCAGCCCTGTCCTCTCCACTGACGACAGCCGCTTGCTGCCAGAAGTTGCTACCGGCACTTTGATCACCAGTAAGGAAATCAAAGGTCTGGAGCTGAGCGCTGGTCACTTCACCGCGATCAGCGGGCAGAACCACATGGGTCACGACAGCATCAATGGCACCGGCCTGAAGTCCGCTGACATTGCTGGCGCAACCTACCAGTTCACCGACAATTTTGTAGCAGGTGTAGCGGCTTCCGATATTGAAGACTACTACAAGAAGAAATATATCAACCTGAACTACACCCTGCCGATCAATGAAGATCAGTCCCTGAACTTCGACTTCAACGGCTACGACACCAAGAGCCAAGGTCAGGAACTCAGCGGCGACGTTGACAACCGCATCTGGTCTCTTGCTGCTGCCTACAGCATCGGCGCTCACAAGTTCACCCTGGCTCACCAGAACTCAAGCGGTTCGAGTGGTTATGCCTATGGTGCAGATGGTAACGGCACCATCTTCCTCGCCAACTCCATCCAGTACTCCGACTTCAACGGTGAAGACGAGCGTTCCTGGCAGGCTCGTTACGACCTGAACATGAAAACCTACGGCGTTCCAGGCCTGAGCTTCATGACCCGTTACGTCAAGGGTGACAACATCTCTACTGGTGCTGACGAAGGTAAAGAGCACGAGTGGGATTTCGAAACCAAGTACGTTATGCAAAGCGGTCCAGCCAAAGATCTGTCTTTCCGTCTGCGTAGTGCGTTCTATCGTGCCAACACCTCTTACAACGGCATCAACGGCAACGACAATAACGACTTCCGCGTAATCGTCGAGTACCCACTGAGCATCTTGTAATTCAGTGCTGAGTCGATAGCTATACCGCAACAAAACAAAACCGCTCACCTGATCCAGGTGAGCGGTTTTTTATGCGCCCGATAAAACAACCTGGCGCAACTTCATAAATAGCAAGCTAACTAAATAAAACCTGATCCAATCGACAAGTTATATCTGCGTTTGTTATCTCGCCGTCTCTTCCTGAACAACCCGAATCACCCGCTGCGGAAACGGAATATCAATCCCCGCATCTTTCAAGCGATCCCGCGCCTGTTCATTGAACATGAACATGACACTCCAGTAATCCGCAGTCTTGACCCACACCCGCAACGACACCGTGATCGAACTGTCACCCAGAGTGGAAATCACCGCTTCGGGCGCCGGATCGGCCAGCACGCGCTCATCCTTGGCCAGATTCAACAAGACTTCGCGCGCTTTCTGCAGGTCAGCCTGATAATCCACCCCCACATCGAACACTACCTTGCGGGTCGGCTGACGATTGGTGTTGGTGATAATGCCGTTCGACAGGTTGCCGTTAGGTACGATCACCGTCTTGTTGTCACCGGTGCGCAACACGGTATGGAAGATCTGGATGCTGTCGACCGTGCCGGCGATACCTTGGGCTTCGATCCAGTCGCCAATACGGAACGGGCGGAACAGCAGGATCAGCACGCCACCGGCGAAATTTGCCAGGCTACCCTGCAACGCCAGGCCGATTGCCAGGCCTGCCGCACCGATGGCGGCGACGAACGAGGTGGTTTCCACGCCGATCATCGACGCGACGCTGACCACCAGCAATATCTTCAGGATGACATTGGCGAGGGTACTGATGAACCCTTGCAGTGCCAGGTCGGCATTACGCAGGGCCAGTAGCGCGCCCAGTTTGTGTGTAACCTTGTTGATCAACCACCAGCCGATGGCCAGGGTGATGACCGCCAGCAGCACACGGCTGCCGTACTCCATGACCATCGGTATCGCGGCCTGGGAGGTTTTGATCAGATGATCCACTTCTGTATTCAAGTCCATTCGACTCTCCTTTATTACCATAAACACGAATGTGGCGAGGAAGCCTGCTCCCTCACCACCCTATTCCTGAACAGCCTGACGTCCTGTCAGTCGCGGAAGTTATTGAACTGCAGCGGCATGCCGAATTCTTTGGCGCGCAGTGCCGCGATGGCTTCCTGCAAGTCGTCGCGCTTCTTGCCGGTGACCCGCACCTGCTCGCCCTGGATGGCGGCCTGCACCTTGAGCTTGGCATCCTTGATGTGAGCGACAATCTTCTTTGCCAGCTCCTTGTCGATGCCTTCCTTGAGCACGGCTTCCTGCTTCATCACCTTGCCCGAGGCATAGGCATCCTTGATCTCAAGGCATTGCACGTCGATCTTGCGCTTGACCAGCGCAAGCTTGAGGATCTCGATCATCGCCTCGAGCTGGAACTCGGCTTCGGCGGTCAGGTTGACGGTCAGGTCCTTTTCCTTGAACTCGAAGCTGCCCTTGCCCTTGAGGTCATAACGACGATCGAGTTCCTTGATGGCGTTTTCAACCGCGTTGGTGGCTTCGTGCTTGTCCAGTTCGGATACCACGTCGAATGACGGCATGTAGAGTTCTCCAATAAAAAAGGCGCCCCGGTAATAAAGGCGCGCGCTTGGCTTGTGGTTAAAATCGCGCTCATTATAACGAGTCTTTTCCAGCCGATACCGTGAGCCCCCAAGATGCCCCTACCAAACCGAGTAAAAAGCTGATGTCCACCACCTGGCATGTCCTGGGGGCCGGCAGTCTCGGCACATTATGGGCAGCGCGCCTGGCCCGGGCCGGTCTGCCGGTGCGGCTGGTGCTGCGCAATGAAGGTCGGTTCCAGGCTTATCGGAGCGCTGGCGGCCTGACATTGGTGGAACAGGGCCAGTCGCAGTGCTACCCGGTGCCGGGCGAAACTGCTGACGCTCCCGAGCCGATCAGGCGCTTGCTGCTGGCTTGCAAGGCCTATGACGCGGAAGCGGCGGTGGCCTCGGTAGCCCATCGCCTGGACGCCGAGTCGGAACTGATCCTGCTGCAGAATGGCCTCGGCAGCCAGGACGCGGTGGCGAACCGCGTCCCCCAGGCTCGTTGCATCAGCGCCTCCAGCACCGAAGGCGCGTTCCGCGACGGAGACTGGCGCGTAGTGTTCGCCGGTCACGGCTACACCTGGCTGGGTGACCCCGCCCATCCCGTGGCGCCGTTCTGGCTGGACGACCTGAGCGCCGCCGGCATCCCCCACGAATGGAGCGCGGACATTCTCACCCGGCTCTGGCGAAAACTGGCCCTCAACTGCGCGATCAACCCGCTGACCGTGCTCTATCACTGCAAGAATGGCGGCCTGCAGGAGCATCGTTGCGAAGTGGCAACCCTGTGCGCGGAGCTCACCGACCTGCTTGAACGCTGCGGCCAGCCCGCGGCGGCCGAAGACTTGCAGCCGGAAGTCGAACGGGTGATCCAGGCCACTGCTGCCAATTACTCCTCGATGCACCAGGATGTTGCCAACCGGCGCCGCACCGAAATCAGCTATCTGCTCGGCCACGCCTGCAAGGTCGCCCGGCGGCACGAGCTGGCGGTACCGCATCTGGAACAGTTGCGCCAGCGCCTGATCGGTCACTTGAACAACCTCGGATTGCCCAGCGACTGAGCAGCGGCTACGCTGGCCTCGTGTTCCTTTTCAGCGACGAATCTGATGCCATTGCGCCAGCGCCTTGAAAACCTGCCGGTCGGCCAGAAACTGTTGGCCGCCCTGCTGGTGTTGTTGACCACTGTCCTGCTGGTCGCCAACCTGACCTTTATCAGCGCCGCCTACTACATTTCCCAGGAAAGCATGGCCCCCCAGGCCCTGCAAACCATCGGCCGGCTGATCGCCAACCCGAGCCTGATCTCCGATGCCCTGCAATCGCCGCAAGACGCCAAGCGCCTGCTCGACGAACTCAACAGCTACGCCCCGCTGCGGGCGGCGGCGCTGTATGACGGCGAGGGCGAACGCCTGGCGCAGCTGCAACAAGGTGAGAAGCTCAAGCTGCCGGATCATTTCCGCAACGTGCAAGCCTGGCAGGCCGGTGAATTCCGCAGTAACCAGGTCATCACCCTGCCCCGCCCCGGTACCGCGCCGGGCCACCTGCTGCTGGTCGCCAGCAGTGAGCTGCCCACGGCGTTCTACACCGGCACCCTGACCGCCAGCCTCGGCATCCTGATTTTCAGCGTGCTGCTATGGCTGGTCATTGCCCAGCAGATCAAACGCCTGATCACCCGGCCGATTCATCAGTTGGAAGAACTGTCGCGCCAGGTCACCCGGGAAGAAAACTATTCGCTGCGCGCCGCCCGTGGCAACCACGACGAAATCGGTAGCCTGGCCGAAGCCTTCAACACCATGCTGTCACGGATCGAAGCCCGGGAGCAGCAGCTCAAGCGCGCCCGGGACGACTCCCAGGCGGCCTATGACCAGGCCCAGGGCCTGGCGGAAGAAACCCGGCACACCAACCGCAAGCTGGAGCTCGAAGTCCAGGTGCGCAGCAAGATCGAGAAAAAGCTCACCGGCTTCCAGAACTACCTCAACAGCATCATCGACTCCATGCCGTCGGCCCTGATTGCCCTCGACGAACAGCTTTATGTCACCCAATGGAACCAGGAGGCCAGCGCCCTTTCCGGCACCCGGCTGGACGAGGCACTGAACCAGCCGATCTTCCTCGCGTTCGAACCCCTCAAGCCTTACCTGCCGCAGCTCAAGCAAACGGTCGAGCAGCACACGGTGGCCAAGATCGAACGCGTCACCTGGACCAAAGACGATGAAGCCCGGCACTACGCCCTGACCTTCTACCCGCTGATGGGTGGCGCGGGACGCGGGGTGGTGATCCGGATCGACGACATCACCCAGCGCCTGTCGCTGGAAGAAATGATGGTGCAGTCGGAAAAGATGCTCTCGGTCGGTGGCCTCGCGGCGGGCATGGCCCATGAGATCAACAACCCGCTGGGGGCCATCCTGCACAACGTGCAGAACATCCGCCGCCGCCTGTCACCGGAACTGCCCAAGAACCTCGAACAGGCCGAACAACTGGGTATCGAACTGCAGGTGGTCAATCAGTACCTCCAGAGCCGGGACATCCCGCAGTTGCTCGATGGCATCCAGCAGGCCGGCGCCCGGGCGGCGAAAATTGTCACCCACATGCTCAGTTTCAGCCGCCGCAGCACACGACAGATGGCACCCTGCGACCTGCCGGCCCTGATCGACCAGGCGGTGGAAATCGCCGGCAACGACTTCGACCTGGCAATCGGTTTCGACTTCAAGGGCCAGGCGATCATCCGTCAATTCGACCCGAACCTGGGCCCGGTACCCGGCACGGCCAACGAACTGGAGCAGGTGCTGCTCAACCTGTTGAAGAATGCCGCCCAGGCCATCCACCAACGCCAGGACGACAGTGAACCCGGGCGCATTATCCTGCGCACGCGGCTGAACCCGCCCTGGGCGGAAATCCAGGTGGAGGACAACGGCATCGGCATGAGCGAGAACGTGCGCAAACGCACTTTCGAGCCCTTCTTCACCACCAAGGAAATCGGCCAGGGCACGGGCCTGGGGCTGTCGGTGTCGTACTTCATCATCACCAACAACCACAAGGGCCAGATGGAAGTGCAGTCAGCGCCGGGCCAAGGCACCTGCTTCACCTTGCGCCTGCCCCTGGCGGGCATTTCGATGATGCCCCAAGAACACAAGCAACTGGAGCGCTGAGCATGGGCTTTCGCCTGTCGAAGATTTACACCCGCACCGGCGACAAGGGTGAAACCGGGTTGGGCGATGGTCGTCGCGTGGCGAAGGACCACCCACGGGTCGAGGCCATCGGTGAAGTGGATGGCCTGAACAGCCAACTGGGCTTGCTGCTGGCGGGGCTCAGCGACGAGGCGAGCCGATACCCGGCGCTAAGGGAGATCATCGAAGTGTTGGCGCCCTGTCAGCACCGGTTGTTCGACCTGGGCGGCGAACTGGCGATGCCGGCTTATCAGGCACTGACCACGGCGGAAGTCGAGCGACTGGAAGCGGCGATCGATCTGTGGAACGAAGAGCTGGGGCCGCTGGAAAACTTCATCCTGCCCGGTGGCTCGACCCTGGTAGCCCAGGCCCACGTCTGCCGCAGCCTGGCCCGTGGCGCCGAACGCCGTTGCCAGCAGTTGAACGCCGTCGAGCCGCTGGCCGGGCCGGGGCTGGCCTACATCAATCGGTTATCGGATCTGTTGTTCGTGGCGGCGCGGGTGATTGCCCGGCGGCAGGGTGTGGCGGAGGTGCTCTGGGTGGCGGCGGCCAAGCCTGGGGGGTGATTCGTCGTCCGTGAGGACGCCATCGCGAGCAGGCTCGCTCCCACAGGGATACGGCGATCAAGTGTGGGAGCGAGCCTGCTCGCGATGGCGCCAGCGGTTACACCACAGAATCAAGCCTCTGGCCAAAACGCCCGAATCCCCGCCACACCCTGCGCGCCGGCCTCCCAGGCCTTCTGCCGCTCGGTAGGCCCCACCCCGCCCAACAGATACACCGGACGGTTGAAGCCCTCGATCAGTCGCGCAGCCTCTGCCCAACCCAATGGCTGGGCCTCGGGATGGGTCTGGGTCGGTTGTACGGGCGAGAGCGTCACGAAGTCCACGTCCATCTGCTGCGCCAGGGACAGTTCCTCGGCGTTATGACAGGAAGCGGCCAGCCAACGGTCCTTGCCGAAGGGGCGACCGGCCGCCGCATGCTTGCGCAGTTGCGCGGCGGTGACGTGCCAACCGGCGGAGGGAAAGTCCCCCAGCCATTCGAAAGGCCCCTTGAGCATCAACTGGGCCTTGCCGGCACACAATCCCGCCGCATCCACCGCCAGATCACGGTATTGCGGATCGTAGCCATTGGGCGCCCGCAGCTGGAGCAGCTTGATCCCACCGGCGATAGCCTTCTGCATTCCGCGCAACAGGGCCGGTGTTTCAAGGCCTTCCGGGGTGATCAGGTATTCGCCGGGCAAGCGAGCCGCCGCCACGATCGGCTGGTTGGCTGCGGGAAACTCATGGTTGGTCAGATCGCGAGCCGTGACCCAGGCCAACGGTTGCCCTTCGGCACCATGAGGTTCGCCGGAGAACGCCGAGACTTCCCAGACATCCAGCAAGACCTGTTTGTCCGGGTAATCGTGACGCACTTTGATCAATGGCCGGGCAGCCTCGACCACAATCCCCAACTCCTCATGAAGCTCCCGAGCCAGGGCCGTCTCGACAGACTCGTCCGCTTCAACCTTGCCGCCGGGAAACTCCCAAAGGCCGCCCTGGTGCTGAGTGTCGGCACGCCGGGCGATCAGGATCTTGCCGGCGGCGTCGCGAATGACCGCCGCCGCTACATGTACTCGTTTCACCGCGCTGTTTCCTCCAGGCCGGCTTGTTGCCACGCCTTGAACGCCGGCCATTGGTAAAGGGTTTCAACATAGGCCGCATCGACCTCCGGCAGTTCCACCTGATAGGTACGCAGGCGCACGGCGACCGGCGCGAAATACGCGTCCGCCAGGCTCAAGGTGCCAAACAGGTATGGGCCGGCTTCGGTCGCCACGGCACGGCACTCGGCCCACAGCGCCAACATCCGCTCGATTTCCGCCTGGACATCGGCCGGCACGGGCGACAACGGCGCGTCGTGGGTCAGGTCAAATGGCATGTTGCTACGGAGCGCGAAGAAACCACTGTGCATTTGCGCACAAGCCGAACGCGCCTGGGCCCGGGCGGCCACAGCCTTGGGCCATAGGCCGGCATTGGGAAACCGTTCGGCCAGGTATTCGGCAATCGCCAGGGAATCGGCGACAACCCCCGTTTCGGTCTGGAGCAGCGGGACCTTGGCGGTGGCTGAATACTTGAGCAGTTTCTCCCGGGTGTCGGGTTGAAAGAGCCTGACCAGCTCTTCGGTGTACTTCGCGCCGGTCAAGTCCAGGGCCAGCGCGGCGCGCAGGGACCAGGAGGATATTCTCTTGTCGCCGATGATCAGGTGCAGGCTCATGTCTGGGTCCTTTCTTATGGCTATTCAGAAATATTGCAGTCTGTTCCGACGCCATCGCGAGCAGGCTCGCTCCCACAAGGAGATCTGCAGGCTGGCACAAGCCTGTTTCCAGCATAAATCCCTGTGGGGAGCGAGCCTGCTCGCGATAGGCACAACTCGGTCCCGAGCCTTGTTAAGTCCGGTACTCGGCGTTGATCTTCACATACTCATGGGACAGATCGGTGGTCCAGATCGTCTCGCTGCAATCACCGCGCCCCAGTTCGATGCGGATGGTGATTTCTTCCTGTTGCATCACCGCCGCCCCCTGGGCCTCGGTGTAGGTCGCGGCGCGGGCGCCTTGGCTTGCGATGCAGACTTCGCCGAGGAACACATCGATCTTGCTCACGTCCAGGTCCGGCACGCCGGCACGGCCGACAGCCGCAAGGATCCGTCCCCAGTTCGGGTCGGAGGCGAACAGCGCGGTCTTGATCAGCGGCGAATGCGCCACGGTGTAACCGACATCCAGGCATTCCTGATGATTGCCACCACCGTTGACCTGCACGGTCACGAATTTGGTTGCGCCTTCGCCGTCACGGACGATGGCCTGGGCCACTTCCATGCACACCTCGAACACCGCCTGCTTCAGGGCCGCGAACAGCGGGCCGCTGGCTTCGGTGATTTCCGGCAGGTTGACCTTGCCGGTGGCGATCAGCATGCAGCAGTCGTTGGTCGACGTATCGCCGTCGATGGTAATGCGGTTGAACGACTTGTTGGCGCCGTCGAGCATCAGGTCCTGCAGCACCTGGCGGGAGACTTTGGCATCGGTCGCGATGTAGCCGAGCATGGTCGCCATGTTCGGGCGGATCATGCCGGCGCCCTTGCTGATGCCGGTGACGGTGACCGTCACGCCGTCGTGCTGGAACTGACGGCTCGCGCCCTTGGGCAAGGTGTCGGTGGTCATGATGCCGGTGGCGGCGGCGGCCCAGTTGTTTTCCGACAGGTCATCGAGGGCGGCCTGCAGCGCGCCTTCGATCTTCTCGACCGGCAGCGGCTCACCGATCACACCCGTGGAGTACGGCAGCACCTGGGCGGCCTCGACACCGGTCAGCTCGGCCAGCTTGGCACAGGTGCGCTCGGCGGCGGCCAGGCCCGGCGCACCGGTGCCGGCATTGGCGTTACCGGTGTTGGTCAGCAGGTAGCGCACCGGCCCCTGGACACGTTGCTTGGCCAGGATGACCGGTGCGGCACAAAAGGCGTTGAGGGTGAACACGCCGGCAACCGTCGAGCCTTCGGCGCAACGCATGACCACCACATCCTTGCGCCCGGGGCGCTTGATGCCCGCCGAGGCGATACCGAGTTCAAAACCGGCAACCGGGTGCAACGTTGGCAACGGACCAAGACCAACAGCCATGAATGCGCTCCTCAATAAATGTATGTCTGAATCAAATGGCAAAACGCCGCGACAGAGGTGGCCTGTCGCGGCGCGGGTCGTTCAGCGTTTGAGACGGGCGTTATTGGATCTGCCCGTGGCAATGCTTGTATTTCTTGCCCGAACCGCAATAGCACAGCTCGTTACGGCCCAGCTTCTGCTCGTTGCGCACCGGCGCGGTCGCCAGGGCTACATCCACATCGACACCCTCTTCCTGGGCCTGGGACACTTCCAGACCCGGGGCTTCGGCGTGTTCGAACTGCATGCGCGCGGCCAGGGCCTCGGCTTCCTGACGCAGTCGGGCTTCCTCTTCGGCCGGGTCTTCGCGACGGACCTGAACGTGGGACAGCACACGGATCGAGTCGCGCTTGATGGAATCCAGCAGCTCGGAGAACAAGGTGAAGGATTCACGCTTGTATTCCTGCTTCGGGTTCTTCTGGGCATAACCGCGCAGATGGATACCGTGGCGCAGGTGATCCATGGTCGACAGGTGGTCTTTCCACAGGTCGTCCAGTACCCGCAACACGATCTGCTTCTCGAAGGAGCGCAGCGCTTCGGCGCCGGCCTGGTCTTCTTTCTCGTTATACGCGGCAATCAGTTCGGCCAGCAGCTTCTCGCGCAGGGTCTCTTCGTACAGATGGTCGTCTTCGTCGAGCCACTGCTGGATCGGCAACGACACGCCAAAGTCGCTGCGCAATGCAGCTTCCAGGCCGGCGATGTCCCACTGCTCCGGCAGCGACTGCGGCGGAATGTGGGCGCTGACGGTTGCGTCGAGCACTTCCTGGCGGAAGTCGGCGATGGTGTCACCGATGTTGTCGGCGGCCAACAAACTGTTACGCATGTGATAGATCACTTTACGCTGTTCGTTGTTGACGTCGTCGAACTCGAGCAGTTGCTTGCGGATATCGAAGTTGCGTCCTTCGACCTTGCGCTGGGCCTTCTCGATGGCGTTCGTCACCATGCGGTGTTCGATCGCTTCGCCAGGCTGCATGCCCAGGGCCTTCATGAAGTTCTTCACCCGGTCAGAGGCGAAGATGCGCATCAGGCTGTCTTCCAGGGACAGGTAGAAGCGGCTGGAACCGGCGTCACCCTGGCGACCGGCACGGCCACGCAACTGGTTGTCGATACGGCGCGATTCATGGCGCTCGGAAGCGATCACCTGCAAGCCACCGGACTCGAGCACCTGCTGGTGACGCTTCTGCCAGTCGGCCTTGATCTGTGCGATCTGCTCGGGCGTCGGGTTTTCCAGGGAGGCGACTTCCACTTCCCAGTTGCCGCCCAGCAGAATGTCGGTACCGCGACCGGCCATGTTGGTGGCGATGGTCAGCGCACCCGGGCGACCGGCCTGGGCGATGATCTCGGCTTCCTTCTCGTGGAACTTGGCGTTGAGGACCTTGTGCTCGATGCCTTCCTTGTTGAGCAATGCGGACATGTGCTCGGAGGTTTCGATGGTGGCGGTACCCACCAGGATCGGACGACCCTGGGCCATGCCGTCCTTGATGTCGTTGATGATCGCCGCGTACTTCTCTTCGGCGGTCAGGAACACCAGGTCGTTGTAGTCTTTACGCGCCAGCGGCTTGTTCGTCGGAATCACCACCACTTGCAGGCCGTAGATCTGGTGGAACTCGAACGCTTCGGTGTCGGCGGTACCGGTCATGCCGGACAGCTTGTTGTACAAGCGGAAGTAGTTCTGGAAGGTGGTCGAGGCCAGTGTCTGGCTCTCGGCCTGGATGTTCAGGCCTTCCTTGGCTTCGATGGCCTGGTGCAGGCCTTCGGACAGGCGACGGCCCGGCATGGTACGACCGGTGTGCTCGTCGACCAGCACGACCTGTCCGTCCTGCACGATGTATTCGACGTTGCGATGGAACAGCTTGTGGGCACGCAAGCCGGCATAGACGTGGGTCAGCAGGCCCAGGTTATGGGCCGAATACAGGCTTTCGCCTTCGGCCAGCAGGCCGACGCGGGTCAGCATTTCCTCGATGTATTGGTGCCCGGCTTCGTTGAGCTCGACCTGGCGGGTCTTCTCGTCAACGGTGAAGTGCCCCTCCTGGGTCACTTCGCCCTCGACTTCCTCGACGTGAAGCTTGAGCTGCGGGATCAGTTTGTTGATCTCCATGTACAGCTTGGAGCTGTCCTCGGCCTGACCGGAAATGATCAGCGGGGTACGGGCTTCGTCGATGAGGATGGAGTCGACTTCGTCGATGACCGCGAAATTGAGTTCACGCTGGAATTTTTCTTCCAGGCTGAACGCCATGTTGTCGCGCAGGTAGTCGAAACCGAATTCGTTGTTGGTGCCGTAGGTGATGTCGGCGGCGTAGGCGGCACGCTTCTCTTCCGGCGGCTGGAATGGCGTGACCACGCCGACGGTCAGCCCGAGGAATTCGTAGAGCGGGCGCATCCAGTTGGCGTCGCGGCGGGCCAGGTAGTCGTTGACCGTCACCACGTGCACGCCCTTGCCGGACAGCGCGTTGAGGTAGACGCCCAGGGTCGCCACCAGGGTTTTACCCTCACCGGTGCGCATTTCGGCGATCTTGCCTTCGTGCAAGGTCATGCCGCCGATCAACTGGACGTCGAAGTGACGCATGCCCATGACCCGCTTGCCGGCTTCGCGGGCAACCGCAAAGGCTTCGGGCAGCAGTTGGTCGAGGGTTTCCCCCTTGGCGATGCGGTCCTTGAATTCGGCAGTCTTGGCGCGTAACTGATCGTCCGAAAGGGCCACCATTTGCTCTTCGAAGGCATTGACGATCTGTACCGTCTTGAGCATGCGCTTGACTTCACGCTCGTTCTTGCTTCCAAAGAGTTTCTTTAACAAAGGCGCAAACATATCGGCAGGATCTTCCACACTAAAGGGATGGAGGGCGGCCCCGTGAGTCGCCCGTGCAGCCCTCATGGCCGCATGCGAACGAGCATTCTACCCGGAAACGATGGTGAGGAAAGTGGCGTTATCCACGATGCTGGCACAGCGCTGTGACGGGGCCTTCCTAAAATAAGGGCTTTTACGCGAAGTTCAACCCAAAAACTGCATAAGTTCCTACTGTTTGTATGAGTAAGCGGCCATTGGCCGAGGCGTACCTGGCGCTTTCTGCTACCATGGCGCCTCTGTCACTCGCGGTATTCGTTCATGGCCTTCCGCCCTCTCCCAGCCAAGGCTCCCGCCGTTCTGTTGCGCGAAGCCAAACCGCTGAAAGCCATCTTCGGCCACGCCAAGCGCCTGGGCCACTTGCAACGCCTGCTGGACAGCCAGTTGCAGCCCGCCGCCCGCGAACACTGCCACGTGGCGTCCTGGCGTGAAGGCAGTTTGCTGTTGATCGTCACGGACGGTCACTGGGCCACGCGCCTTCGCTATCAGCAGAAACGCCTGCTACGTCAATTGCAGGCATTCGAGGAGTTTGCCAGCCTGACGCGGATACTCTTCAAGGTGCAGCCACCCACCGTACAGGCCGGGGCCAAGGGGCATACCCTGGACCTGTCCACCGACGCCGCCGAAACCATCCAGGCCACCGCGGACGGCATCAGCGACCCGAGCCTGCGCGCCGCGCTGGAGCGGTTGGCCGCCCATGCCAGGGCCAAGCCCTGAAGTTGCGAGTTGCCTGACCGGCCGCCATCGCGAGCAGGCTCGCTCCCACAGAGGATCTGGGGCTGGATGCAGACTTGTGCCAACTGAAGATCCCAGTGTGGGAGGCGAGCCTGCTCGCGAAAGGGCCCTTGAGTGCGCTAGATCCGGAAACTGCCTACCAATTGTTTGAGCCGCGCCGCCTGCCGTTCAAGATCGGAACAGGCGCGCAAGGTGGATTGCAGGTTTTCCACACCTTCCTGGTTCAGGGTGTTGATCTCGGTGATGTCCACGTTGATCGATTCCACCACGGCCGTCTGTTCCTCGGTCGCCGTGGCCACCGACTGGTTCATGCCGTCGATTTCACCGATGCGCAGGGTCACGCTGTTCAGGCGTTCGCCGGCCTGGTTGGCGATCTCCACGCTCTCCTGGCTGTGGCGCTGGCTGTCATTCATGGTCGTGACCGACGCCCGCGCGCCGACCTGCAATTCCTCGATCATGGTCTGCACCTGTTGCGCCGACTCCTGAGTGCGATGGGCCAGGTTGCGCACCTCATCGGCCACCACGGCAAAACCGCGCCCGGCCTCACCGGCCCGGGCGGCTTCGATCGCTGCGTTGAGGGCCAGCAGGTTGGTCTGTTGGGAAATGCTGGTGATCACTTCCAGGATCTGGCCGATGTTCACGGTCTTGCTATTGAGCGATTCGATGTTGCTGCTTGAGGTGCTCAGTAGGTCGGACAGCCGGTTCATCGCGGCAATGCTGCGGTCCACCACTTGCTGGCCGTCTTCCGCCAGGCCCCGGGCATCGCTGGCCTGATGGGAGGCCTGGGCGGCGTTGCGGGCGATTTCCTGGGCGGCGGCACCCAGTTGGTTGATGGCTGCGGCGACGCTGTTGGTCCGGCTGGACTGTTCGTCGGAGTTGACCATTGACGAGTTCGAGGCGCTCACCACGCGCAAGGCGACTTCGTTGACGTGCTCGGTGGCGGAAGACACTTCGCGGATCGACCCGTGGATCCGCTCCACGAAGCGGTTGAACGCGGTGCCCAGGATGCCGAATTCGTCCTGGTTCTGGATCGTCAGGCGTTTGGTCAGGTCACCCTCGCCGTCGGCGATGTCCTCCATGGCCCGGGTCATGACATGCAATGGCTGGATCAAGAGACGAATCAGCATGCTCAGCAGCGCGATGATGAAGACCACGGCAATGACGGTGGCGATCACCGCCGAGGTTCGGAAATTGCTGAGCATCGAGTAGGCCTGATCCTTGTCGACCGACACCGCGACGTACCAGTTCACCGAGGGCAGGCCCTTGATCGGCGTGAAGGTGACGATGCGCGTATGGCCGTCGACCTCGACTTCGCTGATCTGGTCGCTGATTTTCGGTGTGTTTTGCGGATAGGCATCGGTCAGCGTCTTCATGACCAGGGCTTTGTCGGGGTGTACCAGGATCTTGCCATCGGCGCTGACCAGGTAGGCGTAACCCATGCCGTCGAAATCCACGGTCTTGAGGTTGTCGATGATGGTTTGCAGGCTCAGGTCGCCACCTACCACGCCGACATTTTGCCCGTTGTTCCTGGAGGCGCTGGCGATGGAGATGATCAGTCCGCCGCTGGCGGCATCGATGTAGGGTTCGGTCAGGGTAGCGTTGCCACTGCTTTCGGCGCCTTTGTACCAGGGGCGAACCCGCGGATCGAAGCCGTCGGGCATCTTCGCGTCGGGGCGTATGATGAAGCTGCCCTTGGCATCACCCAGGTAGGACGCCATAAAGGTGGAAGTCAGCGCTTTCTGTTCCAGCAGGCGGGTGACGCTGGCCTGGTCTGGCGTGGCGGCGATGTTCTGGGCCAGGTTTTCGATCAGCAGGATACGGCCGCTCAGCCAGGTCTGGATGTTGCTCGCCGTGACGTCGCTCATTTCATGCAGGTAGCTGTCGAGGTCGTCACGGATGGCGTTGCGTTGCAGGTAATCGTTGTAGGCGGTGAATGAAGCGAAAGCCGCGATGACGATCAGTGCGGCGGCAAACAGGATTTTGTGGCTGAAACGCAGGTTTTTGTTCATGGCTCGGGGTTCCGCGGAGTCTTATAGCTCTGGGCGTGCTTTTATATGAAAAGTTCGAAAAAAGGCGCCGTGTTGAAAGTTCTGATATTTCCTTCTCTCCCTGGGGAATTATCCGACCGTGTTTTCACTGAGGTCTGTCGCTTCTTATATCGGCCATACTTGGCTAAAAATTAATCACAGGTGACCACATGCCTGACTCACTGCAACTCGTTATCGGGGCCGATCTCGCCGGCCAGCCCATTGGCCAGGCCATGCGCCTGGCGAACCGTCATGGCTTGGTGGCAGGCGCCACCGGCACCGGCAAGACCGTCACCCTGCAACGCTTGGCCGAGGCCTTCAGCGATGCCGGCGTGGCCGTATTCGCGGCAGACATCAAGGGTGACCTGTGCGGACTCGGCGCCGCTGGCAATCCCCAGGGCAAAGTCGCCGAACGTATCGCCGGCATGCCCTGGCTCGAACATAAGCCCCGGGCCTATCCGGTGACCCTGTGGGATGTTCATGGCCAGTCCGGTCATCCGCTGCGCACCACCCTGAGCGAGATGGGGCCGTTGCTGCTCGGCAGCCTGCTGGAGCTGACCGACAGCCAGCAGGCGGCGTTGTACGCCGCGTTCAAGGTGGCGGATCGCGAAGGCCTGTTATTGCTGGACCTCAAGGACCTGAAGGCCCTGCTCAACCACCTCAAGGACAACCCGGCGCTGTTGGGGGACGATGCGGCCCTGATGACCACCGGTTCCAGCCAGGCGCTGTTGCGGCGCTTGTCCACCCTGGAACAGCAGGGGGCCGACGCGTTGTTCGGCGAACCGGCCTTGCAGCTCGAAGACATCCTGCAACCGGACGGCGACGGCCGCGGCCGCATTCACTTGCTGGACGCCAGTCGCCTGGTCCACGAGGCGCCCAAGGTCTACGCGACGTTCCTGTTGTGGCTGCTGGCCGAGCTGTTCGAACAATTGCCCGAGCGCGGTGATGCGGACAAACCGCTGCTGGCGCTGTTCTTCGACGAGGCGCATTTGCTGTTCGCCGGTACGCCGAAGGCATTGCAGGAACGCCTGGAGCAAGTGGTGCGCCTGATCCGTTCCAAAGGCGTCGGGGTGTACTTCGTCACGCAGTCCCCCGGCGACTTGCCGGACGACGTCCTGGCGCAGTTGGGATTGCGCATCCAGCATGGCCTGCGGGCCTTTACCGCCAAGGAGCAGAAGTCCCTGCGGGCGGTGGCGGACGGCTTCCGGCCGAACCCACAGTTCGATGCCCTGGCGGTGCTTACCGAACTGGGCATCGGCGAGGCCCTGGTGGGCACCCTGCAGGAAAAAGGCACGCCGGAGATGGTCCAGCGGGTGTTGGTGGCACCGCCGCAGTCGCGCATCGGACCGCTGACCGAGGCCGAGCGCGCCGGATTGATCGCCCGTTCGCCGTTGCAGGGACGCTACGATAAACCCATCGATCGCGAATCGGCCTATGAAGTGCTGATGGGCCGCAAGGGCCTGGAGCCCGAGGTGGCGCCAGGCAAACCGGCGGCCGAGGAGCCGAGCCTTACCGAAAAGGCCGGGGAGTTTCTTGGCACGGCGGCGGGCCAGGCATTGAAATCGGCGATGCGCCAGGCGGCCAATCAATTGGGGCGGCAACTGGTGCGGGGGTTGATGGGATCGTTGCTGGGAGGTAGCAAGCGGCGGTAGCTGAAAACCGAGTCGCCTTCATCGCGAGCAGGCTCGCTCCCACACAGGGGTCTTCAGTAGGCACAAGTCTGCATCCAGCCCCAATCCCTGTGGGAGCGAGCCTGCTCGCGATGGGGCCCTCCAGCCCATCCATTGCTTCACTGCCCCACCACAACCCAACCGAACATCTATTCTTCATAAAGGTCAACACAGGAGAACACAGACCGGAGGGATGTTCATCGTGCACATAGCGGACATAACCATGTTCTACGCCCCCGCCAGCGGAGGCGTGCGCACTTATCTGGATGCCAAGCACCGTCGCCTGGGGGATCGGCCCGGTATCCGCCACAGTCTGCTGATTCCCGGCGCGCATTTGAGCGAGCAGGATGGGATCTACAAGGTCCCCGCCCCTGCGCTGCCTTTCGGCAAGGGCTACCGCTTTCCGCTTCGCCTGGCGCCCTGGCGCAACGCTCTGCGTGATCTGCAACCGGACCTGATCGAAGTCGGCGATCCCTACCTCACCGCCTGGGCCGCGCTGGATGCCCGACGCCAGCTGGACGTGCCCGTCATCGGGTTCTATCACTCCGACCTTCCGCTGCTGGTGAGCAATCGCATGGGCAATTGGTTCACCCCCAACATCGAAGCCTATGTCAGCAAGTTATATGGCAATTTCGACCGGGTCTTGGCTCCGAGCCAGGTCATGGCCGACAAGCTGACGGGGTTGGGTGTGCGCAATGTCCATGTGCAGCCTTTGGGCGTAGACCTGCAGACCTTCAACCCCGGCGCCCGCGACCCGGAACTGCGGGCCGAGTTGGGCATTGCCGAAGACACACGCCTGCTGATCTTCGCCGGGCGCGGCTCCAGGGAAAAGAACCTGCCGGTGCTGCTCAAGTGCATGAAGCGCCTGGGCGAGCGCTACCACCTGCTGCTGGTGGGCTCGTCAATGCCCGCCATCGTGCCGGACAACGTCACCGTGATCGATGCGTTCCGTCCGGCGCCACAAGTTGCCCGACTGATGGCCAGCGCCGATGCCCTGCTGCATGCCGGCGATCAGGAAACCTTCGGCCTGGTGATCCTCGAAGCCATGGCCAGCGGCATTCCGGTAGTGGCAGTCGCGGCCGGGGCATTCACCGAGATCGTCCACGAAGACTGCGGCCTGCTATGCGCACCGAACAATCCACAGGCCATGGCCAATGCCGTGCGACAGCTCTTCTCCGAAGGTTGCCAGCGCCGCGGCTTGCTCGCGCGCCGTCATGTCGAACGTCATTACGCCTGGGATTCGGTAGTCAACAGCCTGCTGGGGCATTATTACGCCGTGCTGGGTGAACAGCTGCCGCTACAGGCCAATGGTTGAGGCGAGGTCCATGCCGATGAATCACTCACCCAGCGTATTACTGGTATTGCATGACGTGGCACCGCAAACCTGGCCCGACTACCAACCCTTCGTCGAAGCCGTTGACGCACTCGGTCATGTACCGATGACCTGGCTGGTGGTGCCGGACTTCCATCACACCAACGCGCTGGACGATCACCCGGGTTTCCGGCGCCTGCTCGACAGCCGGGTCGCGCGCGGCGACGAATTGGTGCTCCACGGCTATTACCATTGCGACGACGGCCCACCGGCCCTTCACCCCAGGGACTGGTTCATGCGCCGGGTCTACACTCATGAAGGCGAGTTCTATTCGCTTTCCGAGGAGGCCGCCCTCGCCCGCCTGCGCGCCGGGATCGAAACCTTTGAGCGTTACCAATGGCCGCTGGAGGGCTTCGTCGCCCCGGCCTGGTTGATGAGCGAAGGTACGCGCCGAGCCTTGCGCCAGTTGCCGCTGAGCTATACCAGCGACACTCGGCATCTTTATCGCCTGCCGGATTTCACCCCGATCGACGCCCCGGGGCTGGTCTGGAGCGCCCGCAGCGCCTGGCGCCGCGGCTTGTCGAAAGTCATTAGCGATCAACGCGAACAACACTGGCGAAAGGAACAGGTGATTCGCCTGGGCCTGCATCCGGTGGACATGCGTCACCGGTTTTCCCGGGACTATTGGTTGCGAACCCTTGAGCGCCTGCTCGACGACGGTCGCGTACCGATGACCAAGGCCGGGTGGCTCGCCACCCAAGGCCTGCGGCTCAGCCGCGCTGCATGAAGCGGCTGATCTGGCTGGCTGCGGCGCTGCTCACGGCGCTGTTGGTGCCGCTGCTGGTGGGTGGCGGGGAAATGTGGTCACGGGTGCAGCGGTTTCCCATGTCTCTGCTGTTGAGCATGCTGGGCATGATCGGGCTGTGCTGGACGCTGAACGCCGTGCGCCTGCGGCTGTTGCTGGGGGAACAACGTGGGTGCATCGGCGGGCTGAAAAGCATCGGTGTGGTGATGTCCACCGAGTTCGCCATGTGCGCAACACCCGGCGGCAGCGGCGGGCCGTTGACGCTGATGGCCCTGCTGGCCCGCAACGGCGTGCGCCCGGCCCACGCCAGCGCGGTGTTCGCCATGGACCAGTTGAGCGACCTGCTGTTCTTCCTCTGCGCCCTGGTGGGCATCCTGCTGTATGCGCTGTTCCAGAATCTCAGCCAGCGCATGGAATGGATGCTGGCGCTGAGCGCGTTTTCGCTGTTTGGCGGGCTGATCGGCTGTGCCTTGGTAGCTCGCTACCATCGCCGGCTGATCCTGCTGGGCGCCAGGCTGCTGCGACATCTGCGCGTGAAAGCCACTACCCGCCGCCGCTGGGGGCGCAAGATCCTGAATTTCCTGGCGGCGTTCACCGCGACGCTGAAACTGCCACGGCAGACGCTCTTCCAGGTATTCGGCCTGACCTGCCTGCACTGGGCCCTGCGCTATAGCGTGCTCTACCTGGCGCTGAAAGGGTTGGGGGCGGATCTGCAATGGGCCTGGAGTTTCCTGGTCCAGATGCTGTCCCTCAGCGCGGGACAATTCAGCCTGCTACCCGGCGGCGCCGGGGCCGCGGAGGTGACATCGGCCGCGCTGCTAGCGCCCATGGTGGGCAAGTCCACCGCAGCGGCGGCAATTCTGATCTGGCGGGCAGTGACCTATTACTTCTATCTGGTGGCCGGCGGGCCGGTGTTCTTCCTGATGGTGGGGCGTCCGTTGATCAAGAAGCTGATGAAGCTGAGACAAGCTTGAAACAGTCGATTGCCTACTCGGCATCGTCCTGGGGATGGGTCTGTTGCCACAGTTCGGCGGCGTCGGGAAACTCCGTGCCGTCCTCCGGCCCCAGCTCTTCGGGATCGTAGCGGCTCAGGCAACCCTCACCGAGGGTGGCCGGGGCTTTGGAGGTGGCTTTGTCCAGTGGGTCGGTCATGGCGTGCCTCATCATGAAAAGAGCCCTGTCCGTTAAATAACAGACAACACAGAACTTTGTGGCGAGGGGATTTATCCCCGCTGGGCTGCGCAGCAGCCCCAAGATAATCAATCGGCCCGCCTGACACACCGAGGTGTCGATTTTAGGGCCGCTTCGCGCCCCAGCGGGGATAAATCCCCTCGCCACAGGTGCGCGGGTTTATCCCCATTGTTGATCGCCAGCCGTTCGGTCAGAACACCACAGTCTTGTTGCCGTGCACCAGCACCCGGTCTTCCAGGTGATAACGCAAGCCTCGGGCCAGCACCATCTTCTCCACGTCGCGGCCGAAGCGCACCATGTCTTCGATGCTGTCGCTGTGGCTGACCCGCACCACGTCCTGCTCGATGATCGGACCGGCGTCCAGTTCTTCGGTCACGTAGTGGCAAGTGGCGCCAATCAGCTTCACGCCCCGCATCGAAGCCTGGTGGTAGGGCTTGGCGCCGACGAACGACGGCAGGAAGCTGTGATGGATGTTGATGACCTTATGGGCGTATTCGCTGCACAAGGCCGGCGGCAGGATCTGCATGTAGCGGGCGAGCACCACCACCTCGGCATCGTGCTGCCTGACCAGCCGCGAGACTTCAGCGAACGCCGGCTGCTTGTCTTGGGGGTTGACCGGGACGTGGTAGTACGGGATGCCGTGCCACTCCACCATGCTGCGCAGGTCGTCGTGGTTGGAAATCACGCAGGCGATGTCGCAGTCGAGCTCGTCGCTGTGCCAACGGTGCAACAGGTCTGCCAGGCAGTGGGACTCACGGCTGGCCATCAGCACCACGCGTTTTTTCTGCTCGGTGTCGGTGATGCGCCAGTCCATCGAGAACTCTTCGGCAATCGGCGCGAACGCCTCGCGAAAAGCTTCGATGCCAAAGGGCAGCGAGTCGGCCCGAATCTCGTGACGCATGAAAAACCAGCCGCTCTGATTGTCCGAGTGATGGCTTGCTTCAGTGATCCAGCCGTTATGGGACGCCAGAAAGTTACTGACTTTAGCAACGATACCGACGCGGTCCGGGCAAGCAATCACCAGCCGAAAAGTGCGCATTAGAGAACTCCAGAACTTCGCAAAGGCGGCCATTCTAGCCATTGCGCAGCAAAACTGCAGTATTGATGACAGGCCGAGCGCCTTCGGGCAGCGAGCAGGGCGAGTCAGGGGCAAGCGCTTATATTGTGAACGGATGTGAAAACCCGTGAAGGTATTTAACTGCAAGGCCCTGTTCTGTGGGCTGGCACTAAGTAATTAAATAAAAGCCTGCTTAAATGTTTACTTGATGAAACTGTCTGATTACTATTGCCACACTGTCTCCTTGTCCGCAGCGTCCTACATAAGGTAGTCCCCATGTCCTTGATCACTGAATACAACGCTACAAAACAAGCCATTGAAGAACTGCAACAGCGTCTGGCCGACCTGTCCAAAGACGATAAATTGCAAAAAGAATTGGAATTCGAAGGCAAACTGCGCACTCTGATGGGCGAATATTCCAAGTCCCTGCGCGACATCATTGGTCTGCTGGATCCAGAAGCCAAGTCGGGTAAAGCACCTCGTGGCGGCGCCGTGAAAACTACCGGCACCAAACGCGCTCGCAAAGTTAAGCAATACAAAAACCCGCACAACGGCGAAGTCATCGAAACCAAAGGTGGCAACCACAAGACTCTGAAAGAGTGGAAAGCCAAGTGGGGCGGTGACGTGGTTGAAGGCTGGGCAACCCTGCTGGGCTAAGCCTCGCCAGGTCCAGCGTGCTCGACGCACATAAAAACGCCAGCCATTGCTGGCGTTTTTCATGCCTGTGTTTTTTCACTTCATCGCCATTCAAAGGCTTAAACGTTTGCGCAGTTGCTGGCTGTAACCTTGCCACTCCATAAGCACCTCTCGCTGCAATGGCGTGGAAAGCGCCAGCCATTCTCCCATCGCCTCATCAAACCTTTCCAAGGTATTGGGTGCGCCCCATTGCGGTGATGACAGGCGTTGCTGGCAGAACAGCCTCCAGCGCCCCTGCTCTTCCGGATTCAAGGTATCTGGAAAGTTACGCGCACGATATCGGAACAATAATTCCGGCAAACGCTCATCATCGAAAGGCCAGCGTTCTTGTGCCAAATGAGCCGGATCCGCCATGCGCACTTGTTCACATAAACGACGATCGCGATCACCGAGGAAGCCTGTGTATAACTGTTGCTCGGGGTCCTCGCTGGCGGTGAAATCCTCGCGGCCATAAATAGCCTGAAGTTTATCCTGCCAAACTTGCCGGGCATCACTTAGCTGCAACGCCCGTTGCTGCAGTCCATCCATGTCCAGTTGCAATCGCTGCCGGTCCTCGGCACGCAGCACCGACAGCGGCGCGACCACCGGACATTTATTGATATGAATGAGTTTGAGGGGCACTGGCAACTCTCCCTCGAGCAGTTCGTCGCGGCGGGTATATAAACGCTGCCGCAAGATATCCGCATCGTGGTCCAACAACCCTTGGGGATCCAGGTGCAGGTCGCAGACAATCAGGGCATTGCGGTTCTTCGGATGCCAGGCCAGTGGCAAAACCACACCGATGTAGTTTCGAGCGGCCGAGAAGCGCCCGGAGACATGCACCATTGGCTGCAACAGGCGGATCTGGTCCATCACCTTCTGCTTGCTGCGCAACTGGAACAGCCAGTCGTAGAGCCTGGGTTGCTTCTGGCGGATCAGGCGAGCCAGGGCAATCGTTGCGCGCACGTCCGACAATGCGTCGTGAGCCTGGCCATGGTCGATGCCATTGGCGGCGGTCAGGCGCTCGAGCTTGAGGGTGACCCGGCCGTCCTCTTGCGGCCAGGCAATACCATCGGGGCGCAGCGCATAGGCCGCACGGACCAGGTCGATCAAGTCCCAACGGCTGTTGCCACCCTGCCACTCCCGCGCATACGGGTCGAAAAAATTCCGATAAAGGCTGTAGCGGGTCATTTCATCGTCGAAACGCAGGGTGTTGTACCCGGCGCCACAGGTACCGGGCGCGGCCAGTTGCTGGTGGACACGGGTCATGAAATCGGCTTCGCTCAAGCCTTTTTCAGCCAGGCACGTCGGGGTGATTCCCGTAATGGCACAAGCCGCCGGATGAGGCAGGATGTCATCGCTCGGCAGGCAATACAGGTTCACCGGTTCGTCGATTTCATTGAGTTCGAAATCAGTACGGATGCCCGCTACCTGCAAGGGCCGGTCACAACGCGGATCGATGCCGGTGGTTTCGTAGTCGTACCAGAAGATGGAGGTCACGGGCTGTTCCTGGGCAAAAGACTGGCGAAGTCTAGGGGGTCCCACCCGGCTTCGGCCAGTGGTCCGGGGATTGAATCACGTCACGATCCATAAAATGACATACATAGTTGTATCGTTTGCCCGCACGAAGGCTGCTAGCATCTGCCGGAATTGAATGTTCGAACCGGCCCATCACTCAGGTTGCCCATGCTCGAGACACCAGCACTGCAAAGGACCGCGACGCTGCCCCCGCCACTGGACACGCGGTATCAGGTCGAGACGCCCGAAGGCATCGACCTGCCACTGCGCCCGGCGGGGTTGATACCCCGCGCGCTGGCTTTTGCCATCGACCTGGGAATACGGGGGCTGATCCTGGGTTTTCTGTTCGGCATCCTCGCGTTTTTCGGTGACCTGGGTATCGGCCTGGGCTCCATCCTGCTGTTCGTGATCAGTTGGTGGTACATGGTGCTGTTCGAGGTATTGCACCAAGGGTGCTCTCCCGGCAAGCAAATGATGGGGTTGCGGGTGGTACAGGACGACGGCCGTCCCATCGGCTGGTCCGCCTCGCTGATCCGCAACCTGCTGCGTTTCGTCGACATGCTGCCCTTCGGCTACACCTTCGGGGCGATCAGTTGCCTGCAGCACCCGGCGTTCAAGCGCCTGGGCGACCTGGCGGCCGGCACGCTGGTGGTGTATCGCGAGCAACCGGTCAAGCGCCCCGCCCTGCCATCAGTACTGCCGGTACGCCCACCCTTTGCCCTGAGCCTGAACGAGCAACGCGCGGTGCTCGGTTTCGCCGAGCGCCAGGCCGAACTGTCCCAAGCCAGAGTCAACGAACTGGCGACCATCCTGGCTGCCCCCCTGAACGTCCAGCCACCGCGAGCCGTGGCCGAACTCAATGGCATCGCCCGCGGCCTGCTGGGGCCGACATGAAGCAAAGCCTGTTCGAAAGCCGTCACCAAGGGGAATGGGACCAGCTGTCCCGGCAACTCGATCAACTGGAGCGCAGCCGCAACGTGCCCCAGAGCAGCGATTTTCCCCACGCCTACCGCCGGCTCTGCCAGCACCTGGCATTGGCCCAGGCGCGGGGCTACAGCAGCCTGCTGGTCGATACCCTGCAACAACTTGCGTTGCGCGGACACCAGCAGCTCTACCGTGACCGCAGCCGGCCGTCGGCCAGCCTTTCGACGTTCATCCTGTTCGGTTTTCCCCGCCTGGTACGTGAACAATGGCGCTTCGTGCTGGCGGCCAGCCTGATGTTCCTCGGCAGCCTGGCCGGCATCGGGCTGCTGGTCTATCTGTTTCCGGACCTTGTCTATAGCGTGATGGATGCCGAAGAGATCAGCCAGATCCGCAGCATGTACGACCCGGCTGCCGGCCACCTGGGGCGCTCGATCGAGCGGGCGGCCAGCGAAGACTGGGCCATGTTCGGCTACTACATCATGCATAACATCGGCATCGCTTTTCAGACGTTTGCCAGCGGCATGATGTTTGGCCTGGGCAGTGCCTTCTTCCTTTTTTTCAATGGCCTGACCATTGGCGCGATCGCCGGGCACCTGACCCAGATCGGTTCCGGAGGCACCTTCTGGTCGTTCGTGATCGGGCATGGCGCCTTCGAACTCACCGCCATCAGCCTGGCCGGCGCCGCAGGCCTGCAACTGGGCTGGGCATTGATCGCGCCGGGACGCCTCACCCGGGGCGAAGCCCTGCGGCTCGCCGCGGGCAAAAGCGTGTCGATGATCGGCGGGGTCATGCTGTTCCTGCTCCTTGCCGCGTTCATCGAAGCGTATTGGTCCTCCAGCAGCGTGTCCCCCACCGTCAAATACACCGTCGGCGCCTTGCTGTGGCTGCTGGTGGTCAGTTACCTGCTGTTTGCCGGACGGATACGCCATGCGGCTGAGTGATGCCACCGTTGCCATCCGTCCCCGTACCGCCTGGGAAGCCATGGACCTGGGCGTGCTGATGAGCCAGCAGCACCGACGGCTATTGATGACCAGTTGGGCCATTGTCACGCTGCCGATCTACGCGCTGCTGTGCCTGTTGTTGTGGGACTCGCCGTCCCTGGTCGTGTTGGTGTTCTGGTGGTTGAAACCGGCCTTCGACCGCTTGCCGCTGTACATCCTGTCCAAAGCGCTGTTCGGCGAAACGCCGACCCTGAAGCAGGCCTTGCGCCAGTGGCCCGCGGTGCTCAAGCCGCAATTGTTCGCCAGCCTGACCTGGCGGCGCCTGAGCCTGAGTCGCAGCTTCCTGATGCCGGTGGTGCAACTCGAAGGACTCGCCGGGAATGCGCGAGGGCTGCGCCTGCAAGTGTTGCTGCAACGCAACGGCCGCGCGGCGCGGTGGCTGACGGTGATCGGCGTGCACCTGGAGACCGTCTTGTGGTTCGGCCTGATGGCCCTGTTCTATATGTTCATACCGCAACAGGTCGAACTGGAATGGGATTGGCAGAAGCTGGTCGCAGCGACCGAGCACGACTGGTTGTGGTTCGAGCACTTGGTGAACGTCTTGTACCCCCTGCTGCTGATCATCTGGGAGCCGATATACGTCGCCTGCGGTTTCAGCCTCTACCTGAATCGGCGCACGATCCTTGAGGCCTGGGACATTGAACTGGTGTTCCGGCGACTGCGCCAGCGCCTGAGCAGCGCAGCCCCGGTGCTAATGCTGCTGGCGCTGCTCCTGCTGCCGCCGGCGCCCCCGGCCTGGGCCGACGAAGACAGCAGCGCCCCCGACAGCCCGCGCCTGCTCAACCAGCCCCTGACCAGCGAGGCCTCCAGGGACAGCATCAAGGCGATCCTCGAAGCCCCACCGTTCAAGAACCCGGAAACCGTCACCCGCTATCGTTTCGGCGAAGGCACCACCGAACCCACCGAAGCCAAGGAAACGCCGGGCTGGTTCAAGGCATTGTTCCAATGGTTGGGCCACCAGCGCTACGAATCTGCCGCCGCGCTGATCCAGGTCCTGCTCTGGGCCACTCTGGCGGGAGCGATTGCCTGGCTGGTCTGGCGCTACCGTGAACACTTCCAGGCCCTGGGCCAGCGTCGACCGACAAAACGGTCGCCCGTGGAACGACCGGCACCGCCCCGGATGTTCGGCCTGGATATTCGCGAAGAGAGTCTGCCGGACGACGTGGCGGCCCGCGTCGAGCAACTGTGGAGCAGTGATCCTCGTGACGCCCTGGGCCTGCTGTATCGGGCCTTGCTCAGCCGGTTGCATCATCAGTTCGGCGTTGCCTTGAAACCGGCCGATACCGAAGGCCAGGTGCTGCAGCGGGTCGAACAGCTCCAGCACGAAAACCTGCTGGCGTTCAGCAAACACCTGACCCTGCACTGGCAGAACATTGCCTATGGACACCGCACTCCGCCCCCGGATTTGCAGCGGGAGCTATGCGACGGCTGGCGCGGCTTGTTCGACACGGGAGTATCCCGATGAACCGCCGCGCAGGGTGGCTGCTCACGATACTGATCGTCGTCGCGCTGGTGGGGGCGCTGGCCATGTACCTCTACCGGAACGCGGTGCCCTATCAGGAAACCGTCGATTACGGCCCGTCCCCCGAGGCCCAGGCCAATCCCTACCTGGCGGCCGAGCATTTCCTGCGCCAGCAGGGTGTGGAGGTCGAGCACGCCAACAACCTGGACGTCCTGCCTACCCTGGAACCCCGTCAGCGTACCCTGTTGCTGCTGGGTGAACGGACGAACATGACGCCACGGCAGGTCGACCAGTTGATGAACTGGACCCGTGCCGGTGGCCGCCTGCTGTTCGTGGCCGAAGCCTTGTGGGATGACAGCACCGGCAGCAGCGGCGACCTGCTGCTGGACCGCGTGCAACTGCACCAGCTCCTGAGCAAGGATCTCAAGGAGCCGTCCCCCGAGCTGATCAAGGATCCCTACCCCGAGCTGACCAAGTTGTACCTGGAAGACGAAGAGGCACCCGCCTATGTCGGCTTCGACACCGACTTTCACCTCGAAGACCCGAAGAACCTCGCCCAGGCCTGGGCCAACAGCGCGCTGTCGACCCACATGATGCAGCTGAAACACGGCCAGGGCTCGATCACCGTGATCACCGACGCCGAGCTGTGGAAGAACGACCAGATCGAGCAGTACGACAACGCCTGGCTGCTCTGGTACCTGAGCGCCGACAGCACCGTCACCTTGCTGTTCAATATCGACCACGACAGCCTGCTGATCCTGCTGCTGCGTTATTTTCCCCAGGCACTGGTGGCGCTGGCGGCCTTGATCGCCCTTTGGCTCTGGCGCTCGGCGATACGCCACGGCCCGCTGCAACAACCGGCTTCCAAGGCCCGGCGCCAGCTGGAAGAACATGTGCAGGCCAGCGCCGGGTTCCATCTGCGGCACAACGGCCGGCAGCATCTATTGCAGGCCTTGCGACAGGACGTGCTGCGCCGGGCGCGGCATCGTCATCCCGGCTTCGAACAACTGGCCGTCGCCGAACAGTGGCAAGTGCTTGCACGGCTCAGCCGCCAATCCACCCGGGCCATCAGCCAGGCCTTGAGCCCCCGGCCGAAACAGCGCATGTCCAGCGCCGAGTTCTGCCGCCAGGTCGCCCATCTGCAAACCCTCAGGAATGCCTTATGACTGAACAGAACGAACCTGCCGGCAGCCAGGCCCATGCCGCCCAACAGCGCCAGCGCGCCAGTCAGCTGGCCCAGGCCATCCGCACCGAGCTGCACAAGGCGGTGGTCGGCCAGGCTGCGGTGATCGACGATGTGCTCACGGCTTTGATCGCCGGTGGCCACGTACTGCTCGAAGGGGTTCCCGGGCTGGGCAAGACGCTGCTGGTGCGTGCTCTGGCCCGCTGCTTCAGCGGCGAGTTCGCGCGCATCCAGTTCACCCCCGACCTGATGCCCAGCGATGTTACCGGGCATGCGGTGTACGACTTGCAGACCGAGCAGTTCAACTTGCGCAAGGGGCCGGTGTTTACCAACCTTCTGTTAGCGGACGAGATCAACCGTGCGCCGGCCAAGACCCAGGCCGCGTTGCTCGAAGCCATGCAGGAGCGCCAGGTGACCCTCGAAGGCCGTGCCTTGCCCATCGCCCAGCCCTTCATGGTGCTTGCCACCCAGAACCCCATCGAACAGGAAGGCACCTACCCGCTGCCGGAAGCCGAGCTCGACCGTTTCATGCTCAAGGTGCGCATGGACTACCCCGATGCCGAGCAAGAGTTGAACATGGTGCGCCAGGTCAGCCGCTCGACCCGCGCCGACATGCTCGATGTACAACCCTTGCGGACGGTGTTGCAGGCCAAGGACGTGCAAGCGCTGCAACGCATCGCCAGCGACCTGCCAATGGACGACCAGGTCCTCGACTACGCCGTGCGGCTGGCTCGCACCACCCGCAGTTGGCCGGGGTTGAGCCTGGGGGCCGGGCCACGGGCCTCGATCGCGCTGGTGCGTTGTGCAAGGGCCCGGGCGTTGCTGCGCGGCGGCGAGTTCGTGGTGCCGGACGACATCAAGGGCTGTGCCCTGGCGGTGCTGCGCCACCGGGTACGCTTGGCGCCCGAGCTGGACATCGAAGGGCTCTCGGTGGACCAGGTATTGGGACAACTGCTGGACCAAGTCCCGGCGCCGCGCTTGTGATGATGGATCTCCTGATGACGCCGCATTCTGTGGCGAGGGGATTCGTCCCCGCCGGGCTGCGCAGCAGCCCCCTGGTTCTGCCTGACACACCGCAACGGGCTGCTTCGCAGCCAGCGGGGATAAATCCCCTCGCCACAAAAAGCATCCTCGCCTCAATGGACTTCCTGGACAAAGGAATGCACCCATGAAGCCCTCGCGCCTGCTGTTGATCTGGCTGGCAATCCTGCTGGTCCTGGGCATTGGGCTGGGTACGTTGCAAGCGCTGGGCATCGTGGTGGCATCGGCGCTCGTGTCGATCAATTGGGGCTTGCAGCTCGCCCTGCTGGCCCTGGCGGTCCTCGACGCCGTGCGCCTCAGGCGTTTGCCGTCGCCCCGCGTGCAACGGCAAATGCCCGGGAGCCTGGCACTGGGTCGCTGGAGCGACGTTCACCTGATGATCATGCACGACGCTCACCAGCCGCTGAACGTCCAGGTCTTCGATCACGTACCCAATGGTCTGGATTTCGAATACCTGCCACTGTCGGTCGAGCTGCAACCCGGCCAGCACAGCCAGGTCGGCTATCGCCTGCGCCCCCTCAAGCGTGGGCATTTCAGCTTCGAACACTGCGAAATCAATCTGCCCAGCCCATTGGGCCTGTGGACCGATAAGCGCCTGCTGGATGCGGTCGATGAAGTTCGCGTGTATCCCGATTTCGCCAGGCTCTACGACGGCCAGCTCCTGGTGGTGGACAACTGGCTCAACCAGCTCGGCGTGCGCCAGCGCCAACGGCGGGGCCAGGGGATGGAGTTCCATCAACTGCGCGAATTCCGCGAGGGCGACAGCCTGCGCCAGATCGACTGGAAGGCCACCGCCCGCCACCGCGCGCCGATCGCCCGGGAGTACGAGGACGAACGCGATCAGCAGATCATCTTCATGCTCGATTGCGGCCGGCGCATGCGCAGCCAGGACGATGAACTGTCGCATTTCGACCACGCTCTCAACGCCTGCCTGCTGCTCAGCTACACCGCGTTGCGCCAGGGTGACGCCGTGGGCCTGAGCACCTTCGCCAGCGAGCCGCCCCGCTACCTCGCCCCGGCCAAAGGCCAGGGCCAACTCAACGTGTTGCTCAACGCCGTGTACGACCTCGATAGCAGTCAACGTCCCGCCGATTACCAGGCCGCCGTCAACGACCTGCTGACCCGCCAGAAACGCCGGGCCCTGGTGGTGCTGGTGACCAATCTGCGGGATGAAGACGACGAAGACCTGCTGACGGCGGTCAAACGGCTGGGCCAGCAGCACCGGGTATTGGTGGCGAGCTTGCGCGAAGAAGCGCTCGACCGGCTTCGCCAGGCGCCGGTGCAGACCTTGCCGGAGGCGTTGGCCTATTGCGGGACGGTGGACTATTTGACTGCACGGGCCGAGCTGCATGAACGGATGAGCGCCCATGGCATTTCGGTGCTGCAAGCCCGGCCCGGGGAGCTGGGGGCCGAGCTGGTGACGCTGTACCTGGGATGGAAAAAGGCAGGGAATCTATAAATCAATGTTCCACCTTGAAAGGCAACCACCGTGGTGGCAAATAGGAATCCGGGCTGCGGAACTCCAACTCAAACTCACCGTAAGCCGCTGTCTTGGGAATAATGGACCAGGATAAGGGAGCCCCCGTCACCGGCAGTGGTACGAACAGTGCTGGATCGAACCGTAACCCCAGAGCCTCCGGTGGGACTCCATACAAAGTGACACTCGTCTCGTTGATCAAATTGCTGTCTTTCCTGACCCTCAGCTCCAGAATGCTGGGACTTGAATCCTTGATCACCATTCTCCAATTGGCCAGGTCGTCCATGTTGATCGGACGTTCATCTAACCGAAGCGTAAATTCCTGCACCCAGGTATCTTCCGTTGCCAATACCCTGGATTCCAACCACTCCGCCTCCCACCCCAGCGCCCCCCTCACGGACGCACTCAGTGAATAACGCCCTATCCTCGACGGCAACTCGAAGGTAATCCGCGCCTTGCCATTCGCATCGGTAACGACCGGCTCCAGCACAACACCCTTGTAGAACCAGTGCACCCGCACGCCTTGAACCGGCTCACCGCTGGCCGCACTGACCACCGTGGCCTCAGCGCTGACCTCTTCTCCCGGGAGCCCCTCGAGGTCAGCACTGGTCAGGCTTTGGATCACGCAAGCCTCATGGACGAGATACTCAAACGATACAACCTCGGTCCCACCGACTGCCCTGGCCGTCACGGTGCCCGGCCCGTCGACTGTCGCCACGAAATTGAAGCGTGCGACACCGTAGAAGTTGGTGAACGTGATCGTGTCCTCCATGGCCACGTCCGTGCCACGCCAGGACACCTCTACCTGTCGGGCCGGTTGACCGGTCAGTGCGTTGGTCAGGGTGATTTCGAAGGACAAGGTTTCGCCCCAGTCGACCACCGTCGGGTCTTGATGCGTGACCGCCAGGACATCCACCGGAATATGACTGCCGAGGGAAAAAGCATTCAGCGGCGAGCGCGCCAGCAGCCGCGAGGCCGACAGTTGCAAATAGAACGCCGCGTCGGTCCGGTCACCAGCCGCAAGACTCACCGGCAGGCCATCGACGGTCAATGGTCGGGGAAACCCTAGCCCTACCGGTCCGAAATTCATGGCCGTATCCAGTTCATCAGCACCCTGGATCCCCAGCGTCAGCATCTGATCGAGCAACGGACTGCCCTCTGCGACCGACAGCCTCAAATCGAGCTTCTCCGCCCGTCGAGGGAAGAAGGTCTGTTCGCCCCAACGCTGCGTGGCTCCCGTACCGCTATGTACGTTCAGGTCGAGCCAGGGATCTTCTGCATAGCCCATTGACCAGCCGCAGGTAATCGAGCAGCTGTGATTCGGGTTCCTGGCTGAGCGCGACGGCGCGGTTGTAGATCGTCAGGTAGTACAAAGCGCTGGGTGTGAAGGGACTGGTGGCGGGGGCGTTTTCGACGCCATCACCGATGACGAGGTAAAGCGCCAGGAACTCCGCGCTCAGTTTCAGCGCCTTCACGACCTCGCTACGGCTGATAAAACTGTTGAGCATGCCCAGGAACGGGTCGCCGGGCTCATCCTCCTCACCGGCGCTTGACGGAGCGTCCGCCTTTGAGCGTCCCGACACATAGGCCAGCACCTCTTGCACCGTACTGCCCGCCCAGGTCAGCACCGGCAATGCCAGGGGCGGGGCCAGTTCGCCAAACACCGCCAGGCTCTCCTGAACCACACCGCGCTGGCCGGCACGGCTGCTCAGCAACACTGCGACGATCTGTTCGACGGTCTGTGGATCGTCTTTACCGAGCACTCGCCGCACCACGCGCGCGACCACTTCCCGGGCATGATCCTCATAAGCCGGGTCAGCGGATTCGTCGCGATGAATGACCAACCCCTGTTCATCGACCAGCTCCAGCAACTGTTGGGTCCATTGCCGGTCGTTGGACAACGGCGAGACACCGCCCATGCGCAACGCGGCTTCGGTAAACAGCACGGGCGTGAGCTGCGAGCGGATCTGATCGAACAGCCGGTCCTGTGCCTCTGACGGCTCGGTAGGGACGGACATCCGCAATGGCGGTGTGGACAGCACGTCGCGATTGAACACCCGGTCGAATTGCGACAGCTCGGTGCCCCGTCCGAAAATCGAAATATCGCCCACGAACGCCGCGAATTCTTCCGCCGAGCAGCGGTAGTCTTCCCGCAACATCTGAAACAGTCCCAGGGCCCGAACGGTGCTGCTGGTCATCCAGTAATCGGGCGGTTCCGTCGCTGACGCGCCGCCCTGCCGTGCCTCTGGAGCCAGCTCGGCAGCGATGATCGCCGCCAGCAGTGCATCGGTTTCATGGCTGGGCAATTGCAACGCGTTGTCCAGCCGGATCTTGCGGTTGAGCCGATCGATTCTGTCATTGAAGCTCACGTCGTCAATGAGCCCGATGATTCTATTGGTGCTGGCATGGCCGCCATAGGTGATGCTCATCGAGTCATCCGCCAACCCATTGTTGACGAACACCGAGCCCGCATGTCCGGGGGTGATCACTGTATCGACTATCAGCACATGGTCGGACAGCGAGGGGGCAAACGACTCGACCGAAAGCAAGGCTTCCAGCCCACGCTGAGTCAGTTTGGTCCGCTGGTTGAAAAATGCCGTCTGGTTCAGGTTCTGCGGTTCAATGCCTCGCGCCCCGAAGTTCTTCTTGAACCAGTCCTCGGTGTCTCCCTCGGGGAAAGGCGACTCTTCCACCATGACCTGCCGCAACGCCGGGCTGAGCCGGGCCGCCTGGGTCAGGGCAGCGCCGCTGGTGTCGCCCCAGGGCAGCGCCTGCAGGAAATAGGGAAACACTGGATCGCACAGCTGCACGACGCGACCAATGGAAAGTTTCAGGTCCCGGGTCCACTCATCCAGCGTGACCCACGGGTGATGATAAGGCAGCCCGTTGGGGTAGCGTCGCCGACTCAACATCTCATCCAGATCGACGCCCTCACTCAGGGAGTCTTCGATGGACTTTTCCAGCACGGCGCTGACCACCTCGACCGACGACACCACCCGATATGTCGTCACCGGGTCGACGCGCAGCAGTCCCAGGTCCTTGCGGCGCAGGGTGAGCGGGTAAGCGTGATCGGCCTCGGAAGGGTCGAGGCGGCGTTCGGACCAATGCTTGAGCCACACCGCATAGGCCACGGGCGAATGGATGGCTTCGATCGCATCCGCCGGGCATTTATTACTGAAGTTGGGCTTGAACAGCTCTTCATAAGTGGGCCCCGGAACCAACGCCAGCAGGCCTTGGCGCAGGTGCGGGGGAAGCGGTTCCTGACGGGTCAGTTGATCTTCGATGAAGCTGCGCAGCACCCACGTTGCCAAGCCGTTGAGGCGTAGTGTCAGCGCCTGGGCATTTTCGGGGTCCAGCCCGTACTCGTTCACCAGCCCGGATGCCCCTTTGCGTGCCAGCGCACACACCGAGCCGCCTGCCTCGAAATACTGCCCCAGGTCGGACAGAGGCTCGGACTGTCGCCCCGCCAAGAGCTGTTCGCAAAAAAGACTGGCAATTTGCGCCGGAGAATCTTTCATCGCAGTGCTCCGTTTCAGGTATTGGAGACGGGTGGCTACAGGTCCTGGGCCAAGTCAAAACGCGGGCTTTCTCCCCAGTCCGAGCCGGCCTGCCGCGCCTTTACCCAGTGCGGGCCAGGCGTCAATGGCTCCCGGGGTGAGCCCGCCCAAGTGCCGTCAGCCACCGCAAGGTCCGGGGCGATCACCTGCCGGACATCGAACCAGTGCGACACCTCAACGCGCTTGCCGCTCTCACCGGTGCCTTCGAAGAACGCCGTGCCCGCGAACCAGTGCCCCGCCTCCGGCGTCGTGAAGGTTGGAGCCGCGGACAACAACAGCACCTCATGGGTCGCGCTCCACCCGGAGCTGTACCCGTCGCAGTCCTGCTGCACGATCAACGAGTGAGAACCGGCCGGGCGTTCGATAACCAGGGGAATCGACCAGGTCCGGTTCGCCTGCACCTGCACCCTGCCCAGCACCGTGTCGGGTGCATCGCTCCAGGCCACTTCGACCCAGTCGCCGGTGTAGCCATGCCCGGAAATCGTCACCGTTGCACCGAGGTGCTGCTGCAGTGCCGGCGACTCGATGACCGGGGTGGCCGGCACGGCGGTGAAGGCATGGTCGGGGCTGAAGACAGATTCTTCATCTTGAAAAAACTGTTTGGCCCGCAGCGTATAGGTGCCCACCGGCAAGTGCGCGTCATAGAACCAGTAGCCATCGTTGCCTCTGGCCCGCACCCTCGCCAAAGGCTCTTCCGCACCGTCGAGCCACAACTCGACGATCGCGGTGTCCCACTGCGATTTTTGGCGGGCATAGCCGTCAATGACCGAGACCCGGGCAATGGCATCGCCCGGCTGGGGATGGTCGATGGTGGGGGGGAACAGGATCACCTTGAAGCTGACGGGCTCGCTGTCCTCGGAGGGAAAGTCGCCGTATTGCTGGACCGCGTAAACCTTGTGATCGTCAAACGCAAGGTCCTCGGTAATGGGCACCGACCATTCGTTGTCGGTGACCTCGGCTTCGCCGAGAAGGGTTTCTGATACAAAGTCAAACACGCGCATCAAAGCCCCAGGGATACCACCCGTGCCCTGAATGATCGGGTTGTGGTCCACCTCTTCATCATTCAGCGGTGAGGTGATGACCGGCCGCAACACGACGACCTCGAACGGTTGGGACACCTCATCCGAGGTCTGGCCGCCGAAGGACTGGGTCACCCTGGCGGTATAAGTGCCGGGCATGAAAGGCTCCGTCCGGGTAAAACTCCAAGTGGCGCCGCTCACTTGCGCGGCATAGGGGGAATTCGGGTCCCCATCGAACTGAAGCTGCACCTGCGCACCATTCAGGCAGGTGCCGGAGAAGCGCGGAGTCAGGCCGTCCTGGCGAACCTCCACGGTGGGGACCGGGGCCCGGATGACGAATTGCCTTGAAGTGGGCTCGGAAGAGAGGTTATTGAACAACTGCCGGGCTTCGACAGAATAACTCCCCGGATTCCAGGCTTCGGTCGCAGCGCTTGACCACCTGTTGTTGGCAACCTCGACCGTCGGCACGGCAGGCGTCGATTCGCCCACACGCAGCACCTCGATCTGCGCCGCAAGCTGTCCCGTCCAACTGTGACCGATACCGGAAAACTCCGGTTTGCGGTCCCCGCCAACCTGAACCTCCAAGGTCGGCATCGGCACAGGTATCGTGACCGTGAGCCTGTCGCTCCAATCCGAATGAATCCAGGCGGAACCGTCGGGGAGTTTTTGCCGGATATCCACCGAGTAGTTTCCCGGCGGCTGATCGGTCCATTCCACCGCCCACTGGCCGCCATTGACGCCCGTGCTGACCTGCGGGTCGTTAACGCCGGTTTTATGGACATCCACCGTGGCACCGACGTGACCGGTGCCGGAGAATTTCGCCGTGCCGGGGCTGGGGTAGGTGACCTGGATATTGAGCAGTTTCGGCGGTTTTATCTTGAACGCTCTAGGCGAACTACGAGCCGAGTCTTTCCCGTTCAATGTTTGCAAGACAACCAGCGAGACAGGCCCCCCCGGCACGGTCACGTCTGCATTCCAACTACCATTGTCCTGCGTGACCACCGTGTGACCCACACTGGTTTCCGACAAGTCGCGATAGACCTTCACCGTTGCACCCTTGAGTGCGTTGTTACCGCTGAGGTTAAAGGTCTGTGCCTGAATACTATTGGCGGCAGGACCAGTGATGGTCGGCGTGCGTAATACGGTATAGATCACGGGTTCGGAAATAACGCTGGGGAAACCCGCCAACTCAAAGATTGCCACCACCGCGATAGAGCCTTCGGGTAGCACTACATCGATAGCCGTTTCCCAAGTGTCGTTCGCAGTCACCGTCACTTCGGGCGCCAATTGAAAACTCTGATTGTCCCTCATGACCACTTTGACTTTACTTCCAGGGGCGCCAAAGCCCTTGAACTTGTCCCCAATGCCTAGAACAGCATTGGCGTCGGGTGCGGTGATGTAAGCCAGGTAGATGTCTTGACTGGCTGCACGTTCGGACTCTTTAAGGCTGCCGGCCATCTTCTGATAGGCGTCTAGCGTCATGTGCCGCCCGTCTGCCGAAAGACTGACAAGGGCTTGCCAGGTTCCGTTTACCGTCGTTATCTGTGCAACGTGGTGGGCAGGGTCGATACTGGTTCGTACAAACACCGTTCCCCCGTTGAATATGCCACCCGTTCCATACATATAAAACCTTCGGGCACTGACATTTCTGATCGGGGTTATGGAGGGCTTAGGAATGACGTACTCTACTCCGGCTTGTGCCGTCATGTTCTTGTCGGTCGTGTCGTCCCTGTCATATATAAAGTTGAAATGTATGATTGCATGATCGACATTCCCAGCCACGGAGCGACTCTTCACATAAGTGTGCCATTGTCCGTCTTGGGTCGCATGTTTCTCCAGATGATCCCAACCGGTGTCAACTGCTGAAACCAGCCCTAGTTTAATATCCCCCCCAGTCCGACCATTGTCTGCGGCCCTAAATCGTATGGTTTCTACCGTGAACGTTTTGCCATTCCCAGACCATATGGCGTTAAGTTCCAATTCAGCCCAATAAGCCGCACCACTACTGGCCCTCAGGGTTTTCACCGCGCGGGTTTCACCGACATGGGTGAGCCCATCGGCAATATTATCGTCGGGCTTCCCTGTGGACTCGCTCTGCTCAACACCGTCATCACTTTGCATGACTACTCGCTCAACTATAAGAAAGTTTCGGTTGGCAACATCGCCTAAGCGCTTGAGCCAGTAGATGACAGGCGTGCTCACGCCAACACCTGTTGATTCTGACAGTCCCGACGAGCGGCTCGGCTTGGAGAGGAAAAAACCGCTTGACTACAGCGCCTTGCGCAACGGACTACAGATCCGCCAGAATCCGCCGGCTTGTGTGCCTTGGCTGTGCCCCGTAACTTGATTCGTGTCGCTGATATCCAGCGGTCGGGTTTAGTCGCCCGGGAGGTATAACGAAGTGCATAAGCATCATCCAGTCGGGTTCCCTATTCCCGTGCTTAATGGTGGCTGTGCGCAGGGCGCCCTCGGGCGCGCCGGTTCTTTCGTTATCCTCCCGGTCGACTAACCTGCGTTCAGCCGCCACCCTCGTTTAGTCGCGAGTCGGTGGCAGCCCATTTAATGGATAACGAAACATGATCAAACCAACACCCAATCCCCCGCACACCGACCCACTGTCCCCCCACGAAACCCTCGACCCCGCCAAGCTCGATCAAGCCGCTCAAAGAGCCCTGGACTACTACCTCAAGCCCGACAACGGCCAACCCGAGCAGAAAACCGCCAAACACCTGGACTACTTCATCGTCGCCCCCGACGCCGACCCCGAAGGCATGCTCGCGCACACTTACGAAACCTTCTGCTCGGTCAGCACGCTGATTCTGGATTTATCGGAAGATCTGGAAGGCGCCCCGCGCAACCTGGCCCTGGCGATTCACCAGATGGGCGAGATGGGGGTGTTGTTGCTGGAGAAGCTGCTGGACGGCGAAGAGAAGATCCAGCGCTGAAGATCAGGATTCACGAAGGACTTGTGGGAGCGGGCTTGCTCGCGAAGAGGGCTGCACATTCAATATCGATGAAACTGGCCGACCGCTATCGCGAGCAGGCTCGCTCCCACAGGGGATCGGCTCGCCCTCTCCCGTCATTGGTTGAAGTACATCTGTAAAAAGTCAGGTAAGGCATCAAGCCGACGCCGGCAACGAGTGGAAACTGAAATAATGCTGCAGCGCACTGACCAGCTGGCTGTACTCCGGTGGCGCCCCATGGAGGCTGAAGCCGGCGTCGAAATGCTGTGGCGTCACGTCTTCGTGGCACCACAGGCAAGTGGCCTTCAGCTTGATGTTCCTCTGCGGCCCTTCGTCGGCGGGAATTTTCAGGTGCAGCTCAAAGTCTGCGCCAATCATCAACGGCAACGTGCTGATCAGCATCAGGCCATGTTCAGAAACGTTCCCCAGAAAACCGATGGGCCTGTCGTTGACGCCGTTGAACACTTTCAAGAAGCACGGCAGATCCTGCCGATCAATTCGACGCTTTTTGTACATGTCTTGTATCGCTTTTTCCAGCCCCAAACAGAGGCCAACCCAATGCTTCGGAACGAGCCCAAGCCAGCCCGCTCTCCCCGATCCCGGTGCCAGACGCCCGTAAGCGCCTTGAGCCTGCTCCTGCCGGTCACAGGTGTTGCCTCGCGATTAGAGAATCTGCTCTAGCCACGAGTTGTACAAATATAGCTCAAGCCTGGACAGAAGCCAGTCCCCAGCGATGCCGCTCCTCGGCTGGGAAATATTCCCAGACGCGGCTTCGCTGCGGTGGCGATCACAATGCAGTCGGGCGGACCGCCGTGGCGCTACGGGTCGGGTAGTGCCCCAGGCTTTCAAGGGTTTCGAGCCGGGCACGGGCGCGGAAGGCGTATTCGCTGGTGGGGTATTGGGTAATGATGAACTGGTAGGTCTGCGCCGCGTCGACGAAGAGTTTCTGCCGCTCCAGGCACTGGCCGCGCAGCATCGAGACTTCCGGCTGCATATAGCGGCGGGCCCGGCTGGCGCGGTCGACCTGGGACAGTTCGAGCATCACCTGTTCGCAATTGCCACGGTCATAGGCTTTGTAGGCCAGGTTCATGTGATGGTTCATCGACCACCGGGTGCAGCCCGTGACACTCAGGGCCAGGGCAATAAAAAGCACGAATCGCATGGGAAGGTTCTCCTGTCTTGAGCGCTGTATCGGCCTGAGTGGAAAAATCTTCAACCCTATATATGGCACCGGGCTTGCTCCTGTGGCGAGGGGATTGTGGCGAGGGGATTCATCCCCGCTGGGGCGCGAAGCGGCCCCAAAGTGGCCGACTCAATTCTGCCTGATGCACCGAGTGGTCTGGTTTTAGGGCTGCTTCGCAGCCCAGCGGGGATAAATCCCCTCGCCACAGATACATCCCCTCACCACAGATAAATCCCATTGCCTCAGATGAATTCTCATGGCCACAGGAGTGTGTGTAGGCCAGAGAGGTGTGAAAATCTTCGGGAATGTTCATTTCGAAAAAGAAACGAATAAGTAGTGCACATGAACAATGACTACACCCAAAGACCATAGTAGCCTTCGCTGGCGCTTGAACTTGAGGAGTCTTGCATGTCCGTCCGTCGCACCAAAATCGTCGCTACCCTTGGCCCGGCCAGTAATTCGCCGGAAGTTCTCGAACAGCTGATTCTGGCTGGCCTGGACGTTGCCCGTCTGAACTTTTCCCACGGCACCCCCGACGAGCACAAGGCTCGTGCCAAGCTGGTGCGCGACCTCGCCGCCAAGCACGGCCGCTTCGTTGCCCTGCTGGGTGACCTGCAAGGCCCCAAGATCCGTATCGCCAAATTCGCCAACAAGCGCATCGAGCTGAAGATCGGTGACACCTTCACCTTCTCCACCAGTCATCCGCTGACCGAAGGCAACCAGCAGGTGGTCGGCATCGACTACCCGGACCTGGTCAAGGACTGCGGCGTGGGCGACGAGCTGCTGCTCGACGACGGTCGCGTGGTGATGCGCGTCGACACCGCTACCGCCACCGAACTGGTCTGCACCGTGACCATCGGCGGCCCGCTGTCGGACCATAAAGGCATCAACCGTCGCGGCGGCGGCCTGACGGCACCGGCCCTGACAGAAAAAGACAAGGCCGACATCAAGCTGGCCGCGGAAATGGAAGTCGACTATCTGGCCGTGTCCTTTCCCCGCGACGCCGCCGACATGGAATACGCCCGTCAACTGCGCGACGAAGCCGGCGGTACCGCCTGGCTGGTGGCGAAGATCGAGCGCGCCGAAGCCGTGGCCGACGACGAAACCCTCGACGGCCTGATCAAGGCGTCCGACGCCGTGATGGTGGCCCGTGGCGACCTCGGCGTGGAAATCGGCGACGCCGAGCTGGTGGGCATCCAGAAGAAGATCATCCTGCACGCACGCCGCCACAATAAAGCGGTGATCGTGGCGACCCAGATGATGGAGTCGATGATCCAGAACCCGATGCCGACCCGCGCCGAAGTGTCCGACGTAGCCAACGCCGTGCTCGACTACACCGATGCCGTGATGCTCTCGGCCGAAAGCGCCGCCGGCCAATACCCGCTCGAAGCGGTGCAAGCCATGGCACGTATCTGTATAGGCGCGGAAAAGCACCCGACCGGCAAGACCTCCAGCCATCGTATCGGCAAGACTTTCGAGCGCTGCGACGAAAGCATCGCCCTGGCAACGATGTACACCGCCAACCACTTCCCGGGCGTGAAGGCGATCATCGCCCTGACCGAAAGTGGCTACACGCCGCTGATCATGTCGCGCATCCGTTCTTCGGTGCCGATCTACGCGTTCTCCCCGCACCGCGAAACCCAGGCCCGTGCCGCCATGTTCCGTGGCGTCTACACCGTGCCGTTCGACCCGGCCGCCCTGCAACCGGGCGAGGTCAGCCAGGCGGCGGTGGACGAGTTGGTCAAGCGCGGCGTGGTGCAGACCGGTGACTGGGTCATCCTGACCAAGGGCGACAGCTACCACACCATCGGCGGCACCAACGGGATGAAGATCCTGCACGTCGGCGACCCGATGGTCTGAGTGTCCCGCTGAAAGATAAAAGCCCTGCCATGTGAATGGCGGGGCTTTTTTTTACTTTGCCTGGGCGGACGCCATCGCGAGCAGGCTCGCTCCCACAGTGGATCTGCGGCGTACGCAGCATCTACAGACATCACCCGACTCTGTGGGAGCCGGGCTTGCCCGCGAAGGCGGCGGTACATTCAACCTCTCAGTGACAGATCCACCGCTATCGCGAGCAAGCCCGCTCCCACAGTGAATCTGCGAAATACCACAAGACCCTGTGGGAGCGAGCCTGCTCGCGATAGCGGTAGCTCAGCCCCCGTCGCCCTCACGGGTAAGAAAAACATCCGCCAGCAACTGATTACGCGGCAAGCCGGCCAGGTAGAGGCGTTTGGCGAAGGCTTCGACCCGCTCGGGGTGGCCGCAGGCCAGGGCCTGGGTGTGTCGGGAGGCCAGCCGCAGTTGCGCCAGGGCTGAAGGGGCCTCGACCGAGGTCAGCAGTTGAACGCTGAGTTGCGGGTACTTGGCGGCCAGCGCCGCCAGGGGTTTGCCCAGGTAATGCCCGCTGGCGTCATGGGCGACATGCACAAGATGAATCGCCCCTCGATGCTGCTGGCGCAGGGCTTCGCGCAGGATGCCGAACAACGGCCCCAACCCGGTACCGGCGGCCAGCAGCCACAGCGGCCTGTCGTGCCAGGCTGGATCGTAATGCAGCGCACCGCCGCGCAGTTCACCCAGGCGGATGGGGTCCCCCACGTTCAGGGAGCGAGCCCTGTCGACAAATTGCCCGGGCTGGCGGCAGTCGAGGTGAAATTCCAGGAAACGGTCTTCCTCCGGCAGGCTCGCCAGGGAATAGGGTCGGGCGACGTCACCAAGCCACAGCACCAGGTGTTGCCCGGCCTGGTAACGCAGCGCCCGTTCAGGGCTGACGCGCAAACGCAGCACGTCGGGCCCCAGCCAGTCCGCCGCCACTACCTGGGCCGCCTGACCGTCGCGCTGCGGATCGAACGTGTGGATCCGCACATCCTCGACTACCTGGCACTGACAGGCCAGCCGCCAGCCCTGATCGCGCTGCGTCGGGCTCAAGGCATCGGGCCGAGCGTCGCGCACATCGCCGCCGGTGCATTGCACTAGGCAGGCATGGCAACTGCCGGCGCGGCAACTGTAGGGCACCGGCACCCCGGACTGATTCAACGCGTCCAACAGGTTACTGCCGGGCGCGACGGTCCATTGCCGGCCGGCGACCGTCAGTTCAGGCATCGACACTCTCCCAGGCGGCGGCACATCGATTCCGGCCGTCTCGCTTGGCACGGTACAAGGCCTGGTCGGCACGTTGCAACGCGCTGTCCAGATCATCGTCCATTTCCAACAGTGTCATGCCCGCCGACAGGCTGAGGGCCCCCACCCGTAGACCGGTCAACTCGACGGCGGCAAACGCCAGGCGCAACCGCTCGCAACAAGCGGTCAGGCGCGCGGGGTCACAGGCGGGCAGGAGCATGACGAACTCTTCGCCGCCATAGCGCGCCAACACATCGCCTTCACGCAGGCAGGCCGTGGCAACGCTGGCGAAGGCCTGGAGCACCTGGTCGCCGGCAGCGTGGCCGTGCAGGTCGTTGATGCGTTTGAAATGGTCAAGATCGATCAAGGCCAGGCCATGGGCCATGTCCGGCTTGAGCGTGTTGAGTTCACGGGACGCCAGGCGCAGGAAATGCCGGCGATTGAACAGGCCGGTCAGTTCGTCGGTGGCCACCAGGTCTTCGAGCTGGCGCATCATGCCGCGCAGAGTGTCCTGGTGCGCCTGCAAGGCAAACCGTCGTTGACGCATGCGCTGGCGCGACGTCTGGACATAGCGGGCGTACAGCACCAGCCACACCAGCACGATAAACAGCACGCACACCTGCAAGCCGGCCAGCGTGGGGTCGGAAAGCCGGAAGAACCAGGCGTCCCATAAGGTGAGGCCGGTGAAACTGAAGAACACCAGCATCGCGCAACGCACAAAAGCCCGGCGCGACAGATGAAACAGCCCGAACAGCAGGATCAGTACATAGAACACCAGGAACAGGCCCCGGGCCTGGTCCAGGTGCCCCATCATCCAGGTCTGCCAGCCCAGGCCGATCAGGACTTGCACTTCGGTGAGACTGGGGTCGGCGAAACGCAGGTTGCGACCGCTGATGAACACTGCAAACAGCGCACCCTGGCACAGCACCACCAAGGCGCTGCCGATGATGACGCCGCGTAACGAGTCGAGGTAATGCCCACTGAAAAATGCCAGCCACAACAACACCAGCGCCAGCGCGTAAGTCGCGGCCGCCAGGGCGAAGCGTTTGAGCAGGAGACGTTGAATGGCGTTATGGGTCAATCGTTGACTCACCATGGGAAAGGAAACTGACAGGAGGCGTCCTACGCTACAGGCCAGACGCCACTTTAGTGGCGTGTAGGACAAATGACCATTCAATTCTGGAGCAGAAAAATGGCGTCAAAGCAATGACCCATATTGACGCAGTGTTCATTGCCCGACGCACACCCCTGTGCTGAGGGATTTATCTGCGGCAAGAGAATTTATCTGTGACTAGAAGATTTATCTGTGGTTAGAGGATTTATTTGTGGCGAGGGGATTTATCCCCGCTGGGCTGCGAAGCAGACCTAAAAGCTGCCGCTGCGGTGTGCCAGGTTAATGTGTACCCATCATTTAGGGCCGCTTCGCAGCCCAGCGGGGATAAATCCCCTCGCCACAGACAAATTCTGTTGCCACAGATAAATCCTATTGCCACAGATAAATCCCCTCGCCACAGGGGCTGCTTGCTCCCACAGGGTGTCCGCCTGCGATATACTGCCGCGCCTTTTTAGCGTCGCGCCAGCATGCCCGGCGTGTCTTAAGAGGTGCCGTCCGTCGACCGATGCACCCAAACGAACGGTACCTTATTGAATGTTCCCGTCTTAGAGAGGAGCGCGACTCATGACCGTGATCAAGCAAGACGACCTGATTCAGAGCGTTGCCGACGCCCTGCAGTTCATTTCCTATTACCACCCCGTGGACTTCATCCAGGCGATGCACGAAGCCTACCTGCGCGAAGAATCGCCAGCGGCCCGTGACTCCATGGCGCAGATTCTGATCAACTCGCGCATGTGCGCCACCGGTCATCGGCCGATCTGCCAGGACACCGGCATCGTGACCGTGTTCGTACGGGTGGGCATGGACGTGCGCTGGGACGGCGCGACCATGAGCCTGGACGACATGATCAACGAGGGCGTGCGTCGCGCCTACAACCTGCCGGAAAACGTCCTGCGCGCTTCCATCCTCGCCGACCCGGCCGGTGCGCGCAAAAACACCAAGGACAATACCCCGGCGGTCATCCACTACTCCATCGTTCCGGGCAACACCGTGGAAGTGGACGTGGCGGCCAAGGGCGGCGGCTCCGAGAACAAGTCGAAAATGGCCATGCTCAACCCGTCCGATTCCATCGTCGACTGGGTGCTCAAGACCGTTCCGACCATGGGGGCCGGCTGGTGCCCACCGGGCATGCTCGGCATCGGCATCGGCGGCACCGCCGAGAAAGCCGCGGTCATGGCCAAAGAAGTGTTGATGGAATCCATCGACATTCACGAGCTCAAGGCCCGTGGCCCGCAGAACCGTATCGAAGAGATGCGCCTGGAGCTGTTCGAGAAGGTCAACCAACTGGGCATCGGCGCCCAGGGCCTGGGTGGCCTGACCACCGTGCTCGACGTGAAGATCATGGATTATCCGACCCACGCCGCCTCCCTGCCGGTGTGCATGATCCCCAACTGCGCCGCCACCCGTCACGCCCACTTCGTGCTGGACGGCACCGGCCCCGCAGAGCTCGAAGCGCCACCGCTGGACGCCTACCCGGAAATCGTCTGGGAAGCCGGCCCGTCGGCTCGTCGCGTGAACCTCGACACCCTGACCCCGGAAGAAGTGCAGAGCTGGAAGCCGGGCGAAACCGTGCTGCTCAACGGCAAGATGCTCACCGGTCGCGACGCGGCGCACAAGCGCATGGTCGAGATGCTGAACAAGGGTGAAACCCTGCCGGTAGACCTCAAGGGCCGCTTCATCTACTACGTCGGCCCGGTCGATCCGGTAGGCGACGAAGTGGTTGGCCCGGCCGGTCCGACCACCGCCACGCGGATGGACAAGTTCACCCGCCAGATCCTCGAACAGACCGGCCTGCTGGGCATGATCGGCAAATCCGAGCGCGGCCCGACCGCTATCGAAGCGATCAAGGACAACAAGGCCGTCTACCTGATGGCCGTTGGCGGCGCCGCGTACCTGGTGGCTCAGGCGATCCGCAAGTCCAAGGTCCTGGCATTCGCCGAACTGGGCATGGAAGCGATCTACGAGTTCGAGGTCAAGGACATGCCGGTGACCGTTGCGGTCGACAGCCAGGGCGAGTCGGTGCACATCACCGGCCCGGCCATCTGGCAGAAGAAGATCAGTGACAGCCTGGCGGTAGAAGTGCAGTAACCCGCACTTTGGCACCGTAGAAAGGCCGGTGGGCGACAAGCCCACCGGCCTTTTTTGTTGCACGCAGGTACGCCTACCACTTATCGGCCCACCCACGCACCTGTCGGATCTGACAGGTTACCCATCGTTCATCTCTTGGCATCCTCATGTTCAGCCGGGTATTCCCTGACAATGCCTAACGAGAAGATCCCCCAATGGCAGAACAAGCGCCCCTTCAGATTGTGCCCCCCACTATCGCCAACAGTGCATCCATTGCCACGCTGGGCAGCCGGATCGGCCCTGTCGGCACGCGAGGGGCAGCCTCTTTCGAATTGCCCTTGCCCCTTTCCAGCGCCCGCCACCTGACCCCGGCCCTGGCGCTGCACTACAACAACCAGAGCGGCAACGGCACCTTCGGCATCGGCATGCAGTTGTCCCTGCCCAGCATCGCCCGCCGCACCAGCGAAGGCGTCCCGCACTATGGCGATGACGACGTGATGATCGATGCCGTCGGGGTCGAGCGCTGGCCCGAGTTCAACGACGGCGTGCCGGTCATTCGCACCCTGGCCGGGCCCGGTAGCCGGGCCTGCTCGGTGGTGCGCTACTACCCCAGGATCGAACGTGCATTCGATGTGTATGAACTCTGGAGCCCCGACGATGGCCAGGCGCCGTTCTGGCGGGTCCAGGGCAGTAACGGCCATTTGTATTGCTACGGCAACAGCGAAGCGTCGCGCATCGTAGACCCCGTTGCCGCCGCCGATCCCCAGAAGCCGGACCGCATCGCCGAATGGTTGTTGCTCGAAGAACTCGGCCCATCAGGCGAACACATCTTTTATGAATACGAAAGCGATCCCGGCCCGTTCGACGGGCCCCATGACTATCGCGCCCAGCGCTACCTGCGGCGGGTGTGCTACGGCAACGCCACGGCCAGCGATAGCTTCTTCTGCTTCGAAGAGGACGACCCGGCCAACAGACACTGGCATTTCCATCTGCTGTTCGACTATGGGCAGCGCACCCTCGATCTTGCGCAAAAACCGACGTGGCACGCTCCTGAGGGAGCGCCATGGCAACTGCGCAGCGACCCGATCCACGCCTACCGGTACGGTTTCGAAATCGGCACGCGGCGCCTGTGCCAGCAGGTACTGATGTTCCACCACTTCCCCGCCGAAGCGGGCACCGAGCCTGCGCTGGTCGCACGGTTGCTGCTGGAATACAGCGCCACCGCACTGGGCTACAACCTGCTGACCGCAGCCCATTATCAAGACTGGGACGCCGAGGGCCGGGTCGATTACCGCCCCCCCGTCGAGCTGCACTACAGCGGTTTCGAGCTCAACCTGACACCTGAGCCGTTCTTTGAATTGCAGACGATGCCCGCCATTGAAGACGGCAGTCGTTACCACTGCGTCGACCTGTACGGCGAGGGCGTTCCGGGCTTCCTGTGCCGCTACACCCAGGGCTGGTATTACCGCGAGCCGGAACGCGGCGAGGCCGACGACAAAATCGCCTACGGTCCGTGGTCACGCCTGGAGAGCATCCCGGTCGCCGCCGACAACCCGGCGGTTTTGCAGGTGTTGACGGACCTGACGGGCAGGGGCCGCCTCAACTGGCTCATCGTCCAGCCCGGCATGAGTGGCTTCTACACCCTCAACCCGGACCGTAGCTGGTCCACCTTCACGGACTTCAAGCGTTTCCCGACGGAGTTCCTGCACCCGTCCGCGCAACTGGGCGACCTGAACGGCGACGGTTTGCGCTCCCTGGCCATGATCGGTCCCAAGAGTGTGCGGCTGTACGCAAACCTTCGCGAGGAGGGGTTTGCCCCTGGCGTGACGGTGCCCCATGAACCGGACAGCGCCCTGCCCTTGTTCAGCGACCTGCACAGCGAGGTGGTGATGTTCGGCAACTTGCTGGGCAGCGACAGTACCGAGCTGTGCCGCATCCGCTGCAACGAGATCAAGTGCTGGCCGAGCCTGGGCCATGGGCATTTCGGCGAAGGCTTTGTCATGAGCGTCCTGCCCTTCAGCTACAGCCAGTTCGACGCCGACCGGGTCCGCATCGCCGACCTGGACGGGTCCGGCGCGGCGGCGTTGATCTACCTCAAGAGCGAGTGCTTCGAGATCTACCTCAACCGCGGCGGCAATGGACTTGAACAGACCCCCGTGCAAGTGCCATGGCCCGAAGGCCTGCGGTACGACAATCTGTGCCAGGTTACCCTGGCCGACCTGCAAGGCCTGAGATGTGCCAGCCTGATCCTGAGCAAGCCGCACCTGACGCCCGACATGAAGACCGGGCATTGGCGCTATGACTTCGTCGCGGCCCGCCCCTATCTGCTCAGTACCATGAACAACAACATGGGTTGCAGCAGCACCCTGACCTATCGCAGCAGTGCACAGTACTGGCTGGATGAAAAGCAGCAACGCCTGGCCAGCCGGGAGCCGCCAACCTGCTATCTGCCCCTGGCCTTGCCGCTGGTGGCGCGCCAACAACAACTGGACGAGATCACCGGTAGTTGCCTGACCCAACGCTTCACTTACTTCGAAGGCGACTATGACAGCCACCACCGGGAGTTCCGGGGCTTCGGCCGGCTGTACCAGGTCGACAGCGAAGTGCCCGCAGGCGAGACGTCAACCGGTTTGACCGCGCCAGTACTGGTCAAGACCTGGTTCCACACCGGCCGCACCGTCGATCAACCCCTCAAGGACTGTTTCGCAGGCGACACCGACGCAGTGCCGCTGGGCCCGACGCTGCTGACCCGTTTCCATGAAAGCGATGAGGCCAACGAGATCATCAGCCCCGACCCGGACACCGCGCGGGAAATGGCCTATGCCCTGGGTGGCCATGTATTGCGCACCGAAACCCATCCCGCCGAACCGGCCGACACCGCCAAGCCTTACACCGTGACCCAACAGCGCTACCTGCTGCGCCATCCCCATGTCCACCACAAGAGCCTGCTGGTACTGGAACTGGAGACGATCACCTATCAATACGACGGGTTTATCGACGACCCGCAGATCCAGCATGGCCTCAACCTGAAGTGGAACCTGTTCGGCCAGCTTATCCACGGTTTCGCGGTCCACTACGCCCGGCGCCTCACCCCCCTCGACCCACCGCCCTTCGACGATGACGACGAGAACGACTGGTGGCGCGACGCCCATGACGATCAGCAACAGGTATTCCACCTCGTCGAGAAACGCGCCGAGCATCGGCACCTGATCGATGACGACAGGCAGCGCCAGCGGCTGGGCCTGCCCTGGCGCTCCAGGGCCAACGGGTTGCAACGTCCAAAAGGTGAACTGCCGTTGGGGCTCACCCCCGGGCAGGTCAGCTATGAAAGCTTCCTCGAACATCAGGACTCCGCGCAATGGGACGCCGCCCGGCAACTGATCGCGCTCCAGGAACAGAACTACCTGCTGGACGAGCACGACGACATTGTCTTCCAGGCACTGCGCGGTCCACTGGAGGTGGCCGAGTTCGACAAGCTTGCGCTGCAAGCCTATGACGATCTGCCTCCCCCCTTCGACATTCGCGAGCAGTTGGAAACCATCGGCTTCGAGCCCATGAAGCTGTTTCTACCGGACGACCCGGATGAGGACGATCGCGAAAATCTCTGGTCCAGGAAAGTCGGGTTTGCGACCTACGAACCCCTCGGGGGCTTCTTCCAGCTGACGACCCTGCGGGAAACCCAAAGCCACGGGGTGACCACCGTCGAGCACGACCCTTACCACTTGATGACCACCGCCGTGACCTTGCCGGACGGCTGCACGACCCGGATCGAGTACGATTACCACGCGTTGCTGCCGCGCAAGATCGTCGATGCCAATGACAATATCCAGCAAGCATTCTATGGTCCGGCGGGCGCTCCACTGGGCGTGACCTTTCATGGCACCGAGAGCGGCGCTCCGGCGGGCTTCGACGATATTGCTACCTACCAGCCGCCCGAAGACCTGACACCCGGCCATGCCATCGACCATCCGGAAGCCACCCTGGGCCGGATCGCCAGTGCCGTGCGCAGCGATGCGCTCAGTTGGATGGGGTCCCTCGATCTCGCCCTGGTACTCCCCGCACAACGCAGCGAGTGGATCAGCGAGCGCTACTTGTTGCCCGATGGCCATATCCGCGCCTCGGCGCGCACGCGTCTGGAACGACTGACCGAGCGCAGCGCCGCCCAGGCACTCCTGCGGGTGCTGGTGCAGGCAGCGACCCGGGAGCCGGTCCACAGCGTCGTGCTGAACGCCGATCGTTACCCGGACGATCCGTTGCAACAGATCCGCATCACCGTCAATGCCGTCGACGGATTCGGTCGTGCCCTGCAAAGCAAACAGCGGGTGGAAGCCGGACAAGCCTATGCCGTGGGTGAAGACGGCTCGCTGGTGTTGCAGGATGGCCAGCCGCTCCAGCACCTGGCCGAACGGCGCTGGCGTGTGAGTGAACGGGTCGAGTACGACAACAAGGGATTGGTCACGCGGGTCTACCGGCCCTACTTCGCCGATGCCTGGCGCTACATCAACGACGCGTCGCTGCGCGTGCACGGTTATCACGACCAGCAGTTCTATGATCCGCCAGGACGCCTGGTCAAGGCCATCAATGCCAAGGGACACGAAGCCTGGCATGTCTATCACCCCTGGTACCAATGCGACTTCGATTACAACGATACGGATCCAGGGGACTGAAACATGTACAGGCAGGCCCACGCCATGAGCACTGTGCACGTGCGTACGCCGCATCTGATCGTCGTCGAGGGGCGTGGCCTGCCGGCTCGGCAGATCGTTTATTTGCGCGACCAAGTCGCGACCCCGGCCAGGGCGCTGATCTCCCGACGCAGCCACGATGCCGCCGGCCGACTCGTCGAGCAATGGGACGCACGTCTGTTCGATAGCGCGCCCAAACCCAACCAGACCATCCGCTATGGCATGAGCGGGCATCCTTTGCGCACCGACAGCGTCGATGCGGGTTGGCGCCTGGTTCTACCGGGCCTGGCAAGTGAGCTCCGGCAACGCTGGGACGAGCGCGGCAGCCACTGGCGCATGAGGCACGATGAGCAACTGCGGCCGGTGACACTGGAGGAGAACGGCCAGGCCAATGCGGATACCTTCACCTATGGCGACAGTGCGGCGGATGCCGGTCACAACCTGCGCGGGCGCCTGTTCGAACAGACCGACCCCTCGGGCAGCCTGCGCCTGGACAGCTACGGCCTGCTCGGCCGGCCGCTGCGCGAAACACGTACGTTCCAGGATGACAAAGCCTTTACCAGCCGCTACCTCTACGATCCGCTGGACGCCGTCCTGGAGCAGACCGACGCCGGCGGCAACCGGAAGCGGTGGCGCTATGACCTGACCGGACAGCTTGCACAGGCCCAATTGCAGCTCACGGGGCAGGCCGAATGGCTACCGATCCTGGAGAGTGCGCACTACAACGCCGCCGGGCAGATTATCGAACAGCGGATCAGCAATGGCATTATCAGCCACTGGCGTTACGATCCGGCCGATGCGCGCTTGCAGCGTCAATGGACGCTGAGCGACCAGACGGCCCTGCAGGATTTCGAATACGCGTATGACCCGGTGGGCAACATCACCCGTATCCTCGATCAGGCCTTCACGCCCAGTCACTTCGCCAACCAGCGGGTCGAGGGTCATCGCGGGTTCAGCTATGACTCGCTGTATCGCCTGCTCAGCGCCAGCGGGTACGACGATGGCCCACCCTCGGACAATCCCGGCCTCCCGCAACCGACAGACCCCAATGACCGGCGCAACTACGTTCAGACCTACGAATATGATCACGGCGGCAATCTGGTCAGGCTCCACCACGCACGCGACGGTGCCAGCCACACCCGCCAGATGTTCATCGACCCGCACAGCAACCGGGGGGCGCGCTGGGAGCCGGGCGATCCGGCACCGTCGTTCGACGTGCTGTACGACCGTCACGGTAACCTCCTGGCCTTGCAGCCCGGCCGGGACCTGGAATGGAACGCCCGTGACCAGTTGACGACCGTAACATTGGTCAAGCGTGATGCCGCGCCCAACGACGAAGAGCATTACCACTACAGCCAGGGCCAGCGGGTTTATAAATGCCACACCACCCATGCCGGGACTTCCCGTCATTTCCACGCGGTGCATTATCTGCCTGGCCTGGAAATCCGTACACGGGACTCGGGCGAGGAGTTGCACGTCGTCCAGATTGCCGCCGGCCCCGTCAACGTACGCTGCCTGCATTGGGTCAGCGGCAAGCCGGCCGGGATTGCCGACGACCAACTGCGCTACAGCCTCCAGGATCATCTGGGTTCAAGCCTGATGGAGCTCGACCAGCAAGCCCGCTTGATCAGCCACGAAGGTTATTATCCGTTCGGGGCGACGGCCTGGATGAGCGCACGATCGACCCCGGAGATCGGCTACAAGACCCGGCGCTATTCGGGTCGCGAAATGGATGTCAGCGGCTTGTATGCCTACAACGAACGCTACTACGCACCGTGGCTGCAGCGCTGGATCGCCGCCGATCCAGCGGGGGATGTGGACGGGTTGAACCTGTATGCGTTCCTGGGCAATAGCCCGTTGTGCTATGTGGACAGCGGAACGAACCGAATCGAATGGCAGATTCTGAACTATTCGGATTTCATTTCAGAACTCGGGAAGGAGTCCGCAACGGCGCTGGCGCAGATCGACAACATCATCCACAAGACGAACATCGGTAAGGAGCTGCTGAAAAACCTCGCGGGTGAGACTCTCGGCGCCGTGGTCGGTTTTTCGGGTGGCTACGTGGGGGCGGAGGGGTTCGGTTCAGTGATGCCATCGCTCAATGAAATCCCTTATCTGAGTGGCCTCACCGGTGGGAACATAGGCGCCGACATCGCTGACGTGACAGCCGAAACCAGCCTCCCGACTGCCCGCCTGTTACGGCCGCTCATCCCGCAGACGTCGGCCATGTCGATCAAGGCAATCGATAGCCGGCTAGGGTACGCTCGAGACGATTCTGCGGGCGCCTCGGTCCAGGACTTCTCGAATTTTTTCCTGAATCGAGTCGTAGGCTCGGTGGTCCCCGGCATCAACTTGCTGAAACTGGGTGCCCGGGCCCAGGAAGCCGAGGACATCAAGATGGGGCTCACCCCCATGAAGATCCAGAAGATCGACGCCATGCTCGCCGAATGGAAAAGCACCGTGGAACAGCGCTGGAGTACCACGGACGCCGCCTTCAAAGCCCTGGGTCAATCGGTGGTCTACCCGGGCGACTTGCTGCCCAACGTCAACCACATGACGACACGGCAAACCCTGGCACCGATCCACCATTCGGTCCTGCAGAGAAAGACCCAGGTCACGCTGGACTACATCGACCGGGCGCAGACAGGCATGACCTGGTACAAAGAGATGAGCACCACGGACAATCAGTTCCTGTTGAAGCGGTCCCACGCCAAGGGCGCGGGAGGATGACGCGATCGACCGGCTTGCCCCGGGCAGCCTGTCAGACCTGACAGGTTCGGCACTGTTCTTTCGCGGGTATATTGCCCCCTCAGTGCGCAACCTCGTTAAAGATCGAAGCGATGCCCCCTGGAGGCCGTCGACTGATGAGCGCCATCCATTACCGCACTCCAAACGTCGTTGCCATCGACGGTCGCGGCTTGCCGGCACGGCAGAATGTCTATTTGCGCAGCCAGGTCGCATCCACCGTTACCGCATTGATATCCCGCCAACGCTACAACGCCGCCGGCCATCTGCTGGAGCAGTGGGACCCGCGTCTTTTCGGTCAGGCCCCCAAAGCCAATCAGGCCAGCCTGTACACCCTGACGGGCAACTCGTTGCGCTCCGACAGCGTCGATGCCGGGTGGCGCCTGCTATTACCGGGCCTGGCAGGTGAAGTCCTGCAATTGTGGAATGAACGCGGCAATCATTGGCGGATCACTTACGACCCTCGATTGCGTCCGCTGCTCCTTGAGGAGAACAGCCGGACAGAGCCCGAAACCGATACCTTCATCTACGCCGACGCCACGGCCGACGCCGCGCATAACCGGCGCGGAGAATTACTGGAGCAGATCGACTCATCGGGTGTCGTGCGGCTGGACAGCTATGGCCTGTCGGGCGAATCCTTGCGTCAGGTACGCCGCTTTGCCGACGCCACCGCCTACACCACCGAGCTGATCTACGACGCCCTCGGCACACCGATAGGCCGGGCTGACGCTGGCGGCCACCGGCAATTCCTGCAGTTGGACATCTGCGGGCAGCTCAAGCGGGTGGACCTGCAAATCAAGGGGCATGCCAGCGCGCAACAGATTCTGCTGGACGCCCACTACAATGCCGTCGGCCAGGTCGAGCGACAGGACACTGCCAACGGGGTGACCACTCACTGGACCTACGACCCGGCCAACGATCTGCTGAGTACTTTGAAGACAGGGAAACCCGATGGAGCCTTGCGCCAGGACCTCGCCTATTTCTACGACCGCGTAGGCAATGTGTTGCGCATCGAAGACCACAGCGTCGCCACGGTGTACTGTGCCAACCAGCGCGTGGACGGGCATCGAGATTTCACCTACGACTCACTCTACCGCTTGACCAGCGCCAGCGGCCTGGAGGGAGACATACCGCATCTGCAACCCGGGCTCCCGCAGCCGCTCATTCCCATCGACCCCGGTCGTCGTTTCAACTACACCCAACGCTATGACTACGACACCGGTAATAACCTGACCCGCTTGCGTCATGTGCGTACCGGCAACAACCACACCCAGACGCTACGGATTGACCCCCACAGCAACCGGGGAGTGCGCTGGGCCGAAGGCGACCCCGAGCCGGTTTTCGACGCGCTGTTCGATGCCCACGGCAACCAACTGCATTTGCAACGCGGCGCGCAGCCGCTGACGTGGGACGCTCGCGACCAGCTCAGTAAAGTCACGCTGCTCAAACGCGACAACGGTTTGTCGGACGATGACGAAACCTACCTCTACAGCCAGGGTGAACGGGTCAGCAAGACCCACACCCGCGCGGGCGCCCGCCACGAGACACGCTACCTGCCAGGCCTTGAAATCCGTCTTGCCTCCAACGGCGAAGAACTGCACGTGATCACCTGCCTGTTGACCCACGGTCAGGTCCGTTGCCTGCATTGGGAAACCGGCCAACCCAGCGGTATCGAAGCCGATCAACTGCGCTACAGCCTGGATGACCACCTGGGCTCCAGCACCCTGGAACTGGACCGTAATGCCGCGCTGATCAGCCTGGAACACTACTATCCTTTCGGCGGCACGGCCTGGCACGCCGCCCGCTCCGAGGTGGAGGCCGATTACAAGACGCTCCGCTATTCAGGTCAGGAGATGGACGCCAGCGGGCTGTATTACTACGGCGCACGCTACTATGCGCCGTGGTTGCAACGCTGGGTCAGCTCGGATCCGGCGGGAGATGTGGATGGATTGAACCTCTATGGGTTCGTCGGTAACAACCCGATCATCTTCACCGATTTCAGCGGACTGATGCTGGAGACACCGGCGCAACGAGATGCCAGGAAAGCCCTGGCCGCTACGCAATTGCAGCGCTGGAAGACGCTTTCCCGGCTGAACAGGGAAGTCGAAAAATTCATTTACATCATGAAACTGACCTCACGCAGGGCCAGCGAAGCGCAATCTCAACTGGCCAACCACCGCTCGGCGGCGGACCACGCCCAATCCGCCGCGGTACGTATCGGCGCTCATGTGGGTGCCCAGGTCGTCAGCTATGGCATGGGTGTGGCGGTGGGGATTGGGAGCGCGGCGCTGGGCAGTGCCGCGGGGCCCCCGGGCATCATCATGGGCGCCGCGTTGGGGTTCGTGACCGGCAAAGCCGTGAGCGTTGGCCTGGACTATGCCCTGGAAAGGCTGAGCCTGAGCTCGGCAGTGAACTTCAAATCCCGCAAGCTGGACCCTGATCGAATCGTGAGGAAAGGCGAATACAAATCCATGGTCTTTTCGTCCTATGCCCAGAGTAAAGTCCAGCACCTGATCGAAGCCACGTATGCGCCAACCCAAAAAAACGTCTTGAAGCTGGGCAAGGAAGCGACGGTCATCGGTACCAAGGCCGCGCTGAAGGCCACCGGAAACATAGCGGCTAACGAAATCGGAGCGGTGGTCAACACCGTTGCGGGCGCCATCGAAATCATTCATGAGATCGGCAAGGCGGGACAAACCCTTTCCGAGGAAAAACTGGCCCGGGCAGACACCTACATCAACGACATGATTAATGTACTGAACCTGCAAATGGACTATGTCGATACCTTGTTCGACGAAGCGGGGGTCGAAGCGATCAATACCTACCGGCCATTGAGCAAGATGCTCGGCCCCACCAACGGCATCACGCGTCGATCCCTGCGCAGGGAAATGGAGGCCACCATCGGCCGACTGAGGCAGACCCAAACAGCGCTGCGATAGTCCGGTAGGACGCGTATTACGTCACGCTAGTGGCATGCTATGGTGCCAGTCCCGTCGGCCCTTGAAGCGCTCACATGCTCGCAATGCCTCGCCCCTTGCGCCTGTCCCTTGTCATTGTACTGATCCTCGCCGGCGCGGTAGGCGCCGCCGCCCTGGCCATGCGCCACGCCGAACGCCAGGCGTTGGAAGAGGACGTCAGCCGTGCGAACCAGCAACTGGCGCTGTACGCCAATTCCCTGCATACCCTGATCGACCGCTACCGCGCCCTGCCCGCCGTACTGGCCCTGGACCCGGAGTTGCGTTCGGCCCTGGCGGGACCGGTCAGCGCGGCGCAACAGGACGCGCTGAATCGCAAGCTGGAGAAAATCAACGACACCGCGCACTCCTCGACCCTGGAGTTGCTCGACCGGACCGGCCAGGCCGTGGCGGCCAGCAACTGGCGCCTGCCCAGCAGTTACGTCGGGCACAACTATGGCTTCCGGCCCTATTTCCTCCAGACCCGGACCCAGGGCACCGGGCGTTTCTATGCGGTGGGTGTGACCAGCGGCATTCCGGGTTATTTCCTGTCCAGCGCTGTGACCGGTGACAACGGCGAATTCCTCGGAGCAATGGTGGTGAAGCTGGAATTTCCCGTGCTTGAACGTGAATGGCGCCAGGGCAGCGACACCCTGCTGGTCAGCGACGCCCGGGGGATCGTATTCATCGCCAACCGGCCGGGCTGGCGTTATCGCCATCTGCTGCCCCTGACCGACAGCGATCATGCCGAGCTCAAGGCTACCCGCCAATACGACAAGCAACCGCTGCAACCGTTGGGCTACGAAGCACTGCGGCGTTTCGACGACAACAGTCAGTTGGCCCGGGTCGATACCCCTGATGGCCCGGCAGATTACCTGTGGGAATCCCTGCCACTGGCGGCCGAAGGCTGGACTCTGCATCTGCT